>NZ_JBVHVO010000001.1:377801-706440 GCF_055564815.1 Kitasatospora sp. NPDC028961 | reverse complement strand
GGGGGACTCCCCCGGCCTGACACAGCTGGCCAGGACGTGCGGGTGGAAACCAACTGGCCCCCCCCCCCCCCCCACCGGCATGTGCGTGTGAGAGGGGGCTTCCGGGCCTCCGGGGACGCCCGGGGGCCCGGAGGGGCCGTGGCGGGCGCCCTGGGGCTCCCTGGGGTGCCCTGGGGTGCCCTGGATGCTCAGGGGGCCGCTAGGGGCAGCGGACGACCTGGCCGGCGTACGCCAGGCCGCCGCCGAAGCCGAACAGCAGGACCGGGTCGCCGGGCGACAGCTCGCCGCGTTCGACCATCTTGGAGAAGGCCAGCGGAATGGACGCGGCCGAGGTGTTGCCGGACACCACGACGTCCCGGGCGACCACCGCGTCGGGCGCGCCCAGCTTGGCGGCGATCGCGTCGATGATCCGCAGGTTCGCCTGGTGCGGCACGAAGCCCTTGAGCTCGGACGGGTCGATGCCGGCCTTCTCGCAGGTCTTCCGGGCCAGCGGGGCGATCTGGGTGGTGGCCCAGCGGAACACCGACTGGCCCTGCTGGCTGATCACCGGATCCCAGCCGGTGATCACCACGGCGTCGCTCTTCTCCGGCTCCGAGCCCCAGACCACCGGGCCGATGCCCGGCTCGGCGCCCTCCTCCTGGGCCTCCACCACCGCCGCGCCGGCACCGTCCCCGAAGATCACGCAGGTGGTCCGGTCGGTCCAGTCGAGGGTGTCCGACATCCGCTCGGCGCCGATCACCAGCGCGCGGGTGGCCGCACCGGCCCGGATCGCGTGGTCGGCCGTGGCCAGCGCGTAGGAGAAGCCCGAGCAGACCGTGTTGATGTCGTAGGCGGCGGGCGCGCGCACGCCGAGGCGGGCGGCGACGGCGGCGGCCGTGTTGGGGCTGCGCTCGACCGCGGTACAGGTGGCGACCACGACCAGGTCGATCTCGGCGGCCGAGCGGCCGCTGTTGGCCAGCGCCTTCTGGGCCGCCTCGGTGGCCAGGTCGACCAGGGTCTCACCCTCGGCGATGTGGCGGGTCCGGATCCCCACCCGGCTGCGGATCCACTCGTCGTCGGTGTCGACCAGCACCGCCAGGTCGTCGTTGGTGAGGACCTTGGGGGGCTGGTAGTGGCCGAGTGCCACAATGCGCGAACCGCTCATACAGCCACTCAACCGGGTTACCCGCTGGTCAGCGGGGCGCGACCGGCTACAGGATCCGCCCCCGGAAGCTGTAGGAGGCCGACAAGGGCCGTTGCGGCGCCTGGGGAGTGGCGGCGGTCCGGACGGCCGGTTCAGGCGGCCAGTGAGGCCGAGTCACCCATCACGATCACCGGATGGGCCGCCGGATCGAGGGTGCGGATCAGCTGGGCCATCTTGTCCTCGGGCACCGAGACGCAGCCGTGCGTCGGGCCGCCGTGGTCGACGTGGATCCAGATGCCGCCGCCCTTGGAGGAGCCGCTGGGGCGTCGCGGGTCGAGCGGCGAGTTGCCGGGCACCCGGTTGTAGTTGATCGCGATCACGTAGTCGAAGGAGCCGGCCAGCGACTCGCCCGCGAAGCCCTTCCCGGAGACCACGAAGTTGGCGTCCTTGTCGTACGGGAGGCGGCTGCCGGGGTCGGCGTTGCGGCCGCCCGCGTCGGTGAGCGAGAAGACCCCGATCGGGCTGCGCAGGTCGCCCTCGTTGTGGTCGGTGGTCCAGCCCTTGTTGGCGTTGTGCCCCTGCCAGGTCTCGCCGGCCAGCCAGCGGCCCTCGGCGGTGCGGGTCCAGAGCGTGACGGCGGTCCGGTTGGCGTCCTTGTCCTGACCGGAGGCGAGCACGACCTGGGTGGTCTCGGCGGGTATCCGCGCGGTGAAGGCGGCCCCCAGACCGGGTATCGCGGCCACCGAGCCGTCCGGGCGGGACTCGCTGCGGTCGGCGGCGGGGGCCCCGGTGTGCCGGTCGCTCGCGGCCTGGGCGGCCGGCGCGGCGGCGGCCGGGGAGGGCTGGTCCGGGGCGGAGACGCCCTCCGGACCGGGGCCGTCGGCGGCGGTCACGCCCGGGTGGCCGGAGTCCTGGCCGACGGTGTACCAGCCCGCGGCGGCCGCGAGCAGCAGCGCGGTGCCGGCGGTCACGGCCTTGCCCCCGCGCTTCTTCTTGGGCTTGCGGCGGTGGCCGCGGGCGGCCGCCCGGGGACCGGCCGCGGCGGCGGCCGGTTCGGCCGCGGGTGCCTGGCCCCGGGGCCGGACCGGTGCGGCGGCGAGCGGCGCCGCCGGCTCGACGGGCTGGGGCTGGAACGGCCGGTCGTAGGCGTCGTAGCCCTCGGCGGCAGTGACCTGCGGGACGTAGACCGCCTGGTGGTCCGGGTGGTTCTGGTGGGCCTGGTGGTTCCAGTGGTCCTGCTGCGGGTAGCCGTTCCAGCTGTCGTAGAACGGCTGGTTCGGGTCGGCCACGGCCTGCGCGGGAGCGTCCCAGCCCTGGTGGGACTGCTGCTCGTAGACCCCGTAGGACTGCTGCGGCACCTCGTACACCGGCTCGTGCATCGGCTCGTACGACGGGTACGCGGTGGCGCGATGGGAACCGGACATGGCGCTGATCCTGCCAAACCCGGACCCGGTTGGGAAACCCGGGGGCCTGTGCGGACCCGGTGAAGAACACCGCCTCCCGGGCCGACGGGCGGCCCGGGAGGCGGTGGAAGCCGGTCGGGGACCGGTCAGAGGCGCATCGCCTGCGGGGTCTCCCGGCGCGTCAGGTCCGGGCCGTCGTACTCCCGGATGATCTCGTAGCGGGTGTTGCGCTCCACCGGGCGGAACCCGGCGTCCCGGATCAGCCCGAGCAGGTCGTCGCGGCCGAGCTTGTTCGGCGTGCCGAAGTTGTCCGCGTCGTGGGTGATCTTGTACTCGACGACCGAGCCGTCCATGTCGTCCGCGCCGTGGCTGAGCGCCAGCTGCGCGGTGGTGACGCCGTGCATCACCCAGAAGACCTTGACGTGCGGCACGTTGTCGAACAGCAGCCGGGAGACGGCGAAGGTCTTCAGCGCCTCGGCGCCGGTGGCCATCTCGGTGCGCGCCATCAGCTTGTTGCGCACGACGCCGTCCTTGGAGTCGTGGAAGTCGTGCTGGTAGCGCAGCGGGATGAAGACCTGGAAACCGCCGGTCTCGTCCTGCAGCTCACGCAGCCGCAGCACGTGGTCGACTCGGTGGCGGGGCTCCTCGATGTGGCCGTACAGCATGGTGGAGGGCGTCTTCAGGCCCTTGCTGTGCGCGAGGCGGTGGATCCGCGACCAGTCCTCCCAGTGGGTGTCGTGGTCGACGATGTGCTGGCGGACCTCCCAGTCGAAGATCTCCGCGCCGCCGCCGGTCAGCGACTCCAGGCCGGCGTCGATCAGCTCGTCCAGGATCTCGTCGGCCGGCAGGCCGCTGATCTTCTCGAACCAGTGGATCTCGGTGGCGGTGAAGGCCTTCAGCGAGACGTTCGGCAGGGCCGCCTTCAGCTCCCGCAGCGAGCGCGGGTAGTAGCGCCACGGCAGGGTCGGGTGCAGCCCGTTGACGATGTGCAGCTCGGTGAGGGAGTCGACCTCCATCGCCTTGGCGAGGCGGACGGCCTCCTCGATGCGCATCGTGTACGCGTCCTTCTCGCCCGGCTTGCGCTGGAACGAGCAGTACGCGCAGGACGCGTTGCACACATTGGTCATGTTGAGGTGGCGGTTGACGTTGAAGTGGACGACATCGCCGTTCTTCCGCGTCCGCACGTGGTGGGCCAGACCGCCCAGCCAGGCCAGGTCGTCGCTCTCGTAGAGCGCGATCCCGTCCTCGCGGGTCAGCCGCTCACCCGCGTAGACCTTCGCCTCCAGCTCGCGCTTGAGCCCTGCGTCCATGCGGTGCCCCGCCTCCTCCGACTTCGAATCGTTGCCGGACCGAGCGTACGCCTATGCCGGCGTCACGCCGCGAGCAGCTCCGCGAGCAGCGCCGGATCGATGTTCCCACCGCTGACCACGGCGGCCACCGCGCGGCCACCGATCTCGCCCGCGCGGTGGAAGTACGCCGCTGGGGCGACCGCGCCGGAGGGCTCCGCGACCAGCCGGCCGCGCCGGGCCAGCACGGCCACCGTGGCGCGGATCTCGTCCTCGGTGACGGTGACGATGTCGTCCACGTACGCGGTGAGGTGCTGGAACGGCAGCTCGCCGACGGAGGGGGTGCGCAACCCGTCCGCGATGGTCCGGTAGGTGTCGGCGACCGGCCAGGCCAGCCGCTCGCCGGCCCGCAGGCTGGCCTGGGCGTCGGCGGCCAGCTCCGGCTCGACGCCGACCACCCGGATACCCGGGCGGGTGAGCTTGAGGGCGGCCGCGACGCCGGAGATCAGGCCGCCGCCGCTGACCGGCACCAGCACGGTGTCCAGCTCGGCCGGGGCGTCCTCGGCGATCTCCAGGCCGACCGTGCCCTGGCCCGCGATGATGTACGGGTCGTCGTAGGGCGGCACCCAGACGTAGCCGTGCCGCTCGGCCAGCTCGCCGGGCACGGTGTCCCGCTCCTCCGGCGAGACCAGCAGCACCTCGGCGCCGAACGAGCGGGTGCCCTCGACCTTGACCGCCGGCGAGGTGTCCGGCATCACGATCACGGCCTTGATGCCGAGCAGCCCGGCCGCGTACGCCACCGCCTGGGCGTGGTTGCCGCTGGACTGGGCGACCACACCGCGGGCCCGCTCCTCGTCGTCGAGCGCGGCGAGGCGGTTGTAGGCACCGCGGGTCTTGAAGGCGCCGGTCGGCTGGAGGTTCTCCGGCTTGAGCCAGAGCCGGCGCTCGCCGTCGCCCGCCCAGGGGGCGGGGACCAGCGGAGTGCGGACCGCCACCCCGGCGATCCGCTGCCGAGCCGCGCGCAGCTCCTCCAGACCGACCAGTGCCATCGTGTTACTCGCCTTCGACCATCGGGAGTTCGCTCACCCGGTTCTCCCACTTCGTGGAGAGTACGACGGTCGTACGGGTCCGGGCCACGCCTTTCGTGCCGGAGATCCGCTTGACCACCGATTCCAGGCCCTCCACGTCGGAGACCCGGACCTTGAGCATGTACGAGTCGTCACCGGCGATGAACCAGCAGTCCTCGACCTCGCCGAGGTCCTTCAGCCGGAACGCGACGTCCTCGTGGTCGGCCGCGTCGGTGAGCTGAAGGCCGATCAGGGCCGTGACGCCGAAGCCGAGCGACGCCGGATTGACCGTCGCGCGGTAGCCGGTGATGACCCCGGCCTGCTCCAGACGGTTGATCCGGTCCGTGACGCTCGGGCCGGAGAGGCCCACCAGTCGGCCCAGCTCGGCGTAGGACGCGCGGCCGTTCTCCCGGAGCGCCTGGATGAGCTGTCTGTCCACCGTGTCCATATACCGTCCGCGTCCTTCCGAACCTCACCAGACCCACAGATCATTATCCGGATTCAAAGGCGCCGTGCGCGGAACAACCCGGATATCGCAGAGAACATACTCTCCTGCCCCGGGGCCGCCCACTCCCCCCGGGACCGGCCTTCACCCGCCCTGGCCTGCCGGGCGGGCGGCCGCGCCCAACTCGCCCTCCCAGCGCCGGTACAGCGTGTGCGGGACGCCGACGGCGTCCAGGATCCGGCCGGCCACGAAATCGACCAGTTCGCGGACGGTGGAGCCGCCGGCGTAGAAACCGGGCGAGGCGGGGAGCACGACGGCGCCCTGCGCGTCCAGCTCGACCAGGTGCTTCAGGGTCACCCCGTTGAGCGGCGCCTCCCGGACGCAGACCACCAGCGGCCGGCGCTCCTTGAGGGTGACGCTGGCGGCCCGCTGGAGCAGGTCCTTGCTCAGGCCGAGCGCGATCCCGGCCACGGCGCCGGTGGTCGCGGGGACGACCAGCATGCCCTTGGCCGGGTAGGAGCCGCTGGACGGCCCGGCCGCGAAGTCCCCGGACGACCAGTACCGGACGTCGTCGAGGCCCTCGTCGCCGCCCAGCCAGGCCGCGAGGTCGGCGCGCCAGTGCGCGTCCCGGAAGGAGATGCCGGTCTCGTCCAGGATGGTCAGCCGGGCGGCCCGGCTGACCACGAGGTCCACCGGCTCCCCGGCGGCGAGCAGCGCCCGGATCACCGAGGCGGCGTACGGCGTACCGGAGGCGCCCGAGACCCCGACCACCCATGGCTGACGCGTTTCTGTTCCCATGGCCCCTTTCTATACGGCGGCCCCCGGGGCGGGCCCATCCGCGTTCACCCCTGCGAGGATGGGCGCCATGGCAGCGACCCTCGTCGACCTCACCCATCAGGTGACCACCGCGATGCCGGTCTACCCCGGCGATCCGGCCGTCGTCCTGACGCCCGTGCTCACCACCGCCACCGCCGGGGTGAACGTGCTGGCCGTGCACCTCGGCTCGCAGTCCGGCACCCATGTGGACGCGCCGTACCACGTGGACGTCACCTGGCCCACCCTGGACGGGCTCCCGCTGGAGCGGTTCACCGGGCCGGCCGTCGTCGCCGACCTGCGGGGGCTGGAGCCGCGGGCCGAGGTGACCCCGGAGCAGCTCGCCCCGGCGCTGGAGCGGGCGGGCGAGGGCACCGTGCTGCTGCTGGCCACCGGCTGGGCCCGGCACTGGGGCACCGACGTCTACCTGGCCCATCCCAGCCTGAGCGCGGCGGCGGCCGAGGCGATCGTCGCCGCCGGGGTGCGGACGGTGGGGGTGGACGCGCTCAGCGTCGACCCCACCCCCGACCCGGGCCCGGGCGACCCGGCGGTCGCCGCGCTGCTGGCCGACCTGACCGACGAGCACGACCAACCCGCCGCCCCGGAGCCCACGCTGGCCGCGCACCGGGTGCTGCTCGGGGCCTCCGGCGGGGGCGTGATCGCCGAGAACCTGACCGATCTGCGGGCGCTGCTGGACGCCCAGCAGGCCGGCCGGCCGGTGGAGGTGTCGCTGTTCCCGCTGCGTCTGGTGGCCGCCGACGGGGCGCCCGTCCGGGCGGTGGCGCGACTGGGCTGACGCTCGTCGGCACTTGGTCTAGACCATCCCCGCCGGGCGCCGCTACGCTTGCGCGCCATGGCAGAGATCATCGGAGTGATCGAGCAGCTCTGGCGCTACCCCGTGAAGTCCACCGGCGGCGAGCGGCTCGACTCCGTCGAGCTGGACGAGCGCGGCCTGGCCGGCGACCGCCTCTACGCGGTGCGCGACGGCGCCGGGAAGCTGGGCTCCGGCAAGAACACCCGGCGCTTCCGCCGGATGGACGGCCTGCTGCGGCTCTCCTCCCGGCTCGGCCGCCGGCTCGACGGCCCCGAGCTGTTCGACCCGTTGGGCCGGCCGGTCGCCGATCCCACCGCCTTCCTGCGCGCCTACCTCCAGCGCCCGGACGTCGCGCTCGCCCGCGAGGACGCCGTCTCGCACTTCGACCAGCTGCCGGTCAGCGTGCTCACCACCGCGACCCTGGACTGGGTCTGCGGGGCCGCGCCCTCCGTCGTCGTGGACGTGCGGCGGTTCCGGCCCAACATCCTGCTGCGGACACCGCCCGGCACCCCGCCGTTCGTCGAGGACGGCTGGTTCGGCCGCGAGGGCGGCGCCGGCACCGGTGCCCGGCTCTCCTTCGTCCGGGCCAGCGAGCGCTGCGCCATGACCACCGTCGCCCAGCCCGGCCTGCCGCACGCCCCGGAGATCCTCAAGGCCATCGTCCAGGCCCACGACGGCCGGCTGGACGCCCTCGCCGAGGTGGTGGCTCCCGGGCGCCTGAGCGTCGGTGACGAACTGTCACTCGGCTGAGTCCGGCCGCTCCCGTCAGGCCCGCGGGCCACTCCCGGAGGCGGCCGGGAGCAGGCAGAACGGGTGGCCGGCGGGATCGGCGTAGATCCTCCAACCGCCGGCGTCGCCCAGCCGGGTGGCGCCGAGGGCGAGAACCTCCCGCTCGGCCCGGTCGAGGTCCGGCACGTCGATGTCCAGGTGCGCCTGCTGCGGGTGGGCCGGGTCGGGCCAGCGCGGCGGCCGGTGGTCGGCCACGCCCTGGAAGCAGAGCACCGGGCCGCCCCCGACGTGCAGGGTCGACCACGCGCCGTCCAGCGACCACCGGGGGTCCGGCCGGTCCACCTCGCCGCCGAGCAGGGCCGCGTAGAACCGGGCCAGCACGGCCGGCTCCGGGCAGTCGAGGACGATGCACTGCAGTGTGCCGATCACGGCGCTCCCTGGTGGCGGACGGGCGGTTCGCCGCCATTGTCCTCCGCGGGCCGGAGGGTGGGACTCACTCCTACGAGTGAACGTCCCGGCCGGGCCCCGGGATCTGTAGCAGGCTCGTCCGCGCGGCTGGCGCACCGTCAGCCACGCGGCGACGAACCCCCGGAGAGCCCCATGGCGAACATCCCGAACGACCGGAAGTACTCCAAGGACCACGAGTGGGTGCGGTCCCTGGACAACGGCCGGCTGCGGATCGGCATCACGGACCATGCCCAGAGGCAGCTCGGCGACATCGTCTTCGTCGAACTGCCCAAGCAGGGGGACGTGTTCGAGACCGGCGAGCCGTTCGGCAGCGTGGAGTCCGTGAAGTCGGTGAGCGAGCTCTACATGGCGCTGGGCGGCACGGTGAGCGTCGTGAACGAGGAGCTGAACGACTCCCCCGAGCTGCTCAACGACGACCCGTACGACGACGGCTGGATCATCGAGGTCACCCCGGCGGCGGGCAGCGGCCTGGAGGACCTGCTGACGGCGGCCGAGTACCAGGACTACATCACGTCCGAGACGGCCGAGTAGCCGCCGTCCGGCCCCGGGGCACGGCGGCGGGCTACCCGGCCGGCCGCCGGCTCTCGGCGGCCACCGCGTCGACCAGGCGTGCCAGCCCCTGCGGGGCGCTCCGCAGGAACAGGTTCGGCTCGATCAGCTCCAGTTCCATCACCACCGGCTCGCGGGCGTCGTTCAGCGCCAGGTCCACCCGCGCGAACAGCAGGGCGTCCGGTGCCGGGACGGCCGCCAACGCCGCTCGGGCGGTGCGCAGTTCCGCCTCGGTCGGCAGATACGGGGTGACGCCGGGGTGGGGCATCCGGTCGTTGTCGATCACCCCGGGCTCGGTCAGCACGGGCCCCTTGCGGATCGCGTGGCTGAAGGCTCCCGCGATGAAGACCAGCGCGCGCTCCCCCTCCTCCACCAGCGGCAGGTACGGCTGCACCATCACCGTCCGCCCCCGCTCCAGCAGCATCCGGGCGTGGCGGAGCGCGTCGGCGGCCCGGCCGGGCTCGTAGCGGGCGGTGTCCTGCGCCCCGGCCGAGACGGCGGGCTTGACCACCACCCCTGGGGCCAGGTCGAAGTCCGCCTCGTCGCAGCGGTCGCCGGGGGCGACGAACCGCGTCGGCACGGCCGGCACGCCGCGCTCGGCGAGCACCGACAGATAGCGCTTGTCGCTGTTCCAGCGCACCACCGGGGCCGGGTTGCGCAGCCGGGTGGCGCGGGCCGTCGTGTCGACCCAGGCCAGGAACTCGTCGAGGCGTTCCGCGTAGTCCCAGGTCGACCGGACGACCGCCAGGTCGAATTCCTCCCACCCCGGGGCGGCCGCGTCCCAGGGCACCGCCTCGGCCGCCAGGCCGCCCGCCCTCAGCGCTTCCAGGATCAGCGGCAGGTCGGCGTCGTACTCCGCGGCGGCGGTGGCGGTGACGACCGCGATCCTGGCAGTACCCATGCGTGCTCTCCCGTCCGGCCGGTCGACGATCTTCCGAGTCTAGGGAGCGGCGAGCAGGCGGGCCGAACCGGTGGCCCCGGGCGGACGCCCGGTCCACGCCGCTCCTAGCCTCGGGGCATGACGATGAGACTGGAGCGGTTGCGGGCCGACCACGCGCCGGCCCTGCTGGCCTTCGAACGGGAGAACCGGGAGTACTTCGCCCGGTCCGTCCCCGACCGCGGGGACGACTACTTCGCGGCGTTCGCCGACCGGCACCGCGCGCTGCTCGCCGAACAGGACGCCGGGGCCTGCCACTTCCACCTCCTGGTCGACGAGCGCGGCGAGCTGCTCGGCCGGGTCAACCTGGTGGACGTGGCGGCCGGGAGCGCCGAACTCGGCTACCGGATCGGCGAGCGGGCCGTCGGCCGGGGCGCGGCGACGGCGGGCGTCGAGGAGGTGTGCCGCCTGGCCGCCGCGGAGTACGGCCTGACCGGACTCACCGCCGTCACCACGCTCGACAACCCGGCGTCGCGGGCGGTGCTGCGGCGGACCGGGTTCACCGTGACCGGGGAGACCGTCGTCGACAGCCGCCCCGGTCTGCGGTACCGGCGCGGCCTCGACGCCCCGCGGTAGCGGCGGCTCCTCAGCCGAGGGTGCGGGTGCGCTCCAGGACGGCGGCCGGGGCCTTGGCCACCGAGCCGGTGTCGAACGGGGGTTGCGGGTCGTACTCGGTGCAGAGCTGGATGGCCTGGGCGGTGAGGTCGTCGGTGAGCAGGGCGGCGAGCCGCAGGGCCATGTCGATGCCGGCGGAGACCCCGGCCGAGGTGATGATCCGGTCGTGGCGGACGACCCGCTCGGCGGTGTAGGTGGCGCCATGGGCCTCCAGCTCGGCGACCGCCGCCCAGTGGGTGGTGGCGGTGAGGCCCTTGAGCAGCCCGGCCGCGCCGAGCACCAGCGCGCCGGTGCAGACCGAGGTGGTGAACCCGCTCTCCCCGTGCACCGCCCGGACCCAGTCCAGGAACTCCTCGTCGGCGACCAGCGCCCGGGCCCCGGCGCCGCCGGGGACGAGCAACACGTCGCAGGACCCGATCTCCGAGTACCGGGTGGGGACGTCGACCGTCAGCGCCCCCAGCGCATCGGTGACCCGCCCCGGCTCGGGCGCGACGAAGCGCACCTCGGCGCCCGGGACATGGCCGAGGATCTCGTACGGCCCGATCGCGTCGAGCGGCTCGAAACGGTCGAAGAGCGGGATCACGATGTCCATGGGCGCAGCGTAGCGGCGGCCCCGCCCGGGCCGGTCGGCCGCGCGGCCGGGTTCACGGGATGGAGTGATCGCGCGGCCGCGGGGGAATACCGGGGGCCGTCGGCGCAGCGCGTCGAACCCGGCCCCGATGGCGGCCCGGCGGCCGTCCTGCGCCGGGCCGAGCGCGTACCGGGCACCCCTGTGACGCGGATCACTCCGGCGGACCGATGAGTTCGGCGGTCCGCTCCGGTCCAACTCTCGTAAGCACCGCGCGAAGGCGACCGAACACCCCGACAGGAGACTCCCGTGACCGCATCCGTGAAGGGCCCCGCCAGCTACTTCCCGTCGATCGAGAAGACGTACGGCCGGCCGGTCGCGCACTGGAAGGAGCTGATCCGCTCCTCGCCGCTGACCAGGCACGGCGAACTGGTCGGCTGGCTCAAGTCCGAGCACGGACTGGGCCACGGCCACGCCAACGCCCTGGTGAAGCACACCCTCGACGAGGACGCCGGCCGGTAGGACGGGCCGGGCCCGGCCGGGGCGTCCGGGCCCCGGCCGGGTACGAGCGGATCCGGGTCAGGTCCCCAGACCGCGCAGGAGCAGGTCCACCAGGGCGAAGAAGAACAGCGAGATGCCGACGAAGCCGTTGGTCTGGAAGAACGCCCGGTTCAGCTTCGACAGGTCGTGGGGCTTCACGATGGTGTGCTCGTAGACGAACGCCCCGGCCACCACGAGCAGGCCGACCCAGAACGCCGGACCGGCGTCGGTCAGCACGGCGTACCAGCCGAGCAGCAGCGTGGTCAGCACGTGGCAGGCGCGGGCGCCGCGGATCGCCGCCGGGACGCCGAAGCGCGCCGGTACCGAACGCACGCCCCCCGACCGGTCGGAGGCGACGTCCTGGCAGGCGTAGATCAGGTCGAAGCCGCCGATCCAGATGCCCACCGCCACGCCGAGCACGACCGCGTCCCAGGACCAGGAGCCGGTGACGGCGAGCCAGGCGCCGACCGGGCCCATCGCCTGGGCCAGGCCGAGGATCGCCTGCGGGAAGTCGGTGAACCGCTTGCCGTACGGGTAGACCACCATCGGCACGACGGCGACCGGCGCCAGCGCCAGGCAGAGCGGGTTGAGCAGCGCGGCGGCGCCGAGGAAGACCACCAGCGCGACCGCCGAGCCGGTGTACGCCGTCTTCACCGACACCGCGCCGGTGACCAGTTCGCGCCCGGCGGTGCGCGGGTTGCGGGCGTCGATCTCGCGGTCGATGATCCGGTTGGCGGCCATCGCGAAGGTCCGCAGACCGACCATGCAGACCGTGACGATGAACAGTTCGGCCCAGTGCACCCGCTCGTCGGCGAGGAACATGGCCGTCAGCGCGGCGATGTAGGCGAAGGGCAGGGCGAAGACCGAGTGCTCGATCATCACCAGCCGCAGGAACGCCTTGACCTTGCCGGGCGGGACGTCGGGGAGGGCGGCGGCGGTACTCATCAGAGCCCGTACTCCTTCCAGCGGCGGTCCACCAGGGCGGCGGCGGCAGGGTCGGAGGACACCATCTCCGGCCAGCCGCCGTCGCGCGTGTAGCCCTCCTCGGGCAGCTTCCGGGT
This sequence comes from Kitasatospora sp. NPDC028961, assembly GCF_055564815.1. Lineage (NCBI taxonomy): Bacteria > Bacillati > Actinomycetota > Actinomycetes > Kitasatosporales > Streptomycetaceae > Kitasatospora > Kitasatospora sp. NPDC028961. The sequence goes on along the minus strand of NZ_JBVHVO010000001.1, from coordinate 694,022 downwards.
CGCGTCGATACCGGCCTTGCCGCCCCAGAACTGCTGGTAGGAGGCGTGGTCGAGGTGGTCGACCGGGCCCTCCACGACGGTGAGGTCCCGGCTGTAGTCGACGTTGCCGAAGGCCCGCCAGGCGACTTCCTGGTAGTCGTGCACGTCGCAGTCGGAGTCCACCACGATGATCAGCTTGGTCAGCGACATCATGTGGGCGCCCCAGATGGCGTGCATCGTCTTCTGGGCGTGCTTGGGGTACTTCTTGTCGATCGAGACGATCACGCAGTTGTGGAAGCCGCCGGCCTCGGGCAGGTCGTAGTCGACGATGTCCGGGATGATGATCTTCAGCAGCGGCAGGAAGAACCGCTCGGTGAACTTGCCCAGCGGGCCGTCCTCGGTCGGCGGCCGGCCGACCACGATGGACTGCAGGATCGGCCGGCGGCGCATCGTCACGCAGTCGATCGTCAGCGCCGGGAAGGGCTCCTGCGGCGTGTAGAAGCCGGTGTGGTCGCCGAACGGACCCTCGGGCAGCATCTCGCCGGGCTCCAGCCAGCCCTCCAGCACCACCTCGGCGTCGGCCGGGACCTGCAGCGGGACGGTCTTGCAGTCGACCATCCGCACCCGCTCCCCCGCCACGAAGCCGGCGAACAGGTACTCGTCGATGTCACCGGGCAGCGGCGCGGTGGCGGCGTAGGTGACGGCCGGGGGGCAGCCGAAGGCGATCGCGACCGGCAGCCGCTCGCCGCGCTTCGCGGCCACCGCGTAGTGGTTGCGGCTGTCCTTGTGGATCTGCCAGTGCATGCCGATGGTCCGCCGGTCGTGCCGCTGGAGCCGGTAGAGGCCCAGGTTGCGCACGCCGCTGTCCGGGTCCTTGGTGTGGGTCAGGCCCAGGTTGAAGAAGGAGCCGCCGTCCAGCGGCCAGGTGAACAGGGCCGGCAGGGCGTCCAGGTCGACGTCGTCGCCGGTGAGCACGACCTCCTGGACCGGGGCGTCCTTGACGTTCTTCGGCGGCACGTGGGCCATCGAGGCGAGCTTGCCGAAGGCGTCCCGGAAGCCGGTGAAGCCCTGCGGCAGCTCCGGCTTGAGCAGCCCCGCGATCTTCTCGGCGATGTCCTCGGGCCCCTTGAGGCCGAGCGACTTGGCGAGCCGGGCCTCGGTGCCGAAGACGTTCATCGCCAGTGGCATCGACGAGCCCTTGACGTTCTCGAACAGCAGGGCCGGGCCCTTGGCCTTCTGGACCCGGTCGACGATCTCGCCGATCTCCAGATGGGGGTCCACCTCGGCCTTGATGCGCTTGAGATCGCCCTCGCGGTCGAGGGCCCGCAGAAACGAGCGGAGATCGTCGTATGCCATGCCAGCCAGTATCCGCCACCCGATAGCCTGGCTCGGTCAAGGGCCCCCGTGAAGCCGTCCACCGCTTCCGGGCCGCCCGCCGCAAACCGCCGTCGCCGGGGGAGATCGCCGCCGTGCTGAGGATCCTGACCTTCGTACTCCCGCTCGCCCTCTGGGTGTGGGCGTTCATCGACTGCCTGACCACGCCCGAGGACGAGGTGAAGCACCTGCCCAAGGTGGTCTGGGTGATCATCGTGCTGCTCTTCCCGCTGGTCGGCTCGATCGCCTGGCTGGTGGCCGGCAAGCGGCGTGGCGCGGCGGTGGCCGGCGGCCCCGGCGGCTCCCCGGAGTACGAGCGCCCGCGCGGCGGCCGGCCGCTCGCGCCGGACGACGACCCCGAGTTCCTCGCCTCGTTGAAGAAGGACGACAAGAAGCACGAGGACATGCTCAAGCAGTGGGAGGCCGATCTGCGCCGCCGCGAGGAGGAGCTGCGCGGCAAGGACGAGCCGGAGGACGGCCGGAAGAGCTGACCCGGCTACCCCGGACAGCCCAGCCGGACCGGTTCCGGGTGGGCTGCGGTGTTTTTGGCGCATCCCTACGAGTGGCGGACGCCCCGACCCGCTGCGCCGCGCCGGCCGCGACCGCCCGGCGGCCGTCGGCGGCCCTCTGCGGAGCGCCCCGCCCGGCCCCTCGGCGCACTCCCCTGACCTGCACGTTCCCTCATGTTCAGATCATCTTCCGGAAGCCGTGACGACAGCTTCGGGTAATCGAACGGACACCTACCGTACGCAGTCCCACCGACCGGTTTCTGTGCAGCCCTGACATCTAAACGGACCCGACCTTGTACGGAATCGACGCCGAAACCAGCGTGCGGCCCCTCGTACAGTCATAAGTGAAGAAAGTGATTCGCAGCCGGGGGCACAGCAGACGTTGGCTGTCGGACAGTTCCCTCACCCTTGGAGTGGTTCGAGATGACGGTTGTGCATGAGGCGCCGGTCGGCGACGAGATCCCCGAGATCGCGGCCGACGCCCACGGGCGGGTCGCCGAGCTGCACGAACTGCGCGACCAGGTCCGCCGCGGCCCGAGCGAGAAGGCCACCGAGGCCCAGCACGCCAAGGGCAAGCTGACCGCACGCGAGCGCATCGAGCTGCTGCTCGACGAGGGCTCGTTCCGCGAGGTGGAGCCGCTGCGCCGGCACCGCGCCCAGGGCTTCGGCCTGGAGGCCAAGAAGCCGCACACCGACGGCGTGGTCGTCGGCTGGGGCACCGTGCACGGGCGGACCGTCTTCACCTACGCCCACGACTTCCGGATCTTCGGCGGCGCCTTGGGCGAGGCCCACGCGCAGAAGATCCACAAGATCATGGACATGGCCATCGCGGCCGGTGCCCCGCTGGTCTCGCTGAACGACGGCGCCGGCGCCCGCATCCAGGAGGGCGTCACCGCCCTGGCCGGCTACGGCGGCATCTTCCAGCGCAACACCCGGGCCTCCGGGGTCATCCCGCAGATCTCGGTGATGCTCGGCCCGTGCGCCGGCGGCGCCGCGTACTCCCCGGCCCTGACCGACTTCATCTTCATGGTCCGCGAGACCTCGCAGATGTTCATCACCGGCCCGGACGTGGTCCAGGCGGTGACCGGCGAGAAGATCACCCAGAACGGCCTCGGCGGCGCCGACGTCCACTCCGCGGTCTCCGGCGTCTCGCACTTCGCGTACGACGACGAGCAGTCCTGCATCGAGGAGGTCCGCTACCTCCTCTCGCTGCTGCCGCAGAACAACCGCGAGATGCCGCCGACGGTCGTCAGCGACGACCCGGTGGACCGCCGCAACGACGTGCTGCTCGACCTGGTGCCGGCCGACGGCAACCGCCCGTACGACATGCGCAAGGTGATCGAGGAGATCGTCGACCACGGCGAGTACCTGGAGGTCCACGAGCGCTGGGCCACCAACGTGCTCTGCGTGCTCGCCCGGATCGACGGCCACGTCACCGGCATCATCGCCAACCAGCCCCAGTCGCTGGCCGGCGTGCTGGACATCAACGCGAGCGAGAAGGCCGCGCGCTTCGTCCAGATGTGCGACGCCTTCAACATCCCGCTGGTCACCATGCTCGACGTGCCCGGCTTCCTGCCCGGCGTCGACCAGGAGCACGACGGCATCATCCGGCACGGCGCCAAGCTGCTCTACGCCTACTGCAACGCCACCGTGCCGCGCATCCAGCTCATCCTGCGCAAGGCCTACGGCGGCGCGTACATCGTGATGGACTCCCGCTCGATCGGCGCGGACCTCTCGTTCGCCTGGCCGACCAACGAGATCGCCGTCATGGGCGCCGAGGGCGCCGCCAACGTGATCTTCCGCCGGGACATCAACGGCGCCGAGGACCCCGAGGCGATGCGGGCGCAGAAGATCAAGGAATACAAGAACGAACTGATGCACCCGTACTACGCGGCCGAGCGCGGCCTCGTGGACGACGTCATCGACCCGGCCGAGACCCGCCAGGTCCTGGCCTCCTCGCTGGCCATGCTGCGGACGAAGCACGCGGACCTGCCGTCCCGCAAGCACGGCAACCCGCCGATGTAGCACCGCGGTTACCACGCCACCGACCACACACCACACTTGCGCCGGGGGAGAAACCGAATCATGACCGCTTCCGCCGAACCTCTCGTCCGTATCGTCCGCGGCTCCCTCGACGACGAGGAACTCGCCGCCCTGACCGCCGTCCTGCTGGCCCGCGCCGCGGCCGCCCAGCAGGCCGCGGCCGCCGCCGCCCCGATCGAGCCGATCGCCAGCTGGCAGCGCCTGGAGCGCCGCCCGGCGTACTACTCGCCGGTCAGCTGGCAGCAGGCCGCCTGACGGCCCGACACGCCCGCCCGATGGCCGGCCACCCTCCCCGGGTGGCCGGCCATCGGCGTACCGGAGCCCCGCTCACCGGGCGTCCCGGCCCGGACGGACCCGCCCCGGCCCCGGACGGTCCCGGTCGGGCCCGGGGCGGCTCGGTAGAATACCTACTGGACGGTATGTGATCTCCGCGCCGTCGCGGCCCTAGGATCAGCCGCTGCCGGAGCGTGCGAACTACCCAGGGAGGCTGCGATGGCCAGGCAGGCCCGGGCACTGGCGACCCGCCAGGCGGTGCTCCTCGCCGCGGCCGAAGTCTTCGACGAACGCGGCTACGCCGCGGCCACCATGGCGGACATCCTGGAGCGGGCCGGCGTCACCAAGGGGGCGCTGTACTTCCACTTCCACTCCAAGGAGGAGCTGGCGCTGGCCGTGATCGAGGGCCAGGCCGACTGGCTCGCCACCTGGCGGCCGACCTCCGACAGCCCGGTGCAGACCCTGATCGACCTGGGGTACGCCTTCGCCCACGCCCTGCTGGACGATCCGCTGGTGCGCGGCAGCATCCGGCTGACGATCGAGCACGGCAGCTTCACCCAGCCGCAGATCGAGGCCTACCAGGGCTGGTCGGACGCGGCACGCGCGCTGCTGGAGCAGGCCCGGGAGGCCGGCGACCTGCACCCGGGCCTGGACGTCGCGGCGGCGGCCGGGGTGATCACCGGGGCGGTGACCGGGATCCAGCTGAGCTCCCAGGTGCTGGCTGGCCGCCGGGACCTCCTCCAGCGGATGACCGACCTCTGGACGCTGCTGCTGCCGGGACTGGTCCAGCCGCACGCGCTCGCCCGGCTCAGCGTGGCCGAGCGGGGCGCGGGCGGCGGGTGATCCGGCGGGGGCCGGTCCGGCGGCGGCCGCCGATCGCGGCATGCGGCGCTACGGCGCGCAGGTCCGGTAGGCGGCGCAGCGGTCCCCCGGGACCAGCGCGGGCAGCGCCGCTCCCCACAGGCTCCGCACCGCCTCCGGGCGGAGCCGCTCGGCGTCCTCGGGGGCGAGCAGCACCAGCCCCGCCGCCAGGGTGGTGAGCAGTTCGGCGGCCGGGCGCGGGTCCAGCCCCGGGCGCAGCTCGCCGGCCGCCGCCGCGCGCTCCAGCAGCCGCCGGACCACGGCGGTCAGGCTGTGCCAGGCGTCCGAGCCGCCCCGGGCGCCCTGGCCGAGCTGGACTCCGGCCCGGACCACGACGTCCTCGCGGAGCAGCCGGGCCAGTTCGTGCGAGAAGTCGATCAGGCCCTGGAGGGCCGGTCCGCCACCGCGCAGGGCGCGGAGCGCGGCCGAGCCGATCTCGCGCCCGGCCGCGGCCCGGACGCCGTCGGCGAGTGCCTGCTTGGAGACGAAGTGGAAGTAGAGCGCGCCCTTGCTGACGCCCGCCCGGCGGCTGATGTCGATCAGGCTGGCGGACTCGAACCCCGCGTCGGCGAAGGTGACCGCCGCGGCGAGCAGGACGGCCTGCCTGGTCCGACCCGCGCGTTCCTGCTTGACCACTCGGCCCCTCCGGCCTCGGCGCCGGCGAGATCGCGGCTCGCCCGGCTGCTCTCAGGGCGTCGTCGTCGATGGTGCGACGCCTCGCATGCGGACGGGCCATCCCAAACCGCATGGTTGGTATCTAATCTAGCCCCTCGCTCGACGCCGCCGTCCAGGGGGATCGGCGCCCGTCCGGGGCGCGGACTTCTCCCCTCGGGCCGTTCCCGCAGTCCAGGCCCGCGGGTACCGTGATCACGCGGAGTGCTCGGCAGCGACGACCCCGCCAGTAGTGCGCAAACCGGGTGGTCTGTATGTTTTACCGAGGCCGTCTGCGCGGCCGGTCGGCCGAGACCCGGGAGTGGGGCCAGTCATGCCATTGATCGTAGATCCGGACGCCGGCATCCCCTATGCCCACCCCGGTCCCGGCTACGACTTCCACGAGCGGACCGTCTCCCGGCACCTGGTCCACCGCTCCTGCGTCTCCGACGTCCTCATCACGGGCTGGCAGTCGACCGGCCCCTACGACTTCCTGCTGGGCGCCCAATGGCCGCGGCTGCACGGGTTCTACCGGCTGCCGGACGACCGGCACCACGACCCGCTGCTGATGGCCGAGACCGTCCGGCAGGCCGGTCTGCTGATCGGCCACGTCGGCTTCGGCGTGCCGCGCGGCCACCACTTCACGCTGGACGAACTCTGCTTCACGCTCGGCCCGGCCGGGCTGGACGGGCTCGCCGTGGGCGCCGGACCGGCCTCGCTGATGCTCAAGGTCGGCTGCCTGGACGTCCGGATGCGGCACGGCCGACCGGCCTCGCTGCGGGTGCACGTCGAGGTCGAGCGGGACGGCCGTCCGGTCGGCCACGGCTCCGGAGAGCTACGAGTGCACTCCCCCGTCGCCTACGCCCGGCTGCGCGGTCCGGGGCCCCGGCCGGTGCCTCCCCGGCTGTCCGGCGCGCCCTCGATGCGGGCCGCGGCGCTGTCCGCGCCGACCGCGCCCGAACTCGTCGGCCGCGAGCGGTCCGCCGACGTGGTGCTCGGCGCGTCCCCCGCGCCGGACAGCTGGCTGCTGCGGGTGGACCCCGGCCACCCGGTGCTGTTCGACCCGGCGGCCGACCACGTCCCCGGGATGCTGGTGCTGGAGGCCGCCCGGCAGGCCGCCCAGCGGCTGCGGCACCCCGAGCCGGTGGTGCCGGTCGAGCTGCTGTCCTCGTTCGACCGCTTCATCGAGCTGGACCGGCCCTGCCTGGTGCGGGCCGTCCGGGAGAGCGGCGCGGACGGCCGGCGGGTACCGGTCCGGGTCCAGCTGGTCCAGGACGGCCGGACGGCGGCCGAGTGCCGGCTGCTGACCGAGCCGGCCCGGCAGGAGGCCCGGGACACCCGCCCGGCCGGCTCCGGACGCGCGAGGGGCCTGCCGCTCGCCAGCTGACCCCGGACCGGTGTCCGGGGCCGGGGGGCGGCCGGCAGGCCCCTCGTCCGCACCCTCAGGCGGCCACCAGCGCCGCGGGGCGGCCGGCGTGCATCACGCTGAGGTTGGCGGCCAGCCTGGTCGGGTCCTGGGCCAGCCAGAGCCGCAGCGCGGCGCCCAGCATGGCGCTGGCCGAGCCGATCCGCACCTGCGTCACCTGGGCGATCCGGGCCGCCCCCGGCACCAGCAGATCGGCCAGCGGCGTCGGCAGCCAGACGGTCAGCGCGCACGGCGCGGGGGCCGTCAGGGCGCCCAGCAGCCGGTAGGCGTCCGCCTGCGAGCTGAGCGTCGGAATGATGTCCAGCAAGCCGTCGGCCACGACCTCGGACACGTCGCTGCGGTGCCCCTGGGCGAGTCTGCGGAGCAGCGTGCGCTCGGCGGCGGTGATTCGGACGGTCAGCATGACCTCGTCGCACTCCATTGCGCGATTTCCTCCTCGGTTCCTCCCCGTGCCGGACCGGGTGGCCGGCACGAACTACCCCTGTCGCACCACGGCCCGGCTTCCTTGGTCGGAGCGCCGGGCCGGTGGGTGGTGCAGCCCCGGTCAGAGCCCCGCGTACGAGTGCTTGCCGGTGACGAAGATGTTCACGCCGTAGTAGTTGAACAGGTAGCAGGCGAAGGCCAGCACCGCGAGGTACGCGGCCTTGCGGCCCCGCCAGCCCGCCGTGGCGCGGGCGTGCAGGTAGCAGGCGTAGGCGACCCAGGTGATGAACGACCAGGTCTCCTTCGGGTCCCACTCCCAGTACTTGCCCCAGGCGGCCTCGGCCCAGATCGCGCCCGCGATGATGGTGAAGGTCCAGAGCGGGAAGACCAGGGCGTTGATCCGGTAGGACAGCTTGTCGAGCGTGGAGGCGGCGGGCAGCCGGCGCCAGATCGACGGCGAGGTGCCGAGCGGGCCCTTGGCCAGGCCGGCCGCCATCCGCTTGTCGAAGGAGTCCTTGCCGAGGTACAGCAGGGTCGCGATGAACGCCGCGTACAGGGCGCCGCCGCAGATGATCGCGGTGGAGACGTGGATCGCCAGCCAGTACGAGTGGAGCGCCGGGACGAGCTGCTCGGACTCGGTGTACAGCACCGAGACGGCGATGCCGAGGGTCAGCAGCACCGCCAGGGTGACCGGCAGGCCGAGCCAGCGGACCGGCTTCTTCGTGAGCAGCAGGCCGAGGAAGGCCACCGTCATGGCGAGCGCGAAGGCGCAGGAGAACTCGTACATGTTGCCCCACGGCCAGCGTGAGACCGAGAGGCCGCGGGTGACCACGCCGCCCGCGTGCAGCATGGCGCCGAGCACCGTGAGCGAGATCGCGATCCGGCCCGACAGGTCGGCCTTCTCGCTGGTGCCGGCCGCGCCCGGGCCGTCCACCTCGCCGTCGCCGCGCCCGCTGGTGACCACCGTCGCGCCCTCGCCCGCCAGCGCGGTGCGGGTGAGCGTGGTGGTGCCGCCGCCGGCCGAGGCGACCGTGACGGTCACCTTCTTGCCGCCCCCGGCCGCGGGCGCGGCCTCGGCGACGGTCTCGGCCAGGCCCGCCTGCGCGGACGAACGGACGGCGACGGCTCCCTTGGAACCGAACGTCCACTCGAACATGTAGGCGAACATGGCGATCAGGTAGACGGCCATGGCCGAGTAGATCAGCTTGTTGGACAGGTCGGCCAGCTGTGGGTCGACCGCCGAGGCGAGATGCACCGTCTACTCCTTGGAGTTCTGGTCGGCAGGGACTGCGGGGTCTGCGGGTGCCGAGGGCTCGGGGGGCGCTGCGGCCCCGTCGGGCCCGGCGGGCTCGGCGGGTTGATCGGGCTCGGCGGCCTCGGCGGCCCCGGCGGGTTCATCCGGCCGGTGGGGACCGGTCGCGCCGGAGTCCGGCTCGTCGGCCGCCGGAGCGTCGTCCTGGAGGTCGACCGCCAGCTCGGCCAGCTCCTCGGCGGTCTTCGCCGACTCGCTGCGGCCCAGCCCGGCCAGCTCGACCAGGGTGCCGCCGCCGGGCAGCGCCACCGCGCGCACCCAGATCCGCCGGCGCTGCACGAAGAGCGAGCCGATCAGGCCGAGGATCGCCAGCACGCCGCCGGTCAGGGCGATCGCGTTGCCCGGGCGGTGCGAGACGTTGAAGCTGGCCCACTGCTTGTAGCCCTCGAAGGTGACGCTGCCGTAGCCGTCCGGCAGGTCCCACGCCTGGCCCGGCTTCAGCCGGACCTTGGCGATCTTGCCGTCCTGCTGCAGCTGCGTCAGGTTCTTGGTGTTGAGCTGGTAGACGTTCTGCGGCAGGCCGGAGTCGGTGCCGAGGTCGCCCGCGAAGGCGTTCAGCACCAGCGCCGGGTCGGCGTCGCCAGGAAAGAGCGAGCGCGGACCGGTGTTGGCGTCGAAGGCCACCGGGGCGGTCGGCAGGAAGAAGCCGGAGAAGCCCATCTGGGTCCGCTTGCCGTCCTTCTCGCCGTAGTCGGAGACCTTGATGACGCCGGTGGAGGTCAGGTTGGGGTCCTGCGGCAGGAACGGCGTCGCACCGGTGTAGACCACCGTTCCGGCGGCGTTGCGCACGGTGACCACCGGGGCGTAGCCGTGGCCGATCAGGTAGACCTTGCTGCCGCCGATCTCCAGCGGGTGGTTGACCTCGATCGAGCCCTGCTTCAGCTTCGACGCGTCGCTGCCGGAGTAGTACTCGACGTTCGCGGTGAACTCCCGGGCGGCGCCGATCTGGTCGCCCTTGGTCTGGAAGCGCGAGGTGAAGTCGTTGAGCTTCAGGTAGAACGGGTCGAGGTCCTGGGAGCTGTAGAACCGCGAGCCGGTGAAGTCGTCGAGCTGGGTGATCGTGTTGGAGTAGCCCTCGCCGGCGACCATCAGCTTGCCGCCGGTGCCGCTGGCCAGGCTCGCCCAGGCGAAGCCGCCGAGCAGCGCGAACAGCGACAGGTGGAAGACCAGGTTGCCGACCTCGCGCAGGTAGCCCTTCTCGGCGGCCACCGCGCCGCCGGCCAGGTTCGCCCGGAATCGGCGGCGCCGCAGCAGCCGGTGCGCGGCGGCGTTCACCTCCCGGGCGTCCGCCTCGGTGCGCCAGGCCGCGTAGACCGGCATCCGGGTCAGGTTGCGCGGCGCGGCCGGCGGCTGGGCGCGCAGCACGCCGACGAACTGCCAGGTGCGCGGGACGATGCAGCCGGCCAGCGAGACGAACAGCAGGATGTAGATCGCCGAGAACCAGACCGAGCTGTAGACGTCGAACAGCTGGAGCTTCTGGTAGATCGGCGCGACCGTGGTGTGCCGGGCCTTCCAGGTCTCGACCTTGAACTCGTTCTGGCCGCTCTGCGGGATCAGCGAGCCCGGGATGGCGGCCAGCGAGAGCAGGAAGAGCAGGATCAGCGCGACCCGCATCGAGGTCAGCTGGCGCCACATCCAGCGCAGCCAGCCGAACGCCCCTATCCCACCGGGGCCGTCCGACTCGACCGGGGCGCTGGTCAGCCGCTCGGCCGCGTCCTCGACCGCCTGGGGGGGCAGCTCGGTATCGGTCGTGGTCTTGCTCACGGTCAGATTCCGATCTGGAAGTCGGCGGTCCAGGACTGCAGTTCGTTCACCATCGAGTCCCAGACCCCGGTGACGAGCAGCAGACCGACCGCGACGAGCATGCCGCCGCCGATCCGCATGACGAGCGGGTAGTGCCGCTTGACCCAGCCGAAGGCGCCCAGGGCCCGGCGGAAGGCCACCGCGGCCACGACGAACGGTACGCCCAGGCCCAGGCAGTAGGCCGTCATCAGCAGCGCGGCGCGGCCGGCGTCGGCCTCGTTGAGCGCCAGGTTCTGGACGGCGGCCAGGGTCGGGCCGAGGCAGGGCGTCCAGCCGACGCCGAAGACCACGCCCAGCATCGGCGCGCCGAGCAGGCCGACCGCCGGGCGGCGGTGCGAGCGCACCTCGCGCATGCTCAGCCCGGGCACCAGGCCCATGAAGGCGAGGCCCATCACGATGGTCAGCGCGCCGAACACGATCGAGATGACCCGCCGGTGCTCCTGGAGGGTCGAGCCGAAGAAGCCGAACAGCGCGCCGGTGGAGACGAAGACGGCGGTGAAGCCGAGGATGAACAGCAGCACCCCGAGCAGCATCCGGCCGCGCCGGGCCCCGCGCGCGTCGGCGAGGTCGGCGGCCGAGAAGCCGGTGACGTAGGAGAGGTAGCCGGGCACCAGCGGCAGCACGCACGGCGAGAAGAACGACGCCAGACCGGCCACCAGCGCGATCGGCGCGGCCACCAGCAGCGCCCCGCTCTGGATGGTCCCGGTGGTGTCGGCGAGTTGGGCCGCGGCACTCACTGCTGCTGCTCCGCGAGGACCGGCTGGAGCATCGACTCCAGGCCGTCGTCCAGCTGGCCGCCGACGGCCCGCACGGCGAGCCTGCCCTCCCGGTCGACCACGATGGTGGTCGGCACGGACTGCGGGTTGAGGCTGCCCTTGGGGAACTTCAGCAGCTGCGTCCCGGCCGGGTCGTAGAGGCTCGGGTAGGTGACCCCCCGCTCCTGCTCGAAGCGGACGGCGTTGGTGATCTCCGGGTCCCGGGTGTTGATGCCGAGGAACTGGACGCCCTGGTCCTTGTACTTGTCCCAGATCCGCTGGAGGTCGTCCGCCTCGGCCCGGCAGGGCCCGCACCAGGAGCCCCAGACGTTGAGGACGACGACCTTGCCCCGGTAGTCCGAGAGCTTGACCGGGGTGCCCTCCAGGGTGGTGCCGGAGAGGTCCGGCGCGTCCTGGCGGTGCCCCACCGCGGCCTTGGAGATGTTGCTGCCCTTGGCCGAGACGAAGCCGATCTGGCCGTCACCGCTGGCCGACGAACCTGAGGAGCTGCAGCCGCTGAGGGCGAGCGCGGCAGCGGCGGCGGTGGCGGCGGCCGCTGCGGCGACACGGGGACGGGGGCGCGTCATGCCAGACATGTGAAAAGTTTCGCATGGAGTTCCGGGCAGGTTCGGGGGGGTCCGACATTCCGTGTCGAACCCCCTCTGACCTGCGGCTGGATCCAGACCACCCGACGGCGGTCAGGCGCCGAAGCTCTTACCCACCGGCTTGCTCTTCCCGCCCTTGCCCACCAGGTGCGCGGGCAGCAGGTCGCGGGCCGGCTCGCGGTAGCCGACCGACACGATCCGGTCGCCCTCGTAGGTGAAGCTGGTCAGCGAGGCCAGCGAGCACTGGCGGTTGCGCGGGTCGTGCCAGAGCCGGCGGCGCTCCACGAAGGAACGCACGATCCAGATCGGCAACTGGTGGCTGACGCAGACCGCCTCGTGGCCGCGCGCGGCGTCCCGGGCGGCGGCCAGCGCGCCCATCATCCGCACCGCCTGCTCCAGGTACGGCTCGCCCCAGGACGGCTTGAACGGGTTGGTCAGGTACTTCCAGTAGCCCGGGTTCCTCAGCGAACCGTCGCCGACCCCGAAGGTCTTGCCCTGGAAGATGTTGTCGGCCTCGATCAGCCGCTCGTCGACCGCGAGGTCCAGGCCGTGCGACTTGGCAATCGGCTCGGCGGTCTCCTGCGCCCGCTCCAGCGGGGACGCCACCACGTGGGTGATGTCCCGGCTGGCCAGGTCCTCGGCGACCCGGTCGGCCATCTGCCGGCCCAGCTCGGACAGCCGGTAGCCGGGCAGGCGGCCGTACAGGACGCCCTCCGGGTTGTGCACCTCGCCGTGTCGCATCAGGTGGACGACGGTGGTGTCGTTGGTGCTCACTTCTCAGTACTCCTGGTGGTCGGCCGCGGCTACGCGGGCTGGGCCTCGGCGGCCGCGCGGGCGGCGGCCGGCAGTGCGGCGGCGATCCGCTCGATCGCCCGCTCGTCGTGGGACGCCGAGACGAACCAGGACTCGAAGGCGGACGGCGGCAGGTAGACGCCCTCGGCGAGCATCGCGTGGAAGAAGGCGTTGAAGCGGAACGCCTCCTGGGTCCTCGCCTCGTCGTAGTTGGTCACCGCGGCCACGGTGAAGAACACCGAGAACATGTTCCCGGCGGTCTGCAGCCGGTGCGCCACGCCCTCCTTGGCCAGCGCGCCGGAGACCATCGCCGACAGCTCGGCGGCCACCCGGTCCACCGTGGCGTACACCTCGTCGGTGCAGCCGCGCAGCTGGGCCAGGCCCGCCGCGGTGGCGATCGGGTTCCCGGAGAGGGTACCGGCCTGGTAGACCGGGCCGGCGGGGGCCAGGTGGCCCATGACGTCCGCGCGGCCGCCGAAGGCCGCCGCCGGGAAGCCGCCGCCCATCACCTTGCCGAAGGTGAGGAGGTCCGGCGCCCAGCCCTCGTGCGCCGCCTCCAGGCCGTACCAGCCCGCCTTGGAGACGCGGAAGCCCGTCATCACCTCGTCCGAGATGAACAGCGCGCCGTTCTCCCGGCAGAGCCGGGCCAGGCCGCCGTTGAAGCCGGGCAGCGGCGGGACGACGCCCATGTTGCCGGGCGAGGCCTCGGTGATCACGCAGGCGATCTCGCCCGGGTGCGCCCGGAAGGCCTGCTCGACCGCGGCCAGGTCGTTGTACGGCAGCACGATGGTGTCGCCGGCCTGGGCGCCGGTGACGCCCGGGGTGTCCGGCAGGCCGAAGGTCGCGACGCCGGACCCGGCGGCGGCCAGCAGCGCGTCCACGTGACCGTGGTAGCAGCCGGCGAACTTCACGATCTTGGCCCGGCCGGTGAAGCCGCGGGCCAGCCGGATCGCGGACATGGTCGCCTCGGTGCCCGAGGAGACCAGCCGGACCTGCTCGACCGGGGCGATCCGGGCGACGATCTCCTCCGCCAGCTCGACCTCGCCCTGGCCGGGCGTGCCGAAGGAGGTGCCGTGCGCGACGGCCCGCTGCACGGCGTCGATCACCGCGGGGTGCGCGTGGCCGAGGATCATCGGGCCCCACGAGCACACCAGGTCGACGTACTCGCGGCCGTCCGCGTCGGTGAGGTAGGGGCCGCTGCCGGACACCATGAAGCGCGGCGTACCGCCGACCGCGCGGAAGGCGCGCACCGGGGAGTTCACGCCGCCGGGCGTGACGACCGAGGCGCGGTCGAAGAGCGACTGGGACTGGGGGGCTTCGTAGGGGTAGCTCACGGGAGACATGGTCTCAAATCGTGTCCTTCACCTCTGCATGTCGGACCTCATCATCTGGAACGATGATCCGGGTGACGAAGTCTGTACGGTTATCCGTACAACGGGGGTCCTGGCGACCCCGGCTGCACGGACCAGTCAGACTGTGTACTCCGGGTGTGCGCAAGCTCCGGTGTTTCAGGGGTGTGAAGAGGACTGCCGCGTGCCATGACTGGGTACGGCGGCGCATGACGGGTAAGGAGCACGACCGGTGGGACGCCGGACGTGCGGGGGTCTGTCGATTCCGGCGAATTCCGGTGAGGATGGTCCGAGTGTCCGAGGCGCAGGACGGCTACGACGAGGCCGCGGGTGGCCCCCGCCGCCCCGCCGAGGCCGCACGCGGGGGTACGGGAGCGGGTACGGGGCGTGGCGGTCGCGGTGGCGAGAGGCGGGGTGAGGGACGCGTGGGGGTGACGTACAAGTACTTCGGCGCACCCGACCGCGCCACCGCCGCCAGAGTCCCCACCGCGCTCGGCCCCGGAGGGCTCGGCCTGGACGCGGGCGAACTCGGCTCGCTGGGGCGGCTCGGCGACCTGATGGAGACCAGCGGCTCGCCCAACGGGCACCTCTCCACCAAGATCAAGCCGGAGACCATGAGCGCCATGGTCCTCACCGGCATCCAGGGCGTGCCGCTGCACCAGGTGCCGCCGCTGGAGCTGGTCGTGCTGCACCCCGACTACGCGGTGGTGCAGCTCCCGCAGAACGTCGTCGAACCGCTGCGCAAGGCCGACGAGACCGAACTCGGCGCCGCCGCGTTCATCTGGTCCACCGTGCCCGACCGCCGCGGCCCCCGGGACGCCTTCGTGATCTACAGCATGCTGCACGAGTGGCAGGACTTCGCGAACCGGCTGCACGACGCCGGGCACCAGCTGTACTGCCTGGTCTGGCCGTAACCTCCCGCCGCCCGCACGCGCGTCCGCCCCGGGGCGGGTGCTCCGGGGCGGACGCGCGTGCGGGCGGCGGGTTACCGGCCGGTCAGCCGGTGGCGGCCTTCTCCGGCGCGGGGACGGCCGCGTCGGATCCGGGGCCGGCGGGCGCCTCCGGGGTGCGCTCGCCGCGGCGCACGGCGCCGAGGCTGGCCGCGACCACGCAGACGACGCCGGCGAGCTGGAGCAGGCTCATGGTCTGGTGCAGCAGCACGAAGCCGATCAGCGTGGCGAAGCCCGGCTCGAAGCTCAGCAGCGTCCCGAACGCGGCCGTGGTGAGCTTGCGCAGCGCCAGCATCTCCAGGACGTACGGCAGGACCGGCAGCAGCACCGCGGCCCCGGCCGCCCCGGCCACGATGCCGGGGGTGAGCACCGGCACGGCCTGCACCAGCCCGAAGGGCGCGGCGCACAGGGCCGCCACCGACAGCGAGATGGCCACCCCGTCGACGCCGGAGAACCGGTCGCCGACGCGCTGGGTGAAGATCACGTAGCCGCCGAGCGCCGCCCCGGACAGGGCCCCGAAGGCGAGCCCCACGAGGTCGACCGAGCCGTTCCACGGCTGGGTCAGCGCCAGCACGCCGCAGACCGCCAGCAGCGGCCAGATCACGTCGACCCGCCGGCGCAGGCCGGCCACGGCGACGGCGAGCGGCCCGAGGAACTCCAGCGCGCTGGAGACCCCGAGCGGGATCCGGGAGATGGCCACGAAGTAGGAGATCGTCATCAGCGCGCTGACCGCGCCGAGCGCGGCGGCGAGCAGGAGGTCCTGCCGGCTGCGCCCGCGCAGCCGGGGCCTGGCCCAGATCAGCATGATCGCGGCCGCGAAGGCGAGCCGCAGCGAGGCGGTGCCGAGCGGTCCCGCCGTCGGGAACATCCAGGTCGACACTGCGGCACCGGACTGGACGCAGATCATCGCGCCGACGGCGAGGGCGGCGGCGCCGTAGGTGCCCGGAAGTGCCTTCCGAGCACGGCCCGTCGTGGTGGTCGCTGGGGGCATGAGGTGGTGGTCCTTCCGCGGGTACTCGGCGCAGGTCTCGGGTCTCGGATCCGGCCGTGGGGGGTGGCCCACGGCCGTCCGCCACGGTCACCGTACGCACGTCGCGGGCCTCCTGACAGGCCGTCGCGAGATGTACGGGCCGCGGCGGCCGGAGATCCGGGACACCGGGCTCCCGAGCCGGCGTCACACCGCGGCGGCTTCCACGGTCTCCGCCGAGACGGTGTAGCCCTTGAAGGTCTCGGTGATCGACTCCAGGACGTCCTCGGCGGTGGCGCCGCGGAACCGGAAGCGGCCGCCGACGTGCTCGTAGCCGTGCGCGACCGGCAGGACGTCGCCCACCTTGGCCAGCGACTCGGCGTACGGACCCGGCGTCCGCCCGACCATCGAGGTGATGTGGGTGAAGCGGCACGGCCGGGGCGCGGGCGCCGGCACCACCAGGAAGCCGGCGACGTCCTGGGTGTCCCAGTCGGGGCCCTCCTCCAGCGGCACTCCGAGCTGGAGGTGGAACGCCGCCTTCATCAGGTCGTACCCGTGCACCTCGCGCCAGAGGAACGGCGTCTCCGCGCCGCCGACCCGGGCACCGGTCTCCAGGAAGGAGCAGGTGGCCCCGGTCGCGGTCTCCTCCAGGAACAGTTCCAGGTGGAACGGGGTGGCCCGGTCGGTGAGGGCGCGCATGTACCGCTCGGTGGCCTCGCCGATGATCCGGTGCAGCTCCGGATCGGCCTCCTCGATCGAGCCGTAGAAGGTGCCCTGGGCGAAGTCCAGGCAGGTGTTGACGTAGCGGGAGCCGCGCCAGACCAGCAGCCGCTCGCCGTCGAACACGCCGTCGACGTGGCAGATCGGGTGCGGGTTGCGCACCTGCGCCATGAGCTTCCAGCGGCCGAACTCGATCCGGTCGAGGTCCTCCGGGCCGGAGACCACCACGACGCCGGCGCTGCCGCTGCCGTCGCGCGGCTTCACCACGAGGTCCCAGCCGTGCTCGGCGGCGAAGGCGGTGATGTCCTCGGCCGCGGAGACCGCGGCGAAGGCCGGGATCGGCAGGCCGGCGGCGGCGATCCGCTCGCCCATGATCACCTTGTCGCGGAACGCGAGGACCTCGTCGAGCCGCATCCCCGGGAGCCCGAGCTCGGCCCGGACGACCGAGGCGTTCTCCAGGTCCTCCTCCTTCAGCGTGATGAGGCGGTCCGGCGTGCCGTGGCGCTCGGCGAGGCCGAGGACGGCGGCCCGCAGCTGCGCGAGGTCCTGGATGTCGTCCAGGGTCACGACCTCGGCCGCGCCCTCGGGGACGGCCCCGCGCCCGAGCGGGCTGGTGATGTACGTGACGGCACACCGCGTGTGGTCGAGGTAGGCCGCGTAGTCGGCGTAGGTGTCCTTCCAACGGTTCATCACGATGACGTGTGACATTCCGTGGTCTTCCGACGTTCTCACTTCACCCATCCTGATTCTGTACGGCGGTTCGGCGCGGACGGCTCAGTACGTCAGCACCGAGCCGGTGTGGACCTGGTCGATGGAGCGGTGCCCGATGACCTCGGTGGAACCGGCCGGGACGACCCGGGCCTGGGCACCGGCGTAGCCGTCCGGCTGGTAGAAGACGCCCCAGAGGGTCTGCCAGGGCCGCTCCTCGCCGGTGGCCGGGTCGACCATGGACTCGGTGCGCGGGACGACCCGCTCCTGCACCACGCAGCCCGCGGCCGCGCCCTCGGTGAGGGCCGTGCGCCAGGCGTCCTCGGCCGTCTCCCAGCCGGCGACGACGCCGTGCCCGCCGAAGAGGTTGTTGGGCTTGAGGATCAGGGAGTCGCGGCGGGCCATCAGGTCGTCCAGCCGGCCGGGGACCAGCAGGTCCTCGGCGCGCTGGAGGGACCTCGTCCAGGGCAGCGCACGGTCGATGACCTGCCGCTCGGCGGCCGTGAAGCCGCTCGCGTAGTGCGGGTCGGAGAGCAGCGCCATGCAGCCCTTCTCGCCGAAGAGGTTGCTCTGCAGGGTGTGCCAGAGCAGCACCGTGCCCGCCTCGTGGGCCCGGAAGACCGGCTCCGCCAGCTCGACGAACGCCGGGTCCTCCAGCAGCTGGTCGGTGTCGAAGGCGCGCCACACCACGTCGATGACGTGGCCGTCCAGCACCAGCCGGCCGTCCTTCACCTGGAGGTCGTCGAGCTCGCCGAGGTGGAGGTCCAGGCCGAGGCCGCGCATCACGCGGTGCACGTTGTACCAGGTGGCCGCGCCGAAGGTGTCCAGGCCGCCCGGGCCCTCGATGATCGCGACGACCGGCTCGCGGTCGCCCGCGACGGCCTTGGCGGCCTCCTTGATGGTGCGCACCGTCTCGCGGCCGGTGTGCACGTAACCGAGGCCGTGCTCCTTCGCGAAGGCCGCGAAGGCGTCGATCTCCAGCAGGCCGCGCGGCACCTCGCCGGCCCAGTCCCAGCCGCCGAGGTCGCTGCCGATGCCGAACTCCAGCAGCTTGAACGCGTCGCCGTCGTGGTAGACGTCGGCGCGGCCGAAGACCACCGGGGTCTGGTGCGCGTGGCGGCGCATCAGCTCGGCGCGGGCGCCGTGCACGCCGACGGCGTCGAGGAAGCGGTCCAGGTCGCCGTCGAAGAGCCGGTCGGGCAGCGTGGTGAGCATGCCCAGCAGGGCCATCAGGTCGTCGGCGAACGCGCGGATCTCGCGCTCCTCGACGAAGTTGGGCCGCGGCGGGTAGGGGCGCTTCCAGGTCGGGATCGCCGGGTTCGCCGCCAGCGTCCGCATGACGTCGACCAGGCCGTTGCCCGGGATCTTGCAGGCGGCGTTGTACGCCTCGGTCACGCGGTTGGTCATCGTCTGTTCTCCGTCATCACGTTCTCCGTACTCGCTTCCGTACTCGCGTCCCGCACGGCCGCCCACGGGCGCCGGCACCCCCGGTGCCGGCGCCCCTGTCGGCGGCCACCCCCGTACCGGCCCCCGTGCCGGTCACGGTCCGCTCAGAGGTCGAGCACCAGGTCGGTGACCGGCCGGGTGATGCAGAGCAGCACCTCGTCGTCCTCGGGGTCGACGCCCGGGTCGGTGTTGTAGCTGACGGTGCCGCGCTTGATCCGGACGGCGCACGTCCCGCAGACCCCGGCCCAGCAGAGCGACTCGGGCTTCAGCCCGCCGCGCTGCGCGAACATCAGCAGCGCGGTGGAGGACGGCTCCCAGCGCAGCGTCCGGCCCGAGCGCTGGAACTCGATCTGGAGGTCGGCGATCCGGCCCAGGGTCTCCAGCGCGTCGTAGCCGCCGGCGGTGTCCCGGCGCAGCACGGTCGGCGACAGCTCGGTGAAGCCGAGCCCGGTGAACCACTCCCGGGCCTCCCCCGGCTCCACCCGGACCTCCGCCACCGGCTCGCCGCTGAGCATCAGCAGCACGGCGGCGACCAGGAGCCGGCCGAGGCCGATGCCCCGCCGGTCCGGCGCCACCGCCAGGTCGTACAGCTCGGCGCCCTCGTCGGTGCGGTGGACGCCGACGCAGGCGATCACCGTGCCGAGCTGTTCGATCAGGCAGAACTCCTCGATCCGCTCGGCGTGGAACGCCTCCGGCCGGACCGGCAGGGCGGCGCCCGCCGCCCCGGTCAGCTCGCGGACCGCCGCCAGGTGCGCGGGGCCGGCCCGGCGGATCTTCACCTCGTCGATGTCCGGCCCGCCCCGGGCGATCAGGATCCCGACCGGACTGGTGAGAGCAGAGGTCATCGGGCGTCCGGCCCCTCGTGCTCGACCACCAGCCGGTAGCGGTCCATCACGGCGAGCGCCGCGCGCCGCACGGCGGCGTGGTCGGTGCCGCGCAGCCGGAACCGGCCGCCGATGTGCTCGTACCCGCCGCTGCCGTCGAAGACGGTGCCGACGTCGGGGACGACCTCCGCGTACACCTCGTCGACGGTGCCCAGCAGCGAGCTGCGGGACACCACCGTGCTGGGGTACGGCCGCGGTTCGGGGATGCTGACCCAGCCGCCGGCCACCCCGTCGGGCAGCGCCTCGGCCGGCACCGCGGGCGGCAGGCCGATGGTGGCCCGGAACGCCTCGGCGAACAGGTCGATGCCGAACAGGTCGCGGTGCACGAAGGGCACCTCCGCGCCGCCCGGGCGCAGACCGACCTCCAGGAAGACCAGCTCCCCCCCGGCCGTGTCGAAGAGCTCCAGGTGGAAGGGGCCGTCGACGAGGTCCAACGCGTCCAGGCAGCCGCCGGTGAACTCGGTGACCCGGTCCAGCCGGGCGCCGGGGTCGAGCAGGACCGACCCGAGCGGCGTGCCGGTCAGGAAGTCCAGGCAGGTGTTGATGTACTCCGACGCGCTGACGAAGTGGAACTTGCCGTCCCGGCGGATCCCGTCCACGTGCAGGATCGCGCCCTCGACGTACTCCTCGCACTCGAAGCCTTCGAGCTCCGCGCCCTGCTCGACCAGCAGCGCGGCCAGCTCGGCCTCGTCGCGGACCAGCACCACACCGCGCGCCGACCAGCCGGCCCGGGGCTTGAGGATCAGCGGCAGCCCGACCTCGGCGGCGATCCCGGCGGCGGTGCTGCCCGCGTCCAGCCGGCAGAACCGCGGCACCCGCAGGCCCGCGCCGCCGACGAGGTCCTTCATCCGGGCCTTGTCGCGGAAGGCCGTCACGAACTCCGGCCGCCAGCCCGGGACTCCGAGCTCCTCCCGCAGCTGCGCGGTGGAGAGCACGTCGTACTCCGAGGGGCCCACGATCGCGTCGAAGCCGCCGTGCAGCTCGGCGAGGCGGCGGGCGATCGGCAGCAGCGTCCCGATCTCCAGGTCGTCGACCACGACGAGGTCGAGGGCGCTCTCCTCGTCCAGGATCGGCAGGCCGCACGGCAGCGTGATGTACGCCAGCCGGCAGCTGCCCGGCTCGACGAACCGGTGGTACTCGCCGAACTCGTCGTCGAACCGGTTGACGACCAGGTACTGGGGGATCTCTCGACTAGACAAAGCGCACCTCGTCCCGGACGGCGTGCCAGCGCGTCGCGGCGTCCTCGTACGACTCGGCCTTGTAGACCACATGGCCGAGGAAGCAGCGGAAGTCCTCGGCCGGCGGGATCGGCTCCCCCGGCCGGACGTAGAGCTTCACCTCCAGGGTGTCCGGGTGGTCGCGCAACTCGTCCAGCCCCTCGATGTGCTGGTACCGCGTCAGCCCGTGGGCGGTGAAGCAGGCGATGCCCACGTACTTGGCGGTCGGCGCCGACTCGGCGCCCACCTCCTCGGCGGTCAGACCGGTGTAGCCGGCGAGCATGATCCGCACCTGGGAGATCCCGGTGACGGCCTCCACCAGGTTCGGGATGCGGTGGCCGGCCAGCCGAGCGCCGAGCTCGATCAGGACCGGCTCCCCCGCCGGCAGCCGCAGCTCGCAGTGGAACGGTCCCCGGGTGACGCCGAGCGCCTCGCAGACGCCGGCGACGTACGCGTCGATGGCCGCCCGGGCCTCCGGGGCCGCCGGGTGCGGCATGATCTGGCCGAGCTCCACGAAGTAGGGCTCCGGGCCGAGCATCTTGGTGGTGACCGCCAGGACGACGGCGCGGCCGTTCTCGACGTACCCCTCGACGCTGACCTCGGGTCCGTCCAGGTACTCCTCCAGCAGCACCGGGCCGTCCAGCACCCGGCCGAGGTCGGTGCGGTGGTCGGCGCGCAGGCTGCGGAAGGCGGCGAGGAGCTGCTCGGGCGAGTCGACGCGGCTGACGTGGATGCTGCCTGCGGACTCGGTGGGCTTGAGGACCGCCGGGTAGCCGACGTGGGCCGCGGCGGCGAGGAGCTCCCGCTCGTCGGTGGCCTCGGCGTGCCGGGGCACCCGCAGCCCGGCCGCCTCGACCAGGCGGCGCATGGTGGCCTTGTTGCGCAGCCCGCGCGCGGTGTCGGCCCGCAGACCGGGCAGGCCCAGGGCCGGCGCCAGCCGCGCCACGGTGTCCACGTAGAACTCGAAGCCCGGCACGATGCCCGCCAGCGGGCGCTCGGCGTGGAGCCCGGCGGCGACCTCGGCCAGCGCCTGCTCGTCGTTGGTGTCCACCACGACCAGGCGGTCGACGTGGGTGCGGGCCGCGTCCGGGAGGCGCCGGTCGTCGACGTCCGCCGACGCCACGACGGTCTCGAAACCGAGCGCGTGCGCCTCCGCGAGCAGGGCGACCCCTGACGAACTCGGCTCGACGATCAGGACGCGCCCGCGCGAGGCGGGCAGTTGTTCAGACATCAGTGTTCAACCCTCACGGACGGGTGCGCGACATGATCAGGGGCGGCCGGCACGGGCGCGGCGGGAGGCCGCGCCCGTGCCGTTCTCACTCAGACCCCGGCGGGCTGCTTGCTGCCCACGGTCAGCTCGTAGAGCTCGGCGAAGTAGTCGCCGATGAGCTCCACGAAGGTCGTGAGGTCCTGGTACGCCTGCTTCGGGGTGCCGAACACCTCGACCGCGCGGGCGACCGTGCGGAACATCAGCTCGTCGTGGTCGTGCGACTCGTCGAACTCGATGTGGGTCGCGGTGCCCGCGACGAACTCGCGGCCGAAGTCCTCGGCGGCCTTGTTCGTGATGATCGGGTTGTAGCGGTCGGAGTACCACTCGACCAGCCAGTCCCAGACCGTCGTGGGCGCCGGGCCGCGCGAGTCGGCCTCAAGACGCAGGTAGCCCATCAGCTTCTTGGTCGACGGGAAGACATCGGTGGCGTCGATGTCCTCCTGGGTGAGGCCGAACTTGAAGAGGTCACGGGTGAACATGCTCTCGTGGCCGAACTCCTCCGCCAGGTACTTGGCGAGGTGGGCGGCGAGGGTGTCGTCCTTCGAACCGACCTTGAAGAGGGCGTAGGTGTCGACCTCGTTGTTCAGCCGGATGCGAAGCACGGTCTCGGTGATGTGACGGATGTAGAAGTCCCGGTCCGTCCACTCGCCGGCGTGCAGCTCGCGCATCTTGGGGACGCGCTGGAACTGCTTCTCGATCAGCTCGGCCGCGAGGTTTTCGAGCTTCTCGCGGTCCAGGGTTTCCGCTGCCACTTGTTTTCCTCCTAGTACCAATGCGCTGCCATGCCAGGGAGACGCCACATACTGCTCCGAATGTGCGGCTCAATGGCGCATTCCCCGTCGATAAGGACGCTAGCAACCGGCGCGGTGGTCGGACAGTGCCAATTCACCATGCTTGGCACCATGGCCCCGTCGGGTGCCAGGACGCGAAAAGGCCGGTGGCCGGCTCGACGGATCGAGCCGGCCACCGGCCGGGAAATTACTGGGGGTCCGGAGAAACCACCCGCGGGAGAAATCGGGCGGCGTCCGGAGAAACCGTGCGCGAATGGCGCGGGGCCGCCGCGGCCCGGCCGGAGATCATCCGGTCGGGGAATGCGGGGAAAGCGGAGGTCAGACGGTGGCGGGGGCCGCCGCGGGCTCGTCCTCCGGCGCCGTCGGGAGCTCCCGCATCGAGCGCAGCGGCGAGACCACCACCGGCAGGACGGCGAAGAGCTCGCCGACCACGCCCACCCACATCGCCGCCCGGACTCCGTACTTCTCGGCCAGCACACCGGCCAGCAGGGCGCCGATCGGCACCACGCCCCAGACCATGAAGCGGATCGTGGCGTTCATCCGGGCCATCAGGTGCTTGGGCGTCACCCGCTGCCGGAAGCTGACCTGGGTGACGTTGTAGATGATGAACGGGATCCAGCCCAGGCCGTGCAGCACGATGCCGAGGGCGAGCCGCCAGTCGTCCTGGTACAGCGGGAGGGCGAGGAACCAGCAGACCGTGCTGGCCACCATGCAGATCCAGATGGCCGGCCCCTGGCCCAGCCGGGCGACCACCCGCTCCGCCAGGACCGCGCCGGCGATGCCGCCCGCCGCCGCGGCGCTGAACACCAGGCCGACCAGCAGCGCCGACAGGTGCAGGGTGTCCGCCAGCAGGACGACCAGCAGCGAGATGCCGATGGTGCCCCACAGGTTGGAGATCGTCGCGGTGGCGGCGATCGGCCGCAGGATCGGGTGGCCGAGCACGAAGCGCAGGCCCTCGCCCATCTCCTTGCGCAGGTTGCTGTCCGGGCGGGGCTCGGCGCGCCGCTCGGGCCGGCGGATCCTGGTCAGGAAGAACGCGGAGCCCAGGAAGCTGACCGAGTTGATCGCGATCGCCAGCGGCGCGCTGAGCACGTTGATGACCGCGCCGGCCAGCCCGGGCCCGCCGACCTCGGCCACCTTGCGGGTCGCTTCGAGCTTGGCGTTCCCCTCGACCAGCTGCTCGTCGGCCACCAGCGACGGCAGCACGCTCTGGTAGGCCACGTCGAAGAAGAGGGTGAGCACCGAGGTGCCGAACGTGACGGCGTAGAGCTGCGTCAGCGTGAGCGCGTCGAAGGCGTGGGCGACCGGAATGGAGCCGAGCAGAATCGCGCGGCCCACATCGCCCACGATCATCACCCGGCGGTGCCGCATTCGGTCGACCCAGGCGCCGGCCGGAAGGCCGAGCAGCAGGAATGCGAGGTACTGGAACATCGTGAGCAGTGTCACCTGGAAAGGCGTGGCGTCCAGCTCTTTGATCGCCAGGTACGGCAGGGCCAGCAGCGTGACCGCCGAGCCGATCTGGCTGATGGACTGGCCGGCCCAGAGTTGCCGGAAATCGTGGTGGGAAATCAGGCTCTTTTTGGGCGCCGGGCTCGATTGGGACACCAGAGGAGCATGCTGCGCGGCCGGTCGGTCTGTCAACGCGATACCGCCCGGAACTACGCCTGCTGCAAGAGGGCCGTCCCCAGGTCACTGACCGTGTAATTCACCTCGCGCCGGTACCGGTGGCTGGTGACCAGTCCGGCGTCGCGCAGCACCGCGAGGTGCTGGGAGACCGCGCCCAGGCTGAGCCCGGTACGGGCGGCCAGCTGGGTGGTGGTGGCCGGCGAGGCGGTGCAGGCCAGCAGCTGGGCCCGGCTGCGGCCGAGCAGCCGGGCCAGACCGTCGCCGGCGCTCTCCCGGCGCTCCCAGAGCACCCCGAGCGCCCGGGAGGGGTAGACCGCGCCGGGCGGGGTGGCCCGACGGGCGGTCAGCAGGTGGCAGCGGCCCGCGAAGGCGCTGGGGGTGAGGGTGATGCCCGCGCCGCCGAGGTCGAGCCCGGCGGCCGGGAGGTCCGGCGAGACCAGGCGGTCGCCGACCCAGTGCAGGCTCGGGTGGAGGCCGCCCAGCACCTGCTGGATGCCGTCCTCGGCGAGCTGGCGGGTGCGGTGGGCGATGTCCGCCTCCAGGACGGCGCGGATCCGCGGCCAGTGCGGCTTCACCGCCGCCAGCCACCAGGCGTGCACGGCCTCGGCCAGCTCGGGCAGGGCCCGCTCCGGGTCCTCGGCCAGCAGCCGCTCGAACGGCGGGGTGGGCCGGCCCGGGCAGGCCGGGTCAAGGCCGGCCCGGACCTCCTCCGCGGGGGTGGCCAGCATGATCGCCAGCTCCTCCTCGATCTCGGCCAGCGGGCAGCGCGGCGACGGGGTCAGGAAGGCCGGCCCGTGGTCGCGCCTCGGCAGCAGGGCGGAGAGCGCCGCCGTGCGGACGACCAGCGAGCGGTCCTGCCGCAGCGCCAGCGCCCTTCTGATCCACGGCAGATGGACCACGTGCCGGCCCGGGTCGGCGACCGCCCGGAGGCTGGCGACCGTCTCCCAGAGCGGCGAGATCGCGAACCTGATGTTGACGATGTCGTGCACGCCGAACCGCAGTTCACCCATGGCCTCGTCCTCCGCCCGCCCCTGCGAGGTTTTCGCCCAGACTAAAACAATGGCCGTTCCGGCTCCAGGGTGGTGGTGTTGGCCGCCATGACGCCGCCTCGCACCAGTCTCCTCCGCCATACCGACTTCCGTCGGTTCTGGGCGGCCGACTCGGTGAGCCAGGCGGGCACCGCCGTCACGCTCATCGCCCTGCCACTCGTCGCGATCGGCACGCTGAAGGCCACGCCCTTCCAGGCGGGCCTGCTGGTGACCTTCGAGTACCTGGCCTTCCTGCTCATCGGCCTGCCGGCCGGCGCCTGGGTGGACCGGGTGCGCCGGCGCCGGGTGATGGTCGTCGGCGACCTCGGCCGGGCCGCCCTGCTCGCCTCCGTCCCGATCGCCTCCTGGCTGGACTGCCTGACGCTCCTCCAGCTGTACGGGGTGGCCTTCGGGATGTCGGTCTGCACCGCGTTCTTCGACGCGGCGCACGGCAGCTACCTGCCGCACCTGGTGGAGGACGACCAGTTGGTGGAGGCCAACGTCAAGATCGAGGCCAGCCGCAGCACCATCCAGGTCGGCGGCCCGGGCGCGGGCGGGGTGCTGGTCGGCGCGCTGACCGCACCGGTCGCGATCGTGGTCGACGCGGTGAGCTTCGTCCTCTCGGCGCTCTTCGTGGGCCGGATCAAGCGGCCCGAGGAGCGGCCCGAGATCCACCCGGACGCCAGTCTGCGGGCCGAGATCGGCGAGGGGCTGCGGTTCGTCTTCGGCGACCGGCTGCTGCGCTCGATCACGCTGACCGCGGCGATCTCCAACATGTGCGGCACCATCGGCGCCTCGATGCTGCTGGTGCTGCTGGCCGGCGAGCTCCACCTGTCGCCGTTCCTGTGCGGCCTGGTGTTCACCGCGGAGGCCGTCGGCGGCCTGATCGGGAGCCTGGTCACGGTGCGGATCGTGACCAGGTTCGGCCAGGGGCCGGCGATGTGCGCGGCGATGATCACCAGCGCCGTGCTCTGGCTGCTGGCGCTGCCGATGTACCAGGCCGACTGGCGGTTCGCGGTCGCCCTGGCGCTCCAGGCGCTGGGCTGGGTGGTCTTCATGACCTTCAAGATCACCGGGGTGGCGTTCCGCCAGCAGCTCTGCCCGAAGCCGCTGCTGGGCCGGATGACCGCGACGGTGCGCTTCCTGGTCTGGGGGGCGATGCCGCTGGGCGCGCTGATCGGCGGGGTGCTGGGCCAGAGCATCGGCGTCCGCCAGGCGATGTGGGTCGGCGTGATCGGCGAGCTCTTCGCCGTCCTGCCGGTCCTCCTCTCGCCGCTGCGGCGGATGCGCGAACTGCCGGTCGCACCCGCGCCGGCGGGCGGGGCGCCGCTGGCGCTGGCCCCGTGACGCCGGCCCGCCGGCATCAGGCCGCCGCCTGCGTCCGCCGGCTCCCCCGGCCGGTCAGCTGGACCTCCCGCCAGGCCTCCGCGAGGCGCTCGCAGCCCGCGACCAGCGTCCGCTCGTCGGCGACGAAGGGGATCCGGATGTGGCTCTCCAGCGTGCCGTCCACGCCGAACCGGCCGCCGGAGAGGATCTCCAGCCCGCGCCGGCCCGCCGCCTGCGCCAGCGGCGAGCCCAGCCTGGCGCCGAGGTCCACCCAGAGCGAGAGCCCGCCGTGCGGCAGCGTGAACCGCCAGTCGGGGAAGTCCCGCGCCAGCAGGTCGACCAGCACCCGGCGGCGCTCCAGCAGCAGCTCCCGCCGCTCCCGCAGCAGGCCGGCGCCGGCCTCCAGCACCCGCAGCGCGATGAGCTGGGTGAGCAGCGAGTTGCCGGTGTCGACGAGGTTGCGCAGCCCGATCAGCCGGGCGATCACCGACTTGGAGGCGCGGATCCAGCCGACCCGCAGGCCGGCCCAGCAGGTCTTGCTCATGGTGCCGATGGTGATGACGTGATCGGGCGTCGACCAGGCGGCCATCGGCGGCGGAAGCTCGCCGCCGTCGAGCGCGAGTTCGCGCAGCGCCTCGTCCACCACCAGGTACGTCCCGGAGCGGCGCGAGGCGTCGACGATCGCGGACCGCGCGGAGTCCGGCATCACCAGGCCGGTCGGGTTGTGGAAGTCCGGCATCAGGTAGGCCAGCCGCGGCGCCTCCTGGCGCAGCGCGGACTTCCAGACGTCGGTGTTCCAGCCGTCGGCGCCGAGGCCCACGGTCAGCAGCCGGCGGCCCAGCGCCCTGGTCAGGTCGAGCACGTTGGGGTACGTCGGGCTGTCGGTCATCACCGCCTCGCCCGGGCGCGACAGCAGGCGGATGAGCAGGCCGAGCGCGTGGTCGGCGCCGGCCGTCACCAGGATCTGGCCGGGGTCGGTGGGCGCACCCCGGCGGGTGAAGTCCTCGGCGATCGTCCGGCGCAGGTCGGCCACCCCCGCCACGTCGTAGCCGAGCAGGTGGGAGTAGCGGCCGAGGTCACCGGCGGCCAGCCGGGTCGCGGTGCCGAGGACGGCCTCCGGCGCGGGCAGCGAGGCCACCGCCAGGTCGATCGACCCGGCGCTGCGGGCCGCCAGCGAGTACGGGGCCCGCGTCCGCCGGCCGGGCTCCGGCAGCCGGACGAACGAGCCCGCCCCGCGGTCGCTCGCCAGGAAGCCCCGCTCACGCAGGATCCGGTACGCGGCGGTGACGGTGTTGCGGCTGAGCCCGCACTGGACGGCGAAGGTCCGCTCGGCCGGGAGCCGGGCGCCGGCCGGCAGCCGGCCGTCGGAGATCAGCACCTGGAAGGCCTCCGCGAGGTCCGCGTAGGCCGGACCGGCCGCTCTCCACTCGCCGAGCATCCGCACGACCTGGGAGGCCGTCAGCGCGTAGCTCAACGCGCCGACGGACCGGCGGAGGCGAGGTCCGCTTCGGTCCCGCTGAAGGGGGAGTTCAGCCGGACGCCCACCGAGCAGGGCACCGGACCGGTCCGGGCGGCGGTGGCGTTGGTCAGCATCTCGCCCAGCTGCCGGGCGTTCTCCTCGGTGAGGATGAACTCGATGCGGTCGCACCGCTCGGAGTTCCGGCCGTGCCGGCCGACCAGGACGTGGAGGGAGACGTTGCCCTCCGCGTCGAGCGTGGCCGTGACCGTCCCGTCGACCACTCCGGGGATCACGTCGCTGAACTGGCCCGAATCAATCTGAGGTGTCGTCATCATTGGCTTCCTCTCATCGGTGTGGCGGCACGCGCCGGGGCGCGTCGGGGCGGTCGTCGGCTCAGGCCGGACCGGACTGCGGGAAGTCGGAGGAGTGCTCCGGGGCCAGCTGGGCGCCGGGGCGCAGCGCCACGGCCGCGTGGTTCACGGCGGTGGCGGCCTCGCCGAACCCGACCGAGATCAGCGGGACCCGGCCCTCGTAGGTGCAGCCGTCACCGACCGCGTAGACCTGCGGCAGGCTGGTCCGCATCGCCGGGTCGACCAGGATCTGGCGGTTCTCCAGCTTCAGGCCCCAGTCGGCGATCGGGCCCAGCTGGGAGGAGAAGCCGAGCGCGGCGACCAGCGCCTGGGCGGGCAGCTCCAGTTCGCCCTCGGCCCCCCGGACGGTGACGCCCTCCAGCCGGTCCGCGCCGTGGCAGGCGGTGACCTGGGCGTCGGTGACGACCCGGACCGGGGCGGCGTACAGCTGCTTCACGCTGTGCTCGTGGGCCCGGAAGCTGCCGCGCCGGTGGACGACGGTGACCGACCGGGCGATCGGGGCCAGTGCCAGCGCCCAGTCCACCGCGCTGTCGCCGCCGCCGACGATCACCACGTCACGGTCGCGGTGCTCCTCCAGCCGGGGCACGTGGTAGGCGACGCCCCGGCCCTCGAAGGGCAGCGAGCACGGCAGGGTGCGGGGCACCACGCGGCCGATGCCGGCCGAGATCACCACCGCCCCGGCGAGGACCCGGCTGCCCGCGTCGGTGGTGATCTCCCACCCGGTGCCGTTCGGCGTGAGGGTGGTGGCGGTCTGCCCGAGCAGGTAGCGGGGGTCGAAGGTCGCCGCCTGCTCCAGCAGGTTGTCGACCAGCTCCCGCCCCTTGACCGCGACATGGCCGGCCACGTCGTACAGCCGCTTCTCGGGGTACAGCGCGGCGACCTGGCCGCCCGGCTGCTCCAGCGCGTCGATGACCGCGCTGCTCAGGCCGCGGAAGCCGGCGTAGTAGGCGCCGTACAGGCCCGCGGGGCCGGCTCCGACGATGGCGATGTCGACAGTGGACTCGGTGGCTGGCGCCACGGCCGTCTCCTTTGGTGTTCGGAAGCAGGGATGGTCGCGGTCCGGCCGGCCAGGGCGCCGGCCCGGGATCCGGGGCCGGCGGCGCCGACGCGCTGCGGGCGCCGGGCACGGGAGAAGGCGGGACGGACGCGCGGAGAGCCACCACGCCGGTGGCTCTCGTCGCACTCACGGCAGCAGCGCGTCGATCCTCGCAACGCCCCTGATTGAGCGTCAAGAAGCCTTGGGTCGGCCATCGTCCGGGACGTCGGCGCGCTGGGCGAGCTCCTCGGCGAAGCGGCTCCACTCGCGCGCGAAGCTGCTCGCCAGGTCGGCCACGGCGGCGGCGCAGTGCGGCGGCACGGCGGCGATCAGCTCCTGACCGGTCCGCGCGTCGAAGTCGTGGGTGCCCAGCCAGCGCAGCAGCAGCCGGCCGGATTCGGTGAACCGCAGCGACGGGTCCTTGGCGAGCCGCTCCAGGATGCCCGACCGGTCGGCCGGCTCCGGGGTCCGGGACCGCTGGGCGGTCCGGGCCGGGAGGGCGCGGCGGTCCTGCCGCGGGACCCGGCCGGCCAGCCGGAGCGGGTCCTCGCCCTGCCGCAGCAGCCGGCGCACCTCGTGCGCGGTGCTGGACGAGATGCCGACGGCCTGCGAGATCTCCCGCAGGGTCGCCTCGGGCCGCTCGGTCAGCAGCGCGACCGCGGCCCGGCGCCCCTCGACCGGATCCACCGGACGGATCCGCCCGTCCTGGCCGACCCGGGCGCTCGACTGAGGATTTTCCTCGCTCGACCGGCGCCGGATCGCCCCCACGGTCTTCGGCGACAGCCCGGTGGTGCGGGCGATCGCCCGGTCCGACCAGCCCGGGTGGGAGGCGAGGATCCGGGTGGCCGCCGCCCGGCGGTCCCCCAGGGTCAGCGGGAGGCCGTGCGCCACATTGGCCTCCACCGAGCGGATGAAGATCTCCTCCTCCGGCCCGTCCAGGTACCGCACCCTGATCTGGCGCTCGCCGCGCATGGCGGCGGCGCGCAACCGGTGCATGCCGTCGACCACCCGCCGGGTGGCCCGGTGCACCAGGATCGGGTCGAAGGCCGTCCCGCTCTGGGCAAGCGTCTCGACATGTCCGCTGTCCTCGCCCGCGAGCCGCGGCGAGTCGGCCGGCCTCAACTCCGCGATCGGCACGCTGTTGACCTCGGACGTGACAGCCCCCGTCACTGCCACCACCCCCTTCTCCGCTACAGCCTCATAAGACAGCACCCTTCGATCGCTTGCCAAGTTTGTCAATCTCTTTGGCAGATGCTTGTCAAATAACCCCAGGTGGGCTACGTTGCCGCTGCGGAGTGATCGGGGGGAAGCCGGCCCGTACCGCCGCCAGGATTCACTGCTGAACAACCCTAGGGAAAGCACGATGAACACACTCCGCCGCACGCTCGCGCTCACCGGACTGGCGGTGGTCCTCGCATTCGGCGCCGCCCAGAGCATCCATGCCCTGACGGCCCACTCGGGCTCCGCCACCACGGCCGGAAAGGACATCACGATCGTCGTACCGGACGGCAAGGAGGGCGACATCGAGTGGCCGTGAGCCGCTCCGACCAGCCCTGATTCCACTGCGCGCGGGCCCCGGTTGACAGAATTGCCGGGGCCCCGGTGCGGGCTTGACAAATGACGGTGGCGCTGTGGCAGTGTCGTCGCCATGCTCCAGACGTCCCTCCAAACCCTGCCACAGCCCTACTTCGGCATCCGGCTACGGACGATCCGGCAGAACCGAGGCATCTCGCAGGCCCAGCTGACAGGGCCCGGCATGTCCGCCGCCTACCTCTCCCGTCTGGAGTCGGGCAGCCGCCCGCCGACCGACCGCGCGGTGGCCTACCTCTGCGACAAGCTGGACCTGCCGCTCTCGTCGTTCCAGGCCGAACCGACCGACCGCACCGCCGAGACGCTCGCCATGGTGGTCTCCGGGAGCGACGCCGAGGACGCCACCCGGATGCTGCTGGACACCGTGCAGCAGGGCGTCCCGACCCACCCCGCGCTGCGCTGGCAGTCCCTCTGGATGCTGGCCGAGAACCAGCGCAAGAGCGGCGCCCGCCAGGACCAGCAGCGCACCCTGCAGTCGCTCACCGAGCTGAGCGACCAGATCGAACACCCGCACCTACAGGTCAGAGCCAGGGTCCAGCTCGCCCGATGTCAGAGGACCACCGGCGACGTCCCCGCCGCCCACCGGATGGCCACCGAGGCCTACGCGCTCGCCACCGAGCACCAGCTCTCCCGCAGCGACCTGACCCGCACCCTGCTCGTCCTGATCTCCGTCGAGGCCGAGACCGGCCGGCTGGTCGAGGCCCTGGACCACACCGACCAGGTGCTCCGGCTCGTCGACGAACTCCCGGTCACCCTGCGCGCCGAGACGTTCTGGACGGCCGGCAGCATCCGGATCCGCCAGGGCCGGCACGCCGAGGCCGCCGCCCTGCTGGAGCAGGCCATGGACCTGCTGGGCGCCGGCAACGAGGAGCTCGTGCTCTGGATGCGGCTGAGACTCGCCGCCGCCTCGCTCTACCTGCGGATGGACCCGCGCCGCACCGACCAGGCCGAACGCCGGCTCCGCGAGGCCGCCCCGGCCGTCGAGCTGCTGAACCTGCCGGTCCACCAGCAGGAGTTCCTCACCCTCCGGGCCCACCTGGCCTTCCACCAGGACGACCACCCGGCCGCCCGGGAGCTCTGCGAACGGCTCGGCGACCACCCCGAGCACCTGTCCTTTCGGGACCGCGTCCGGCACCTCATGCTGCGCAACCAGCTGCGCATCCTGAACGGTGAGCGCGACGCCGCCATCCGGGAACTCGAACAACTCGCCCAACAGGCCCAGGAAGCGGCCAACATCGACCTCGCCTCCGAGGTCTGGCGCTCCCTCGCCGTCACGTTGGCCCAGGCCGAACGCCCCGCCTGAGCCGACCGGTCCGCCTTCCGGTCACCGTCGGTCACGATCCGACCCACCGGTGGAGTACGGACCCCGCTCGAACGTCGCGACGCGATGTGCCGGCGGCCGGAGAACCCGGCTCAGCACTCGCGCACCGCGCCCCCTCGGTGGCCCCCGTGCCGACCCCGCCGGCCGCCACCCGCGCAGCACCCCCGCCTCCTCCGCCGTCGCCGTTCCTCGCCGCCGGTCGTCTCGTGCTGCCCCCGTTGTACCGCCCTCACACTGCCCTCGCGTACTGCCCCGTCGCACGGCTTCGCGGTGCCCTTTCGTGCGCTCCCGCGCTCCCCGTGACTCCCCCGCAGCGGCGTCGCGCTCCGGCGCACGCCGGGACGGGAGGGCCGCCGGGTGCCTTTCCCCATCGCCACGGATTCCGTCCTGAATTTGGCGATGATCACACCTAATGCCCATATCCGGAAGATCTCCGGCCACTTAGCACCGTTCCGCGAACCCACGAAGACCGGCATAGCCGACATGTCCCGACGGGGAACATGAGAATTGCCCCGGAATCCCTTCCGAATCCTTGACAGCCGGCCCCGTCCACGCCGCGACAGCCCTGCGGGCCACCGGGGCGGATGCCCCGGTGGCCCGCAGGGTTCGGCGGGTCAGAGCACCGCCACCGCGGGCCGTTCGGCGGAGCTCGCGGCCCCGGCGGGCTTCAGGACGACGGCCGTGACCAGCAGGGCCAGCGCCAGCAGCCCGGCCGCGACCGCGAAGGCCAGGCGGAACCCGCCGGTCAGCGCCTCGGCCGCGGGGTGTCCGGCACCGCTCAGGGTTCCGGTCCGGGCGGCGGCGAGGGTGGTGAGGACGGCCACGCCGAGGGCCGCGCCGACCTGCTGGGTGGTGTTGAAGAGGCCGGAGGCGGTGCCGGCGTCCGCCGCGCCGGCGCCCGACATGCCCAGCGCGGTCAGGCCGGAGAGCACCAGCCCGCCACCGCCGATCAGCAGCATGGTCGGCAGCAGGTGGACGGCGTAGTCGGCGTCCGCCGGCAGCCGGACGAGCAGCCCGAGCGCGGCGACCAGCAGGGCCAGTCCGGCCATCAGGACGTTGCGCTCGCCGAAGCGGGCGTTCAGCCGGGCGGAGAGGAAGAGCGACACGGCTCCGATGGACACCGCCGCCGGGAGCATGGCCAGACCGGTCGCGGCCGCGCCGTAGCCGAGCACGTTCTGCAGGTAGAGCGCGAGCAGGATCTGGAAGCCGAACATCCCGGAGATCGCGAGGACCTGCACCACGTTCGCCCCGGCGACGGTCCGGGAGCGGAGCATCCGCAGCGGCAGCAACGGCTGGGCGGCGCGGGCCTGGCGCAGCAGGAAGCCGGCCAGCAGCAGGGCGGCGAGCGCGCCCAGGCCGAGGGTGCGGGCGGAGGCCCAACCGTGCTCGCCGGTACCGACGATGGTGTAGATGCCGAGCATCAGGGCGGCGGTGATCAGCACGGCGCCGAGGGTGTCGGCGCCGGCCCGCAGGCCTGGGCCGCGGTCGGTGTCGAGCACCCGCAACGCGAGCA
The DNA here is from genome assembly GCF_055564815.1 of Kitasatospora sp. NPDC028961. Classification (NCBI taxonomy): domain Bacteria; kingdom Bacillati; phylum Actinomycetota; class Actinomycetes; order Kitasatosporales; family Streptomycetaceae; genus Kitasatospora; species Kitasatospora sp. NPDC028961. The sequence continues at coordinate 659,644 of NZ_JBVHVO010000001.1, read as the reverse complement.
GCACGGCGGCGAGCCCGAGCGGCAGGTTGATCAGGAAGATCCAGTGCCAGTTCAGGGCCTGGGTGAGGACGCCTCCGAGGACCTGGCCGATCGAGGCGCCGGCCGCGCCGACGAAGCTGAAGGCGCCGATCGCCCGGCCGCGCTCGCCCGGCTCGGGGAAGAGCGTGACGATCATGCCGAGGCTGACCGCGGAGGCCATCGCCCCGCCGACGCCCTGGAGGAAGCGGGCCGTGATCAGCATGCCCTGGCCGGTGGCCACCGCGCAGAGCACCGAGGCGGCGGTGAAGAGGGCGAGCCCGGCGACGAAGACCCGCTTACGGCCGATCAGGTCGCCGAGCCGGCCGGCCAGCAGCAGCAGTCCGGCGAAGGCGATCAGGTAGGCGTTGACCGTCCAGGTCAGGTCGGCCGACGAGAAGCCGAGGTCCGCCTGGATGGCCGGCAGCGCCACCGTGACGATGGAGCCGTCCAGGATGATCATCAGCATCCCCGCGCAGAGCACCGCCAGGGCGAGCGCACGGGAACGGGCCGAGGCGGCCCGGGTCGGGGCGGGCGCGTCCGGGGCGGATGCGCTCCGGGCCGGTGCGTCCGGGGCGGGCGTGCTGGGGGCGTGCGTGGTCATGGCGGGTCTCCCGGTTCGTCGAGTACCGGGTATGACGCTAGCAGATTGTTTTGTTCGGGACTATCTTTCTCGGGAAGGTCTCTTTCGAGATGCTCAGCTCCGGGAGCGACGGGCCCGCCGGACCGTCCGGTCGCTCTCCACCGGCTCCGCCAGATGCCCGCCCACCAGCTGGGTCAGCGCCGAGACGAAGACCGTCCGCTCGGGCTCGGGCAGCGACTCCAGCACCTCGCGGTGCACCCGGTCGGCGATCGCGGTGCCCTCTTCGACGGCGCGCTCGCCCGCCTCGGTGACCGAGATGATCCGGGCCCGGCGGTCGGTGGCGGACGGGCGGCGCTCCGCCAGGCCCGCCTTCTCCAGCTCGTCCACGGTGACGACCATGGTGGTCTTGTCCAGGTCCGACAGCTCGGCCAGCTGGATCTGGGTGCGCTCGGTCTCCAGCGCGTGGAACAGCACGCAGTAGGCGCGCGGGGTGATCCCGAGCTCGGTGAAGGCGGCCGCCATCCGGGTCGCCAGGACATGGCTGGCGTGGTCCAGCAGGCCGGAGAGGTCTCGGATCCGGCGCACCGGCGGGCTCGTCGTCATACGTCCGAGCGTAGCAAGGCCGTCTGCCGGCAGATGATCCCGTGAACAACGATCCCGCGGGGGCGGCGGCACACGGTACCGGCGGGCGGGGCAGGGCGGCGGGTGCGGCCCGGCCTACGGAATGCCGAGCTCGAACAGCGCGTACCCGGCGTACCAGCCCGCCGCGAGCGTCGGCATCGCGCACAGGCCCAGCAGGGTGGGCACCTTCACCCGGCGCAGCGCGACCGCCAGCCCGATGAAGAGCGGGAAGGCGGGCAGCAGGTAGCGCGAGATGTTGCCGAAGATCTGGTTGCTGCTCAGCGCGGTGAAGACGGTCAGCAGCGTGTAGACCACCAGGACCAGCGGCGGCCGGATGCGCAGCAGCAGCACCAGCAGCGCGGGCAGGAGCATCAGCAGGGCCACCGCGATCAGGTCGGGCGCGGGGTTGGACTGCCAGAAGTCCCAGTGCCCGGTGATCACGTCCAGGAAGCTGCGCGAGGTGGAGGCGCCCCAGTCGAAGTAGCGGTTCCAGGCACCCCGCTGCAGCTTGAAGTAACCGCCCCAGTCGCCCATCCGGTAACCGACCCAGCCGACGTACCAGAGCAGGCCCCACGGCGTGATCAGCATCGCGGTCAGCGGTCGCGCGACGCCGTCGGTGCGCCGGACCAGTGCCACCAGCGCGGAGATCGAGACGGCCGCGATCAGCGCGGCGGCGGTGGGCCGGTTGAGGCCGGCCGCGAAGGCGAGCAGGCCGGCGGTGAGCCAGCGGTGGGTCATCACGCAGTAGCAGGCCCAGGCGGAGATGGCGACGAACAGCGAGTCCGAGTAGACCGCCCACTCGACGCCCGACCCCGGGAAGAGGCCCCAGATCACCGCCGCGATCACCCCGGCCCGGAACCCGCCGAGCCGCTCGGCGACGGCGAAGACGCCGGCCGCCGCGACGAACGAGGCCACCACCGAGACCGCGATGCCCGACCCGTAGGGGCCGAGCCCGGTGACGGCGCCGACCAGGCGCATCAGCCACGGGTAGAGCGGGAAGAACGCCGCCGAGTTCTCGTAGTAGGTGGCGAACGGGAAGCCGTGCAGCGGGACCAGCTGCGGGTGGTAGCCGTTCTCGGCGATCCGCTGGTACCAGACGCCGTCCCAGGTGCCGAGCACGTCCCAGGGCTGGGCACCCCCGCCGCGGCCCGGCTCCTTCCGGAGGAAGTCACCGGTGTGCGAGAGCAGCAGCAGGAGCACGGCCAGGCCGGTGGCCTTCACCACCGCGTACGCGCCGAGCGCGGGCGCGAACCGGTCCACGACGGCGCCGAGGCGGCCCTGCCGCCCGGCCTCGGCCGAGGGGGCGCCGGTGCCGGACGGCTCGGCGCTCGCCGGCTCCGCGCTCGATGTACTCGATGCCGTGCTCATCAGCTCTGGACTCCCGCCCCCGCTCGTGGTCGGCGCGGCCACGATCGCGCCGCCGAGCGAGCCTACGGCACGGGATCGGGCCTCTCCGGCCGACCTTCCGGTGCCGCCCCGGGCCGGTCGCGGACCCGCCCCGGACCCGCCCCGGACCGGGCGCGGCCCCGGGCAGCGGGCCGCCGCCGCCCGGGTGGGGGCGGCGGCGGGGTGGGCGGGGCGGGGTCAGCCGTGCAGGTAGACGATGCCGAGCTTGGTGAGCCGCCAGAGCTGGTTGGCGGCGCCGGTGTCGGTGGCGAGCTCGACCAGGGTGTTGCCCTTGGCGTCGCGGCTGCCGCCGGCGGTGGCGACCTTGGTGCGGTCCTGGGAGTCGGCCAGCTTGTAGAGGCCGTCGCCGGCCGGCTCGAAGACCCAGTGCTGGTTGCCGCCGCCGTTGCAGCCCCACTGCTGGAGCCGGGTACCGGGGGCGGTGGAGCCGGCGTCGGCGTCCAGGCACATGTTCCGGTTGCCGCTGAAGTCGAGCTCGTAGCCGCCGCCCTGCTTGGCCTCCAGGACGAAGGACTGGTTCAGCCCGCCGGTGGGGGTGTAGGTGAGGGCGCCGCGGCCGTTGGTGGAGTCGCCGTAGGTGCCGCCGCCGGAGAGGTCGAGCGCCTTGCCGTCGGCGGCGGAGGTGAGCTGGTACCAGGCGCCGTCCTCCGGACCGTCGCCGAACGGCTTCCCCGGGGTGAGCGGCTGGATGGAGGTGGTGTTCCGCTGGTCGAGGGTGCAGTAGGCCTGCTGCTGGTCCGGCCTGGCGTAGAACTGGCCGAGGCAGACGCCCTCACCGCGGTAGCCGGCCACCCGCAGGTGGTAGGACTGGCGGACCATGTTCATGCAGAGGCCGGGGATGCCGATCTGCTGGTCGCAGCCGTTGCGGATCCACTCGGCGAGGTTGATCACATCGCCGTTGGTGTACTCGTACGGCGAGCTGGTCCACTCGGCGCAGACCTCGTGGCCGAAAGCGACCCGGCGCTGGTCCAGGTACCGGACGCCGGGCACCTGTTCGGCCGCGGCGCGCAGGGTGTCGCTGAAGAGCGGCACCACCCAGTTGTGGCCCCAGGCGAGGTCCTCGGGGAACGCCGGGCAGCCGTCGGCGACCTTGCCGACGTAGTCGTTGCGGCGGATGTCCGGGGTGATCGGGTTGAAGTAGGACTGGTAGACCAGCTGGTAGGCGTTGTCGGCGTAGCCGGCCCGGCGCATGGTCTGCCGGATGTCGCGCAGCGCCGCGACCACCTTGGGCTGGACCGCCCTGGCCCGCTCGGCGATCTCCGCGCTGCCGATGGTGTCGCGGCAGCCCTGGTCCTTGGGGACGGGGAAGTACTGCGCGAGGCAGTGCATCATGATCCCGCTGAAGTCGAAGTCGTCGTTGGCGCCGATCGTGACGACGACCATCTTGACGTCGTACCGGCCTGCCACGTCGGCGAGTTGGACGTCCTGCTTGGGCTCGCCGAAGTCCCCGCTGCCGGAGCCGGTGACGGCGGCCAGTTCGGGGTCGCTGACCAGGTCGCCGGTCTGGGCGCCGGAGCAGGCCAGGTCGATCGGGGTGACGTCGGGGATGCCGGTGACGAAGATCTCCGACTTGGGGTGCCGGTGGCAGTAGTTGGTGGGCGAGTCGGTCTCGGGGAAGTAGCCGTCACCGGTGTCGGTGCCGGCGCCCTCCCCGGAGATGGCACTGTCGCCGAGGGCGACGACCGCGGCCGGGCGGCCGGTGGCGGAGGCCGCGGAGGAGGCGCCGGAGTCGGCGAGGGCGGTGGGGGCGCCGACCAGACCGAGGGCGGCGACGAGGGCGCCCGTCGCGAGCAGTGCGCCGTAGGGGGAGCGGCGCGCGACCGACCGGGATCCGCGCGTGCCTGACAGGGGTGACCTGATCACTCGTGACTCCTTGCGGGGTGGGGGACCGCCCGACCGGGGACGCCGGACGGTTCGGAGCAAAGAAAGGTGAGCAGGTCTCATATTCTAGGTACTGACAAGTAACGCAACAAGGCTCCGGACAGCACCGGCCGGGACGCCCCCGGCCGGGCCCGCGTCCGCCGGCGGCGCCGGGGAACGCGGAGAGCCGCCGCCCCGCGCCCCAGGAGGGAAGCGCGGAACGGCGGCTCGCGCCGGCCGAACCGGGCGTCGGTCAGCCCGCGTTGACGCAGTGGTTGCCGAACGCGGGGTTCAGCAGACCGATGATGTCGATGGTGTTGCCGCAGAGGTTGACCGGGACGTGGACCGGCACCTGGACCTGGTTGCCGGAGATGACGCCGGGGGAACCCGCGGCGACACCCTCGGCGCCGGAGCTGGCCATCGCGGTGCCGGCGCCGGCCGCCACGATGCCTACCACGGCGGCACCGACGGCGGCCGTCTTCTTGATGCTCATAGGAGCCTCCTGACTGATCGACAGAACTGCACGGGGAGTGCGACATCTAGAACGACACCCGTCCGGCCCGGTTGCTGCACCGCCCCCTTTGTCACCCGGCTGGCCCAACGGGCCCGGGCCTCCCGGCATTCGGGTGATCACCGGACCCGACCGTTTCCCTCCGGCCACTGCCTCGTTCTCCCTCTCGGAACCCGTTCCGCACAGGCCCACGAGACGAATCGAGTACCGCACATGCGCAAGCTCGCCCACGGCGCCCTCGGCACGGCGGCCACCGCCGCCCTGCTGGCCGCCGGCGCCGGCGTCGCCGTCGCCCACCACGCCCACGGCGCGTCCGCCGAGGGCGTCGCGGCCGGCTCGCCCGGGGTGGCCTCGGGCAACCAGTTCGAGATCCCGGTGCACGTCCCGGTGAACCTGTGCGGCAACTCCGTCGACGTCGCCGGCCTGCTCAACCCGGCCTTCGGCAACCACTGCGCGAACGCCTGAGCCGGCGCGGAACGGCCGCCCGGCGCACCGGGCGACCCATCGACTCCGGGAGATCCGCCGCCGGTCCGAGCCCGTCCGGAATCGCTCCTGGTCGCGCGTCTGCGCGAGTTGTTCCCGGCCGTGCGGGAATTCCTCGCGACGCGCGGGTGCAGCGGCGGCCTCCCATCGTCCAAGCCACGGGCGACACGCGCCACTTGGGCCGCCAGAGTGACAATCACGGCAATCCCAGAAACCAGCGGGCGATGATTTCCCTTCGCCCGGCTCCCGACTCATTCCATTTACGGTCGGGCAGAAAACGGAGGAAGAACCACATGCGTAACCTCAAGAAGGCCGCCGCCCTGTCCCTCGCCGCCGCCGGCCTGGTCGTCGGCGCGGCCGGCGGCGCGTTCGCCAGCTCCGGTGCCGAGGGCGTCGCCGCCGGCTCCCCCGGTGTGCTCTCCGGCAACCAGATCCAGATCCCGGTGCACATCCCGGTCAACGTCTGCGGCAACTCCATCGGGGTCATCAGCATCCTGAACCCGGCCTTCGGCAACAACTGCGCCAACATCGGCTGAACCGGCGGTCGCCGCACCGGCGACGGCAGTTCCACCGAGTCCGTGCCGCATCCCGCCCCCGGGCGGGGTGCGGCCCGCTCAACCCGTGTGTGATCGAGGAGATCAACCCCCATGCAGAACGTGAAGAAGGCCGCCGTCCTCTCCGCCGCCGCTGCCGGCCTGGTGCTGGGCGCGGCGGGCTCCGCCGCCGCCAGCTCCGGTGCCGAGGGCGTGGCCGCCGGCTCGCCCGGCGTGCTCTCCGGCAACCAGCTGCAGATCCCGGTGCACATCCCGGTGAACCTCTGCGGCAACTCCGTCAACGTGATCGGCGCCCTGAACCCGGCGTTCGGCAACAGCTGCGCCAACGTCGAGGCGCACCCGCAGCCCGCCGACGACTGCTGATCCACGATCGGCACGCGTACCGGCCGAACTGCCCCCCGTCCAGCCGGTCGGGGGGCAGTTCGGCATACCCGGGCGCAGTACGGCCGCCCGGGGACCCGATCTCCCGAAGGTGACTGAGCATGGTTGCGAAGAGCATGGTTTCGATGAAGAGCGGGGCCGGCCTGGCCGCCGCCCTGGGCGCCGCGATGCTGCTCGGCGCCGGCGCCGGCACGGCGCACGCGGCGCCGGCCGAGGGCGGCGCCAGCCTGGCCAAGACCGACCTCGCCCAGGCGCTGGGCGGCACCACCACCGGTCTCGGCTACGGCATCGCGCCGGTCAAGGACCTGCGCGTCGACCCCTGGGCCAACTCCTCCGCCGACGTGCTGAACAACGGTGCGACCGTCCAGCCGGAGGACACCGGCCTGGCCCCGGTCAGCACCAACACGCTGACCGGTCCGCTGAGCGCCGGCGGCGGTCCGCGCGACCTGCCGGTCGTCGGTCAGCTGCTCGGCGCCCTGCCGGGCTGAGCACCGGCGCCGCACGGCCGGGAGCCCGGCGCGCCCTCCGCGGGGAGGGGGCGCCGGGCTCCCGTGCGCGCCGGGTCGGCCCGGACCGGCTCAGAGCTGGGCGAGCCCGGTCAGACCGCTCTGCTCCACGACACCGGTGGTGGTCGCCGTGGCGGTCGTGGCGAGGTTCCCCACCGAGTCGGTGACGGAGATCCGCTCGTCCTCGTTGCCGAGCGTCGCCTTGGCGCCCGGGACGGCCTGCACCGCGCCGGTGACCAGCCGCGGGTCGATCTCGCCGACCTTGAGCGTGCCGTCGGCCAGCTGCCCGGTGCCGTCCTGGGCCAGCGCGAGCGGCTTGCCCAGGCCGATCCCGGGGGTGTCGGCGTGCAGCGGGGCGGCCGGGGCCTCCAGCAGCAGCTCGCCGAGGTCGGCGCCCTGGTCGACCAGCGGCAGCGGGAGCTCCGCCTTGGCCGAGGGGCCCACCTTGCCGGTGCCGAGCTGGGGCACAATCCGCTCCGGGAGCAGCTCGTTGCCGGTGGTGCGGCCGGGCACGGCCGGCATCACCAGGGAGGTGGGGATGCCACCGGAGATCCGGCTGTCCAGGGGTGCGAGCGGGACGTCGAGGGGGACCTGCTGGGTGGCCAGCCGGTCCTCCAGGGCCCCGACCTGGTCGGGACCGACCGCGGCGGCGGAGGCCGCGCCCTGGGAGGCGAGCACGCCCGCACCGACCGCCAGCAGCATCGCGCCGGCCCGCTTGGAGAACTTCATGCTTTTCACCGTTCTGCCTGTCCGTACTGGGGATCTGGGGGTCGGCCGCGCGCAGGGCGCGGCCGAAAGCACTCTGTCTCAACGAGACACCCGGAGCCCTGATTGCGGCCGTTAACCGGTTCGGCCTAATAATCCGACCGGAATCCCCCGGAAGTCGCGCCTCCCGGACTCTTTTCAAGAATCCCCGTAACCTTCCGTGGCGTCATTCTTTGATCTGAATGTCAGTGACCGCAGACCGGGCCTGAGCGTTCTACGCGTTGTACGCACGGAAACCAAAAGCATTCCAGAGAGGGATCTCCCCATGATCCAGAAGTCCTTCGCCGCCGCCGGCCTGGCCGTCGCCGCGCTGGCCGCCGCTGCGGCGCCGGCCTCGGCCATCGCGGACTCGGACGGCTCCGCCGCGTCCCTCCAGGGCAACGGCGGGACCAACTTCACCGGCACCGTCGGTGACAACAGCCCGAACTTCCACTTCCTGGACAACGCGAACGTCTGCCTCCCCGAGATCCACAACATCGCGGTCGGCGTGCTCGGTGTGGCCGTCCCGGTCGAGGTCCCGATCGCCAACAGCGGTGGCAAGCAGTACTGCACCCAGGGCCAGGGCACCCAGAGCAAGGGCGACTCCGGCGTCTCCCACCTCGTCGGCTGACCTGCCGACCCCGCACCATCCCCTGAACCACCCTTCGAATCGCTCCCCGATTCATCCCCCGAGAGGAAACCCGAAATGATCAAGAAGACCCTCGCCGCCGCCGGCCTGGCCGCCGCCGCCATCGCGATGTCCGCCGGTTCGGCCTCCGCCATCGCCGACTCGGACGGCTCGGCCGTCTCCGCCCAGGGCAACGGCGGCACCAACCAGACCGGCACCCACGGCAACAGCTCGCCGAACTTCCACACCCTGGACAACGCGAACATCTGCCTGCCGGAGGTCCACAACATCGCGGTCGCCGTCATCGGCGTCGCGGTTCCGGTCGAGGTCCCGGTCCTGAACAGCACCCCGAAGCAGATCTGCAACGTCGGCCAGAACACCCAGTCCTCGGGCGACGCGGGCGTCTCGCACCTGATCGGCTGATTGCCGCCGCAGGACAGCGACGGAGGGCCCGGGGACGTGTCCCCGGGCCCTCCGGGCTTCGGTGGATCGACTGTCCGGTCGGCCCGTACCCACGGGCACGGGCCGTCCGGGTGACAGGCCGTCGGGGCGGCGCGTGGAGCGCCGCGGCCGACGGCAGCGTGTGTTCACGTGTCAGTGGCAGGGCGCTCCGACCGAGCGCTCCGGAAGAGAGGGCAGATCCAATGAAGAACAAGCTGGGCAAGGTCGCGCTGACCGCCTTCGGCGCGCTGGCGCTCGCGGGTGTCGCCACCCCGGCGTTCGCGCACGTCGGCCTGGCCGGTGGCGGCGAGTTCGTCGCCTCCGCGCACCCGGTGTTCGCCGCCGGTGAGTGGTACGGCCTCGCCCACACCTCGCACATCCACACCGGCGCGCATGCGTTCGGCGCCGCCACCTCCACCGACGCGCTCGGTGGCCTGGAGGGCTTCGCCCACGTCGGCTGACGCCCGGGTGGTACGACGGAGGCCGGACCCCGCCCGGGGTCCGGCCTCCGTCGTGCTCACGGCTCCGACTACTTGATCATCGCGGCGGTCTCGAGCGCCCAGTAGGTGAGGATCTGCTCAGCCCCGGCCCGGCGGATCGAGGTCAGCGTCTCCAGGATCATCCGCTCCCGGTCGATCCAGCCGTTGGCCGCGGCGGCCTCGACCATCGCGTACTCGCCGGAGACCTGGTAGGCGACGACCGGCACCGGCGAGGCGTCGGCCACCTGGCGCAGGATGTCCAGGTAGGCCATCGCGGGCTTGACCATCACCAGGTCGGCGCCCTCGGCGACATCCAGCTCCAGCTCGCGCAGCGACTCCCGGGCGTTCGCCGGGTCCTGCTGGTAGCTCTTGCGGTCACCCTTCAGCGAGGAGCCGACCGCCTCGCGGAACGGGCCGTAGAACGCCGAGGCGTACTTGGCGGTGTAGGCGAGGATGCCGGTGTCCTGGTGCCCGGCCTCGTCCAGGGCCTTGCGGATCACCCCGATCTGACCGTCCATCATCCCGGACGGGCCGACCAGGTGGACGCCCGCGTCCGCCTGCACGCGGGCCATCTCGGCGTAGCGCTCCAGGGTCGCGTCGTTGTCCACGCTGCCGTCGGCGGCCAGCACGCCGCAGTGGCCGTGGTCGGTGTACTCGTCCAGGCAGAGGTCGGACATGACCACCAGGGAGTCGCCGACCTCGGCGACCACGTCCCGGATCGCCTGCTGCAGGATGCCGTCCGGGTTGGTGCCCTCGCTGCCGACCGCGTCCTGCACCGCGGGCACGCCGAACAGCATGAGGCCGCCCAGGCCCGCCTCGGCCGCCTCGACCGCGGCCTTGCGCAGCGTGTCGCGGGTGTGCTGGACCACGCCCGGCATCGACGACACCGGGACCGGCTCGCGCACGCCCTCGCGGACGAACAGCGGCAGGATCAGCTCCGCCGGGTGCAGCCGGGTCTCGGCGACCAGCCGGCGCATCGCCGGGGTCGAGCGCAGCCGGCGCGGGCGAACGTACGGGAATTCAGCGGACACGGCTTCTCTCTCCGAACGGTTGGGCGGCGCCGGGGGCGACGGTCGGCCGCCCCCGGCCCCGGATGGTCGGGCGCCGGCCTCAGCGCGCCTTGCGGCGCGAACCGGGACGGCGCTCGCTGGGCCGGTAGACCGGCTCGCCCGCCGCGGTCGCGGTGTCGCGACGCCTGGCCCCGAAGTCTGCCAGGGCCTGGGCCAGCGCGGCCGCCGACGGCGCCGGGGCCATCACGTCGACCCGCAGGCCGTGCTCCTCGGCGGTCTTGGCGGTGGCCGGGCCGATGCAGGCGATGACCGTGACGTTGTGCGGCTTGCCGGCGATGCCGACCAGGTTCCGCACGGTCGATGACGAGGTGAACAGCACCGCGTCGAAGCCGCCGCCCTTGATCGCCTCGCGGGTCTCGGCCGGCGGCGGCGAGGCGCGCACCGTCCGGTAGGCCGTCACGTCGTCGACCTCCCAGCCCAGCTCGACCAGGCCGGCGACCAGGGTCTCGGTCGCGATGTCGGCGCGCGGCAGCAGTACCCGGTCGATCGGGTCGAACACCGGGTCGTACGGCGGCCAGTCCTCCAGCAGCCCGGCGGCGGACTGCTCGCCGGACGGCACGAGGTCCGGCTTCACGCCGAAGTCCACCAGGGCCTGCGCGGTGGTCTCGCCGACCGCCGCCACCTTGATCCCGGCGAAGGCCCGGGCGTCCAGGCCGTACTCCTCGAACTTCTCGCGGACGGCGCGCACCGCGTTCACCGAGGTGAAGGCGATCCACTCGTAGCGGCCGGTGACCAGGCCCTTGATCGCCCGCTCCATCTGCTGCGGGGTGCGCGGCGGCTCGACCGCGATGGTCGGCACCTCCTGCGGCACCGCGCCGTACGAGCGCAGCTGCTCGGAGAGGCCGGTGGCCTGCTCCTTGGTGCGCGGCACCAGGACGTTCCAGCCGAACAGCGGCTTGGTCTCGAACCAGGAGTGCGAGGCGCGGTGCGCGACCTGCTCGCCCACCACGGCTATCACCGAGGTCGCCGGGTCCACCGGGGCGGAGACCGGCGAGGGCAGTACCCGGGCCACCTTGAGGTCCGCCGCGATGGTGGCCAGGGTGGCGGTGAAGGTGCGCTGGCGGGTGGTGGTGCCGGAGAGCGTCGCGCTGAGCGCCGACTCCGGCTTGCGGCCGTTGGAGACCAGTGCGTTGGCGGTGGCCGGCAGCTGGCCCAGGGTGGTGCGCACCACCAGGGTCGTCTCCGGCGCGCCCAGGTCCACCGGGCTGCCGGCGAGCAGCGCGGCGCCGTCCACGAAGCGGACGTCGGTACCGCCCACACCGCGCAGCGGGACACCCGCGTAGGCCGGCACGCCGACCGACTGGGCGACGCCCGGGATCACCTCGAAGTGGATGCCGTGGCCCGCGCAGCCGAGCATCTCCTCGGCGGCGCAGCCGTCCAGGCCGGGGTCGCCGTCGACGGTGCGCACGACGTGCTTGCCCGAGCGGACCGCCTCGGCGACCAGCTCGGCCAGGTCGAACTCCGGGCCCTCGGCGCCGGGGGTGTGCACCTGCACACCGGCCGGACAGTGGCTGCGCACGGCGGCGGCGGTGAGCGGGTCGGCGATCAGGACGTCGGCCGAGGACAGCACCTCGACCGCGCGCAGGGTCAGCAGGCCCGGGTCCCCGGGGCCCGCGCCCAGGAAGGTGCACCGGCCCGCGGCGGGCGTCCCGCCCGGGAAGGGGCTGTCGGCCGGGAACGGCGTCTCGGTGGCGGCGGTGGGGCTCATCGGGCTCGCTCCCCCATCAGGGCGGCCGCGCCCGCGTCGAGCAGCCGGGCGGCCAGCGCGCGGCCGAGGGCCGCCGCCTGCCGCTCGGCGGTCTCGTCGAGGACGATCGGACCGTTGGCGGACATCTTCAGCAGGGTGGCGCCGTCGACGGTGCCGACCACGCCCTCCAGCCGCAGTTCGTACTCGTGGCCCCAGGTGGCCAGCGCGGCGACCGGTGCGGAGCAGCCGGCCTCCAGGGTGGCCAGCAGGGCGCGCTCGGCGGCGACCGCGACCCGGGTGGGGGCGTGGTCGAGGGCCGACAGCGCGGCGGCCAGCTCACCGTCGGCGCGGGCGCACTCGATGGCGAGCGCGCCCTGGCCGGGTGCCGGGAGCATCAGCTCCGGGTCGAGGTGCTCGGTGACCTCGGCGGCGCGGCCGAGCCGGTTCAGGCCGGCGGTGGCCAGCACCACCGCGTCCAGCTCGCCGGAGGCCACGAAGCCGATCCGGGTGTCCACGTTGCCGCGGATCGCCACCGTCTCGATCTGGGCGCCCCGGCCGCGGGCCCAGGCGTTGAGCTGGGCCATCCGGCGCGGGGAGCCGGTGCCTATCCGGGCGGTGCGGCCGGCGCCGGCCAGCTTCTCCACCAGCTCGTCCAGGGCCAGGCCCTCGCGCGCCACCAGGGCGTCGCGAGCGTCCTCGCGCGCGGGGACGGCGGCCAGCGCCAGCCCCTCGGGCTCGGCGGTGGGCAGGTCCTTCAGCGAGTGCACGGCGAAGTCGATCCGGCCCTCCAGCAGCGCGTCCCGCAGGGCGGAGACGAAGACGCCGGTGCCGCCGATCTGCGCCAGCGCCTCCTTGGAGGTGTCGCCGTAGGTGGTGATCTCCACCAGCTCGACGGGGCGCCCGGTGACCCTGGTCACCTCGCGGGCGACCATGCCCGACTGGGCCATGGCGAGCGCGCTGCGCCGGGTGCCGAGCCGCAGCGCTGCTGCGGTGGCGGCCGGGGCCTGGTCGGTGAGCGGTTGACCATTCATGAGGTGATCGTCCCGGTGGTACTCGTGGGATGGCTGACGGTTCATCTGGCGCCCCCGCCCGAAGGCTGGGTGCCGATCGGGGTGCCCGAGACCGCGTGCACGGCCGCCGGGTCGAGGTCGAACAGCTCGCGCAGCGCGTCCGCGTAGGACGCGCCGCCCGGCTCGGCGGCGAGCTGCTTCACCCGCACGGTGGGGGCGTGCAGCAGCTTGTCGACGACACGGCGGACGGTCTGGGTGATCTCGGCGCGGGACCGCTCGTCCAGGGCGGGCAGCCGCGAGTCGAGACGGCCCAGCTCGGCGGCGACCACGTCGGAGGCCATCGCCCGCAGCGCCACCACGGTCGGGGCGATCCGGGCGGCCCGCTGGGCGGCGCCGAAGGCGGCGACCTCGTCGGCGACGATGCCGGAGACGGCGTCGACGTCGCCCGCGCCGGGGGTGGCGGCGTGGGCCTGCGAGAGGCTCTCCAGGTCGACCAGGAGCGCGCCGGGCAGCTCGTGCACGGCGTGGTCGACGTCCCGCGGCATGGCAAGGTCGAGCAGGGCCAGCGGTGTCCCGCCGGCGCGGGCGGCGACCGCCGCGGCGACGTCCTCGGCCCCGATCACCACGCCGGCCGCGCCGGTGCAGGAGATCACCAGGTCGACGTCGGCCAGCGCCTCGGGCACCTTGGCCAGCTCGACCGTCCGCGCCACGTCGGCGCCGAGGATCTCGACCAGGCGCTCGGCGCGCTCGGGCGTCCGGTTGGCGACCAGCAGATCGGTGACGCCGGCCCGGACCAGCGTGGCGGCGGCCAGCGAGCTCATCGAGCCCGCCCCGACCACCAGGGCGCGCTTGCCCGCGATCTCGCCCGCGCCGGCCGCGACCTGCTCCAGGCCGAAGGTGACCAGCGACTGGCCGGCCTTGTCGATGCCGGTCTCGCTGTGCGCCCGCTTGCCGACCCGCAGGGCCTGCTGGAACAACTCGTTCAGGCCGCGCCCGGCGGTGTGCTGCTCCTGGGCCTTGGCCAGCGCGTCGCGCAGCTGGCCGAGGATCTGCCCCTCGCCGACCACCATCGAGTCCAGGCCGCAGGCCACCGAGAAGAGGTGGTGGACGGCGCGGTCCTCGTAGTGGACGTAGAGGTGGGAGGTCAGCTCCTCCAGGTCCACCCCGCTGTGGTGGGCCAGCAGCAGCGACAGCTCGGCCACGCCGGCGTGGAACTTGTCCACGTCCGCGTACAGCTCGATCCGGTTGCAGGTGTTCAGCAGCGCCGCCTCGGCGACGGTCGCGGTGGCCGCCGCGTCGTGCAGCAGCCGGGTCGGGACGTCACCGGTCAGGGCGGCGCGCTCCAGCACGCCGACCGGGGCGGTGCGGTGGCTCAGGCCTACGACGAGGAGGCTCATGCCCGCCCCCCGGTGCCACGGATCCCGCACCGCACGCGCCCGGCCCGCTGCGACCGACGACCGCTCCGCACCACGCGCACCTTCCCGATGGTTCGCTCGCTCACGCCGGCATCACCGCGGAGAGCTCGCCCTCGCCGCCGGCCTTGCCGGGCTTGGCCTTCGCCGGCGCCTCGTCGTCCTTGGCCGGCTCGGCGGCCGGACGGGCCTTGCCGGAGCCGGCCGCGGCGCGGCGCAGCTTGGCCGCGGCCGCGCGGACCGGGCCGGGGGCGCGGTCCAGCACCGACTCGGTGCGGTCCGGCTCCTCGCCCGCCTTGCGCTGCTCGTGGAAGGCCAGGATCTGCAGCTCGATGGAGAGGTCCACCTTGCGCACGTCCACGCCGTCCGGAACGGTGAGCACCGTCGGGGCGAAGTTCAGGATGCTGGTGACACCGGCCTCGACCAGGCGGTCGCAGACCTGCTGGGCGGCGCCGGGCGGGGTGGTGATGACACCGATCGAGACGTGCTGGTTCTCCACGATGGACTCCAGTTCGTCCATGTGGCGCACCGGCAGCCCGGCGGCGCTGCTGCCGACCACGGCCGGGTCGGCGTCCAGCAGGGCCGCCACCCGGAACCCGCGGGACGCGAAGCCGCCGTAGTTGGCGAGCGCGTGGCCGAGGTTCCCGATGCCGACGATGACGACGGGCCAGTCCTGGGTCAGGCCCAGCTCGCGGGAGATCTGGTAGACGAGGTACTCGACGTCGTAGCCGACGCCGCGGGTCCCGTACGAGCCCAGGTAGGAGAAGTCCTTGCGCAGCTTCGCGGAGTTCACGCCGGCGGCGGCCGCCAGCTCCTCCGAGGAGACGGTCGGCACGGAACGCTCGGAGAGCGCGGTGAGTGCCCGCAGGTAGAGGGGAAGGCGGGCGACGGTCGCCTCCGGGATGCCCCGGGCACGCGCGGGTCGGCGCGCGGCGCCCTGGTCGGGCGTCTGCGAACTGCTCTGTGGTGATCGGCCGATTGCCACGGTGCTCCTGTGGGTGAAGCTGGGCTTTGGCAGCCAGGCTATGCGTTTGTGAACGTGTGCACAAAGATGGTGTCCGATTTGTCCCCGCACAGTGATGCGCATCACGCCGACGAGTCCATAGCACCGGTCCCCGTCGGCACCGCCGCCGGGGGCTGCGCACCGGGCGGCCGGAGGCCGTACGGCGGCTCCCGGCGGAGCTGCGGGACGACCGCCCCGGCGGCGCCCGACCGGGCCCGGCCCAGCCTCGGCCACGGCACCCGGGCCGCCTCGCGCAGGGGCGCCGCCCAGTCGTCGGGCGGGCAGGAGGGCGCGTCCAGGCAGTGCCGGAGCAGCCCGGCGGTGGCCCGGGCGTCGCCCAGCGCGGTGTGCGCGGGGAACCGGCCCAGCCCGGCTGCCTCCGTGCAGGCCGCCAGGCCGAAGCCGCCCGCCTCCGACAGGTGCGCGCGGGCCAGCCGCATCGTGCAGAGCAGCGGGACGGGCGGCAGGGCCACCCCGATCCGGGCGAACTCGCGATCGAGGAAGGCGTGGTCGCAGGTCACGTGGTGGCCGACCAGCACCCGGCCGGCCAGCAGCTCCAGCAGCCGCGGCGCGACCTCGCGGAACCGGGGGGCGCCCTCCACGTCGGCCTGGGCTATCCGGTGCACATGGGTGGGGCCGACCGGACCGGCCGGATCCAGCAGGGTGCAGAACTCGCCCTCGGGGCGGAGCCGCTCGTCCAGCAGGACGACGGCGACCTCGACCACCCGGTGCCGCCACGGGCTGCGGCCGGTCGTCTCCACGTCCACCACCGCGAAGCCCCCGCCGGCTGCGGGCACGGGCGTCCCTGGGGTCGGACCGGGAAGCATGGCGGCACTCCTCGTGTGCTCAGCCCCCCATGGGCGCAGACGAGTTCGATCGTAAGCCGACGAACATCGCCGTTCCCAGGCCCGGTACGGGATTCTTCACAACGATTCGGCGAACCGCCCCCGCCGGTCGGCGGGGGCGGTTCGCCGCCGTCAGGCGCCGAGCGCGGCGCGCAGGCGGCGCTCGTCGACCCGCCAGAAGTCGTGCTGACGCCCGTCGATCAGGGTGACCGGGATCTGCTCCCAGTACGCGCGGTACAGCTCCTCGTCCTGGGTGATGTCCTTCTCCTCGAAGGTCGCGCCCAGCTCGCCGGTCACCCGCACGATCACCTCCCGGGCGTCGTCGCAGAGGTGGCAGCCCGGCTTGCCGACCAGGGTCACGGTGCGGTCGGCCGGCTCGGGGCGCTGGTTCTTGTCACGTCGCAGCAGTGGGCTCACCCCGCCATTGTGCGCCCGCCCCACACCAGCCCCGACGCCCGGCCGGCCCGGGCACCGCCCGCCCGGGACCCGGCGCCGGACCGGTCGCTGTTCACCCGGTGGGCACGTCGCCGTCACGGCTCCTCCCGGCCCGGCTCGATATGCTCGACGGCATGGCCGTGCTCCGAAGGCTCACCCAGTCAAGGCGTTCCACCACCGAGCGGAACGCCCTGGCCGGCGAGGCCGCGGCCGAGGCCGCGGAGGCCGCCCTGCGGGCCGCCACGGACGCCCCGCACGACCCGGACGCCCCCGCCACGCCGCCCCCCGCGCAGGCGGCGACCGCCCCGGACGGCTCCGACGAGCAGCCCGCGAAGGCCCCCAAGGCACCCGCCGGCAACCACACCCCCGAGCGGGACGACCCGCGCGCCGCCGCCTTCTTCGACTGCGACAACACCATCCTGCGCGGCGCCGCGATCTTCTACCTCGGCGTCGGCCTCTACCGCCGCGGCTTCCTCACCCGCCGCGACATCGCCCGGTTCGCCTGGCAGCAGGCCTGGTTCCGGCTGCACGGCACCGAGGACCCGGACCACATGGCCGACGCCCAGCACACCGCGCTCGGCCTCGTCGCCGGCAAGCGCACCGCCGAACTCGAAGCCATCTGCGAGGAGGTCTTCGAGGAGGTCATCGCCGAGAAGATCTGGCCCGGCACCCGGGCCCTGGTCCAGATGCACCTGGACGCCGGCCAGCGGGTCTGGCTGGTCACCGCCGCACCGCTGGAGGTGGCCCGGGTGATCGCCCGGCGGCTGGGCATGACCGGCGCGCTCGGCACCGTCGCCGAGGCCCGGGGCGGCCTGTACACCGGCCGGCTGGTCGGCGACCTGCTGCACGGGCCCGCCAAGGCGGCCGCCGTCGGCGCGCTGGCCCGACGCGAGCGGCTCGACCTGGAGCGCTGCGCCGCGTACAGCGACTCGGCCAACGACATCCCGATGCTCTCGCTGGTCGGCCACCCGTACGTGGTGAACCCGGACGGCGCGCTGCGCCGCCACGCCCGGGCCCAGGGCTGGCGGGTGCGGGACTTCCGGACCGGGCGCAAGGCGGCCCGGGTCGGGCTCCCGGCCGCCGCCGCGCTCGGGGTGGCCGCCGGGGCGACGGCCGCCGGCATCGCCCTGCAGCGCCGCCACCGCGCCTGAGCCGCGGACCGGACCGGGGTGGGAGCCACGCCCGGCGGCCACCGCCGAGCCACCCCCCCTGCGAGGGTGACCGGCCGTCAATCCGTACACCGAACACGGCCCCCGTACGGGCTAACTCCCCTCGACCGGCCGGGAGCCCGAAGAGCCTGAACGAAGCTGCCACTGGGTGACCGGTTCTGATCGTTCGTCAGACGGGGAAAGTCGGGGGTTACCAAGGCCAACCAAGGGGAAACCGGCCGTCCGACCGCCTAATTGGTCACCCGGTGCACATGTTCGATCACGTTGAGCCGGATGAACGATGACACGTTCGGTCAGTGTCAGCCGAATATGCACGCCATGTGGATCCCAAACGACCACTTCGACCACACGGTGTAGCTGTCATTGCACAAAGCGTTATTCTCTCCTGGATGCACGTCACCCACGCGCCCCGCTCGAACGGGCGGCGCGGGCGTGCTCTCCGCGCAGGCGGAGGTGATCCGTCCACAGTTCTGCCTCTGGGAGTCCCGTGTACCCACCCGTCCGGAACGACGCGCCTGCACCCTCCCGCCCGTCGCCCGCCACCCTGCGCTCCCGCACCAGCCTGCGCGGCCGCCCGGCCTCGGCCCGGCAGATCTCCACCGGCCTGGACCTGTTGCGCACCCTGCTCCGCAGCCAGCTCGCCACCTCACCCCAACTGGTGCCCGCCGGAGTCCCGTTCGGCCAGCAGCCGCAGCCGGCCGGTCTCGCCCTGCGCACCACGGCCGCCGGCTCCACCGGAACCGGCTCGCGCGGACGGACCGGAGCCACCGGCAGCAGCGGCCGCAGCCGGGCACGGACGGCCCCGGCCCCCGGCTACGAGACCGAGCACAACCCGATCATGGAGCTGGTCGAGCGGGCCCAGGCCGGCGAGAGCGACGCCTTCGGCAGCCTCTACGACCACTACGCGGACACCGTCTACCGCTACATCTACTACCGGGTCGGCAGCCGGGCCACCGCCGAGGACCTCACCAGCGAGACCTTCCTCCGCGCCCTGCGCCGGATCGGCACCTTCACCTGGCAGGGCCGCGACTTCGGCGCCTGGCTGGTGACCATCGCCCGCAACCTGGTGGCCGACCACTTCAAGTCCAGCCGGTTCCGGCTGGAGGTCACCACCGGGGAGATGCTCGACTCCAACGAGTGCGAACGCAGCCCGGAGGACTCGGTGCTGGAGTCGCTCTCCAACGCGGCGCTGCTGGACGCGGTGCGGCGGCTCAACCCGCAGCAGCAGGAGTGCGTCACGCTCCGCTTCCTGCAGGGGCTCTCGGTGGCCGAGACGGCCCGGATCATGGGCAAGAACGAGGGCGCCATCAAGACGCTCCAGTACCGCGCGGTACGGACGCTGGCCCGGCTGCTGCCGCCCGACGCGCGGTGAGCGGCGCGAGGACCGGGGGCGGTGCCGCGGACGGCACCGGCGAGATATCCGGCGGGCCGTCACCGACGGCGACGGTCCGACACGTCCGGGTGAACGGTCGATCCGATGATCAGCCGTGCGTAACCGACCGCCCGCACCGCTCGTTGGCCAGCGTGCAAGCCTCCACCAGGCGTACGGTCAAGTCGAATTGCGACCTCTCACCCGATGGAGTGGCTTTGGCCCGCCGAGGCAACCGTCCGGCAGGCCGGGGTGTCGACAACGACGAAGGGAGGTGTGGCCCGTGACGGCAAACGTGCTGGAGCACCGGCGGGCGAAGGCCTTCGCCGAGGCGCTGGAGGCCCACCAGGCAGAGGAACGCGGCGCCGCCGGTTCCGCGGCGGCCAACGCCGCTTCCACCGGCGCCGGTTCGACCGCGATGGCGGAGCTGGTCGGCATGGTCGGCGCACTCGGCGCGCTGCCCGGACCGGCACTGGACCAGGAGGTCCGAACGGTCCAACGCGCTCAGCTGATGGCCGCGTTCGAGCAGGTCTTCGCCGGTGGGCCGGGTGCCGCGGTGCCCCGCCAGCGCGGCCACCGGGCGGTCCGGACCGCCCCGCGCGGCCGCTGGAGCCGCCGGTTCGCGATCGGCGGCCTGGTCGCCGGGCTCGCCGTCGGCAGCCTCGCCGGCGCGGCCGCCGCGAGCGCCAACGCCCTCCCCGGGGACACGCTGTACGGCATGAAGCGCGGTCTGGAAGGGCTCCGGCTCGACCTCGCGGACACCGACAGCGAGCGCGGCGAGCTGCTGCTGGACAACGCGGCCACCCGGCTCGGCGAGGCGAAGAGCCTGGTCGGCCGGACGGACCCGGGCGGCTCGCTCAGCCCGGGCACCGTCGACCAGGTCCGCAGGGCGCTCGACGACATGCACGCCGACGCCCTCAAGGGCCGCGACCTGCTGCGCTCGGTCTACCGCAGCAACGGCTCGCTGGACCCGATGCGGGCCCTGGCCGGTTTCGCCCAGGACGAGGACGGCCACTGGACGGAGCTGCAGAGCAAGCTGCCGGTCCAGCTGACCTCGCAGGCCCACCTGGTGGACCAGCTGTTCGACGACATAAGCGAGGACGTCGCGCCCCTGCGACTGGCCCAGCCCCCCGCCAAGAGCGGTGGACCGGCCGGCAGCGGGGCGGGCGGCGGCGCGGGCCATCCGGCCGACGGCGGCTCGCAGGGCGACGCCCCGGCCGTCGGCGGCAACGCCGCACCGGGCGCCGGGACGGCCCAGGGCGGCGCGGGCAGCACGAACGGCGGCAAGCCCGGCAGCACCGAGCGGGCACCGTCCACCGGGGCGAGCACGCCCGGAGGCGGCGCCGGTGCGCCCAGCAGCGCACCGAGCAACGCGGCGGGCGCGGTCGGCGGGCTGGTCGACAACCTCACCAGCGGGCTGACCGGTCAGAAGCCCTCGCCGAGCGCGGACCCGGCACCGGACCAGGCGGCCCCGCAGCCGTCCGGCTCGCCCAGTGCCCCGCCCGGCACGGCACCGCAGGGTGTCGACGTGCCGCCGCTGATCCCCGGGCTGCTGCCCGGGCTGCGGATCCTCGGCGGCTGAACCGGCTGGATCGTCGCGGGGGGGGGGGGGGGGGGGGGGGGGGGGGGGGGGGGGGGGGGGGGGAGGAAGAAAGGAGGGGGGGGGGGGGGGGGGGGGAGGGGGGGGGGGGGGGGGGGGGGGGGGGGGGGTGTGGGTTTTTTTCCCTCCTTCCCCTCCTCGAGGAGGGGCGGACCTTCCCCTCCCCCCCCCCCCCCCCCCCCCCCGCGTCCGTGCCTCACGGGCACCGGCGGACGGCCTCAGAAGAACACCGAACGCCGCTGCACCAGCAGCTTGTAGAGGGTGTGCTGGATGGTCTCGCGCACCTCGTCGGCGAGGTCGAAGGTCAGCATCGGATCGTCCGCTGCCTCCACCGGGTGGCCGTCGGTGGCGATCGGCTCGCCGAACTGGATCGTCCACTTGGTCGGCAGCGGCACCGCGCCGAGCGGTCCGAGCCACGGGAAGGTCGGCGTCACCGGCACGTACGGCAGCCCCAGCAGCCGGGCCAGCGTCCGGAAGTTGCCGATCATCGGATAGGTCTCCTCCGCCCCGACGATCGCGCAGGGGACGATCGGCACCCGGGCCCGCAGCGCCGAGGAGACGAAGCCGCCGCGCCCGAAGCGCTGCAGCTTGTACCGCTCGGAGAACGGCTTGCCGATGCCCTTGAAGCCCTCCGGCCAGACCCCGACCAGCTCGCCGCGCTCCAGCAGCGCCTGGGCGTCCTCGTTGCAGGCCAGCGTGTGACCGGCCTTGCGGGCCAGCTCGTTGATGCCGGGCAGGACGAACACCAGGTCGGCGGCGAGCATCCGCAGGTACCGCCGGCTCGGGTGGTGGTCGTGGATGGCGACCTGGGTCATCAGGGCGTCCAACGGAATCGTCCCGGAGTGGTTGGCGACGATCAGCGCGCCGCCCTCGGCCGGGATGTTCTCGATCCCGCGCACCTCGACCCGGAAGTACTTCTCGGCGAGCGGGCGCAGCAGCGAGAGCAGCACCTCCTCGGTGAGCTCGCGGTCGAAGCCGAACTCGTCCACCTCGTAGTCACCGGTGACCCGGCGGCGCAGGAAGGCGAGGCGCTCGGCGGCCCGGCCCTCCCAGCCCTTGCCGAACAGCCGGGTGGCGGCCGGGCCGAGCCGGCCGGCCAGCGCCCCGCCGACGGCGTCGGCGAGCTGGTCGGCCAGGCCGGCGGGGCGGTCGGGCTCGCTCCAGCTCGGCGCGGACTCGATCGGGATGACCTTGGCCTGGCCCGGCGCGTTCTCGGCAGCGGCACTCATCGCGGGTTCAGCTCCTGGGTCGGCTGGCATGGGAACGGGCGGCCCGCGCGTACTCCGGCCCGAGCAGCGCGGCCAGCCCGTCGGTGACGGCGGCGAGCCGCGCGGGCGGCAGCAGGCCGGCGGACTGGGCGGCGGCGAAGTCGGCGAAGGCCTCGGCGGTGGTGAACCGCGGCCGGTAGCCGAAGGTCTCGCGCAGCCGGGCGGTGTCCACCACCCGGCCGTGGGTGAGCAGCCGCAGCTGCTCCGGCGAGAAGTCGACCATCCTGGTCTGCCGGGCCAGCGCCGCCATCCAGCTGATCGCGGGCAGCAGCAGCGGCAGGGTCGGCCGGCCGAGCCGGCGGGCGCACTGGGAGAGCAGCAGGACGCCCTCCCCCGCCACGTTGAAGGTGCCGGTGTTGACGGTGCCCGGCTCCGGCGGCAGCGCCGCCCGGCAGAGCACCTCGACGACGTCGTCCTCGTGGGCGAACTGCAGCCGGGGGTCGTAGCCGAGGACGGTGGGCAGGACCGGCAGCGCGAAGTACTCGACGAGCGGGGTGTCCGCGCCGGGGCCGACGATGTTGGCGAACCGCAGGACGGTCACCGCGACGTCGGGGCGGCGCCGGGCGAAGCCGCGGACGTAGCCCTCGACCTCCACCGCGTCCTTGGCGAAGCCGCCGCCCGGCAGGTTCTTGGGCTGGGTCCGCTCGGTGAACACGGCCGGGTCGCGCGGCGCCGAGCCGTACACGCCGGTGGTCGACTTCACCACCAGCCGGCGCACTCCGGGGGCCTTCTGGCAGGCGCCGAGCAGCTGCATGGTGCCGATGACGTTGGACTCCTTGACCGAGGAGCGGTTCGTGGAGCCCAGTCCGGTGGCGCTGACGGCGAGGTGGACGACGGTGTCGACCCGGTGCTCGGCGATCACCCGGGCGACCGCCGGGCGGCGCAGGTCCAGCTGGTGGAAGCGGTACGGGGCGGCGGGGCCGTCCGGTTCCTCGACGGGGTGGCGGGGCGGCTGCACGTCCACGCCGACCACCAGGTCGACGTCGGGCCGGCGGCGGAGCTCCGCGACGAACCGGGCTCCGAGGTGGCGCGCCACGCCGGTGACGAGCACGACCATGCCCACAGTGCTGCACCCCATTCCTCGGCCTCGGCGGGCCTGCGTGCACCGTACCGCGCCGCCGTGGCGGGCCGTGAGACGACACCGCCCGCCCGGGCCACGAGGGCCTGGACGGGCGGTGGAAGCACCGGGCGCACAGGGCGCGGCGGGCGCTTACTTCTTGTTGCGACGCTGCACGCGGGTGCGCTTCAGAAGCTTGCGGTGCTTCTTCTTGGCCATACGCTTACGACGCTTCTTGATGACAGAGCCCACGGAACAACCCTCGCTCACTGAGACTCCCGTCCGTGAGAGACGGAGTCCATACGACTGACGGAGGGCCTAGCCTACCGTCCACGCGGCCAGGGCCGTAATCGTGCTCCCCGGACCGGGAAACTCGCGGGAAATCCGCGGCAAACGAGCGCGGGGGCCACCGGCTGTGACCCCCGCCCACGTCAGCCGAGTCCTACGCGCTTTCGAGCCGCACGTAGGACTCCTTGAGGTACTCGTGCACCGCCTGCTGGGGCACCCGGAAGGACCGACCGACCCGGATGGCCGGCAGCTCTCCGCTGTGCACCAATCGGTACACCGTCATCTTGGACACCCGCATGACCGCGGCCACTTCGGCCACGGTCAGGAAGACGACTTCCTGCAGGGGGCGTTCGCCGGAACTCATGACCATCACCCGACCCTTACCCGTGTGCAAGGCACCGGCTTCCCCTCCGGTGACTCCACCGGCACACGTGTATCCCCAGAGTAGTTATGGGTGGTACCAGTGGGAAGAGGGAGAAGCCCAGTCCTCGTACGGTGAGAGATAGTCCTGTTGCATTACGTAGTCACTCGGCGGTCTGTCGCAGGGGTCGTGCGCACCGCCCGGCGTCTCCACAACCGGGGGCCGGGGTTCAGGGCAGCAGGCCGTGGTGCGGCAGCACGGCGCGGCGGCTGGCCAGGATCGCCTGGTCGAGGCGGTCGGCCGGATCGTATCCCGCGTCGAAGTCCCGCCAGACCGGCCGGGCGCCGTCGGTCATCCGCAGCGGGGCCGGCCGGCGGGTGCGCCGGTAGACCTCGGCGCGCCAGGCCTCCGGGGTTTCGGTGGCCGGGTCGACGGGCCGGCCGGCGGCGGTGGCGACCAGATGGGTCCAGGTCCGCGGGACGACGTCCACGACGGCGTACCCGCCGCCGCCCAGCGCGATCCAGCGGCCGTCGGCGTGCTCGTGGGCCAGGGCGTGCAGTTCCTCGGCGATCATCCGCTGGGCGTCCACGGTGACGGCGAGGTGGGCGAGCGGGTCCTCCAGGTGGGTGTCCGCGCCGTGCTGGGTGACCAGCACCTGCGGGCGGAAGGCGGCCAGCAGTTCGGGCACCAGGGCGTGGAAGGCGCGCAGCCAGCCGGAGTCACCGGTACCGGCCGGCAGCGGCAGGTTGGCCGCCGAGCCGGGCGCGGCCGGGCCGCCGGTCTCGGTGGCCCAGCCGGTCTGCGGGAAGAGCGTCGCGGGGTGCTCGTGCAGCGAGACGGTGAGCACCCGGGGGTCGTCCCAGAACGCCTGCTGGACGCCGTCCCCGTGGTGGACGTCCACGTCGACGTAGGCGACCCGCTCGGCGCCGAGTTCGAGCAGCCGGGCGATGGCGAGCGCGGGGTCGTTGTAGATGCAGAAGCCGGACGCCCGGGCGGGCATCGCGTGGTGCAGTCCGCCCGCGAAGTTGACGGCGTGCGGGGTCTCGCCGCGCCAGACCGCCTCGGCGGCGGCGACCGACTGCCCGGCGATCAGCGCGGAGGCGGAGTGGACGGCGGGGAAGGCCCAGTTGTCGTCGGTGCCGAGCCCGTGCCGCAGGTCCACCTCCTCGGGGTGGGCGGCCGCGTGCTTGACCGCCGCGACGTAATCCCGGGTGTGCACCAGCCGCAGGGTGGAGTCGCCGGCGGGCGGTGCGGACCGGACGGTGACGCCGGGCCCCGCGTTCAGCCCGAGGGACTCCACCAGGCGCATGGTGAGCGCCAGCCGGTCCGGGTCCATCGGGTGACCGGGACCGAAGTCGTAGGCGGTGACGGCCTCGTCCCAGAAGAGGTGCAGGCCGCAGGGGGTGTCACGCTCGGCTTCGGGCATGGCGTCCACGGTAGTGCGTGCGCGCGCCGCGACCGCCGCCAGGTCACACCCCCGGGGGTCGGTGAACGGCCCGCCCGGGCGCGGGCCTACCTCCGGGAGAGCCGGGCGGCCGGGCCCGGCGCGGGCGCCGGCGCGGGTGCGGGTGCGGGTGCGGCCCGCCAGCCGGCAGCCGAGGCAGTCGGCGTGGCCGGGGAGCCGCTCGCCGCCGGCGACCTCGCCGAGCGGGCGCAGCTCACCACCGGCGCGGTGACGGGCGTGCTCAACCGGCTGGAGAAGTCCGGGTACGCCCGCCGCGAGGCCGACCCGGCCGACCGCCGCCGGGTACGGGTGGTGATGGAGGACTCCGCGCAGGCCCGCATCCTCCAGGTCTACGGCCCGATGTACGAGCGGTTCGGCCGCCTGTTCGCCGACTACACCCCGAACGAGATCGCCGTGCTCGCGGACTGGTTCACCCGCGCCAAGGCCCTGATGCGGGAGCCGCTGGACGAGATCCGCGAAGGCTGAGCGCCACGCGGCGCGGCGCCGCCGTCAGGCCCGCGCCGGGACGAGCGCCGGGGCGGGGGCGAAGCGGTCGGCCAGCGGGAGGACGGCGAGCACCAGGAGCATCGGGGCGAGCAGCGCCCAGCGGTACGAACTGGCATCGGCGATCGCGCCCACCAGCGGCGAACCGATCAGGAAGCCCACGTAGTTGAAGAGGTTGAGCCGGGCCACGGCGGCGTCCGAGTCGTCCGGGAGGAGCCGCCCGCCGGCCGCGAAGACCTGCGGGATGATCGCGCAGATCCCGAAGCCGAGCACGGTGAACCCGGCGATGCCGGCGGCCGCACCGGGCGCGGCGGCGGCGCTCGCGAAGCCCAGCGCGGCCAGCGCGGCGCCGCCGCGGACCACCGGGACGGCGCCCCAGCGCTGCACCGCGCGGTCGCCCAGCGCACGGCCGAGCAGCATCGCCACCATGTAGCCGAGGTAGGACAGCTTCGCCACGTCCTCGGCGCTGCCCAGGCCGTCGGTGAGGTACTTGACGCTGTAGTTGGAGACCGAGGCGTCGGCGATGTACGCGAAGGCCATCGCCAGGCAGAGCGGCAGCAGCGGCCGCCACGGGACGCTCCGGGCCGCGGCCTCGGCGGCCTCCCGGACGGCGTCACCGAGCTCGGCGGGCCCGGCGAACCGCGTCCCGGCCAGCACCGCGAGCGGGGCGATCACCACGGCGGCCGTCCCGAACAGCACGGGCAGGCCGAGGTGGTAGTGCGAACCGAGGCCGGTGACGACCGTGCCGAGGATGCCGCCGAGGCTGAACGCGGCGTGGAAGCCGAGCATGATCGAGCGCCCGTAGCGGCGCTGCAGGCCGACCCCGAGCATGTTCATACTGGCGTCCAGCGCGCCGACCAGCAGGCCGAACACGCCGAGCGCGAGCGCGAGTTGCCAGAGCGTGCGGCCGAACCCGGCGCCGGCCAGGCTTAGGCAGACGGCGGGCTGGACGACCCGCAGCACCGCCCGCGCGCCGGCCCGCCGCACCAGCTGCTCGGAGACGATCGACCCGACGCCGGCCAGGATCGGCACGGCGGCCAGGAAGACCGGCAGCAGCGCGTCGCTCAGCCCGTACCGGTCCTGGATCTCGGGGATGCAGGTGACCAGCAGCGCGAAGGTGACGCCCTGGAGCAGGAAGCTCGCGGTGAGCGCGGCCCGGCCCGCCCGCAGCCGTGGTGGTGCCGCGGCACCGGGCGCCGTCCCGATCTTCACGCACACCTCGCTACTGGCCGGTACAACGATGTTGGCGAGAGCGTAGGGGGTGGCGCGGCTTTTGGGGAGGGGGTGCGCACGCCGGTACGGGCCCGGCCGCTCAGCCGAGCAGCGCGGCGGCCTCGGCGAGGTCCCCGATCAGCCCGGTGGCGCCCGCCGCCGTCAGCCGCGCCGGGTCGGTGAGCGCCGTGTAGCCGTAGACGTCCATCCCGGCCGCCCGGGCGGCCAGCACGCCGTTGACGCTGTCCTCCAGCACCAGGCAGCGGGCCGGGTCGACGCCGAGGGCGCGGGCGGCGTGCAGGAAGAGGTCGGGGGCCGGCTTGCCGACGCCGACGTCCTGCGCGCTGAAGATCCGCTCCTCGGCGAAGTACCCGCGCAGACCGGTGACGTCGAGGGCGGTGCGGATCCACGCGTGGTGCGCCGAGGAGGCGAGGCAGAACGGCACGGAGCGCTGCCCGAGCTCCTTCAGCAGCGTCTCCGCGCCCCGCACGGCGGTGAGTTCGGCGTCGAAGGCGGCGAACACCCGGCCGTGGAACAGCTCGTCGAAGCCCTCCGGCAGCTTCGCGCCGTCGTGCCGCTCGGCGATCACGTCGTGGATCCGGTGGGCCGCGGTGCCCATGAAGTCCCGGTAGGAGTCCTCGATCGTGGTCGGGTAGCCGAGTTCGGTGAGGTACTCGGCGAGCAACCGGTTGGAGAGCGGCTCGCTGTCCACCAGCACGCCGTCGTTGTCGAAGATCACCAGGTCGTAGGCCATGCGGCCGAGCCTACTGGGCGGCCTACCGGCCGCCGGAGGCCAGCTCCCGGGAGCGGTCCCGGGCCGCCTCCAGGGCGCCCAGCAGCGCGGCCCGCACCCCGTGGTTCTCCAGCTCGCGGATGGCCGCGATGGTGGTGCCGGCCGGCGAGGTGACCGCCTCGCGCAGCTTCACCGGGTGCTCGCCGGAGTCCCGCAGCATCACCGAGGCGCCGATCGCGGACTGCACGATCAGGTCGTGCGCCACGTGCCGGGGCAGGCCGAGCAGGATGCCGGCGTCCGTCATCGCCTCGACCAGGAAGTAGAAGTACGCCGGGCCCGAACCGGAGAGCGCGGTCGCCGCGTCCTGCTGGGACTCCGGCAGCCGCAGCGCCTTGCCGACCGAGCGGAAGATCTCCTCGGCCCGCTCCAGGTGCGCCTCGGTCGCGTGCGAGCCGCCGGAGATCACGCTCATGCCCTCGTCCACCAGGACGGGCGTGTTGGGCATCACCCGGACCACCGGGGTACCGGGCGCCAGCCGCTCCTCGAACCAGGCGGTGGGGATGCCGGCCGCGGCCGAGATGACCAGCCGGTCCGCGCCGACGTGCGGCGCCAGTTCGTCCAGCAGGGTGCCCATGTCCTGCGGCTTCACCGCGAGGATGAGGGTGTCGGCGAGCTTGGCGGCCTCGTGGTTGGCCACCACGCCGACGCCGTACTTCGCGGCCAGCTCGGCGGCCCGCTCCGGCCGGCGGGCGGTCACCAGGACGTCCGCCGGGTCCTTGCCGGCCCGCAGCAGACCGGAGAGCAGGGCCTCCCCGATCTTGCCCGTCCCGAGGAAGGCGATCTTCTGCCCGTGCGCCGCGCCGCTGCCCATGCCCGCTCCTTGCATCCGTTCCTGCCGCCATCCTCGCACCGCTCCCCCGCCCGCGGCGGGACCGTCCACCCTGCGGAAGGGCCCGGCGGCGTCCGCCCCGGGGCCGGGCCCGGGGGCGTCCGCCCTAGGGAGAAACTCGGGGTTCTCCCCTATGGCTTCGGGCCGTGCGCGGGCGCACCGTGGAGGCATGGCACACGGAGAGATGTCCCGACGTGAGAACCGGCAAGCCGCCGTCGCCGCCGCGACGCTGGGGCCGTGGCGGACGGCCGCGGGAGTCGGTGCGGTGGTGGGGGCGACCGCCCTGGGGATCGACGCGATCACCGGCGACTGGTCGCTGAGCATGCTGGCCGGACCGGCCGGCTGGGCCCTGTTCTTCTTCTTCCTGGTCGGCACGGTGGGCGGCCAGCTGCGCAAGGACACCACCGACCGGCGGCTGCGCCGGTGGGCGGACGCGCATCCGTGGAAGTCGGCGCTGCCGGCCGCGGGCGGGCTGCTGGTGCTGAACATGCTGGCGCAGACGATCCTCGGGGACGCGGGCCTGTTCGGCGCGTTCTTCCTCTCGCTGCTGCCGGCCGGTCTCCTGCTGGCCGTCGCGGGCGTGGTCGGCTCGGTGAAGCAGGCCCGCCGCAAGGGCTGAGCACCAGCCCGCCAGCCGGACAAAACGGGGTGATTCCCGCACGTCGCACCCGAGTTCACCACACGGTGTGCCCCCGATCGATTCCCTGTCACACCCCGTCGGCATACTGGCGCGATGCCGATAGCCGAAGATCCAGAACCGCGCCCGTCCGAGGGCCGGGCCCCGGACGGGGCGGACCCGTCCGGAGCGGGCGGGAAGGACCCGTTCGCCGACCTCGTCCTGGACGAGGAGTTCGTCCGCGGGGCCGCCGTCAAGGAGCCCGCGGGCCGCACCCGGATGCTCTCCGCCCGGTGGCAGCACACCCCGCCGGTCGACCCGGGCGGCCGGCGCTCGGTGAACGACGGCCCGAGGAAGGCCGGGCGCTTCGGGCGCGCTCCGAAGCCGGTCGACCCCTGGGGCAACGCCCGCCCGCGGCCGCGGTGGCAGGCACCGCTGTACGTGCTGCTGACGGTGGTCGTGCTGCTGGGCGCGCTCAACGTCGACGGCGTGCGCTCCTGGTTCTCGACGACCTTCGGCGCCGCCCCGGACCGGTCCGGCACGTCCGCCGCGCCGGTCGCCCCGGAGACCGCGCGGCCGACCGGCGCGCCCTCACCGGTCGACGAGGAGCAGCCCACCGTCGACCGCCCGTGGGCCGGCTCCCCCGCCAAGGACTGGCCGACCACGATGGACGCCTTCGACCTGCCGCAGGCCCCCGGCGCCATCGGGGTGTTCGGCGCCGAGCAGGTGGCCGCCCAGGTCAAGCTGGTGAAGGACTACCTGGCGGCGGCCAACCTGGATCCGAAGGTGATCGCGGGCGGCCGGCCGGACGCCGCGCTGGCGATGCTGGAGCGGGAGAGCCGGGACAAGCTGGAGATCGCGCTGGCCCGCCCCAGCAAGGAGGACGACCCCACCTCGGCGTTCGACCGCTTCGATCCGCGCGAGGCGGTCCAGGTGGCCGACGGGGTCAGGCTGCAGGGCCGGATCAGCGTCGAGGGCGACGGTGAGAAGGGGGTCGTGGTGCACACCGACTTCACCTACGTCTACGCGCTGCGTCCCGGCCCGGAGGCGGCCCAGCGCGCCACGGCCCAGCGGCCGACGCCGGGCGCCCCGGCGCAGTCCCCGCGGTCGGCGCCGCCCGCGCCGCCCGCGCCCGGGGACGGCGCGGTCAAGCCGGTCGCCCTGCTGCTCCCGGTGGCCGACGTCCCCGGGGACACCCGGACCGCCCGCACCATCGTGCGCAAGACGGAGGACTTCCGGTTCTACGACCCGGGCAAGTACCAGAACAACCCGAAGAAGATCAACTTCGGCAAGCGCCGGTCCGAGGTCGGCAACACCGCCTGCGAGGTCTACGACGGCTTCCTCCACCCGCGGTTCCCCCAGTTCGCCCAGCCGGACCCGGAGGGGACCGGACCGGCCACCGACCCGTACGACCGCTCCAAGGAGCTGACCGCGCGGGGCGAGTGCGGCACGATCACCCGCAGCTGAGCGCTCAGCGCTTGCGCCCGCCCCGGCCCGGCGCCGCCTTCTTCGCGCCGGGCCGGCCGCCGCGGCCCGCCTGCCGCCGCCCGTACTGGGCGGTGGCGCGCTCGTAGCGGGCGCGCTTGACGGCCTCGCCGGGGGCCTCGACCAGGCCGCGCAGGAAGTAGGCGAACAGCGCGCCGACCCCGCCGATGACCCAGACCACGCCGAGCGACTTGTCCTCGGCCATCCAGCCGGTCAGCTGGTCCCTGCCCTCGCTGAGCAGCTTCCAGTTGCGCAGCCCGGCCAGGCAGGAGCAGATCGCCACGGCGGCGACCAGCAGGCCGTTGACGAACCCGCCGTTGTCGGACAGCTGGACGCCCTCGACGGCGAAGCGCAGGACGAACGCCCCGGCCACCGCCGCGAGCAGGGCGCCGAGCGGCACCACGACCCGGCGCAGCCGGTAGTCGGTGCCACGGCCGACCCAGCTGGTGCCGAACCAGCGGATCGGTTCCGGCTCAGGGGCGCCGGCGGGCCTGGGGGTGGGGGTGGGGTCCTCGTTCACACGGCCGATTATCACCCGGCGCCCCGCCCGCGAGACAGCATCCGGCGGCCGACGCGGGAGGAGCCGTCCCGCCCGGGGCGGAACGGCTCCTCGTGGCGCGGGGGTGTCAGCCGAGCTTGGAGACGTCGCGAACGGCGCCCTTGTCGGCGGAGGTGGCCATCGCGGCGTAGGCCCGCAGCGCCTGGCTGACCTGGCGCTCGCGGTTCTTCGGACGGTAGCCGCCCCCGGCCTCCAGCTTCAGCCGGCGCTCGTGCAGCACCTCGGCGGGGACCTCCAGCGAGATCGTCCGGCCGGGGATGTCGATGGCCACGATGTCGCCGTCCTCGACCAGCGCGATGGTGCCACCGGAGGCGGCCTCCGGGGAGGCGTGGCCGATCGACAGGCCCGAGGTGCCCCCGGAGAAGCGGCCGTCGGTGACCAGGGCGCAGGCCTTGCCGAGCCCCCGGCCCTTGAGGAACGAGGTCGGGTAGAGCATCTCCTGCATGCCGGGGCCGCCCTTGGGGCCCTCGTAGCGGATGACGACGACGTCGCCCTCCTTGATCCGCTTGGTGAGGATCGCGTCGACGGCGTCCTCCTGGGACTCGACGACGACCGCGGGGCCGCTGAAGGTCCAGATCGACTCGTCGACACCGGCGGTCTTCACGATGCAGCCGTCCTCGGCGAGGTTGCCGTACAGCACGGCCAGGCCGCCCTCGACCGAGTAGGCGTGCTCGACGCTGCGGATGCAGCCGTTGGCGGCGTCGGTGTCCAGCGACTCCCAGCGCTCGGACTGGGAGAAGGCCTCGGCGGAGCGGACGCAGCCGGGGGCGGCGTGCCAGAGCTCGACGGCCTCGGCGGACGGCGAGCCGCCGCGGACGTCCCAGGTCTTCAGCCACTCGGCGAGCGAGTCGGAGTGGACGGTGGTCACGTCCTCGTGGAGCATGCCGCCGCGGTAGAGCTCGCCGAGGATGGCGGGGATGCCGCCGGCCCGGTGGACGTCCTCCATGTAGTACGAGCCGTTGGGCGCGACCTTGGAGAGGCAGGGCACCCGGCGGGAGACCGCGTCGATGGCCCGCAGGTCGAAGTCCAGCTCGGCTTCCTGGGCGGCGGCGAGCAGGTGCAGGATGGTGTTGGTGGAGCCGCCCATCGCGATGTCCAGCGCCATGGCGTTCTCGAACGCGGACCGGGTGGCGATCGAGCGGGGCAGGACGCTGTAGTCGTCCTGCTGGTAGTGCCGGTTGGTGATCTCGACGACGGTCCGCCCGGCCTTCTCGTACAGCGCCCGGCGGGCGGTGTGGGTGGCGAGCACCGAGCCGTTGCCGGGCAGCGAGAGGCCGATCGCCTCGGTCAGGCAGTTCATCGAGTTGGCGGTGAACATGCCCGAGCAGGACCCGCAGGTCGGGCAGGCGTTCTCCTCGATGATCGCGATGTCCTCGTCGGAGACGTTCTCGTTGACCGCCTGGGAGATCGCGTCGACCAGGTCCAGCCTGCGCACGGTGCCGTCGACCAGGGTGGCCTTGCCGGCCTCCATCGGGCCGCCGGAGACGAAGACGGTCGGGATGTTGAGGCGCAGGGCGGCCATCAGCATGCCCGGGGTGATCTTGTCGCAGTTGGAGATGCAGATCAGGGCGTCCGCGCAGTGCGCGTTGACCATGTACTCCACCGAGTCGGCGATCAGGTCGCGCGAGGGCAGCGAGTAGAGCATGCCGCCGTGGCCCATCGCGATGCCGTCGTCCACCGCGATGGTGTTGAACTCGCGCGGGATGCCGCCCGCCTGCTTGATCGCCTCGGAGACGATCCGGCCGACCGGCTGGAGGTGGGTGTGCCCGGGGACGAACTCGGTGAAGGAGTTGGCGACCGCGATGATCGGCTTGCCGAAGTCCTCGCGGGCTACGCCGGCGGCCCGGAGAAGCGCCCGGGCGCCTGCCATGTTGCGACCGTGGGTGACCGTACGGGACTTCAGCTCGGGCACTGTGCTCCACTCCTTCGGAGGCTGCTGGCGGCCCCGCGGGGTGAGGAGGGTGCGCGGCCGCTGTGTCTTTCGAGACTACGCCCGCCGTCCGGCGGGCGGACACCGCGTCCGCGATGCGGTCAGGCCGTGGCGTCCGGGGTCCGGGCCACGGTGAGGTCCAGCACGTACGGCTCGACCACCCAGCCGTCCGGGAACTCCGCCAGCAGCGCCTCGCGCTCGACGGCCAGCAGCGGCGCCCGCTCCTCGGGGGCGAGGGAGGCCAGGTAGGAGCGCGAGACCAGGTCGGTGATCACGTGGTCGACGGTGACCCGGCGCTCCCAGCGCAGCGTGGCGGTGCCGATCCGCAGGTCGTGGGGGGCGAGGTGCGAGACGATCTCGTTGACCGCGCCGTAGCCGTGGTACGTCCCGGTGAGCGCCTTGGCGAGCCGCTCGCCCATCGCCGCCACCCAGGCGACGCCGCTGTCCTTCACGTTCCACCAGGTCGCGAGCGCGCCGCCGGGGCGCAGCACCCGGATCGCCTCGGGGACGGACCGTTCGGGGTGCGTCCAGTGGAAGGCCTGGGCGTAGGTGACGAAGTCGGCCGAGCCGTCGTGGAAGGGCAGGTCGTCGCCGTCGCCCCGGACCAGCGGCAGGCCCGGCGAGGAGGTGAGGAACTGGGCACCCATGCCGGGGGTGGGCTCGACGGCGATCACGTCCGCGCCGCGGCCGGCCAGCAGCCGGGTGGCGATACCGGTACCGGCGCCGACGTCCAGCACCCGGGCGCCCTTCAGGGTGCGGCCGGCCAGGCGCTCCAGCGCGTCGAAGAGCTCGTCGGGGTACGAGGGACGGGCCCGGTCGTACTCGGCGGCCACCGCGCCGAACGAGCCGGCGAGCCGACGGTAGTCCGTGCTGTCCGTCATATGTCCCCCTCGGTACGGCAGTTCGTGGTCAGCGTACCCGGGCGGGGGTGGCCAGGTGCAGACGGGTGAAGGCGAGCGCCTCGGCGAGATCGGCCTCGCGTTCGGCGGGGGACGCGGAGCGCCGGGTGTTGACCTCCAGCACCACGTGGCCGTCGAAGCCGGTCCGGGCGAGGTGCTCCAGCAGTTCGGCGCAGGGCTGCTTGCCCCGGCCGGGGATCAGGTGCTCGTCCTTGCCGGAGCCGCTGCCGTCGGCCAGGTGGATGTGCGCGAGCCGGTCGCCCATCCGGTCGACCATGGCGAGCGCGTCGATCCGGGAGGTCGCGGCGTGCGAGAGGTCGATGGTGAAGTGCCGGTACTCCTCCTCGGTGACGTCCCAGCCGGGTGCGTAGGCCAGCATCTCGCGGTCGCGGTAGCGCCAGGGGTACATGTTCTCGACGGCGAAGCGGACGTCGGTCTCGCCCGCCATCCGGTTGATGCCCTCGACGAAGTCCCGGGCGTACTGGCGCTGCCAGCGGAACGGCGGGTGGACGACGACGGCGCTCGCGCCGAGCTTCTCGGCCGCCGCGCGGGCCCGGACGAGCTTGGTCCACGGGTCGCTGGTCCAGACCCGCTGGGTGATCAGCAGGCAGGGCGCGTGCACGGCCAGGATCGGCATCCGGTGGGCGTCGGAGAGCCGGCGCAGCGCCTCGATGTCCTGGCTGACCGGGTCGTTCCAGACCATCACCTCGACGCCGTCGTAGCCGAGCCGCTCGGCCAGCTCGAAGGCGATGGCGGTGTTGGCCGGGTAGACCGAGGCGGTGGAGAGGGCGACCTTGGTGTCGGGGATGTGCAGGCCGGGGTGCGGGGGCAGGACCAGGCGGTCGGTGGTGCGCAGCAGCGGGGCCGGGTGGGCCGCGGCCTGCCGGGCGGCCTTGACGGACTTCACCGACTGGACGGCGGCCTTGGCGGCGCCGGCCGCCCGGGCGGTCCGGGTCCCGCGGGGCGCCGCGCCGGTCCCGCCGGTCGCGGTCCCCGCCGCGGGCGGCTGCCCGGGGGCCTTCTTCGCCGCCTTCTTGGCGGCCTTCTTCGCCGCCTTCTTCGCCGCTCCGCCGGTGGCTTTCCGGGCCGCCCGGGCGGACTTCGCCGCGGCCGCCGCCCCAGAAGTACCAGAATCCTCAGACGCCACGGAATCCCCGGAAGCCCCGGCCGTCCTGGTCTCCCCGGCCGGCCCGGCGCTCTTCGCGCTCTTCGCGCTCTTGGCACTCCGCGCGCTCTTCGCGCCCTTCACGGCCTTGCCCAGCTTGCGGGCCCGTCCGGCACCGCCGGTCCCGGCCGGCTCGCCGCCGGCGGCCGCGGGCGGCGGGTCCGTGCGGCGCGGGGTGTCCGGCCGCGGCTGCCCGTCCCCGGGAGCGCGGCCCTCCCGCGTCCCGTCCTCGTCCGCTGGTTGCGCCACGGGAGACAGCGTAAGCGGACCGCGCCCGGAACGGGGAGCGGCCCTCCCGGCGCGGGCCGGCCGGACCGCCCCTCAGGTGGCGAGCGCGGGCCGGCGGCGGTCGACCGCGCCGTCCATGGTGTCCAGGCGGCGCAGGATGATGCCCTCGCGCAGCGCCCACGGGCAGATGTCGAGCTCGTCCAGGCCGAAGAGGTCCATCGCGGCGTCGGCGACCAGGGCGCCGGCCAGCAGTTGCTTGGCGCGGCCCTCGGAGACACCGGGGATCTGCGCCCGCTCGGCGACGGTCATCGCGGAGAGCCGGGGCAGCCAGGCGGAGAGGTTGCTGCGGGTCAGCCGGCGGTCGGCGTACGGGCCGGCGTCGGCGGGGGCCGCGCCGGTCATCCGGGCGAGCTGCTTGAAGGTCTTGGAGGTGGCGACCGCGTGGTCGGGGGAGCCCAGCCGGGCGATCTCGCCGACGACGGTGGCCATCTCGGCCCGGATGTGGCGTCTGAGCTCGCGCAGGCCCTCCGGGTCGGCGACGTCCCCGGGCAGCCAGCGGCCGGTGAGCCGGCCGGCGCCCAGCGGCAGCGAACAGGCCACGTCGGGCTGCTCGTCCAGCCCGCAGGCGATCTCCAGCGAGCCACCGCCGATGTCCAGGTTGAGCAGCCGGCCGGAGGACCAGCCGAACCAGCGGCGGACGGCGAGGAAGGTGAGCCGCGCCTCGTCCTGCCCGGAGAGCACCCGCAGTTCGACCCCGGTCTCCTCGGCGACCCGGCGCAGCACCTCCTCGCCGTTGGCGGCCTCCCGGACGGCGGAGGTGGCGAACGGCAGGATGTCGAGCACGCCCTTGTCCTCGGCGACCCGCAGCGAGGAGGCGACCATGCCGACCAGCTTCGCCACCCCGGGCTCACTTATCGCGCCCCGGTCGTCGAGGAGTTCGGCGAGCCGCAGCTCCGCCTTGTGGGAGTAGGCGGGGACGGGGGCGGCACCGGGGTGCGCGTCCACCACGAGGAAGTGGACCGTGTTGGAACCTACGTCGAGAACACCGAGTCGCATAGCCCTTCACGCTACGCGATCCCGCCTCCGGACAGACCTGGCGCGTCGGTATTCGTGCTGGTCCGGCGGTCCGGGCCCGGTGACTTGGTCCGGACCAGCGGCGCCGACTCAGGGCCCGTGGGTGCCCCGCGGCGCGGCCGGGTGGAGGGTTCGGCAGCCGGCGTCGGCCCAGCGGCGGGCCCGGCCGGGGGCGTTGGTGATCAGGCCGTCGGCGTCCCGGTCGGTCATCAGCTGCCAGGACGCCTCGTCGTCCAGCGTCCAGACGTAGACCTCGCGGCCGGCCGCGCGCTCGGCGGCGATCCGGTCGGCGGTGGCCAGCGCCCCCTCCAGGGCGATGCCGTGCAGCGGCAGGTCACCGGGGTCGTCGGCGAGCGAGGCGCCCTGGATGAGGACGACCGGCAGGGCGGGGGCGGCTGCGTGGGCCTGGCGCAGGTGCTCGGCGGAG
The DNA here is from genome assembly GCF_055564815.1 of Kitasatospora sp. NPDC028961. Lineage (NCBI taxonomy): Bacteria > Bacillati > Actinomycetota > Actinomycetes > Kitasatosporales > Streptomycetaceae > Kitasatospora > Kitasatospora sp. NPDC028961. Next base: position 622,692 of record NZ_JBVHVO010000001.1, on the reverse strand, counting down.
AACGAGTACAGGTAGACCCGGGCGCCGCTGCCGGCGGCGATCCGGGCGATCCGGGCGACGTCCTCGGCCCGCTGCCACTTGATCTCCATCAGCAGCGTCACGGGGCTGCCGGCGAGCCGGTTCAGCAGGTGCTCCAGCGTCGGCACGGCCTCGGCCGGGCCGGGGCCGACGGTCACCCGCAGCCCGGCGACCTGAGCGGCGGTCAGGTCCGCGACGGCGCCGTGGCCGTCGGTGGTGCGGTCCACGGTGGGGTCGTGCATCAGGACCGGCACGCCGTCCCGGGTGGTCTGGACGTCGGTCTCCAGCCAGTCGGCGCCCTGGTCGAGGGCCGTCTCGAAGGAGCCCATGGTGTTCTCGGGGGCGTCGAGCGGGGAGCCCCGGTGGCCGATCACCGTCGGGGCGTCGCAGCTCCGCTCAGCCGCGACCGGGTGGGCGCGGAGCTCGGGGGCGGGGGCGCAGCCGCCGGCCAGCACCGCGAGGGCGGCGAGGACGGCCGCGTGGGCGGTGCGGGGCGAGGCGGTCACGGCTCGGGCTCCAGCTCTGGTTCGGACGCCGGGCGGACGCGGGTGTCCGGCGGGGTGCCGGGCGTCCGGGACATCGTCGACACGTCGGCGGGGGATCAGCGAACCGGTCCGACAACCTGACCGTGCCGGCGGTCGCCTCCAGCGTGCGCCCGCCGCCCGCTCCGGCCCGGCGGCGGCGCACCGCGGGTCACCCGGACGCGCCGCCCCGGCGTCACAGCAGACCGTCCCACAGCTGCTCGACGATGACGGCCCACCAGTTCTCCGGGTCGTCGAAGACCGTCGGGTCGATCGCCGCCAGAGCGCGCTGCAGCTCGGCGACGGCGGTGCCGGCGGCCCGCGGGTCCAGCCCGGGCAGACCGGGCAGCCACCCGGCGAACAGGGCCAGGCTGCGGACGAAGGCCGCCGGCCCGGCGTTGCAGTGCCGGGCGGTGGCGTAGTCGGGGTCGACGGCCCGGACGGCGCCGCAGGCGGTGTCCAGGGCGATCAGCGCCCAGCCGTCCGTCCCGAGCAGCAGTTGCGGGGCCAGTGCGAGGCGCTCCCGCTCTGCCACCCGGGTGCCGCGGCCGGCCTGCGCCAGGTGGGCGGCGAGCGGCGGCAGCACCGTACCGGGCCGGGTGCCGTCGGCGATCGCGTCCGGCCGCGGGTGGTGCAGCGCGAAGAAGCCCTCGACCGCGACGGGCACACCGACCGCCAGCAGGACCCGGGCGGTGGCCTCCGGCAGGTCGGCCCGGGCGACGTCGGCCGGGTCGAAGCGCCGGACGCCGCCGGCACCGAAGCGTTCCACCAGCAGCGCCGCGAGCCCGTCGTCCGCTCCGGCGGCCGGGGCCGGGCCGCCGCGCGGGAAGGGCACCCGGTTGCGGACCGGTCCGCCGGGCTCGGCCGGGAGCGCGCGGACGGCCGCCGCCCGGTGGTCGAAGCGCGGTCCGTAGGACAGCTCGGCCTCCACCCGGGCGCCCGGCAGCTCGGCGGCCAGCGCGTACGCCCAGTAGCCGCCGGGCAGCGCGCTCAGCCGCAGGTCGGTGCGGACGGCCAGCACGTCCTCCGGGCGGACGCCCCGCTCGCGCAGCCACCACCAGCCGCGCAGCGCCGGGTGCGGCAGCCCGGGCGCCGAGCGCAGCGCCAGCGAGCGGACCTCGCCGAGGTCGTCACGGTAGGTCAGCTCGGCCCGGGTGCCCCGGCCGGTGGCCGGCGGCAGGGCCGGGTCGTGGGCGCCGGCGCCCACGAAGTCCCGGTAGAGCGCGGTCACCTCGTCCACCGGTACGGACGGCCAGACGGTGAACCGCCCGGTGATCCGGTCCACCACCGCACAGGCCGCCCCCACCTCCTCGGGTGCACGCCGCTCCCCCGTCAGCGGGTCGACCCCCACCGGCGAGGGCTCCGCCCAGACCACCCAGCCGAGGTCGAACTCGTGCGAGTACACCCGCCGGCTCCCGGTCGAGCCGTCGGCGGAGGCCCTCGGCAGCTCGCCGTTGATCCAGCGGTGGGCGGCCTCGACCGCCTGCGCGCGGGTGGTCACAGGGTGGTGCTCCTTGCATGGACGCGGGCCGGGAGGGGCGCGCGGGCGGAGAGGGGCGGACGGATGGTCACCGGACACCGCCGGTCGGCGGCCCGACGCGGCGCCCGGCGGCGGGACGGCTCAGGACGGCGGTCACCGGGCGCCGCTCGTCGCCGGCTCCGGACGGCGCGCGGCGAGGTCGAGCGGGCACCCGTCCGGGTCGAGGGCGATCGCCCAGAGGCCGTGGGCGGCGTCGTGCAGCGGCTCGGCCCCCCGGCGGCCGACCTGGTGGTCGAGGTAGGTCACGGTGTCCCGGTGGTTGACGGCGTTCCAGGCGTGCGGACGACCGAAGCCGTCCAGGGTGAGCAGCACGGCCTGGGCGCCGTGGCCGGCCCGCCGCAGTTCGCCGGTGAGACGGCCGAAGGCCGGGCCGCCGTCGCCGAGGTCGCGGAAGGGCGCGCCGAGTTCGCGTTCGGCACGGTCCCGGCCGCCGCGCTCCCCCGCGTCGCCCTCGGTGGGGATCCGGGGCGCGGCGCAGGTCGGGCGGCCGGTGAAGGTGTCGACGGCGGACAGCGCGATCTCCAGGCTGTTGTTCGCCCGGCCCGGGGCGTGCGGGCCGTCGGCGTTGACCACCTCCGTCCAGCCGCCGGCCGCCGGGTCGGGGTGGCGGACGGGCAGACCGGCCGCGTCCCGGGGCGCCCGGCGCTCGACCTCGCGCTGGTGCTCCGGGTCGACCGGGGCCAGGCCGCCGGGCAGTCCGTAGGGGCGGCTGTCGGCGATGGTCCGCAGGCGCGCCTGGAACTCCTCCTCGGCGCCGCCGCCGCGCAGGGCGCGCCGGGCCAGCTGGAGCGCCAGGGCGTGCGCGGTGGCGACCGGGACGGCGGCCCAGGCCAGGCTGTCCCCGCCCTCGGCCGGGGAGCCGCCGGGGCGCCGGCGGTGGTCCTCCGGGTGTTCCTCGGGGCGGCCGGGGCCGGCGACCGGCGGGGCCGACGGCGGCAGGACGGTCACCGGGCCGGGCGCGGTGACCGGGTGCGGGGTGCCGGTGGCCCCCCGCGGGGCGCCCGCGCCCACCCCGGCGCCCGGCCGGCCCTCGGCGGGCGCCTGCTGTCCGGAGGCGGGGGCGCCGGGCGTCCCGGACGCGCCCGGGGCACCGGCTGCCGGGGTGCCCGGGCCGGGGACGACGACAGGGCCGACCGCGCCTCCGGGCCCGGCCGGGACGGCGCTGGGGGCGCCCCCGGCGGCGGGCGGGCCGGCGCCGACCCCGCTGCCGAACGGCGCCGGACCGTGCCCGGCCGCCACCGGGCCCGGGTAGGAACCGCCGGACGGGCCGGCCAGCGGACCGGGGCCGGTCGGCCCGGCGGCCACCGGCACGGTGAACTGGGCGCCGTAGGAGGTGCCGTGCGGGCCGCCCTGGGCGGGTCCGCCGCCGGACGGCACGTCCGGCGCGCCGAGGTGCGAGGGCGCGGCGGGGGCCTGCGGTGCGGGCGGCGCGAGCACCGAGTCGGTCCGTACGGTCACGGGCGCGCCGCCGCCACCCCCCGGGTGGGCGGGCGGCAGGTGGTAGTCGTCGTCGGCCCGGCCGCCGTAGCCGACCGCGCCGCCACCGCCACCACCACCGTCGCCGCCACCACCACTGGCGAACTGTGCCGGGGCGGCCGGACGGCCCGGGCCGTCCGGCGTCCGGTCGCCGCCGGCCGAACCGGTCCGCAGCGGCCCCGTACCGCCCCCGTCCGGGGCCCGGTCCGGGTGCTCCCCCGGACCGCCCGGGCCGGGGCGGCCGGCGCCGTCCATCACGACCACGCCGTCCGGCCCCACCCCGGGTGTGCCGGCCCCGGGGACGCCGGGCGCCCCGGGTGCGCCCGGCAGCACCGCGCCCGGCCCGTCGGCGAGCGGCCCGCCCGGTTTGCCGTCCAGTCCGTGGCCGTTCCCGCGGGCCGCCGCGGGGTCGGTCAGCGGTATGCCGCGGACCTCCTTGCCGTCCTTGTCGGTCAGCACCGGCAGGCCGTCCCTGCCCAGCACCGGCCGCCCCTGCTCGTCCACCTTCACGGCGAGGTCCTCGACCCCCACCACCGGCTTGCCGTCCGGGCCCTGGACGACGAGCAGCCCGCTCGGGTCCGTCACCGTCGTGCCGTCGGCCCGGACGATGACCGGGTCTCCGTGCTCGTCGAGCACCGGTCGGCCGGCCTCGTCGAGCTTGACCGCCAGCCCCGGCACGCCGACCACGGGCCGGCCGTCCTGACCGAGCACCACCGCCAGGCCCGCGCCGTCCGCGCCCAGCACGCCCGGCTCGCCGAGCACGGCGGGCAGCCCGGCGGCGACCGGGTCGAAGGCCCCGCCGGTGAACGACGCCGGACGCACCCCCGGGACGCCGCCCGGCGCGAGGCGCAGCAGCGCGACCACCGCGGGCTCCTTGAGCGTGCCGTCCAGCCCGTCCTTCATCGCCCGACCGAGCTCGTCCAGCAGGCCGCCGATCTTCAGCCCGGCGGACTCGACGGCGGCCGCCGCCACCGCTTCGGCGACGTGTTCGGTGGCGGCGTCGCGCACCCCGGCCGCCACCGCGCCGAGGCCCTGCCGCAGCCCGCCGAAGACCCCGCCGGGCGCCGCTCCGTCGCCGCGGGTGGCGGTGGCGACCTCGGCTGCGGCCGCCTTGGCCCGGGCCGCCTGCTCCTCGGCCTTCTTCAGCTCGGCGGCCAGCTCGGTGAGGGTGGCGACGAGGTCGGCCTTGCAGCTGTCGACGGCCCGGGCGGCCTTGTCGAAGGCGCCGGCCACCAGGGTCGTGGCGCTGTGCGCGTCGTCCAGGTGGCCGGTGCCGCGGCCGCTGAACGCCCGCCAGTACTCGCCGAAGGCGTCCACCGCGCGGCCGGAGTTCTCCCCGGTGACGCGCTTGGCGGAGTCCCCGCCGCGCTTGCCGAGGCGCTCGGCCTCGACGCCGAAGTCGCGCCAGAGGCCGGCCGCCCTGCGCAGCCCGTCCTCGTCGGCCTGCGGCCACTGGTGGCCGGTCCTGGCCAGCAGCGGTGCCAGCTCCTCGGGCAGCTTGCGGGACATGCGCTTCCCCCTTCGACGTACGGACTTCGACGTACGGACCGCGGCGTGCGGACTTCGGTGTGCGGGCCACGACGTGCGGGCCACGGCGTGCGGGCCACGGCGTGGCGGAGCACGGCGGCGACGGAACACGGGGTGCCGACCGCCGCGCACGGACCGCGTCACCCGCGGTCCGCGTCCGGCGGACGGCCCCGGCCGTCAGGCCGACCTGTCCTTGGGGACGGTCGTACGGGCCCCCGGGGTTGCCGCGGGCGTCACCGGCCCGCCCTGCCCCGCCGCGCCGCCGAAGCCGGCGGCCGCCGCGGTCTCCGCGTCGACGGTCCGCTCGGCCATGGTGTGCAGCCCCGAGCCGACCTGCCCCAGCTGCCCGGCCAGCCCGCGCAGACCGCCGAGCAGCCCGCCGCGCGCGTCCTTGTAGGCGGCGGCGAATCCGCTGCCCGGCCGGTCCTGCCCCCACGGGCTGCCGAGCGCCGCGAGCGACTGCTCCAAGGTGCTGGCGGCCTTCCCGAAGTCCTCCGAGATCTTTTCGAACTCGCGCCCCTCACCGTGCAGTTCCCACGGTTTGAGGGCGAAGGTGCCGCCTCCGGCATCGCCGTTGCCACTGCCGCTCGCCATCCCCGTACCTCCCCGTAGCGGACCGGCCGCCATCCTAGAGGGGCGGCCGCGTTGGGCCGCAGCGCGGCGGAGACCTCTTCACCCCGCCTTCACCTCGCCCGACGGCGGCTCCGACCGCCGCCGCTCGGCGAAACCACCGCAAATCCCCCGCCCGCAGGCGGTTCGCACCGCCGTGAAGGCTCTACCCTTGCCGGGTGGCAGCAGCAGAGACCTCCAAGAAGAAGACCAAGGCCGGCGCGACCCCGGTCGACCTCGCGATGCCGACCCTGCGCGTCGAGGCCCCGCTCGACGCCCCGCGCCCCGAGGTCCCGCTCGACTTCCCCCGGGCCTGGGTCGAGTTCGCCGACCCGGCCGACGAGGAGCAGGTCTTCCGCTGCGACCTCACCTGGCTGACCTCCCGCTGGACGTGCATCTTCGGCCGGGGCTGCCAGGGCATCCGCGAGGGCCGCGGCGAGTCGGACGGCTGCTGCACGCTCGGCGCGCACTACTCGGACGAGGACGACGAGCGGCGCGTGGCCGGCCACGCGGCCCGGCTGACGCCCGAGATCTGGGAGAACCACGCGCACGGCACCGACGCCAAGGGCCGGATCCGGCTCGACGGCGGCATCACCATGTTCGACGAGGACGGCGACCGGCAGACCCGCCGGGTCAACGGCGCCTGCCTCTTCCTCAACAGCCCCGGCTTCGCCGGCGGCGCCGGCTGCGCGCTGCACACCCTCGCCCTCAAGGAGGGCAAGGAGCCGCTGGAGACCAAGCCGGACGTCTGCTGGCAGCTCCCGGTGCGGCGCACCTACGACTGGATCGACCGCCCGGACGACACCCGCTACCTCCAGGTCACCATCGGCGAGTACGACCGCCGGGGCTGGGGCCCGGGCGGCCACGACCTGCACTGGTGGTGCACCGGCAGCCCGGACGCGCACACCGGCCCGGACCCGGTGTACATCAGCTACCGCCCCGAGCTCACCGAGCTGATGGGCAAGGCCGGGTACGAGGTGCTGGCCGGCCTCTGCGAGCAGCGGATCGCCACCAAGGGCGACCGCAAGGTGGCGCCGCACCCGGCCGACCCGGGCCGGAAGCCGGGCCGCAGGAAGTAGCCCGCCGGTACGCCCTCGCCGCCGTCCGGCGCCCCACCGCCACGTGTCGGTGCCGCCTACTTGTCGATGTCGCCGACGACGAAGAACATCGAGCCCAGGATGGCCACCATGTCGGCGACCAGGGTGCCGGGCAGCAGTTCGGTGAGCGCCTGGATGTTGTTGAAGGACGCCGAGCGCAGCTTCAGCCGCCACGGCGTCTTGTCGCCGCGCGAGACCAGGTAGTAGCCGTTGACGCCGAGCGGGTTCTCCGTCCAGGCGTAGGTGCTCCCCTCGGGGGCCTTGAGCACCTTGGGCAGCCGCAGGTTGACCGGGCCGGGCGCCAGCGTGGCGAGCTTGTCCAGGCAGGCGTCCGCGAGGTCCAGCGCGTTGACGGTCTGCTCCAGCAGGCACTCGAACCGGGCCAGGCAGTCGCCCTCCTCACGGGTGACCACGGTCAGCACCGCGCGCAGCTCCTCCGAGCCGTACGCCAGGTAGGGCTCGTCACGGCGCAGGTCGAAGTCGAGCCCGCTGGCACGCGCGATCGGGCCGCTGACCCCGTACGCCTCGGCGTGCGCCCGGCTGAGCACGCCGACGCCGGCGGTGCGGGCCCGGAAGATCTCGTTGCCGAGGACGAGGTCCTCGAAGACCGGCAGCTGCGAGCGGACGGTGGCGATCGCCGCCCGGACCCGGCCGAGCCAGCCGGCCGGCAGGTCCTCCTTGAGGCCGCCGACCCGGTTGAACATGTAGTGCATCCGGCCGCCGGAGGCCTCCTCCAGCACGTGCTGGAGGTCCTCACGGCCGGTGAAGGCGTGGAAGATCGGGGTGATCCCGCCCAGCTCCAGCGGGTAGGAGCCGAGGAACATCAGGTGGTTGAGGACGCGGTTCAGCTCGGCGAGCAGGGTGCGGATCCAGACCGCGCGCTCGGGCACCTCCATGCCGAGCATCCGCTCGACGCCGAGCACCACGCCCAGCTCGTTGGCGAACGCGGAGAGCCAGTCGTGCCGGTTGGCCAGCATGATGATCTGCCGGTAGTCACGGGCCTCGAAGAGCTTCTCCGCGCCGCGGTGCATGTAGCCGATCACCGGCTCCGCGGTGACGATCCGCTCGCCGTCCAGCACCAGCTTCAGCCGCAGCACACCGTGGGTCGCCGGGTGCTGCGGGCCGATGTTGAGCACCATGTCGGTGCTGCCCGCCGCGCCGGTGAAGTTCTCGGCTCCCGCCCCGATGCCGACCGTGGTCTCCCTCATGACCCGAGAGTCTGCCATCCCCCGAGACCGGCGAGGGTCTCCGGTACCGGCATGCGGACGGCCTGGGCGAGCCAGCCGAACGCGCCCAGGCCCGCCGGGTCGGTCAGCTCGGCGGCCTCCCCGGCGCCGCCGAGCGCCCGCAGGTAGGCCGCCGGGTCGGTGGACGCCAGCGCCAGCGGCGGTCGGGCACCGCTCACGCCGAGCGCCCGCAGCGCCTCGCGCTGCGTTGTCCACAGGCTGTGGACGGCGGGCGCGGCCACCGCGTCCAGCGCCACGTGCGCGGTGAGGTCGCAGGAGCCGTCCGGCACCGGGCGCACCTCCCGGCCCGCCCGGAACCCGGTCAGGGTGGCGAGGGGCGGGCGGCTCGCGGCGGTGTGCCCGTAGTCCGCCGCGACCGCGAGACCGCGTTCCAGCCCGGCGACGGCCGAGGCCCAGACGGCGTCGCGCGGGGCGCCGAACTCCACGACGTCCCCCGGCTCGGGGGCCGGCCACCAGCGCGCGGCCCAGGCGGCGTCGGCCGCGTCCACCGCGGACCCGAGCCGCTCCTCGCCGGTCGCGGTGTCCACCTCGACGTAGCGCAGCACCCCGTCCTCGTCCACCTCGCCGAGGTCCAGCGGCACGTTGTCCAGCCACTCGTTGGCGAACAGCAGCCCGCTGACGCCGCGCGGCACCTCGTCCGTCCACAGGGCTGTGGACGGCAGTCCCGCCGGACGGTCCGCCGCGATCTCCACCCCGTACGGCCGCAGCCGGGCCAGCACCCCGTCCGGCAGCTCGGCCAGCACACCGGTCAGCAGCTCGCCGCGGCCCGCCCCGACGTCCACGAAGGCCAGCTCCTCCGGACGGCCGAGGGCCGCGTCCACGTCCAGCAGCAGCCGGGCCACCGCGCGGGCGAACAGCGGGGAGGCGTGCACCGAGGTGCGGAAGTGCCCGGCCGGCCCCTCCGGCCTGCGGTAGAAGCCGCCGACGGGGGCGTAGAGGGCCTCTTCCATGGCGGGCCGCCACCGCATCCAAGTCATGCGGCGGGACGCTACCGGCGCCGGGGTTCCCCTCCCAACCGGAGTCCGGGCTTCTCCGACCTAGGGAGTAGGACGGATCGCCCTCCCGGCGGACCTGACCACGCTCCGCGACTGCCTACGCTTGAGACGTGCAACGACTCAACGCCTGGCTCCGCCGTCACCCCATGGTGGTCGACTCCGCCTGGGCGGCGATCGTGCTGTTCCTGGGGCTCCTGCCGGACGGCGGCGACAACAGCGCCTGGCGGGCCCCCGCCCAGTTCGTCATCGCCCTGCTCATCCCGCTGCTGATGGTCTTCCGGCGCCGCTACCCCGACGCCACCGTGGCCGCCGCCACCGCGCTGGGGATCGGTCAGATCACGCTGGGCATCCTGCCCGCCGGCTCCAGCATCGGGTACCTGGTCTTCGCCTACACCGGCGCCGCCTTCGGCTCCGCCTGGATCTCCCGGCTGGCCCTGGCCGCCGGGCTGGCGGCCGGACCGCTGACGTACTGGCAGCTCCACCTCAGCAAGACCGTGATCGACCCGAACGGCGACGCCCAGCAGCGCTCGTACAGCCTGGGCGAGTTCCTGCTGCTCACCGCGGCGATGAGCAGCCCGTTCATCCTCTGCTGGGCCTGGGGCCGGCTCACCCGGGTGCGCCGCGCCTACCTGGTCGAGCTGGAGGACCGCGCCGCCCGGCTGGAGCGCGAGCGCGACGCCCAGGCCAAGGTGGCGGTCGCCGCCGAGCGCGCCCGGATCGCCCGCGAGCTGCACGACGTGGTCGCGCACAACGTCTCCGTCATGATCGTCCAGGCCGACGGCGCCGCCTACGTGCTGGACAACTCGCCCCAGCAGGCCAAGGAGGCGCTGGGCACGATCGCCTCCACCGGGCGCCAGGCGCTCGTCGAGATGCGCCGGCTGCTGGGCGTGCTGCGCACCGCGGACACCGCCGAGGAGTACGTGCCGCAGCCCGGCGTCGAGGAGCTGCCCGAGCTGCTGGACCAGGTCCGCACGGCCGGCCTCCAGGTGGACTTCGCCACCTCCGGCGACCCGCGCGAACTGCCGCGCGGCGTCGAGCTGACCGTCTACCGGATCGTCCAGGAAGCACTGACCAACGTCCGCAAGCACGGCGGCCCCGATGTGCACGCCCGGGTCGCGGTCGACTTCGGCGAGCGCGAGCTGGCCGTCCTGATCGAGGACGACGGCCGCGGCTCGACCGACGAGCAGCTCGCCGCCGGCGGGACGGACGGCCAGGGGCACGGCCTGATCGGCATGCGCGAGCGGGTCGGCATGGTCAGTGGCAGCCTCGACGTCGGGCCGCGCCCCGGCGGCGGCTTCCGGATCCGCGCCGTCCTGCCCCTCAAGGCAGCACACTGACCCCGTTGCCGCCCACGAACTAGGAGCCACCTTGACCATCCGCGTGATGCTCGTCGACGACCAGGAGCTGCTGCGCACCGGCTTCCGGATGATCCTGCAGTCCCAGGGCGACATCGAGATCGTCGCCGAGGCCGGCGACGGCGCGCAGGCCCTGGAGCGGCTGCGGCACACGCAGGTGGACGTGATCCTGATGGACGTCCGGATGCCCCGCCTGGACGGGGTGCAGACCACCCGCCGGATCTGCCTCGCCGAGGACGGCAGCCCGCTGCCGAACGCGCCGCACGTGCTCATCCTCACCACCTTCGACCTGGACGAGTACGCCTTCGCCGCGCTCAAGGCCGGGGCCAGCGGGTTCCTGCTCAAGGACGTGCCGCCGACCGAGCTGGTGGCCGCGATCCGCGCGGTGCACGGCGGCGACGCGGTGGTCGCGCCGACCACCACCCGCCGCATGATCGACCGCTTCGCCGAGGTGCTGCCCACCGCGGCGAGCACGCCGGGACCGGACACCCTGGGCCCGCTCACCGAGCGCGAGCGCGAGGTGTTCCTGCTGGTCGCCCAGGGCCTCTCGAACGGTGAGATCGCCGCCCGGCTGGTCCTGTCCGAGGCCACCGTGAAGACCCACGTCGGCCGGATCCTGGCCAAGCTCGGCCTGCGCGACCGGGTCCAGGCCGTCGTCCTCGCCTACGAGGCGGGCCTGATCCGGGCCGGCGCCGCGGATTAATCCGCCGTCCGCCCCGGCCGTAGAATGGGCCGGTGCGTCCGGTACCCGCAGAGGACCGGAACGGTAAGAGTGAGGACCAGGGCCGAGCTGTGAGCGAGCGAACCGGGCTCACCGTCGAGAGGTGCGCCATGGCGATTGCCCCCGCCGAGCGCCGGGGTGCCCCCCGGCCCGGGAACGACCCGGAGGTGGCCGCGTGAGCGCCTCCGACAGCGTCGGCGCCGGCCCGCTCGACGACGGTTTCGGCGACCCGGCCGACCCCGGCAACCGACCGGCCCGGCTCGCCGTCGGGGTGGTCGGCACCGGCCGGGTCGGCCCCGCGCTGGGCGCCGCCCTGCAGCTCGCCGGGCACCGGGTGGTCGCCGCCTCCGGGGTGTCCGCCGCCTCCCGCCGCCGCGCCGAACAGCTGCTGCCGGGCGTGCGGATCGTCACCCCGCCGCAGGTGCTCGCCGCCGCCGACCTGGTGCTGCTCACCGTCCCCGACGACGCGCTGGCCGACCTGGTGGCCGGCCTCGTCGCGACCGGCTCGGTCCGCCCCGGCCAGCTGGTGGTGCACACCTCGGGCGCGCACGGCGTCGCCGTCCTCGAGCCCGCCACCCGGGCCGGGGCGCTGCCGCTGGCACTGCACCCCGCGATGACCTTTACCGGCACCACGGTCGACCTCGCCCGGCTGGCCGGCTGCCCGTTCGGGGTGACCGCCCCCGAGGAGCTGCGCCCGGTGGCCGAGGCCCTGGTGGTCGAGATGGGCGGCGAGCCCGAGTGGGTGCCGGAGGGCGTCCGCCCGCTCTACCACACGGCCCTCGCGCACGGCGCGAACCACCTGGTCACCCTGGTCTCCCAGGCGCTGGAGCTGCTGCGCACGGCCGGGGTCGCCGAGCCCGGCCGACTGCTCGGCCCGCTGCTGGGCGCCGCCCTGGACAACAGCCTGCGCTCCGGCGACGCGGCCCTCACCGGCCCGGTCGCGCGGGGCGACGCGGGCACCGTTCGGCGCCACCTGGCGCAGCTCAGTACGGTGTCCCCGGACATCCCGGCCGCCTACCGGGCGATGGCCCGCGCCACCGCCCAGCGGGCGCTCGCCCACGGGACGATCGACGAAGCGTCGGCGGCGGCGCTGCTGGACGTACTGAACGAGGAGAACTGATGGCAGCACGCGGCAAGCAGGCCGGCAAGGCCCAGCGGGCACCCAAGGTCCACCGGGCCGTCGTCACCCGGAGCGTCACCGACTTCGAGGCGGCCTTCTGGCCGGACGAGCAGCCGGTGGACAACGCGGTCGTGATGACGATGGGCGCGCTGCACGAGGGCCACGGCGCGCTGATCCGGGCCGCCCGCAAGCAGGTCGGCCGGGACGGCCGGGTCGCCGTGACCGTCTTCGTCAACCCGCTGCAGTTCGGCGCCGGCGAGGACCTCGAACGCTACCCGCGCGACCTGGAGGCGGACGTCCGGCTGGCCGAGGAGAACGGCGCCGACGTCGTCTTCGCGCCGTCCGTCGAGGAGGTCTACCCGAACGGCGAGCCGCAGGTGCGCCTGGCGGCCGGCCCGATGGGCGAGCGCTTCGAGGGCACCACCCGGCCCGGGCACTTCGACGGGGTGCTGACCGTGGTGGCCAAGCTGCTGCACATCACCGACCCGGACTTCGCCTTCTTCGGCGAGAAGGACGCCCAGCAGCTGGCGCTCGTCCAGCGGATGGTCGCCGACCTGGACTTCGACGTCGAGATCGTCGGCGTGCCGACCGTCCGCGAGGAGGACGGGCTGGCGCTCTCGTCCCGCAACCGCTTCCTGTCCGCCGAGGACCGCGAGCACGCGCTCGTGCTGTCCCGGGCCCTGTTCGCCGGCCGCGACGTGGCCGCGCAGGGTCCGCAGGCCGTGCGCGAGGCCGCCACGGCCGCCCTCGACGCCGCCGAAGGCGTCACCCTGGACTACCTCGCCCTGATCGACCCGCACGACTTCACCGAAGCGGCGGACGACTTCCGGGGCGAGGCGGTGCTGGCCGTCGCCGCGAAGGTGGGCTCCACCCGCCTGATCGACAACGTCCGCATCATCTGCCGCTGACGCGGCGACGCACCACCCGCGGGCCCCCCGCAGTCGCTCCACCCGCAGTCGCACCACCCGCAGGACCGTCCGGCAGCACATTCCCTCAGGCATGCACTCACTGGAGGCGTGACCCCATGCTCCGCACCATGCTCAAGTCCAAGATCCACCGGGCCACCGTGACCCAGGCCGACCTGCACTACGTCGGCTCCGTCACGGTGGACGAGGACCTGCTCGACGCCGCCGACCTGCTCCCCGGCGAGCTGGTCCACATCGTCGACATCAACAACGGCGCCCGGCTGGAGACCTACACCATCGCCGGCCCGCGCGGCTCCGGCGTGATCGGCATCAACGGCGCCGCCGCCCGCCTGGTCCACCCCGGCGACCTCGTCATACTCATCGCCTACGGGCAGATGGACACTGCCGAGGCCAAGGGCTACCTGCCGAAGGTGGTCTTCGTGGACGCCGACAACCGGATCACCGGCATGGGCGGCGACCCCGCCGAGGCCGGGGAGGGCACCGGGCTGCTCCGCGGCGACGCGGCGTACCGTGACGGCAACGGCGCGGCCCCGACCGCCGCGCGCTGAAGGAGCCACTGAACGCCATGCCCGTCACGCACCGCCTCACCGCCCCCGCCCCCGGCTGGACGGCCACCACCGACATCGTCGTGGTCGGCTCCGGCGTGGCCGGACTCACCGTCGCCCTCAACGTCCGCAAGGCCGGCCTGCGGGCCATGGTGGTCACCAAGGCGATGCTCGACGACGGGTCGACCCGCTGGGCCCAGGGCGGCATCGCCGCCGCCCTGGGCGAGGGCGACACCCCCGAGCAGCACCTGGCCGACACCCTGGTGGCCGGTGTCGGGCTCTGCGACGAGGAGGCCGTCCGCACCCTCGTCACCGAGGGCCCGGAGGCCGTCCGCCACCTGATCGCCACCGGCGCCGCCTTCGACCGCGGCGACGACGGCGAGATCCAGCTCACCCGCGAGGGCGGCCACCACCGCCGCCGGATCGCGCACGCCGGCGGGGACGCCACCGGCGCCGAGATATCGCGCGCCCTGGTCACCGCCGTCCGGTCCGACCCGGGCCTGGAGCTGATCGAGCACGCCCTCGTCCTCGACCTGCTCACCGACGCCGACGGCCACGCCGCCGGCCTCACCCTGCACGTGATGGGCGAGGGCCAGCGCGACGGCGTCGGCGCCATCCGGGCCCGCGCGGTGGTCCTCGCCACCGGCGGCATGGGCCAGGTCTACTCCGCCACCACCAACCCCGCGGTCTCCACCGGCGACGGCGTGGCGCTCGCGCTGCGGGCCGGCGCCGAGGTCACCGACCTCGAGTTCGTGCAGTTCCACCCGACCGTGCTCTGGCTCGGCCCGGACGCCGAGGGCCAGCAGCCGCTGGTCTCCGAGGCGGTCCGCGGCGAGGGCGCGCACCTGGTCGACGGGGACGGCACCCGCTTCATGCTCGGGCAGCACGAGCTGGCCGAACTGGCCCCGCGCGACATCGTCGCCAAGGCCATCACCCAGCGGATGCAGCTCCTGGGCACCGACCACATGTACCTGGACGGGCGGCACTTCGGCGCCGCGATGTGGGAGGAGCGGTTCCCGACCATCCTCGCCTCCTGCCGCGCGCACGGCATCGACCCGGTCACCGAGCCGATCCCGATCGCCCCGGCCGCGCACTACGCCTCCGGCGGCATCCGCACCGACCCGACCGGCCGCACCACCGTCCCCGGGCTGTACGCCTGCGGCGAGGTGGCCTGCACCGGGGTGCACGGCGCCAACCGGCTGGCCTCCAACTCCCTGCTGGAGGGCCTGGTCTTCGCCGAGCGGATCGCAGCCGACCTGACCGCCCGGCACCGCGCGGACGAACTGCCCGAGCGCTCGGTGGACGTCGCCGCCGCGCGGGCCGCCCGCCCGGTGCCGCTGCCCGCCCCCGAGGCGCGGGCCGAGATCCAGCGGCTGATGTCGCGCGGCACGGGCGTCCTGCGCTCGGCCTCCTCGATGGCCGGCACGGCCGCCGGACTCGCCCTGATCGCCGAGCAGGCCCTGGCGCACGTCGCCGAGGAGAAGCCGGCCGACCCCCGGGTGGAGACCTGGGAGGCCGCCAACCTGCTGCTGGTCGGCACCGCCCTGGTGACGGCCGCCGCCCGGCGCGCCGAGACCCGCGGCTGCCACTGGCGCGAGGACTTCCCCGAGCGGGACGACGCCCACTGGCAGCGCCACCTGATCACCACCCTCACCGCCTCCGGCGACCTTGTCAGCACCCCTGAGGAGCAGTAGAACCATGACCCACTCCCACGAGGAACTCCCGATGGCCGGCGGTTGCGGCGACGGCTGCGCGTGCGGGGACGGCGAGGGCTACGAGACCGGCCTGGACCCGCGGCTCGCCGAGCTGCTGGAGGAGGCCGGTCTCGACCCGATCGAGGTCGAGGACATCGCCACCCTGGCGCTGGCCGAGGACCTGGCCGGCGGCGAGGACGTCACCTCGGTCGCCACGGTGCCCGCCGACGCCGTCGCCACCGCCGACTTCACCGCCCGCGAGGCCGGCGTGGTCGCGGGCCTGCGGATCGCCGAGGCGGTCGTCTCGCTGGTCTGCGAGGAGGAGTTCGAGGTCGAGCGGCACGTCGAGGACGGCGACCGGGTGGAGGCCGGCCAGGTGCTGCTCTCCGTCCGCAGCCGCACCCGCGACCTGCTGACCGCCGAGCGCAGCGCGCTCAACCTGCTCTGCCACCTCTCCGGCATCGCCACCGCCACCCGTGCCTGGGCGGACGCCCTGGAGGGCACCGGCGCGGTGGTCCGCGACACCCGCAAGACCACCCCGGGCCTGCGGGCGCTGCAGAAGTACGCGGTCCGCTGCGGCGGCGGCGCCAACCACCGGATGGCGCTCTCCGACGCCGCCCTGGTCAAGGACAACCACGTGGTCGCGGCCGGCGGCGTCGCCGAGGCGTTCCGGGCCGTCCGGGCCGCCTACCCCGACCTGGCGGTGGAGGTCGAGGTGGACACCCTGGAGCAGATCCCGCCGGTGCTGGAGGCCGGGGCCGACCTCGTCCTGCTGGACAACTTCACCGTGCCGCAGCTGAAGGAGGCCGTCGAGCTGGTGGCCGGGCGCGCCCGGCTGGAGGCGTCCGGCGGACTGACCCTGGCCAGCGCGCGCGAGGTCGCCCAGACTGGGGTCGACTACCTGGCCGTGGGCGCGCTCACGCACTCCTCGCCGATCCTGGACATCGGCCTGGACCTGCGCGCCTGATCACCTCTGATCACCCCTCACGCAGAAGGCACCCCATGCTGCTCACCATCGACGTCGGCAACACCCAGACCACGCTCGGCCTGTTCGACGGCGAGGACGTGGTCGAGCACTGGCGGATCTCTACCGATCCGCGCCGCACGGCCGACGAGCTGGCGGTGCTCCTGCAGGGCCTGATGGGCTCGCACACCGCGGTCAACGAGGCCGCGGTGGAGGGCCTGGCGATCTGCTCGTCCGTCCCCTCCGTGCTCCACGAGTTCCGCGAGGTGACCCGCCGTTACTACGGCGACGTCCCCGCGGTGATCGTGGAGCCGGGGGTGAAGACGGGCGTGCACGTCCTGATGGACCACCCCAAGGAGGTCGGCGCCGACCGGATCGTCAACGCGCTGGCCGCCAACCACCTGTACGGGGGCCCGTGCATCGTGGTCGACTTCGGTACCGCCACCACCTTCGACGCGATCAACGCCCGCGGCGACTACGTGGGCGGCGCGATCGCCCCCGGCATCGAGATCTCGGTCGAGGCGCTCGGCGCGCGCGGCGCCCAGCTGCGCAAGATCGAGCTGGCCCGCCCGCGCAACGTGATCGGCAAGAACACCGTCGAGGGCATGCAGTCCGGCATCCTCTACGGCTTCGCCGGCCAGGTCGACGGCCTGGTCGACCGGATGGCCAAGGAGCTCGCCAAGGACCCGGACGACGTCCAGGTCATCGCCACCGGCGGACTGGCCCCGCTGGTGCTCGGCGAGGCCGGCACCATCGACGTCCACGAGCCCTGGCTGACGCTGATCGGCCTGCGCCTGGTGTACGAGCGCAACCGGCCCAGCTGAGCCGGGAGTTCGCCGCACCCGCCCCGCGCCGCACGGCCCGAACGGGACATTCCCCCGCAGTTCCCCGCAGCCGCCCCGCCGTTGCGGGCGAACCCGGCCGGCGGGCCCCCGCGCTGTGTTAGTTTCACGCCCCGGGACGGGGCAGCACGCCCGTCCCGCGGCCGGGGGGACCGGCGGGCACCGGGGGGTGCGGGCGCGCGTCCGGCCCGCCCGACGAGCCCGCCCGCCCAGGCCGAGGCACTGCCGCCCCGTCACGTACGGGGCGGGCGAACCGTACGGGGCCACTCGGTCGGGCGGCCCGGAAGCCGGATCGAGGGTGGGGCGTGTCGATCGTCGAAGGGTCCGGGGCCGCTCAGGACGACGGCCCGGCCACCGGCCCCGGGGCGCCGCCGCCGGGCCCCGGCGGGTCGGTGCTGCGCCGCCGCGGGCGGCTGCTGCTGGCCGTCACGCTGGTCGCCGCGGCCGTCTCGGGGGCCGGGCTGGCCGCCTCACTGGTGATCAGGTCGCCCGCGCAGGCCGCCGCCGAGAGCGGGCCCCCGCCGCCCGACGTCCTGACGGCCGCCGTGGAGCAGCGCGTGCTGACCGACTCGGTGGTGCTCCGCGGCCAGGTCGGCGCCGGCCAGACGGTCGAGGTGGCCCCGG
This sequence comes from Kitasatospora sp. NPDC028961, assembly GCF_055564815.1. Lineage (NCBI taxonomy): Bacteria > Bacillati > Actinomycetota > Actinomycetes > Kitasatosporales > Streptomycetaceae > Kitasatospora > Kitasatospora sp. NPDC028961. The sequence goes on along the minus strand of NZ_JBVHVO010000001.1, from coordinate 604,871 downwards.
CCGGGAGCGGCGGTCCGGCCGGCGCCAAGCCGGTGGTCACCAAGCTCCCGGTGCGGTCCGGCGACCAGGTCGCGGCCGGGCAGTCGGTGCTGGAGGTCTCGGGGCGGCCGGTGTTCGCCCTCCGCGGCGGCCTCCCGGTGTACCGGGACCTCCGGCCGGGCGCCACCGGGCAGGACGTCGAGCAGCTCCAACAGGCCCTGAAGGAGCTCGGGTTCGGCTCGGACGGCGACCCCGCGGGGCGCTACGGCGCGGCCACCGGGGCGGCGGTGACGGCCTTCTACGCCGCCCGCGGCTACGACCCGCGGCCGGCCTCGCCGGACGGCGACGCCCAGGTGTCGGCCGCCCAGGACGCGGTGACGGGCGGCGAGCGGGCCCTGGCGGACGGCAGAGACGCGTTGAAGGCCGCGCAGAAGCGGCTCGACGACGCGCTGGCCGCCGAGCGGGCCCGGTCCGCCGCGCCGACGCCCGGCGCCTCAGCCGGCGAACCGGCCGGCGCCCCGGTCGGCGAGAGCCCGGTGGACGCGGCCCGCACCGCCGTCGAGACGGCCCGCAAACAGGTGACCCGGGCCGGCGAGGACCTCACCGGGCTCCGGAAGAAGGCCGCCGACGTCCGGGCCGCCGTCGGCCCGATGATCCCTGCCGCCGAACTGCTCTTCCTCACCGGCTTCCCGGCCCGGGTGGACGGCGTCGCCGGCCGGGTCGGCGGCGAGGTCACCGGCACCGTGCTGACCGTCTCGGCCGGGGCGCTGGTCGTGAAGGGCAGCCTGACCGCCCCCGACAAGGGCCTGGTCCGCCCGGGCCAGCAGGTGGAGATCCTCTCCGAGGTGACCGGCACCACCGCGACCGCGACGGTGACCGCGGTGGCCGACACCCCCGGCGAGGGACCCCCGTCCGGCAGCGGCACCGGCACCGCGCCCGGCGGCGGCGCCCGGCAGCCCGGCACGGACCGGACCGGCTACCCGCTGGTGGTCGAACCGGACGCCCCGCTCGACCCGAGGCTGGCCGGCCAGGACGTCCGCCTCACCGTCCGGGCGGCCTCCTCGGCCGGCCCGGTGCTGGTCGTCCCGCTCTCCGCCGTCTCCGCGACGGCGGACGGCCGGACGGTGGTGACGGTGTACGAGGGCGGAGAGCGCCGACGGGTCGAGGTGACCCCGGGCATGGTCGGCGGCGGCAGCACCGAGGTCCGCCCGCTGGCCGGGGGCGCGCTCGGGCCCGGCGACCAGGTGATCGTCGGGGTCCGGGCGGGCGCCCGGTGAGCGCCCCGCTGGTCGAGTTCCGCCGGGTCGGCCTGACCTACCCCGGACCGCCGCCGGTCACCGCCCTGGCCCCCTGCGACCTGGCCGTCGACCCGGGCGACTACGTCACGGTGACCGGCCCGTCCGGCTCCGGCAAGTCCACCTTCCTCAACATCGCCGGCCTGCTGGACGCCCCCACCACCGGCCGGTACCTGCTGGACGGCGTCGACACCGGCCCGCTCGCCGACGGCGACCGCACCGCCCTGCGCGGGCGCCGGATCGGCTTCGTCTTCCAGTCCTTCCACCTGCTCCCGCACCGCAGCGCGGCGGAGAACGTCGCGCTCGCCCTGCTGTACACCGCCGCCCGGGGCCGCCGGGCGGCGGCCGAGCGGCGCGAGCGGGCCCTCGAGGCGCTGGTCCGGGTGGGCCTCGGCCACCGGGCGGACGCCCTGCCGTCCCGGCTCTCCGGCGGCGAGCGCCAGCGGGTCGCGATCGCCCGCGCGCTGGTCGGCCGGCCGGCGCTGCTGCTCTGCGACGAGCCGACCGGCAACCTGGACACCGCCACCGCCCGGTCCGTCCTGGCCCTGCTGGACGACCTGCACGCGCAGGGCCTGACCCTCCTGCTGATCACCCACGACCCGCAGGTGGCCGCCCGCGGCCGGCGGACGGTGGCGATCCGCGACGGGGTGCTGCGGGAGGTGGGCGCCGGATGAGGCGGCACGGCCGCCCCCGCCCCGTCGAGCCCACCCGGCTGCTTCCGCGGGACCTGCTCGCCGAGGCCCTCGCCGGCGTGCTCCAGCGGCCCGCCCGCTCGGCGCTGACCGCGCTCGGCACCGTCCTCGGGGTCGGCGCCTTCGTCGCCGTGCTCGGGCTGACGGCCACCGCCTCGGCCCGGATCGACTCCCGTTTCAGCGTGCTCACCGCGACCGAGGTGAGCGTCGAGGACACCGGCGGCCCGCGACCGGACCTCACCCCGCTCTCCTTCCCCGCCGACGCCGACGCCCGGATCCAGCGGCTGAACGGGGTCGAGGCGGCCGGCGTCTACTGGCCGGTCCAGCTGCCCGCCGGGTCGGTCCGGGCCGCGCCGGTGGGCCGGCCCTCCGGCGGCGAGCAGGCGACCGTGGTCGCGGCCTCGGCCGGCCTCCTCACGGCGGCCGGGCCGCACCTGGCCCAGGGCCGGACCTTCGACGCCTGGCACGACACCACCGGGCGGCAGGTGGCGGTGCTCGGCTCCGCCCTGGCCGCCCGGCTCGGGATCGGCACGCTCGACACCCAGCCCGCGGTGTTCCTGGCCGGCCGGCCGTTCACCGTCATCGGCATCGTCGACGACGTCCGGCGCCGGCCCGACCTGCTGCTCTCGGTGGTCGTCCCGCGCGGGGCCGCCACCCGGCTCTGGGGCGGCCCCACCGGGGACCGCGCGAAGATGCTCGTCGCCACCAGGATCGGCGCCGCCCGGCAGATCGCCGACGAGGCCGCGCTGGCGCTGGACCCGGCCCACCCGGAGAACTTCACCGCCGTGCCGCCCCCGGACCCGCGCACCCTGCGCTCGGGCGTCACCTCCGACCTCGACCGGCTCTTCCTGCTGCTCGCCGGGATCTGCCTGGTGATCGGGGCCGTCGGGATCGCCAACACCACCCTGGTCGCGGTGCTGGAGCGGACCGGTGAGATCGGGCTGCGCCGCGCGCTGGGCGCCCGCGGCCGGCACATCACCGGCCAGTTCCTCTGCGAGTCCGGCTCGCTGGGGCTGCTGGGCGGCCTGGTCGGCAGCTCGCTGGGGGTGCTGACGGTGCTCGGCGTGGCGCTGGCCCGGGACTGGACCCCGGTGGTGTCCCCGGCGACGGTGGCCGCCGCCCCGGTCGCCGGGCTGGCCACCGGGCTGCTGGCCGGTGCCTACCCGGCCTGGCGCGCGGCCCGGATCCAGCCCGCCGAGGCCCTGCGGCGCTGAACGGGCGGTCGTTCGTCCACCGGACATTCACCGGGCCAAACGTGGGGGATCGGCGCGACGTTACCGACAAATCGGATATTCCTCACGTAGTGTCAGCCCATGCCTACGCCACACGGATCGCGCGGCGGCATGGCCTTCAGCGCCGACGAAGTCCGCGTGCTGCGCCGCGCCCTCGCCCAAGCCCTGCACCCCGCCGTCCCCGTCCACTTCCAGGTCTCCGACCGGCTGCCGTTCGCCGGCGCGGGCGCCGAGCTGTGGGCGGAGGACGTCCAGGACGCCCTGCGCCTGACCGAGGCGATCGACGAAGCCGTCCAGGAGGGCGGCCGGCTGCGCGCCTTCCTGCTCGCCGACCTCGGCCGCTACCGGGCGGCGCTGCCCGGCAGCGCCGCCGGCTACCTGGAACGCCTGGAGGAGGCGGTGGCCGACGGCTACCTCCCCGCGCCCGAGGACCTCACCGCGCTGCGCGGGCTGAGCCGTCAGCCGTGCGGCCAGACCGAGCGGACCCGCCGCTCGCGGCTGGCCGGGCGCTGCCACGCACTGGCCGAGGCGGCCGTCCGCGAGCGGCTCGCCCTCACCACCGGCCAGCGCCACCTCGTCGCCGTACCGAGCCCCGCCGCACCCCCGAGCAGTCTCCCCACCCCTGTTGGAGGACGGATCCCGATGAGCAGCACCGAGCCCGGCGCAGAGCAGCCCGACGCCCCCCAGCCCCGTCCGCACCGGATGCCGACCCCCGCCGAGCTCTTCGGCCGTCGCCCCCGGCCGCCGGCCCGGCCCGCCCCGCCCGCCACTCCCGACGAGGAGCTGGAGCTGGCCACCGGCACCGGCTGACCGCCCCGCCCCTGGAGGGGGAGACCGCACCGGCGGTCTCCCCCTCCGGCGTGCGGCCGACGCCGCGAGCGGCACGGCCAACCCGTGGCGGAGCGGCGGTCCGGGGCTGGCTACCCTGGGGGGGTGAGCGATCAGAGCCCCATCCCCGCGACCGACGACCTCCCCGAGCAGATGCGCGTCCGGCGCGAGAAGCTGGACCGGCTCCGGGCGGCCGGCGTCGACCCGTACCCGGTCGGCTTCCCCCGGACCAGCACCATCGCCGACCTCCGGGCCAAGCACCCGGACCTGGCGCCGGACACGGCGACCGGCGAGCGGGTCGGCATCACCGGCCGGGTGATCCTCTCCCGCACCGGCGGCAAGCTCTGCTTCGCCACCCTGCGCGACGGCAGCGGCGACCTCCAGGTGATGTTCTCCCTGGACAAGCTCGGCGAGGAGCGGCTGGCGGCCTGGAAGTCCGACATCGACCTCGGCGACCAGGTCGGCGTCGAGGGCGAGGTGATCACCTCCCGCCGCGGCGAGCTGTCGGTCATGGTGGACGCCTGGGCGCTCACCGCCAAGTGCCTGCGCCCGCTGCCGGACAAGCACAAGGGCCTGACCGACCCGGAGGCCCGGGTCCGCCAGCGGTACGTCGACCTGATCGTCAACCCCGAGGCCCGCGAGATCCTGCACCTGCGCAGCAAGGTGGTCCGCTCGATCCGCCGCACCTACGAGGAGCGCGGCTACATCGAGGTCGAGACCCCGATGCTGCAGCCGGTGCACGGCGGCGCCAACGCGCGTCCGTTCAAGACCCACATCAACGCGTACGACATCGACCTGTTCATGCGCATCGCCCCCGAGCTGTACCTCAAGCGGCTGGTGGTCGGCGGCGCGGAGAAGGTCTTCGAGATCAACCGCAACTTCCGCAACGAGGGCGCGGACTCCACCCACAACCCGGAGTTCACCTCGCTGGAGTCCTACGAGGCCTACGGCGACTACGACACCCAGGCCGAGCTGATCCGGGCGACGATCATCAACGCCGCCCGGGACGCGCTGGGCACCACGGTGATCCGCGGCCTCGACCCGCACGGCGTGGAGCACGAGATCGACCTGGCCGAGCCGTGGGCGGAGGTCAGCGTGTACCCCGGCATCTCGGCGCACCTGGGCACCGAGGTGACCCCGGAGACCGGCGTCGAGGAGCTGCGCGAGCTGGCGGCCGCGCACGGCATTCCCTTCGAGAAGGACTGGGGCCACGGCCAGATCGTGCTGGAGATGGTCGAGCGCCTGCTGGAGGAGAACGCCGTCGCGCCGACCTTCATCAAGGACTACCCGACCGAGGTCTCGCCGCTGACCCGCCAGCACCGCTCGGTCGCGGGCGTGGCCGAGAAGTGGGACCTGGTGATCTTCGGCACCGAGATCGGCACCGCCTACTCCGAGCTGGTCGACCCGGTCGAGCAGCGCGCCCGGCTGACCGCGCAGTCCCTGCTCGCCGCCGGCGGCGACGTCGAGGCGATGCAGGTCGACGAGGACTTCCTGCGGGCCCTGGAGTACGCGATGCCGCCCACCGGCGGCCTCGGGCTCGGGGTGGACCGCCTGATCATGCTGCTCACCGGCAAGAACATCCGGGAGACCGTGCTCTTCCCGCTCGTGAAGCCGGAGCCCAAGGCGTCCGCCGCCACCGCGGCGGCGGACAGGACCGAGGAGGAGTGACCTGATGGACTACGTCAGCGCGATCGTCCCGCCGCTGGTCATGGCGATCGGCTTCGGCTTCCTGGTGCGGGCCATCATCCGCAGCCAGGGCGGGGCCCAGAAGGCCAAGGAGGACGCGGTCGACTGACCCCGTCCCCGCCCGCGAGCACCGGCGCGCCGCCATTCCCGATTCCGGGGTGGCGGCGCGCCGGTTTGCCGCACTTCACAAGATTTGCCCCATTCACTCCCTATCCTGGCCGCACTATGGTCCGGCAACTCGGCGAACTTGAGAACGCCATCATGACCCGGGTGTGGCGGTGGAACCGACCGGTCACGGTTCGCGAGGTTCTGCTGGATCTGCGGTCGGAACGGGAAATCGCGTACACCACCGTGATGACCGTCCTGGACAAGCTCCACAGAAAGGGCTGGCTGCGCCGGGACCGCGCCGGGCGGGCCTATCGATATGAACCGGTCTCGTCCCGCGAGGCGTACACGGCGGCTCTGATGAACGACGCCTGGGCCACCAGCGACAATCCCGCGGCCGCCCTGGTGCACTTCTTCGGCCTCATGTCGCCCGAGCAACGGGAGGCGCTGCGCGACGCGTTGCGGGTGGCCGCTCTGTTCCCGACCGATCCGGCCGGGCCGGATTCCGCGGAGTCCGGGGCGGATACCGGGGGGACCGGACCGGCGCCGGCACGATAACGTCCCGCCATGGAGGTCACCATCCGCCGGGCGCGGACCACGGACGTGCGGGCAGTGCGCGGGCTCATCGACGCCTACTCCCGTGACGGCATTCTGCTCGACAAGCCCACCGTCACCCTGTTCGAATCCGTGCAGGAGTTCTGGGTCGCCGAACGCGACGACACCGGGGTGGTCGTGGCCTGCGGCGCGCTGCACGTCATGTGGGAGGACCTCGCCGAGGTGCGCACCCTCGCGGTCGATCCGTCCTGCCGCGGCCACGGGGTCGGCCACCTGCTGCTGGAGAAGCTGCTGCAGACCGCGCGGTGGCTCGGCGTCCGTCGGATTTTCTGCTTGACGTTCGAGGTTCCCTTCTTCGCGAAACACGGTTTCGTCGAGATCGGCGAGGTCCAGGAAACCGATGATGGTACGACAGACCCGGCGGCGATCGCTACGGATGTCTATGAAGAACTTCTCCGCTCGTACGATGAAGGTGTCGCCGAGTTCCTCGACCTGGAGCGGGTGAAGCCCAACACACTGGGCAACTCGCGCATGCTGCTGCACCTGTGAGCGGCTCCCGACCCGGGCAGGGGTTTGTGTTTTCCGGAGAAAGGCGCTTTCCTTTCCTTAGGCAATGGGTCGTTTAGCGGAAAGGGAAGCCCGTGGCACAGAGGGTGCAGGTCATTCTTGAAGACGATCTCGACGGCGGTTCGGCGGACGAGACGGTGACGTTCGCGCTCGACGGCGTTGCCTACGAGATCGATCTGAAGAGCGCCAACGCGGACAAGCTGCGCGGTCTGCTGGCGCCGTACGTGGAGAAGGGCCGCAAGCAGAGCGGCCGGCTCGCCGGCGCCCGGCGCCCGGGCCGCGGCGCGGCTCCGCGTCCGTCCGGTAGCGCGCCGGACACCGCGAAGGTCCGCGCGTGGGCCAAGGAGCAGGGCCTGGAGGTCAACGACCGCGGCCGGGTGCCGAGCACCGTCCGCGAGGCCTACGACAAGGCCAACGCGGCCTGATCCCGGCAGCGCCGGACCGCCGGAGCGGATGCGGGGCCCCGGTGGTCGCCGGAGGCACACCTGGCACATGCGCGGGGCGCGGAGGAACCTTCTCCGCGCCCTGCGGCGCGTGCCCGTCCGGCCCGTCCGGCCCACCCGGCCGCTGCGGGCCGTCCGCCCGGCTCCGCGGGCACGCCGGCGGACCGGGGCACGGGCGCCCCTTCGGGCACCCGCCCGGGCAGCACCGGATCGGGCGGCGGAACAATCACGAGCTGTGCAACGCTGTAGGAGCGAAGCGGTAACGCCGACACCACCGGGATGGCCTACCGACCCCGAGGGCCGGAGCTGACCCACCGTCACCGCCGGCCGACTTCTCGCCAGGCGAACACCGCCACCGCGGAAACTGCGCGAGAACCATCCCGATACCGGGTATGAATGCAGGTGGACGGCGCCCCGCGCACCGTCCGGGGCAGTACGTGCGACCCGCCGGAGACCCTCCGGATCCGCCGGGGCCGGTGTTGTTCGCCGATGGCGTAGCGGTATCTGGTGCATCCGGCCCACCTGTGGGAACACCGTCTCCCAGCATCAGGTTGGGATTGGTGTCGGCTGGTCGCGCAGCATCTCGCTCCCGTACCGGGGAGTGAATCCGTGGGCCGCGCCGCTGAGCGGGACTAGCATGCGGAAGGACAGGGCGGGGACCGACCCCGAACTGCCCGACCGCTCTGAGGAGCGATAAACGATGTTCGAGAGGTTCACCGACCGCGCGCGGCGGGTTGTCGTCCTGGCTCAGGAAGAAGCCCGGATGCTCAACCACAACTACATCGGCACCGAGCACATCCTCCTGGGTCTGATCCACGAGGGTGAGGGTGTCGCCGCTAAGGCCCTGGAGAGCCTCGGGATTTCTCTTGAGGCCGTTCGCCAGCAGGTCGAGGAGATCATCGGCCAGGGCCAGCAGGCCCCGTCCGGTCACATTCCCTTCACCCCCCGGGCGAAGAAGGTCCTGGAGCTGTCGCTCCGGGAGGCCCTGCAGCTCGGCCACAACTACATCGGCACCGAGCACATCCTGCTCGGCCTGATCCGCGAGGGCGAGGGCGTCGCCGCCCAGGTCCTGGTGAAGCTCGGCGCCGACCTCAACCGGGTGCGCCAGCAGGTCATCCAGCTGCTCTCCGGGTACCAGACCGGCGGCGGCAAGGAGTCGGCCACGGCCGGCGGGCCCGCCGAGGGCACCCCGTCGACCTCGCTGGTCCTCGACCAGTTCGGCCGCAACCTGACCCAGGCCGCCCGCGAGGCCAAGCTCGACCCGGTGATCGGGCGCGAGAAGGAGATCGAGCGGGTCATGCAGGTGCTGTCCCGCCGCACCAAGAACAACCCCGTGCTGATCGGTGAGCCCGGCGTCGGCAAGACGGCCGTGGTCGAGGGCCTGGCCCAGGCGATCGTCAAGGGCGAGGTCCCGGAGACGCTCAAGGACAAGCAGCTCTACACGCTGGACCTGGGCGCCCTGGTGGCCGGCTCGCGCTACCGCGGTGACTTCGAGGAGCGCCTGAAGAAGGTCCTCAAGGAGATCCGCACCCGCGGCGACATCATCCTGTTCATCGACGAGCTGCACACCCTGGTCGGCGCGGGCGCCGCCGAGGGCGCCATCGACGCCGCCAGCATCCTCAAGCCGATGCTGGCCCGTGGCGAGCTGCAGACCATCGGTGCCACCACGCTCGACGAGTACCGCAAGCACCTGGAGAAGGACGCCGCGCTGGAGCGCCGCTTCCAGCCGATCCAGGTCGCCGAGCCGTCGCTGCCGCACACCATCGAGATCCTCAAGGGCCTGCGCGACCGCTACGAGGCCCACCACCGGGTCTCCATCACGGACGCCGCCCTGGTCGCCGCCGCCACCCTGGCCGACCGCTACATCTCGGACCGCTTCCTGCCGGACAAGGCGATCGACCTGATCGACGAGGCCGGCTCCCGGATGCGCATCCGCCGGATGACCGCGCCGCCGGACCTGCGCGAGTTCGACGAGAAGATCGCCGACGTGCGCCGCGAGAAGGAGAGCGCGATCGACGCGCAGGACTTCGAGAAGGCCGCGTCCCTGCGCGACGACGAGAAGCAGCTCCTGCAGGCCAAGGCCAAGCGCGAGAAGGAGTGGAAGGCCGGCGACATGGACGTCGTCGCGGAGGTGGACGAGGAGCTCATCGCCGAGGTCCTGGCCACCGCCACCGGCATCCCGGTCTTCAAGCTGACCGAGGAGGAGTCCTCCCGGCTGCTGCGCATGGAGGACGAGCTGCACAAGCGCGTCATCGGCCAGAAGGACGCCATCAAGGCGCTCTCCCAGGCCATCCGGCGCACCCGTGCGGGCCTCAAGGACCCGAAGCGCCCCGGCGGCTCGTTCATCTTCGCCGGCCCGTCCGGTGTCGGTAAGACCGAGCTGTCCAAGACGCTCGCCGAGTTCCTCTTCGGCGACGAGGACGCGCTGATCTCGCTCGACATGTCCGAGTTCTCGGAGAAGCACACCGTCTCCCGGCTCTTCGGTTCGCCCCCCGGTTACGTGGGCTACGAGGAGGGCGGCCAGCTGACCGAGAAGGTCCGCCGCAAGCCGTTCTCCGTCGTCCTCTTCGACGAGGTCGAGAAGGCCCACCCGGACATCTTCAACTCGCTGCTGCAGATCCTGGAGGACGGTCGCCTGACCGACTCCCAGGGCCGCGTGGTCGACTTCAAGAACACCGTCATCATCATGACAACCAACCTCGGCACCCGGGACATCTCCAAGGGGTTCAACCTGGGCTTCGCGGCCACGGGCGACTCCACCACCGGGTACGAGCGGATGAAGGCGAAGGTCGGCGAGGAGCTCAAGCAGCACTTCCGCCCCGAGTTCCTGAACCGCGTCGACGACATCGTGGTCTTCCACCAGCTGTCCGAGGAAGACATCATCCAGATCGTCGACCTGATGATCGACAAGGTGGACGGCCGGCTGCGGGACCGCGACATGGGCCTGGAGCTCAGCATCGAGGCCAAGAAGCTGCTCGCCAAGCGCGGCTACGACCCGCTGCTCGGTGCCCGTCCGCTGCGCCGCACCATCCAGCGCGAGATCGAGGACCACCTCTCCGAGAAGATCCTCTTCGGCGAGCTGCGAGCCGGTCACATCGTGGTCGTCGGTGTCGAGGGCGAGGGCAAGGAAGCGAAGTTCACCTTCCGCGGCGAGGAGAAGTCCGCGGTCGCGGACACTCCGGCGGCCGTTGCCTCGTCCGGTCCGGACCTGACGAAGTAGTAACAGTTAACAGATAACAGCACACCGTCTGAGCCCCCGGCGTTCGCGCCGGGGGCTCAGTCCGTTTACGTGCCGTTACGAAAACTGTGATCCACCCCACGGGCTCGCAGGTGGGAGGCCTGGTCGGGCGGTGGTGCGGGTGCGACCCAGTGAGCAGGCATCTTTAATACCAATGTTGTTGACGGATCGTCAGTTGATAGCGGGTCGCGGAGCATAGCGGGGTGGCCATGTAACGGTCAAGGTCTATCTTTTCCGTCCACGCTTGGATCAAATGTCGTCCACCTGTCTTTCATTGGTTTACCGGAAGGCCAAGAGCCGGACCGGTTTGGGGAGGACGTCACAACGTTGAAGATGACCAGGAAAGCCGCCGCGGCCGCCACGGCCGGGGCGGTCATAGCCGCTCTGGGCGCGGGTCTGTTCCCGAGCACGGCCCTCGCGGCCGGCTCGGCGCCCACGCCGAAGGACCCCGCTGACGCCGTTCAGTCGGTCAAGACGGACCACAACCTGCCGGGCCCGCTGACCGAGAAGGTCGAGGCCGAGCAGAAGGCCGCCACCGAGCAGCTGCTCGCCGGCACCGCGAAGGTCGAGGAGCACGGCGGTAGCTCCAGCATCAAGCTGGGCAAGGACAAGTACGTCGAGCTCGCCCGCGAGCGCACGGACAAGATCTTCACCATCCTGGTCGACTTCAGCGACCAGGTGGACAACACCACGAAGACCCCGGACGGCAAGATCAAGTTCGGTGGGGACCCCGGTCCGCAGCACAACCAGATCGAGAAGCCCGACGCGGCGACCAACAACTCGACGCTCTGGCAGGCTGACTACAACCAGCAGCACTACCAGGACATGTACTTCAGCAAGACCCAGGACTCGCTGAAGACCTTCTACGAGAAGCAGTCCTCGGGCCGCTACTCCGTCGACGGCCAGGTCACCGACTGGGTGAAGGTCCCGTGGAACGAGGCCCGTTACGGCTCGGACTACTGCGGCCAGCACGTCTGCAACAACGCGCAGGACCTGATCCGCGACGGCATCAACGCCTGGGTCGCCGACCAGAAGGCCAAGGGCCAGACGGACGCTCAGATCAAGGCCACCATCGCGCAGTACGACCAGTGGGACCGGTACGACTTCGACCACGACGGCAACTTCAACGAGCCCGACGGTTACATCGACCACTTCCAGATCGTGCACGCCGGTGAGGACCAGTCGGCGGGCGGCGGCAAGCAGGGCGACAACGCGCTGTGGGCCCACCGCTCGTACGTCTACGGCACCCAGGCCGGCTCCACCGGCCCCGCCAACAACCTGCTCGGCGGCACCCCGGTCGGCTCCACCGGCATCTGGATCGGTGACTACACCATGCAGCCGGAGAACGGCGGCCTCGGTGTCTTCGCCCACGAGTACGGCCACGACCTCGGCCTGCCGGACCTGTACGACACCTCGGGCAGCGGGATCGACAACTCGGTCGGCTTCTGGTCGCTGATGTCCTCCGGCTCCTGGCTCGGCGAGGGCAAGAACTCGATCGGCGACATGCCGAACGACCTCGACGCCTGGAGCAAGCTCCAGCTCGGCTGGCTGAAGTACGACAAGGCCAAGGCCGGCACCGAGACGACCCACCACATCGGCCCGGTCGAGTACAACTCGAACCTGCCGCAGGCCCTGGTCGTCGACCTGCCGAAGAAGACCGTCACCACCGAGATCAACACCCCGTTCGCGGGTGCCAACGAGTGGTGGAGCGGCAGCGCCGACGACCTCAACGTCTCGCTGGCCCGTGACGTCGACCTGACCGGCAAGACCAGCGCCGCGCTGACGGCCAAGGCCTGGTACGACATCGAGCAGGACTTCGACTACGGCTACGCCGAGGTCTCCACCGACGGTGGCGCCAACTGGACCGCCCTGGACGGCACCTTCAACGGGGTCGCGATCCCGAAGAACGCCGCCAACAAGGCCGGCCTGACCGGCAACTCGGGCAACAAGTGGGGCGACCTGTCGTTCTCGCTCGACGCCTACGCGGGTAAGGCCGTCAAGGTCCGCTTCCACTACACCACCGACGGCGGTCTGCACCTCAAGGGCCTGGCCCTGGACGACATCGCCATCGCCGCCAACGGCGCCACCGTCTTCACCGACGGTGCCGAGAACGGCGACAACGGCTGGACGGCCAACGGCTTCTCCCGCATCACCGGCAAGTTCTCGAACGACTACGCGCAGTACTACATCGCCGAGAACCGCCAGCACATCTCGTACGACCGGACCCTGAAGACCGGCCCGTACAACTTCGGCTTCTCCAACACCAAGCCGAACTGGGTGGAGCACTACCCCTACCAGGCCGGTCTGCTGATCTGGCTGTGGGACACCTCCCAGAGCGACAACAACGTCACCAACCACCCGGGTTCCGGCCTGATCCTCCCGGTCGACTCGCACCCGACCCCGATCAAGTGGGCCGACGGCACCCTGATGCGCCCGCGCATCCAGGGCTACGACTCGACCTTCGGCTCGCGCAAGGTCGACAGCCTGACCCTGCACAAGAGCGGCGTCGAGACGGTCGTCCCGAAGGCCAAGGGCGTCGACGAGTTCAGCGACCTCAAGTCGTACTGGTCGAAGGACAACCCGTACAGCAGCGTCATCGTCCCGAAGACCGGCACCAGCATCGAGGTCGAGAACGAGTCCTCGAACTACCTCGAGACCTGGATCCGCGTCCGCCCGGTCGACAACTGATCGAAACGAGCAGTGACGATCAGCCTCTGACCAGGCACTGATTCACCTGTCCGGCCCGTCCCCGCAGCTGCGGGGGCGGGCCGGACGCTTGTCCGCGAGAGGTCCGCGCGGCCGCCGGAGTCCGCCCGTCCGGCGGGGTCCGCGAGGCACTTCCGGTCGGACCTACCGGTCCGGCAGCAGGGCGAGGAAGGCGTCCACCGCCTCGGTGACGTCCTTCCCGGTCCACTCCAGCGCGTCCGCGGCCACCGTGACCTCCGTCATCGACAGCCCCGGCAGGCCCTGCTCGCGCCAGCCGCCGAACAGGGCCGTCCCCGACTCCTCCGCCAGCCGGAGTCCCGCGAGGTCCAGCTCCTGCGGGGGGTAGGGAAGCCAGAGCTGGAACTGATGGGTGTGCGGCGGGGCCGGGTGGACCCGGGCGCCCGGAACGCCCGCGAACCCCTCGGCGAGCGCCGCCGCGACCGTCCCGGCGTGCGCGACGTACTCCCCCAGGCGCGGCAGTTCGCGGTCCAGGCCGGCCAGCGCGGCGAGTGCCGCCGGCCACTGCTGGAACAGCTGGCCGCCGTAGCGGTGCCGCCAGGCCTTGGCGGTCCGCACGAAGCGGGCCCGGCCGGCCAGCGCGGCGCCGCTGATCCCGCCGAGCGTCTTGTAGAAGGAGACGTAGACCGAGTCGGCCTGGGCGGCGATCTCCGGCAGCGGGCGGTCGAAGTGCACCACCGACTCCCAGATCCGGGCCCCGTCCAGGTGCAGCGCGGCGCCGTGCTCCTCCCGGACCACCGCGGCCACGGCCAGCAGGTCCGCCCAGGACGGCAGGACGAACCCGGCCTCGCGCAGCGGCAGCTCCAGGATCATCGCCGCGTACGGCTCGTCGAAGGCCCGCAGCTCGGCCACGGTGGGGAGCCGCGGCGCGACCGTGGGCCAGACGCTGCGCAGACCGCTGAGCCGCCCCAGCGCGTGCCGCTCGTGCAGTTCGGTGTGCCCGAGCGGGTGGGTGGCCACGGTCGGCAGCGCGGCGGCCTCGGCGTGGATCCGCAGCGCGACCTGCTGGGCCATCGTGCCGGTGGGGAAGAACGCGGCGTCCTCGGTGCCGAGCAGCTCGGCGACCCGGTTCTCCAGGGCCCGCACCACGCCGTCGCCGTACATGTCCGGCCGCCGGTCCAGGTCGTAGGCGCCCTCGCCCTCCTCGGCCAGGGCGGCGAGCCGCTCGCGCAGGCTTCGCGGCCGGGTGCCGGAGAGCAGCCGCTCGCAGCCGCGCAGCGCGGTGTACCGGCGCTCCTGGACGCCGGGCCCGCGGTCGGCTTCGGTCTCTTCGCTCCTGTGGGGATACATGCGTCGATGGTCCCGCAGGGACGGCGCGGGGTCAGCGGTGCGGACACGACGGGCGCCGCGGGCCCGGCCGGAGCCCGGTGCCGGGTGGCACTGGTCACAAGCACCCCCCGTGGTACGAGCGGCGGTAGTAGCGCGACACGGCGGGGCCCCGGGAGACCCGGGCCGTGACCCTACTGTCGGATCACATGATCGTTACTCCGTCGGCTTGAATCTCCGGCCGGGCGGTGACTACACGCCGTAGTACGTCACACCGTTTGGGAGTCCGCTCGGTGACGGTTACACCTGAGTGGTCCCCGCACAGCACGCCCGAACGGGCTCGTTGCGCTGCCCCCGTACGTCCGTGAGGTCGAGCTACCGATGTCTTCCGTCCCGCCCATGGGGCCGGCCCTGCGCCGCCTCGCCGCCGACGCGGCGAACCGGGCGGCCGCCTGGCAGCCCCGGCTCGGCCAGGCCGTCCGCACCCACGCCGCCCCGCTCCGCACGCTCACCGCGCCCCGCCACGTGCTCCCCGGGGGCCCGCTGCGGGCCGACCGGCACCGCACCGTCACCGCGATCGGCGCGAGCGCGGTGATACTGTCCGGCGCCCTGCTGGTCGCCGCCCCCGGCAGCGCCTCGGCGCAGACGGTCATCCCCACCACCCCCGGCAGCTCCGCCTTCACCTCCTCGTCCGCCGCGGTGCCCGCCCCCACGCCGGTACAGGTCGCCGGCCCGAGCGCCTACAAGCTGCCGCACGAGCACGGCTCGGCGCAGGAGTACGTGGCGGTCGCCGCCAACCTGCTGCCCCCGGAGCCGCCCGCCCCGGCCGCGCCGTCCGCCGACCAGGCTCCGGCCGCCGAGGCCGCTCCGGAGCCGGCGCCCGCACCGGCACCAGCACCCGCTCCGGCCCCCGCGCCCGAGTGGTCCGCGCCGGTGCCGGGCGCGCCGACCAGCAACCCGTACGGCGTGGCCAACCCCGAGTACGCGGCCGGCTACCACACCGGCGTGGACTTCGCGGTGTCCCCGGGCACCGCCCTGCTGGCGGTCGGCAACGCCACCGTCGTGTCGGCGGGCTGGGACGGCGCCTACGGCAAGGAGGTCGTGCTGCGGCTGGCCGACGGGCGGTACGCGCAGTACGCGCACATGTCGTCGATCTCGGTGTCGGCGGGCGACCGGGTGTCGGCCGCCGAGCAGATCGGCCGCTCCGGGAACACCGGCAACTCGACCGGGCCCCACCTGCACTTCGAGATCCGCTCCAGCAACCACTACGGCGCGGTGGTCAACCCGATCGCCTACCTCTCCGGGCACGGGGTCACCGGCTTCTGAGGCCGCGGCACACGACGAGGGGCGGACCGGTCCACGCGACCGGTCCGCCCCTCGGGCGTTCGTGGGCGGGCGCCGGGCCGCTCAGACCCGGACCGGGGGGCTGATCAGGGCGCCGATCTCCAGCGCGACCCGCTGCGCGGCCGCCATCGCCTCCTCCACGGTGGCCACCGGTACCGCGTGCTCCGGGACGTGCCCGGGCTCCTGGCACTCGGCGGCGTCCTGCTTGATCAGGAACAGGGCCGAGTTGATGGTGAACAGCGACATCGCGGCGCGCAGCCGGTCCTCGAAGGTGGCCTCCGGGCCGTGCACCAGCCGGACCATCGCGATCATGCGGTCCTTGAACTCCACCCCGGCGGGCGAGTCGCGCAGCGCGGGCTGGTTCTCGTGGAAGAAGCGCAGCAGCGGGGCCCGCTCCGACATGCCCGCCGCGAACCGGCGGATCAGCTCGTCGCGCAGCGCGGGCGTCCACTCCTGCTCGCGGCCCCAGGCGATGGTGTCGTCGATCGGCGCGGCCATGCTCTGCACGATGCCGTGGACGATGTCGTCCTTGGTCTTGAAGTGGTAGTAGAGCGCGGCCTTGGTGACGCCCAGGCGGTCGGCGATCTCGCGGAGCGAGGTCTGCTCGTACCCCTGTTCGGAGAAGAGCTCCAGTGCGACCGCGACGATACGGGCCCGGGTGTCGCTGCGGGGGCTGTGCGTCGTACCCATGGCCTGCCTCGTTGACTGCGTCGGTGACTGCTGCGGCTGCGTTCGGCCGGCGCCGGTCGACGCCTGCCCGTCCGAACTCATTCTCCCCGTTCCGGTGGTCGACCTGGAAACTGGCTTGACGACCGGCTAGTGCACAACTTACCGTGCCGACGGTCCACAAACTAGCCGGGCGACAAGTAAGTAAGCCTTCCGCAGGCCAGATCGGTCGTCCGCCTCCAGTCCGGGAGACACCACCCCATGTCACAACCCAAGGCCGCCACCCCGGCACCGGAAACGACGACGCCCGAGGAGCAGCAGACGCGCTCCCCCCGGGAGATCCGCCTGGTCATGATCGGCCTGGTGGTCACCATGCTGCTGGCCATGCTCGACAACCTGATCGTCGGCACCGCGATGCCGACGATCGTCGGCGACCTCGGCGGCGCCGAGCACCTGTCCTGGGTGGTGACCGCCTACACCCTGGCCACCGCCGCCTCCACCCCGATCTGGGGCAAGCTCGGCGACCTCTACGGCCGCAAGGGCATCTTCCTCACCTCGATCGTGATCTTCCTCGTGGGTTCGGCGCTGTCCGGCCTCTCGCAGAACATGAACGAGCTGATCGGCTTCCGCGCCCTCCAGGGCCTGGGCGCCGGCGGTCTGATGGTCGGCGTGATGTCGATCATGGGCGCGCTGGTCCCGCCGCGTGACCGCGGCAAGTACCAGGGCATGTTCGCCGCGGTGATGGCGCTCGCCACCATCGGCGGCCCGCTGGTCGGCGGCTTCATCACCGACCACCTGAGCTGGCACTGGACCTTCTACATCAACCTGCCGCTCGGCGTGATCGCGCTCGCCGTCGTCGTGGTCACCCTGAAGCTGCCGAAGGTCCGCAGCAAGGCCCGCATCGACTACGTCGGCGCGCTCCTGCTCACCACCGGCATCACCGCGCTCACCCTGATCACCACCTGGGGCGGCCAGGAGTACGCCTGGGGCTCCAAGCAGATCCTGGGCCTGGGCGCGCTCGCCGCCGCCACGCTGATCGCCTTCTGCTACGTCGAGCAGCGGGTCGAGGAGCCGATGCTCCCGCTCGACCTGTTCAAGAACCTGAACTTCACCCTGGTCTCGCTGATCGGCTTCATCGTCGGCTTCGTGATGTTCGGCTCGACCGTCTTCCTGCCGCTCTACCAGCAGACCGTGCAGGGCGCCTCGGCGACCAACTCCGGCCTGCTGCTGATGCCGATGATGTTCGGCATGCTGGTCGTCTCGCTGGTGGTCGGCCAGGCGGTCACCAAGACCGGCAAGTACCGGATCTACCCGATCATCGGCACCATCGTGATGACCGGCGGCATGCTGCTGCTGTCCATGCTGTCCACCGACACCAGCAGCTTCGCCTCGGCCTGCTACATGGTGGTGCTCGGCGCCGGCATGGGCTTCCTGATGCAGATCACCATGCTGGTCGCGCAGAACAGCGTGGAGCTCAAGGACATGGGCGTGGCCAGCTCCACCGCCACGCTGTTCCGCACCATCGGCGGTTCCTTCGGTGTGGCGCTGTTCGGGGCCCTGTTCAACAACCGGGTGACCGAGACCATGAAGGAGCGGCTCGGCGACGCGGCCGCCAACGGCGGTGGCAAGGGCGACCCGAGCTCCCTGAGCCCGGCCGCGCTGCGGGCGCTGCCCGCCCCGGTCCAGGACGCGTACCACCACGCCGTGGCCAACGGCATGCACACCGTCTTCCTCTGGGGCGCCGCGGCCGCGGTGATCTCGATCGCCGCGGCGGTGTTCCTGCGCGAGGTGCCGCTGCGCGGCGCCGGCTCGCCGGCGAAGGACGACGCCAAGGGCACCGAGCCCAACATCGAGGCCGTCGCGATCTGACGCCCGGAAAGCCCCCCTCCCGCCCTGGGAGGGGGGCTCTCGCGTCTCCGGGCGCGGGTGGTTCCGGTCCGCCGTCCCGCAGGCCGCCACGGGCCGCCACGGGCCGCCCCCGTGCTACTGCGGCAGGCGGTAGACGCCCTGCTCGACCGGCTCGACCAGGCCGTCGGCGACCAGTCCGTCCAGCGCCCGGGCCCGCTGCACCGCGTCCGGCCAGACCGCGTCCAGCCGTGCCTGCCCGACCGTGCCGTGCGCGTCCCGCAGCACCGCGAGGAGCTTCCCGCGCACCTGCCGGTCCGTTCCCTCGTAGGTCTGGCCGCGCCGGGCCGGGCCCTCGTACGGCGGGCGGCCGGCCCGCTGCCACGCACAGTGGCTGAACAGCGGACAGCCGCCGCACTCCGGTGCGCGCGCCGTGCAGACCAGGGCCCCCAGCTCCATCACGCCGACCGCCCAGGTCGCCGCCGTGTCGGCGTCGTCGGGCAGCAGCGCCGTCGCCGTCCGCCGCTCGGCCGCCGTGGTGGCCTGCGCCGGGTACTCCACCCCGGTCACCGCACGGGCGAACACCCGCCGGACGTTGGTGTCGAGCACCACGTGCCGCTGGCGGAAGGCGAACGAGGCCACCGCCGCGGCCGTGTACTCCCCGACGCCGGGCAGCGAGAGCAGCGTCGCGTGGTCGTCCGGGACGACGCCGCCGTGCTTCTCGGTGATCGCCACCGCCGCCCCGTGCAGGCGCAGCGCCCGCCGCGGGTAGCCCAGCCGGCCCCACATCCGGACCGCCTCGCCCGGCGCGTCGGCCGCCAGGTCGGCCGGTGTCGGCCAGCGCTCCAGCCATGCCGCGTAGGCCGGCAGCACCCGCTTCACCGGGGTCTGCTGGAGCATGAACTCGCTGACCATCACCGCCCAGGGCGAGGCCTCCGGGGTCCGCCAGGGGAGGTCGCGCTGGTGGGCGTCGTACCAGCCGAGGACGGTCGAGTGCAGGACCGGCAGCGGCAGCGGCAGCGGCAGCGGCAGCGCCGGTACGGCGGCCGCCGCGGACGAGGGGGCGGGGACGGCGGGGGTGACGGTGATGGCAGCCATGGCCCTTCGATCCTCCCATGTCCGCGCCGCCGCTCGAAGCGGGTGCGGGACCTGGCGCGGAGCGGCCTCGGAGCTGCCTCTGATCAGGCTTGGAGCGGACGGGCGGGTTCCGGATTGTCTCGGAAGGCTCCCACCCGGACTCCCCCGAACGGCTCATATGGCGGATCATGTGAAGGAAGGGACGAGTGTGCGGTGTTGATGAGTCACAGGGCACACACTGTCTCGTAGAGTTTGGGCGTGCCTTCTCTGCGTCAACCCGTGGGACCGTTGCCGGCCTCGATCTACTGGCGACGGCGTCTCGTCGTCGCCGTCGCCGTCGCCGCGGTCGTCGCCCTGCTCGTCTGGCTGATGTCCGATCAGGGCGGTGGTGGTGACGGACCGGCGGGCAAGGGCGCGCAGGCCGCTCCCTCCCAGACCCCGGTCCAGACGATCACCCCGGGCGCGTCGTCGACCGGGCCCGCGAACAACTCGCGCCCCGGCAGCGGCGGGACGGGCGGCACCAACCCGGGCGGTGGCGCGGTCTCCGGATCCGGTGGCGGCGACGCCAGCCTCAGCACCGGCGGTGCGGGCGGCTCCGGTGGCACGGCCAACCCGGCCACCGTCGGCGGCTCGGCCACCGGCGGATCGGCCGGCGGCGGGTCCGCCGCGGGCGGTACGGGCGGCGGCGCGGCCAGCGGCTCCGGCGGCAGCGGCGGCACTCCCCCGGTGAACACCTCCGAGGTGATGGCGCTGCCCGTCTGCGCCTCCTCCCAGGTGACGCTGGAGCTGGCCAGTGCCCAGAACTCCTACCAGCCCAAGGACAAGCCGAAGCTGACGCTGACCGTCCACAACTCCTCCGGCGCCAACTGCCGCGTGGACCTCGGGCGGACGGCCTCCGCCATCACGGTGACGGCCAGCAACGGCGACCGCGTCTGGTCCTCCGGCGACTGCCCGGCCGACCGCGGCGGCAACTGGGTGCAGATCCCGGCCAACAGCGGCCTGACCGAGACCTTCACCTGGGACCGCGGCCGCAGCAAGCCGCAGTGCGCCACCGCCGATCCGGCGGCCGCGCCCGCCGGCACCTACCTGGTGGTCGCCGACCTCACCGGCCTCTCCGGCGGCCAGGTGTCGGCGCGCTCCTCGATCCGCCTGGAGAGCTGAGCGCCCCGAACACCCCGCTCTCCCGACGCCCTCCCGCCAAGCCCCGGCGCACGCCGCGCCGGGGCTTCGGCGCGTTTCCGGCCACCTCCGGACGGGGTTCGCCGGGGCGGCGCGACGGGCGGCGCCGCGACACGGAGCGGCCCCCGGGGAAGGTTCCCCGAGGGCCGCCCGCACGTACTTGGTCGTCGTCAGACGTAGCGCTCCAGGATGGACGATTCAGCAAGTCGGGACAGGCCCTCGCGCACCGAGCGCGCCCTGGTCTCGCCGACGCCCTCGACCGTCTGCAGATCGTCGATGCTGGCCGCGAGCAGCTTCTGCAGTCCGCCGAAATGCTCGACCAGCCGCTCTATCACGGTGTTGGGCAGGCGCGGGATCTTGGCCAGCAGGCGGTAGCCGCGCGGCGAGACCGCGGAGTCCAGCGACTCCGGCGAGCCCGAGTAGCCGAGCGCCTTGGCGACCGTCTGCAGGTCGAGCAGCTCGGCGTGGGTCAGCGCCTCCAGATCGGCCAGCACCTCGGCGACCGTCCGGCCCTTCTTCGCGGCCCGCTCCGGGAAGTAGTCCCGGGCGACCAGCTCGCGCTCCGGCTCCACGCCCGCGATCAGCTCGTCCAGTTGGAGGGAGAGCAGCCGGCCGTCGATACCGAGCTCCAGCACGTAGCCGGCGATCTCGGTGGCGATCAGCCGGACCATCTCCAGCCGCTGGGCGACGGCGGTGACGTCCCGGACCGTCACCAGGTCCTCGATCTCCAGGGCGGAGAGCGTGCCGGCCACCTCGTCCAGCCGGAGCTTGTACCGCTCCAGCGTGGCCAGCGCCTGGTTCGCCCGGGAGAGGACGGTGGTGGAGTCCTCCAGCACCCGGCGGGTGCCGTTGACGTACATCGCGATCAGCCGCATCGAGTGCGACACCGCGACCACGGGGAACCCGGTCTGCCGGTTGACCCGCTCCGCGGTGCGGTGGCGGGTGCCCGTCTCGTCGGTGGGGATGGTGGAGTCCGGCATCAGGTGCACCCCGGCCCGGACGATCTTGGTGATGTCCTTGTCCAGCACCACGGCGCCGTCGAGCTTGCACAGCTCGCGGAGCCGGGTCGCGGTGAACTCGACGTCCAGGACGAACCCGCCGGTACAGATCGACTCGACGGTCTTGTCGAAGCCGAGCACGATCAGACCGCCGGTGTTGGCCCGCAGCACGCGTTCCAGGCCGTCACGCAGCCCCGTGCCGGGGGCGATGGCGGTGAGGGAGGCCCGCAGCAGGGCCTCCTCGCGGGAGGACTTGTCCACCCGGTCGCTGCCTGCCACGTGACTCCTCCGGTCGACCCCGTGCCGCGCGCCTCGCGCCGTGCGCCGGCCTACGGTCTGTCGCTCTGTCGCTTATTACTGCCTTATTGCCAATTAGACAGGGGAAAGTCTAACTGCGTGCGGCATTAACAGGGCTTGGGTCAGCGCAGTTCGTCCGAGTCGACCGGCTCCCACCCCTCCATGAGCTCCTCCGGGTAGGCCGCGACGGGCGCCGCGGCGGCGGCCCGGCGCGGGGTCGGCGGCGCCGACGGCGCCTCACCGCGCGGCTTGGCGGCGGCCCGGCGGCGGCCCGGGATGGCCCGCAGCGCCTCACCGATGTCCGCGACCTCGACGACCGTCATCCCCGCCGGCACCTTGCCCGGGTCCGGCGGGACCAGCGCGTGCGTGAAGCCCAGCCGGTGCGCCTCGGCCAGCCGCCGCTGCACACCCGTCACCCGCCGTACCTCGCCCGCCAGACCGACCTCGCCGATCGCCACCAGGTTGCTCGGGAGCGGGGTGTCCGAGGAGGAGCTGGCCACGGCGAGCGCGATCGCGAGGTCCGCCGAGGGCTCGCTCAGCTTCACCCCGCCGACCGTCGCGGTGTAGATGTCCTGCTTGCCGAGCTTGACCCCGCCGTGCCGCTCGACCACGGCCAGGATCATCGCGATCCGGGGCGACTCCAGGCCGGAGGTCGTCCGGCGCGGGGACGGGATCTGCGAATCCACCATCAGCGCCTGCACCTCCGCCACCAGCGGACGCCGGCCCTCCAGCGTGACGGTCAGGCAGGTCCCGGGGACGGGCTTGTCACGCCTGGTCAGGAAGAGGCCCGAGGGATCGGCCAGGCCCACGATGCCCTCGTCGTGCAGCTCGAAGCAGCCGACCTCGTCGGTGGCGCCGTAGCGGTTCTTGATCCCGCGGATGATCCGCAGCCGGGCGTGGCGGTCCCCCTCGAAGCTCAGCACCACGTCCACCAGGTGCTCCAGCAGGCGGGGGCCGGCGATCTGGCCGTCCTTGGTGACGTGGCCGACCAGCAGGGTGGCCATGCCGCGGTCCTTGGACGCCCGGATCAGCGCACCGGCCACCTCGCGGACCTGGGCCGGCCCGCCGGGCGCGCCGTCCAGCTCGGCCGAGGCGATGGTCTGCACCGAGTCCAGGATCAGCAGGCCCGGGTTCACCGCGTCGATGTGCCCGAGGACGGCGCCGAGATCGGACTCGGCCGCGAGGTACAGGTGCTCGGAGAGCGCGTTGATCCGGTCCGCCCGCAGCCGGACCTGACCGGCCGACTCCTCACCGGTGACGTAGAGCGTGCGGTGCTGGGCACTGGCCGCCTTGGCCGCGACGTCCAGCAGCAGGGTGGACTTGCCGACGCCGGGCTCGCCGGCCAGCAGCACCACGGCGCCGGGGACGATCCCGCCGCCGAGCACCCGGTCCAGCTCGGGCACACCGGTGGAGCGGGCCGTCGCGACCTGGCCGTCGATCTGGGCGATCGGGCGCGCGGGCGCGCTCACCGGCCCGGCGGCCGTCGTCCTGATCGGCACCGCGCCGTACTCCTCGACCGTGCCCCAGGCGTTGCACTCCGGGCAGCGGCCGACCCATTTGGGCAGCTGGTTGCCGCACTCGGTGCAGCGGTAAGCCGGGCGCGGCTTGGCGGTGGTCTTGGTGCGGGCAGCCATGCGGTCACCGTAGCGCCTGGGTACGACAACGCGGGTCCGGCGGCCGCGGCGCGGGGACGGGACGGTGCGGGCACCTCCGGTCCACGAATGGGCGATGTTGTTACCCGAAAGAAGTACAACAGCAGCGAAGAGCCCGGGCGGGGGCCCGGGTCTCTCTACCGTCGGACGGGTGACAACGCGTATCGAAGGGCCGCGCGACCCCGTGCTCGCGGCGTACGACCGGCAGGTGGACGGCCTGTTCACCTACTGCCTCTCGGTGCTGTGCGAGCACGACGCGGCCGCGGCCGCCCTGCGCGAGGTGCGCGAGCTGGCGCGGCGGCACGGGGTCCGGCTCGCCGAACCGGGGATGGTCCGGGCCTGGCTGTACTCGCTGGCCCGGTACTGCTGCCTGCGGCGCCTGGAGGACGGGGGCGGACTCGGCGGCGGTGGCGCTGCCGGTCCTGGTGCCGCCGCCGGGGCCGCCGCCGTCGCCGGCCTGCTCGACGCGGTGACCGGTGCGGGTACCGGCGGTGCGGGCCCGTCGGACTCCGCCGCCGGGCCCTCGGCCTCGGAGGTGGGCCGTCGGCGCCGGGAGCTGGCCTCGCTGGCCTGGCCCGAGGCGGCCGGCACCGACCCCGAGCAGCGCGAGGCGCTGGAGCTGTCGGTGCGCCACCGGCTGAGCCCGATCGAGGTGGCGGCCGTCCTGGGCGTCCCCTTCGAGAGCTGCCGCGCACTGCTCGCCTCGGCCGAGGCCGAGGTCGGCCGGACCAGGGCGGCGCTGCTGGTGCTCGGTGTCGGCAGCTGCCCCGAACTGGACCGGCTCGGTGGCGCCGGGGCGGAGAGCTGGCGGGACTGGGTGCTCGGCCCCGCGCTGCGCCGCGAGCTGGTGCAGCACGTGGCGGACTGCCCGACCTGTCGGGGCACCGCCGAGCGGGTGGCCGGCGAGGTGACGCAGGGCGCCGACGGCCTGTCCGGGCTGCCGGTCCTGTCCGCCCCGGCGGCCCCGGCGGCGACCGGGGCAGGGACCGGCGGGGCGGTGTTCCTGCCCCGTGCGGCGGAGGAGGCGGCACGGCGGAGGTCCTCGGGGCCGGCCCCGGTGGTCGAGCCCGGTCTCCGGTTCGACCAGGGAGGGTTCCCGCGCCACCGGGCGCCGGACAGCGGCCGGGCCCGGGCGGTCCGCCGCCGGGTGGTGACCACCGGGGTGCTGGCCGCCGTCCTGGCCGCGCCGGTGGTGGCGCTCTGGGCCGGCCACCGGGGTGGCGGCGGCACCGGGGCGGCGGCCTCCGTCTCCTCGGTCCGGGTCGAGGACGACGCGCGGTCCGCCGGGCACCGGCCGGGCGGGCCGGGGGCGGTGGCCGGGCAGTCCGGGCTGCCCGGCGGGGTGGTGGGGGCCGTGGGCGCGGCCCCGGCGGTGGCGGGGCTGGAGCTGGCCGGGGCCAGGGGTGCAGAAACGTTGCTCCCGGGGATCCAGGGCCCCGCGATTCCGGTCCCCGGCCGGGGCGCGACCCCGCTCGGCAGTCCGACGCTGGTCGCCGCACCGGCCCCCGCCGTCACCGGCGGCCCGGGCACCGCACCGGGCGCCGCAGGCCCCGCCGGTGGTCCGGGGGCACCGGCCGGCGCGCCGGTCGGGCTGCTGACCGTCGAGGCCGGCGAGTACGGCAACCGCACCGTCCTCACCCTGACCAACTCCGGCGCCACCGAGATCCGCTGGCACGCCGAGGTGGGGGCCGCCTGGCTGCGCCTCAGCCGGGACGCCGGAACGCTCGCACCGGGCCAGCGGATCACGGTGATCGTCACCGTCGACGAGGACCTCGCGCCGGACGCGCACTGGACCGCCCGGATCGCCCTGCCGCCCTCGCAGGCGGTGGTCACCCTGGAGGGCGGCCCGCACCACCGGGGCGGCAGCACCTCGGCGCCGGGCGAGCCGACCTCGGCCCCGACCGATCCGGGGCCGACGCCCACCGGCGGTACGCCGACGGGCCCGCCGACCGGTGGTACCCCGACCGGGCCCGGGCCCACGGCGGCGCCGACCGGACCGACGGCGACGGCCGCGCCGAGCGGCACGCCGACGCCCGCTCCCCCGGCGACACCGACCGGGGCTCCGACGGGCCCGCCGACGGGGGCGCCCACGGGCGCTCCGACCAATCCGGGGACTGGGACGGGGACAGGGACAGGCACGCCCAGCGGGGCCGCGTCGCCGGGCGGGTCGGCGTCGCCGGCGCCGAGGGGCGGCGCGTCGGCGCCGAGGGGCGGCGCGTCGGCGCCGAGGGGCGGCGCGTCGGCGCCGAGGGGCGGCGCGTCGGCGCCCGCTTCGCCGCGCTGAACCGGGAGGGGGGCGGGAGGCACGGGCCGGGGTGGCGACGCGCTGCCCCCGGCCCGTCGCCCGCCCCCGGCCCAGTGGCTCAGCCGGTCAGCCCGGCGATGCCGTCGCCGAGGTACTTCGCCCCGAGGACGACCAGGAGGACGATCATGATGGCCGCGTTGTGCGCGGCCATCCACGCCTTCCACTCACCCAGCACCCGGGTCGACCGGTCGCCGCCGAACCGGGACACCGCCAGCGGCACCACCGTGCAGAGCGAGCCGATCACCACCATCAGCGCGGCCGCGCCCGCCTTGCCGCCGCCGGAGGCCGTACTGGTGGCGATCGAGACCGCGCCGCCCACCGCCAGCACCAGGTTCTTCGGGTTGGCCACCACCAGGGCGGCGCCCAGGCCGGCCGCCCGGACCGGGGTGAAGCGGTCGATCGCCCGCATCCACGTCGGCGGCGCGTGCACATGGCCCTCGCGCGGGCGGCCCCGCCACTGCTCGAACCCCAGCAGCAGGAACAGCGCGCCCAGCGCCAGCTTCAGCCACCACGCCCAGGCCGGCGGGGCGGAGCCGGTACTCAGCCCGGAGCCGGCCGACACCACCACCGCGACCACCGCCCCCAGCGCCGCCACCCAGCCGCCCGTGAAGGCCGGCCCGTTGGTCCGGCCCTGCGGGGTGGCCAGCATCAGGATCACGGCGATCAGCGGCATCGGGCTGAGCGCGATGCCGACGGCCGAGGCCAGCATCTGGCCGACGGCGTCACCCATCCCGACTCCTCCCGGTCACCGGTGTGCGGACAACCCGCTCAGCTCCGCCGGATCGGCGGCACCCGGTAGGTGCCGTCGAGGGCGGCCGGCTTCGGCTGGTAGAGCCGGATGATCGGCCGGAACTCCCCCGCCGGGGTCGGCAGCCAGTTCGCCTCCTCCGCCGGGTCGGTGGGGCGGTCGTGCTGGAGCCGGAGCGTCAGCGAGCCGTCCTCGGCGTAGACCAGACCAGGCGTCCGGTCGCCGATCGAATAGCGCTCGATCGGGTTCGCGACCAGGTAGTAGTCCGGCAGGCCGTACATGGTGACGGACCAGAAGGCCTCGGCCGGCGGCGGCTGGTCCAGGCGCAGCGTGTACCTGTGGGCGCCGCTCAGCGGCCGCCCGTCGGCGTCGTCGTACGTCATCGCGTAGGTGGCCTCGTACGCGTGGTTGCCCCAGAGTCCGGCGCGGGCGGCGGCGGCGCGGCTGAGGTAGGCGGCGCGGCGGTCGGGGATGCGCCACTCCGGGTCGTCGATGGTGCCGGGGCCGAGGAAGTCGACGTTGAAGTCGAACAGGTGCAGCCCGGAGCGCCACTCGCCGGCCGGGTGGTCCTCCGGCGGCCGGGTGGCGGCCTCGACCCGTTCCCGGCCCGCGGCCAGGCCCTTGAGCAGGGCGAGGGTCCACTCGGGCTCGGCGGCGCGGTACGGCGACGGTCCGGTGTCGAGCAGGCCGAGCGGGGCGAAGCGCTGCTGGTACTCGACGTCCGGCCCGGCGGGCGGGAAGGCCGCCATCCAGATCCGCAGCCGTTCGAAGAAGGCCAGCCGCTCCGGCACCGCGGGGTCCGGCTCGGGCAGCCCGGCGGCCAGGCCGCCCGGCTCCAGCGGTTCGAGCGTCAGCCCTTCCTGGAGGGCCCGGACGCGTGGCAGGTCCTCCGGGCCGGTGCAGGCGAAGCGGCCGACGACGGTGGCCACGGTGGTCGGCGAGACGATCACGCGTTCCCGGTCCGGCGGGGTCCCGTGCCAGCCGGGCGGGACGACCAGCCAGGTCTGCGCGCCGGTGCCGGTGGCCCGCCGGCCGAGGTAGGCGAAGTTGTCGGTCCACGCGCCGACGAACTGCAGGACGTAGTAGGCCCCGGCGGTGTCCGGTACCCGC
Source organism: Kitasatospora sp. NPDC028961 (assembly GCF_055564815.1). Classification (NCBI taxonomy): domain Bacteria; kingdom Bacillati; phylum Actinomycetota; class Actinomycetes; order Kitasatosporales; family Streptomycetaceae; genus Kitasatospora; species Kitasatospora sp. NPDC028961. The sequence goes on along the minus strand of NZ_JBVHVO010000001.1, from coordinate 577,040 downwards.
AGCACCTGCGGACCCTCGGAGAGGTCGAGCTGGGCGATCGAGTAGACGGTGTCGTTGTTGACGGAGACGAAGGGGTCGTCCGGGCCGGCCAGTCTGGTCGCGTGGCTGAAGTCGTTGAAGGGGGCCGCCGGCAGGGTCCCCAGGCCGCCCGCGGTGAAGCGCTCGACCATGGTGAGGTCGGAGACCAGCGGGTAGCCGTAGACGTAGGCGTCGGCGGCCAGGGCCTCCAGCTCGGGCTGGGTCATCGGTAGTCCTTCTCGGGGTCCGGGTGGCGGGGTCGGGGTGTGTCGGTGGTGGGTCGTAGGTGGGCGGCGGGTCGTGGGTGGTGGCAGGTCGCAGGTGGGTGGCGGGTCGCAGGTGGGTGGTGCTGCTCGCGGGGCTGGAGGCGGTGCCGGGCTCAGCGTGGCGTCAGCGGTGGGAGCGCCCAACGGCCTTGGCGGGCCCGCTCGTCCGGTCCGTAGAGCCGGACGACCACCTCGAACGGGCCGTCGGGCGCGGGCAGCCAGTTGGCCGAGTGCTGGGCGTCGGCCGGGCGCTTGTGCTGGAGGTAGAGGGTGAGGCCGCCGTCCGGGTCGTGGGCCAGCCCGGGGGTGCGGTCGCCGATCGAGTAGCGGTCCAGCGGGTTGTCGACCAGCCGGCGCCCGGGGAGCGCGTACATGGTCGCCGACCAGAAGAACCGCGCGGGCGGCAGCGAGTCCGGTCCGAAGCGCAGGACGTAGTCGTGCTCGCCGGTGTTCGGCGGGCTGTTGCCGTCGCTGTCGGCCGTCCAGGCGCCGTACCAGGCCTCCTCGACGGGCAGCCCGTACAGGTCCCGCAAGGCGCCGACGGCCCGCCGGAGGTGGTCCGTGCCGAGCCGCTCGCGCGTGCCGGAGAGGCCGGCCGTGTCCCCGGCCCCTTCCCCGGTCCGATCCGCGGCGCGTTCGGCGGCCCGGGTGAGTTCGGCCCGGGCGTCGGCGATGCCGCGCCCGATCTCGGCGCGGACCTCGATCGGCAGCGCGGCGGGCTCGAACTCGCCCCGGCCGTCGATGCCCAGATCGGTGAGCCGGCCGCGCAGGTCGGCGTCGGCGGGCAGCACGGGGCAGAAGCCGAGCAGGAAGTCGAGGAAGCCGAAGAACTCGATGGTGCCCAGCACCTCCTCCCGCCAGACCGGCCAGACGGGGTTGGGTGCGGGCGGCGGTGCCGCGGTGCCCGCGTACTCGTGCAGCGGGCGCAGCCGGTACTGCCGCTGGAGGCCCTTCAGCTCCTCGACCGCCTCCGGTGAGGTACCGCCGAGGTGGGTGCGGCCGACGATGCCGATCAGCTCGGTGGCGGTGCGGATGACACCGGCCGTGCCCTCGGGCACCGCGCCCTGCCAGCCGGGGCCCGCCACCAGGTAGTCGCCGGCCTCCCGGCCGGTGGCCCGGGTGCCGATGAACCCGGCGTAGGAGGTGTCGAGTTCGTGCAGTGGGAGGACGTAGTAGCGGTCCTCGGCGGGCACCGAGACGACCCACGGTTCGGCCCGGAGGTCGAGCCAGGCCCAGGAGTACCGGGTGTCGTTGTCGGGCGTGACGACATCGGTGGTCGCCGGGGTGGAGGGCTGCGCATGGTGCCGGAAGACGCCGAAGCCGCCGATGTGTCGGGGGTCCGCGTCGTCGACGGCCTGCGGGTAGAGCGTCCGGTAGTTCTCCAGGAGCGGGAACCCCCAGATCCATGCCTCGGCGGCGGTCGCGCGGACGGTGGCCGGATCCACGAGTGCCGGGTTGCCCATGCTGTCGCTCTCCCCTGCCTCGGCGCATGCCCCTTATCCGGACATACAGGTTCAAACGGATCCTAGGGGCGGCCCAGTCGATCAGCATGTCGGCGATGCCGGAAGGGGCCCCGCCCGCGCACCCGGGCGTCCGGGGTACGTCCGGAGTGGATTCGCGATGCTTCCGGAGTACGCCTGGGGTACCTCCGAGGTAGCTCCGGGTGCGTCCGGAGTGCGCCTGGGGTACCTCCGGGTAGGCCCGGGGTACCTCCGGGTGCGTCCGCCCACCGCGAACGGAAGCCTGTGGCGGGTCCGACCGGGAGAGGCTGGCGATATGAAGATCCTCTTGCTCGGCGGTTCGTCCTTCCTCGGACGGGCCTACGCTTCGCAGGCCCTCGACCGGGGCCACGACGTGACCACCTTCAACCGCGGCCGCTCCGGCGGCGACCTGCCCGGCGTCGAGACCGTCCGGGGCGAGCGCGACTCCGCCGACGACCTGGCCCGGCTGGTCGAGGGACGGCGGTGGGACGCCGTCGTCGACACCTCGGCGCAGCAGCCCGCCCAGGCCGCGCTCTCCGCCCGGCTGCTGCGCGCGCACGCGGACCACTACACCTTCGTCTCCTCCGTGCACGCCTTCGCCGACTGGCCGGCCCGGGCGGTGGACGAGACCGCGCCCCTGCACCCCTGCCCCGCCGACACCCCGCCCGACCAGCCCCCCGGCAACCCCCTCAAGGCCGGCTGCGAACGCGCGGTGCTGGAGGGGTTCGGGGCCGACCGCACGCTGATCCTCAACAGCGGCCTGCTGATCGGCCCTCACGAGAACGGCGGCCGCCTGCCGTGGTGGCTGGAGCGGATGGCCCGCGGCGGCCGGGTACTGGCTCCGGGTGACCCGACCCGGGCGATGCAGGTCATCGACGTCCGCGACTTCGCGGTGTTCGGCGTGACCGCGCTGGAGGCCGGTCGCACCGGGCGCTACCTCACCACCGCCCCGGCCGGGAACGTCACCTTCGGGGAGTTCCTGGCGACCTGCGTCGAGGTGGTCGGTGAGACCGTCGACGGAGACGGCGCCGCCCACCCGCCGGCGGAGCTCGTCTGGGTCGAGGACGGCCCGCTGCTCGCCGAAGGTCCGGACAGCGTCCAGCCCTGGAGCGAACTCCCGCTCTGGGCACCCGACGTGCCGGAGCTGGCGGGCGTCTGGCTCGCCGACACCGCCCGGGCGCAGGCGGCCGGCCTGCGGTGTCGGCCGTTCGCCGACACCGCCCGGGACACCTGGGCCTGGCTCCGCGCGCGCGGCCCGGCCGAGGACACCGACACCGACGGGCTCAAGGGCCGCAAGGGTGCCGCTCAGAAGGCCGGCATGGTCCCCGCCAAGGAGCAGCGCCTGCTCGCCGCCCTCGCGTAGCGCGATGCGGGCCGCGCCCTGCGCACCGACGCTGCCTGGCTCGCCGCCCTATCGAGGCGGCGAGCCAGGCGGGTCCGGCGGGTCCGTCGGGCCCGGGTGGGCCGGGAGACCGGGGCTGTGGTCGCCGGACCTACGCGATCAGTGCGCACGCCCTGGGCGACAGGAACCGGCACACGCGCCGGGCGGCGCGGACCGCACCGTGCGCCGCGGCCGACGGACCCCCGGTCAGTGCGTCCGCCGGGTGACCAACTCCGCGAGCGCCAGCAGCTCGTCGGCCGCGGACGGCTCGGGCACCGCCGTCGCCAACTGGCCGAGCGCGGCGGCCATCCGCTCGCACGACTCCCCCTGCGCCCAGCCCCGGCCGCCCGCACCCTCCACCGCGGCCGCGCAACGGCTCAACTCCTCCGGGCTGAGCGGACGCGCGAGCGCGTACAACTCGGCCAGCGCCCGCCCGTCCGGCGTGTCGGAGCCCAGCGCCGCCACCACCGGCAGGGACTTCTTGCGTGCCACCAAGTCCGCCCCGACCGGCTTGCCGGTGACGGCGGGATCCCCCCAGATCCCGATCAGATCGTCGATGAGCTGGAACGCCAGGCCGATCTCCCGGCCGAAGCCGTCCATCGCCTGCGCCGCCTCCTCCGAGGCGCCCGCGTACTGGGCGCCCATCGCGCAGGCGGCACCGAGCAGCGCACCCGTCTTCGCCTCCGCCATCGCCAGGCACTCGGCGAGCGAAACGTCACTGCGCTGCTCGAAGGCGCAGTCGATCTGCTGGCCCTCGCAGAGTTCGACCACGCAGTCGGTGAGCCGGCGGATCGCGCCCTGCGCGGCCGGGTGGGTGTCCTCCGCGAGGAGGCGCAGCGCCAGCGAGTGCATGGCGTCGCCCGCCAGGATGGCCTCGGTGGTGCCGAACACCCGCCAGGCGGTGGGGCGGTGGCGCCTGGTCTCGTCACGGTCGATGACGTCGTCGTGGAGCAGGGTGAAGTTGTGGACGAGCTCGACGGCCGCCGCCGCCGCGGTGGCGGTCACCGTGGTGCCGCCGAGCGCCTGGGTGGCGGCCAGGACCAGGGCCGGCCTGATCGCCTTGCCGGAGGGTGCGGCGGCCGGCGAGCCGTCGGCCTCCCACCAGCCGAAGTGGTAGCCGGCCACCTTGCGCATCGAGCCGGGCAGCGAGTCGACCGCGGCGCGCAGGACCGGATCGACCAGACCGCGGGTGCGGGCGAGCACGTCCTCCGCCTCGTGGCCCTCCCGGTGCTCCCGCTCCAACGTGAAACTTCCCATGGGTTCCTCCCCCTGATGGTGGGCGCCGTCCGGCCGGCCGCGGGACCCCCGCGACCGGCCGGACGGCGCGATGCCGATCGACCCCGGTCAGTCGTGGTGGTGCGCGACGTCGACGTTCTCCAGTACGCCCACCGCGTCGGGCACCAGAATGGCGGCGGAGTAGTAGGCGCTGACGAGATAGGAAATGACGGCCTTCTCGCTGATCCCCATGAACCGCACCGAGAGGCTCGGCTGGTATTCATCGGGAATTCCGGTCTGGTGCAGCCCGATGACGCCCTGGTTGTCCTCGCCGGTGCGCAGCGCGAGGATCGAGCTGGTGTGACCACCGACGACCGGGATCTTGTTGCACGGGAAGACCGGCACCCCCCGCCAGGCGAACACCGGCTTGCCCTGGACCTCGACGGTGTCCGGGTAGAGGCCGCGGCGGTTGCACTCCCGGCCGATGGCGGCGATCGCCTTGGGGTGGGCGAGGAACATCTTGGTGCCGCGGCGCCGGCTCAGCAGCTCGTCCATGTCGTCCGGGGTGGGCGGGCCGGAGTGGGTCTGGATCCGCTGCTCGTACGCGGCGTTCCGCAGGAGCCCGAACTCCGGGTTGTTGATCAGCTCGGCCTCCTGGCGCTCGCGCAACGCCTCGATGGTCAGCCGGAGCTGGTGCTCGGTCTGGTTCATCGGCTGGTTGTAGAGATCGGCGACCCGGCTGTGCACCTTCAGCACCGTCTGGGCGACGCTCAGCTCGTACTCGCGCGGCTTCAGCTCGTAGTCCACGAAGGCGCCGGGCAGCTCGTACTCGCCGTGGTGCCCGGCGGAGAGCTCGATCGCCGCCTCGCCGTGCTTGTTCTGCGCCTGCTGGAAGCCCGCCAGGTAGTCCATGATCTGCAGCTGCAGTGCCTCGGAACGCTCCGCGAGCTCCTGGAACGACGGCCAGGAGAGCGCCAGCAGCGTGCCCGCGGTGGCGGCCTTCACCGCGTACGGCCAGCTGCCGTCCTCGCGCTGGAGCACCTCGTCGCCCAGGTGGTCGCCGTCGGCGAGGGAGCCGAGCACCACCTCTTCGCCGTACTTGCCCGTTCCCCACCGGTCGAGCTTGCCGTGCGCGATGATGAGGACCTCGTCGATCGGCGTCCCCGCCGTGACCAGGACCTCACCGGCGGAGAAATCGCGTTGGACGAAGCGACCGGCCAGCGCCTCCAGCAGCGCGTCGTCCTCGAACCCGCGCAGCACCGGCACCTCGCGCAGGGTCGGCGGGACGATCCGCACCTCGGAGCCCGTCTGGACGACACTCACCCGGCCGCGGCCGACCGCGTACCGAAGGCGCCGGTTGACCCGGTAGGTACCGCCGGAGACCTGGACCCACGGCAGCATCCTGAGCAGCCAGCGCGGGCTGATGCCCTGCATCTGCGGCGCGGACTTGGTGGTCGTCGCGAGGTTCCTCGCGCCGGCCGTACCGAGGCTCTGCTGCGAACCGGATTGCGGCGTACCGCCCGGCGCAGGAATACCGACGTTGGTTTCGGTCGACATAGGGAGCCTTTCGCATACCCGATGAAGTGTCGCCTTGCAAGAATCATGATGGGCCCATTCGAAGGCTTCCACAATCACTCTTTCGAGTGGTCGGAATAACCGAACAAATAGGACCACTAGATCACCTGATCTATTTCAGTTCGATCCCTATTCGAACGCGGTCGAACCCCTCCTCCCGGACCCCGGCCGCACCCCGACGCCACCCGCGGCCGACCCCCGGCCGGACCCCGCCCCGGCCACCGGCCCACCCGCCGTCCACCCCGGCGAGCCGGGCCGCTAAGGTGCGCCTCAAGGGCCACGGGGCCAGTGACGAACGAGTGGCCGCACCGGATGCCCTCCCCCTCGTTCACCCCTGCCCTGGGAGGCCTTCATGAGTGCCCCCGTACGTGTCTGGCTCAACCGCACCTACGCCGAGAACGTCTTCTTCATCGAACAGCTGCGCGCCGCGCCGCGCCCCGTCCGGATCCACGCGACCCACGTCGACGCCGACTCCCCGGTGCTCGCCGCCGCCGACCACGCCACCCTGGAACCGGCAGACCTCCCCCCGGACGCCTACGTCGCCTACGCGCTCGACTACTGCGCCCGCCACGCGATCGACGTCTTCCTGCCCCGGCTCAACCAGCTCGCGATCTCGCTGCACCACCAGGAGTTCGAGGCGATCGGCACCGCCCTCGTCTGCCCGCCCGCCACCGCCATCGCGGCCTTCGACAGCAAGGCCGACGGCTACGCGGCGATCGCCGCCGCCGGGCTGCCCACCCCGCCGTGGTGGCTGGTCCGGAGCGCCGACGACCTGCTCGCCGCCGTCGACCGGATCGAGTCCGCCGGGCTCACCGCCTGCCTCAAGCCCGCTTCCGGCGCCGGCGGCGAGGGCTTCCGGATGCTCACCCGCGAGCCCTTCGGCCTGCACCGGCTGGCCGGCTGGGACAGCCGGGTCCAGGTCGACCAGGTGGCCGCCGCGCTGGCGGCCGCCGACGAGCCGGCCGACCTGCTGGTGATGCCCTACCTGGAGGGTCCCGAGATATCGGTCGACTGCCTCGGCGACCGCGACGGCACCCTGCTCGCCGCGGTCGGCCGCAGCAAGCACCGGCGCCGCCGGAGCTTCACCACCGCACCGCGGTACCTGGAGCCCACCCGCCGGCTGATCGAGTCCGTCGGGATGTCCTTCCTGTCCAACGTGCAGTTCCGCCACCTGGCCGGGGAGCCGGTGGTCATCGACGTCAACACCCGCCCCTCCGGCGGTCTGCACCAGCTGCGCCTGTGCGGCCTCAACCTGCCCTGGAACGCGGTGCAGCTGGCGCTCGGCGAGCGGCCGGACACCGTGCCCACCGGGGATCCGGCCGGGATCGACTACACCCTGGTCTCCGGAATCCAGCCGGTCCTGCCGCGCCAGGGTTCGTTCGACCGCGGTCCGGCCGCGGTCGAACTCGTGCACTGACACCCGTACCGACACCCGCGAACCGCCGCCGGCGCCACCCCGTCGGCGGCCACCGCCCCGGTCGCCGCCCGTGCTCCGCCCGGCCCCGCTACAGCGGGCCGTCCCAGTCCAGCGTCGGCTCCAGCACGCCCTCCAGGGTGAGCAGCCAGCGCTTGACGTCGATCCCGACCCGGCCGCCGCCGAATCCGCCGATGCCGTCCGCCGCCACCACGCGGTGGCACGGCACCAGCAGCGCGACGGGATTGGCCGCCATCATCTGACCGACCGTCCTGGCCGCCAGCCCCGGCTCCGTGACACCCTCGAACACCCCGCTGCGGGCCGCCAGTTCGCCGTAGGTGATGGTCCGCCCGAACGGCACCTCGTGCCAGAGCGTCCGCAGCACCGCGCGATGCGGTCCGGTGCTCAGGCTCCAGTCGATGGGCAGCCCCAACTCCCGCCGCCCGCCCGCCAGGTACTCGGCTATCCGCCCGGTGACCGCGTCGATCTTCGACCGGTCGGTGCACGGCGGCCGCTCGCCCGGCTGCCCCAGGTAGCCCGCGGCCGCCACTCCCAGCGGCGTCACCGCGATGTGCATCGGACCGCTCGGCAGCGGCGTCTCCACCGTCATCCAGGACATCGCCGTGGGCTGTGACACGGACTGCGGCACGCTCGGGCCCCCGCCCTCCTCCGCCGGGCCGGCCACCGGCCACGCCGGTACCCGCGGGGCGCGCGAGGACCACCCGCCCCGCTCGCCATCGTACGGCGGGTCCGCCCGGCGTGGCCGGACCGTCCCTAGAGCCGCCCCTTCAGCTCGGCGGCGATCCCGCGCGACCATCGGGACAGCTCGGTCCGGTCGGCCGCCCGGCCCTCGCACAGGGCGTCGAGCTGCGCTTCGTTGATCCGGTTCGGCCCCGGGATCTCCAGCAGGTACGCGAGCTCCTCCAGCACCGTGGCGAGGCGCTTGGCATCCGCGTGATCGAGGGCGACCGCCGCCTCGTGGTGGCTGATGGTGAGAGAACCGGGCATGGCCAACCTCCTCCGTTCGCCCCCGCCCCTCCACCGTACGACCGCTCCGGCACCCGTGCCCGCCGCACGGCCACCCGCGCCCTCCGCGCCCGGTCGGCCACGCTCCGCGACGTTCCCGCCACCTCGCGCGCGGGGCTCGGGAGCCCCTCCTCGCCCGCGGCCCGCGACCGCCCCATGGCCGACCGGCGGCGCTCACGGCCATTGCGCCGCAAACACGCTGACCAGGCGTCAGGCAACCCGGCCGGGGAGGGCGGGGCCATGGGGAGGAGCTGGGCGCCTGACGGCCGGGGCGGCCGGGCCTCCCGCCCCACGACGACGAAGGGCCGGCCCGCCCGGGATCACCCCGGCCCGACCGACCCTTCGAGCACCGAGCCCCCTGTCGGGTTCGAACCGACGACCCCCGCTTTACAAGAGCGGTGCTCTGGCCAGCTGAGCTAAGGAGGCATGGTGACCGTCCGCGACGAGGTCACGGCGGCACCGGGGGCAGTCTACCGGGCGGCCGTGGGGCGGTGGTGGCATATCCGGGGGATCGCGGGTGGGGCGGGCGTGATGGAACCGATGCCGAATTCCAGGGTTCCGGGGGCTGACAAGCGGCGTAGGCGCAGGTAGCGTCGCCCGGAGTTGACCCGCGCCGTGGTTCGGACCAGGAGCGGGCCCGCGCACGACATCCACCTTTACTCGGATCGTCCGGCACGTTCCTGCCGGTGAAGGAGAGCACAGCCATGGCTTCTGTGACGTACGACAAGGCGACCCGTGTCTACCCCGGGTCCGACAAGCCCTCCGTGGACGCGCTGGACCTGGAGATCGCGGACGGTGAGTTCCTCGTCCTGGTCGGCCCCTCCGGCTGTGGCAAGTCCACCAGCCTCCGGATGCTGGCCGGCCTGGAGGACGTGAACGCCGGCGCGATCCGCATCGGTGACCGCGACGTCACGCACCTGCCGCCGAAGGACCGGGACATCGCGATGGTGTTCCAGAACTACGCGCTCTACCCGCACATGACCGTCGCGGAGAACATGGGCTTCGCGCTCAAGATCGCGGGCGTCAACAAGACCGAGATCCGCACCAAGGTCGAAGAGGCCGCGAAGATCCTCGACCTCACCGAGTACCTGGACCGCAAGCCGAAGGCGCTCTCCGGCGGTCAGCGCCAGCGTGTCGCGATGGGCCGCGCGATCGTCCGCGAGCCGCAGGTCTTCCTGATGGACGAGCCGCTGTCGAACCTCGACGCCAAGCTCCGCGTCTCCACCCGCACCCAGATCGCGGGCCTGCAGCGCCGCCTGGGCATCACCACCGTGTACGTCACCCACGACCAGACCGAGGCGCTCACCATGGGCGACCGCGTCGCGGTCCTCAAGGGCGGCGTGCTGCAGCAGGTCGACACCCCGCGCAACATGTACGACCGGCCCGCCAACCTCTTCGTGGCCGGCTTCATCGGCTCGCCCGCGATGAACCTGATCGACGTGCCGCTGGTGGACGGCGGGGTGAAGTTCGGCGGCTCGATCGTCAACATCTCCCGCGAGGACCTCTCCGGCGCCGGCACCGACAAGTCGGTGACCGTCGGCGTCCGCCCGGAGCACTTCGAGATCGTCCCGGCCGGCGGCATCGAGGGCGTCGCCGTGACCGTCAACGTGGTCGAGGAGCTCGGCTCGGACGGCTTCGTCTACGGCACCACCAAGCTCGGCGGCGAGGACAAGGACCTGGTCGTGCGCGTGCACGGCCGCCAGATCCCGCAGCGCGGCGAGACCATCCACGTCGTGCCGATCGCCAACGAGACCCACGTGTTCTCCACCAGCAGCGGTGCCCGCCTGAGCAACTGACGCTCGCGGCGGCGAACGACCTGGGGCGGAGCCCCGCCGGACCACGCGGTCCGGCGGGGCTCCGCCGTCGTTCGGCCGTCCGCACCACCCGCGTCAACACGGTGAAGGGACGAACCCGGACACCCCGTCACTCGATGGTGTAACGGAGGGCGATCCGGGCCCCACCCAGCGCTACTCTCCTGAGCGTGAAGCAGCTAGTTCGCCGAATCGGCCAGACCATCGCCCTGACCCTGCCCGTGGTCCTGGTGACCACCGGCACCCTCGCCGTGACCAGGGTGCCGTGGGCTCCGCCGACCGGGCTGGACCAGCAGGTCGTGGCAGCCTCCAGCGAGGACGGCGCCGGCATCGGCCGGGTGCCCGCGGCCAAGGCCCCGGAGGGCCTGGCTCCGCAGGACGCGCTGCGTGTGGCCCTGCTGGAGGAGTTGCGCGCGCACAACCCGGGCAGCGCGCTGGACCTGCTGGAGCGCTCGATGCGCGAGCAGCCGGCCCTGACGCCGTACTGCACCTCGCTCGCCGGTGAGCTCGGCAAGGCGGCCGTGCGCAAGTACCAGGGGGACGTCCAGCGCGCCCGGTCCTTCGCCCGGCCGGTCTGTGACGGCTCGTTCGCCTCCGGGATCGCCGCCTAGGGGTGCCACGCCCCGGCGGCCGCCCTATTGTGCAGGCATGACCGCTGACTCCGGCTCCGCCGCCGACCTCACGCCCGCCCAGGCTCCGCAGGCATCGCAGGCATCGCAGGTTCCGCAGACGGCTCAGGCACCACAGCCGTCGGCGGCCCCGCCCGGCACGACGGCCGTCACCCAGGCCGTCATCCTGGCCGGCGGCCAGGGCTCCCGGCTGCGGCCCTACACGGACGACCGGCCGAAGCCGCTGGTCGAGATCCCCGGCACGGGGACGCCGATCCTCGGACACCAGCTCTCCTGGCTCGCCTCCGAGGGCGTCACCGACGTGGTCATCTCGTGCGGTCACCTGGCCGGCGTGCTGGAGGAGTGGCTCGACCGGACCGACCTGCCGCTGAAGGTCCGCACCGTCGTCGAGGCCGAACCGCTGGGCCGCGGCGGCGGGCTGAAGTACGCCGCCAAGGCGCTGCCCCGGCCGGACGAGCCCTGGTACGCCACCAACGGCGACATCTGGACCCGCTTCAGCCTGCGCGACATGGCCGCCTTCCACCACGAGCGGGACGCCGTGGCGACGCTCGCCCTGGCCCGTCCGCGCATCCCGTGGGGCGCGGTGGAGACGGACCAGTTCGGCAACGTGCTGGACTTCATCGAGGCGCCGCCCTCGCCCTTCCTGATCAACGCCGGCCTGTACGTCTTCAGCCCGGAGTTCGCCGAGCTGCTGCCGGACGTCGGGGACCACGAGCGGACCACGTTCCCCCAACTCGCGCGCGGCAAGCGCCTGGCGGGGTACCAGCTGCCGCAGGGCGTCTACTGGCGCGCCATCGACACCGCGAAGGACCTCACCGAGGCGGCCAAGGAACTCGCCGCCGGAGCCGGCCACACGCCCCGGTGACCCACCCCGGCGGCGGCCCCACGGCCCCCGGCCCCGGGACCACGAGCAGGTGGCCGGGTGCTCCCCCACGGAGCACCCGGCCACCTGTCGTCCCCGAGGGGCCCGACGGCCCGTCAGGTCGCCGTCGGCGACCCCGGCCGGGAGTTCCGGGCCCCGCCGCCGGACAGCTCGGCCAGCGGCCCGCTGCCCAGCACGCCGCCGAGCAGCCCCGAGCCGGAGCTGCTGCTCGGGCTCGGCTTGGGCGCCGTCCCCGAACCGTTGCCCGGCGCCGGGGTGCTGCGCGACGCGGGCGCCGAGGCGGCCGGGGCCGCGGTCTGCGGCGCCGCCGGGGCCGAACTCGGACCGCTCTCCGGCTTGGTGGACCGCGCCTTGCCGCTCGGCGTGGGCGTCCCGGCCTTCGGCGAGGCCGCGCCCTGGGCCGGCGCCGAGGACGACGGCGCGGACGAGCCGGCCGCCGGCGAGGCCGGCCGCGCGGGCGCGGGCGAGGTGGACGGCCCCTGCCCACCGGGGGTGGCGGAGGGCCCGCCACTCGGCCAGACCGGCGTGCCGTAGTCCGTCGCCGGCCGGGACGGCCCGGGGTGCGGACGGCCGCCGGTGCGGACCGCCGCGCCCAGCATCGACCCGAGCAGCAGGGTCAGGCCGACCACGACCGCGGTGACCACCGCACCGCGCCGCAGCACCCGCCGGCGCAGTGCCGCCGGCGCGCCCGAGCCGTGGCGCCGCCACGCCTCCAGGTTGAGCCGCCCGTCCAACGAGGCGAACGGCGCTCCGGCGATCAGCAGCGGGCTCCAGGCCGCCAGGAAGATCAGGTCGGGCGTGTCGTAGACCGGCACGGCCCGCCAGCTGACGGTGAACAGCAGGGCGGCGGAGAGCAGCATCGCCGCTCCGGCCGCGAGCCGCTGCCAGAGGCCCAGGATGGTCAGCACGCCCACCACGATCTCGGTGAACGAGACCACCAGCCCCGAGCCCACCGGGTGCGCCATCGCGAACGACAGCAGCGGTTCGGCGACCTTCCAGGGGTGCAGCGAGGAGAGCCAGCGCATCATCGAGCCGCGCTCGCCGCCGTCGAAGTACACCGGGTCGCAGAGCTTGCTGAACCCGGCGTAGACCGAGAGCGAGCCCAGCACCACGCGCAACGGCAGCAGCACCAGGCCGAGGTCCACCCGGCGGCCGGGGTACCACGGCGGCTTGCCCTCACCGGCGGTGGCGGAGACCTCGGGCAGCTCGCCGCTGGGCGTCCAGCCCTGGGGCGCGCCGACCGGGCCGACGCCCGCCTCGGTGGCGGTACCGGCGCCCTCGCGCGGCTGGCGCGGGACCGTCCGGGCACCCGCGTACGACGGGATCACCCGGGTGTCGTCGTCGGCCGTGGAGCCGCCCGGGGCGCGCCCGCCGACCCCGGCCGGCGCGGGCACGCCGGTCAGCCGGACGGCCTCCAGCAGCCGGGTGGCCGCCTGGTCCCCGGGGGGCGCCTGGCCGCTCCAGGTGACGGCGGTGACCCGGCCCTTGCGCCGCGGCGCGCCGGCACCGCCGGCCCCGGCGAGCGCCGGTACGGCCGAGGCGGGCACGACCACCTGCGGGGTGACCAGCGGACGGCGGATCAGGCCCTGGCCGGCGTACGGGTCGCCGAACGCGGCCCCGGTGGAGAGCGCTCCGGCCGGGGCGTCGATCAGCGGCGCCACCGGGGTGCCGAGCCGCAGCCGGAAGCTGGCCTGGGTGACGCTGAGGCGCGCGGGGTCGGACGGCACCTTGACGGTATTGAGGCCGGGGCCCGCGTCTATCCCGGTGCTGCCGTTGCCCAGGAGGGGGCGCCGAGGTGTTCTGGTGTCCACACCCGTCTAACCGGGTGACACCCGGTTAGGACACTCTCCCGAGTGGATGTCCGGCGCCCACTTGAAGTGATCATGAGAAAAGCGATCGGGCCCGGTCGGGCCCGATCGCTTTCACCCGAATTGCGGGCGGACTGCGGAGAATCCGGAAGATCTCCTGCGCCGCCCGACCCCGCTGTGCTGCGGCGAAACGGCTCACCCGGGCGCGGAAACGGCCCGGCCGGACCGCCGTACCGCCCACCGGCCCGGTCGGGCCCGCCGCGGTACGACGGCCCGGCCGGGCCGCGCGTCGGGAGGGGTCAGCCGACCTTGCTGCGCAGGCGCGCGGCCTCGTACAGCACGATGCCCGCGGCGACGCCGGCGTTCAGCGACTCGGTGGCACCCGGCATCGGGATCCGCACGCGGATGTCACAGGTCTCCGAGACCAGCCGGGACAGGCCCTTGCCCTCGCTGCCCGCGACGATCACGACCGGACCGGCCAGCGCCTCCAGGTCACCGATCTCGGCCTCGCCGTCGGCGGCCAGGCCGACCACCATCACGCCGGCCTTCTGGTAGGCCTCCAGCGTCCGGGTCAGGTTGGTGGCCCGGGCGACGGGCAGCCGCGCCGCGGCACCGGAGGAGGTCTTCCAGGCACCGGCGGTCATGCCCGCCGCCCGGCGCTCGGGGATGACCACGCCGTGCGCGCCGAAGGCGGCGGCGGAGCGGACGACGGCGCCGAGGTTGCGCGAGTCGGTGACCCCGTCGAGCGCCATGATCAGCGCGTCCTCGCCGTTGTCCGCGGCCTGCGCCAGCAGGTCCTCGGGGTGCGCGTACTCGTACGGCGGGACCTGCAGCACCAGGCCCTGGTGGTTCATGTTGCCGGTCATCTGGTCCAGCTGCGGGCGCGGGGCCTCCATCAGCGGGATGCCCCGGTCGTTGGCGGCCTGGAAGGCGTCGCGCACCCGGTCGTCGGTGTCGATGAACTGCAGGACGTAGAGCGCGGTGGCCGGCACCCCGCCCTGCAGGGCCTCGACCACCGAGTTGCGGCCGAAGACCAGCTCCGCCGCGCCCGCACCGCCACGGCCGCCCTTGCCGCCACCGCCGGCCCGGCGCATGCCGGCCCGGGCCTTGGCGTCCCGCTCGCGCTTGACCGCGGCGTTGGCCGCGCGCTGCTTCGGGTGCCCCTTGCGCTCCGCGCCGGGGGGCGTCGGGCCCTTGCCCTGGAGCGCCTTCCGGCTGTGGCCGCCGGTACCGACACTCGCGCCCTTCTTCGACCCGGGGTTGCGGCGGTTCCTGCGTGCACTGTTGCCGGCCATGGCTGTACTTCCTGTCTGTCCGGCATGCCCGGCCGCACCGTGAACCCGGTGCCGGCCGACGACATGCGCTACGTCATGCGGGAGGGCCGCACCGGTTCGGTACGGCCCACCCTCACCCCATCGCTCGGATGGAGTTACTGGTTGTTGATCGTCCAGCGCGGGCCGGACGGGGTGTCCTCGATCGCCAGCCCGGCCTCGCCGAGCTGGTCACGGATGGCATCCGCGGTGGCGAAGTCCTTGCGGGTCCGGGCCGCCTGCCGCTGCTCCAGGACCAGCCTGACCAGCGAGTCGACGACCCCGTGGAGGTCCTCACCGTGCTCGGCCCCGGTCCACTGCGGGTCCAGCGGGTCGAGGCCCAGTACTCCGAGCATCGCACGGACCTCGGCCAGACGCGCCACCGCGTTCTCCTTGTCGTCCGCGGTGAGGGCGCTGTTGCCCTGCCGGACGGCGGTGTGCACGATGGCCAGCGCCTGGGGAACGCCCAGGTCGTCGTCCATCGCCTCGGCGAAGGCCGGCGGCACCTCGGGCGCCGCGTCGACCGCGCCGCAGCGCTCGACCACGCGCTGGACGAAGCCCTCGATCCGGCCGAAACCGGCCTCGGCCTCGCGCAGCGACTCCTCGCTGTACTCGATCATCGAGCGGTAGTGCGGGGCCGCCAGGTAGTACCGGAGCACGATCGGACGCCAGCGCTCGACCATCTCGGAGACCAGCACCGAGTTGCCGAGCGACTTGCTCATCTTCTCGCCGCTCATGGTGACCCAGGCGTTGTGCACCCAGAAGTTCGCGAAGTCGTCGCCGTACGCCTTGGACTGGGCGATCTCGTTCTCGTGGTGCGGGAAGATCAGGTCGATCCCGCCGCCGTGGATGTCGAAGGCCCGGCCCAGGTACTTGTGCGCCATCGCGGAGCACTCCAGGTGCCAGCCGGGACGGCCGCTGCCCCACGGGGTGTCCCAGCTCGGCTCACCGGGCTTGGCGGACTTCCACATCGCGAAGTCGCGCGGGTCGCGCTTGCCGGTCTCGCCCTCGCCCTCGGGCTGGCGCAGGTTCTCCAGCTTCTGGTTGGAGAGTTCGAGGTAGCCGGGGAAGGACTTCACGTCGAAGTAGACGTTTCCGTCCGACGCGTAGGCGTGCCCCTTCGCGATGAGCGTCCGCATCATCTCGATCATCTCGGGGATGTGCCCGGTGGCCCGCGGCTCGACGGTCGGCGGGAGGCAGCCGAGCGCCGCGTAGCCGTCGTTGAAGGCCCGCTCGTTGGCGTAGGCGATCTGCCACCACGGCGTGCCGAGCTGGCGCTCCTTGGCGATGACCTTGTCGTCGATGTCGGTGACGTTGCGCGCGAAGGTCACCTGGTAGCCGCGGTAGGCGAACCACCGCTGCATGATGTCGAAGTTGAGCCCGGACCGGATGTGCCCGATGTGTGGCGCCGACTGGACGGTAGCGCCGCACAGGTAGATCGAGACACAACCCGGTACAAGCGGGACGAAGTCGCGTACCTGGCGGGTGCTGGTGTCGTACAGGCGAATGCTCACAGCGTCAAGCGTAGTGGGCATGAGGGGGTGCCCCGCGACATTCTCGAATGTCAATACCGCGGCTACGCCGTTTCTTCTTCATGGCCTACCGGAGTCACCCGCTCCGCCTGGCTCTCTCAGAGGTTGCCGACCACCTTGCGCGGGCTGAGCCGGACCACCACCCGGACGTCCTCCGGGCCGTCGTAGCCGTAGGACTCCTCGCCGCGGTACTTGCGCGCCAGCTCGTCGATCAGCTCCTTGCCGCCCTCCCGGGTGAGGGTGGCCTCGCCGCGCAACTCCACGTAGGAGTAGGGGCTCTCCGGCGGGTTGACCACCAGCGAGATCCGCGGGTCCTTCAGCAGGTTGAGGTGCTTGCGGCGGCCCTCCACCGTGGAGAAGAGGACGTCGTCGCCGTCCCGCTTGACCCAGACCACCGAGGACTGGGGGCTGCCGTCGGGCTGGATGGTGGAGACCACGGCGAAGCTCTTGCCGTCGATCAGGGCCTTGGCCCGGTCGGAGAGCTGTGCGGCCATCGGGGACCTCTTCTCGTCAAGCGGCGTCGGACGGCCCGCAGTGAGCGGGCGGGCCTCGCTCGGCCCGCTCCGAACGGTAGCGACTCGGGCACCGGCCAAGGCTCCTGAACACCCGTCACGGGCCGGGTATTCCCGGCCCGGACCACCCGGACGGCCTACCGGCCGCCGCCACCGCTCCTACCGCCCCCGGGCCGCCCCTGCCGCTGTCCGGCGCTCCTGGTGCGGGACCCCGGGCCGCCCCGGGGTCAGCGGCGCTCGTACACCAGCGCGGTGGCGATCGCCGCGAGGCCCTCGGCCCGGCCGGTGAGGCCGAGGCCGTCCGTCGTCGTCCCGGAGACCGAGACCGGCGCGCCGACCGCCGCCGAGAGCGCGGCCTGCGCCTCGGCGCGCCGCTTGCCGATCTTCGGCCGGACACCGATCACCTGGACGGAGACGTTGCCGATCTCGAAACCGGCCTCGCGCACCAGCCGGGCCGCCTCGCCGAGCAGTCGGACGCCGGACGCGCCCGACCACTCCGGCCGGTCGGTGCCGAAGTGCGCGCCCAGGTCCCCGATCCCGGCGGCCGAGAACAGCGCGTCGCAGGAGGCGTGCGCGGCCACGTCGGCGTCGGAGTGCCCGGCCAGGCCGTACTCGGCGCCCGGCCACTCCAGGCCGGCCACCCAGAGCGGGCGCCCGGCCTCGAAGGCGTGCACATCGGTGCCGATCCCCACCCGGGGGATCAGCGGCGGCCGCGAGTCCGCAGCGGGCGGCGCCGGGGCGTGGGCGGTCGGCGCCGCGTCCTCGGCGCGCGGGCCGGAGGCCGTGGGATCAGTAGGCATCGGCGGCCCTCCGGCGGGCGAGAACGGCCTCGGCGAGCACGAGGTCCAGCGGACGGGTCACCTTGAACGCCTCCTCGTGGCCGGGCACCACCACCACCCGGCCGCCGAAGCGCTCCACCAGGCCGGCGTCGTCGGTGACCGCCGGCAGGGCGTCGGCCCCCGCGGCGGCCTCCTCGGCGAGCGCCTTCTCGTGCACCTCGGCCAGCGTCTCCCGGCGGAAGCCCTGCGGAGTCTGCACGGCCCGCAGGGTGGAACGGTCGGGCGTGTCGAGCACCGGCTCGGGACCACCCGGCCGCGGCTCGACCCGCTTCACCGTGTCGGTGAGCGGCACGGCGGGCACCACCGCCTCCGCCCCGCCGCGGACGGCGGCCGCGACGGCGTCCACCACCTCGACCGGCACGAGCGGACGCGCCGCGTCGTGCACCAGGACGATCTCCACCTCGGCCGGGATCGCGGCGAGGCCCAGCCGGACCGACTCCTGGCGGGTCGCCCCGCCCGGCACGACCCGGATGTCCTTGCCGTCCAGGCCGTGGGTGTCGAGCAGTCCGACCACCTCGGCCACGCCGTCGGCCGGCGCCGCGACCACGACCAGCCCGACCGCCCGGCTGCGGGTCAGCGCCCTGACGGCGTGCACCAGGAGCGGCACCCCGCCCAGCTCCCGCAGGGCCTTCGGGGCTCCGGGCCCCAGTCGCTCACCGCGTCCCGCGGCGGGCACCACCGCTGCTGCAACTGCTCCTGTGGCGTTCAGGTTTCACTCCTTCGGCGAAGTGGGTATGGCCATGGCGTGCACGACGGGCGCGCGGGACCCCTTCCGAAAGCTCCACGGTCTCCCGCCCACAGAACACGCAGAAACGGTCATGCGGGCCCGGGGCCGGCCGGCTCGGGTGCGGGGGCGTCGTCCGGACACGCCTCAGCGCCCGAAGTGCCACTGCACCACTCCAGGACGGTTCGTCCAGTGAGCGGCGCGCCGACATCGGGCGCTGTGAACGTGTGAGCGGTGGGCGCGAGCCCGACTGCGCTACGAGGCGAGCACCTCGTCGAGCAGCGTCTCCGCCTTGTCCTCGTTGGTGTTCTCGGCCAGCGCGAGCTCGCTGACGAGGATCTGGCGCGCCTTGGCGAGCATGCGCTTCTCACCGGCGGACAGACCGCGCTCGCGCTCGCGACGCCAGAGATCGCGCACAACCTCGGCGACCTTGATAACGTCACCCGAAGCGAGCTTCTCCAGGTTTGCCTTGTAGCGACGGGACCAGTTGGTCGGCTCTTCGGTGTACGGTGCGCGAAGCACCTCGAAGACCCGGTCCAGACCCTCCTGGCCGACTACATCGCGCACGCCGACGAACTCCGCGTTCTCGGCGGGCACCCGGAGCGTCAGGTCTCCCTGCTGCACCTTGAGGACCAGGTAGGTCTTGTCCACACCTTTGATCTGGCGAATTTCGATGGCCTCGATCAGCGCGGCCCCGTGATGGGGGTAGACCACCGTGTCGCCAACCTTGAACGTCATGTGACAGGACCCCTTCCGTGGCTTTCCAGAATAACACGCTTTTCGGCGCACCCGAAGGGCGTTTTCGCAGGTCAGGGCCGGTCTCGGGGCTTGACAAGGACCCCCATGACGTGCTGCGGGCCGCCTTCGGCGCGGGCTTCCCGCAGGTCGGAGGCGGTTCCGGTACCTCCCGAAACCTGCGGCAACACTCCTGAAACCGTGATTGGATCTTGAGATTTCACCGTTTATCGGGCCGTTTCCCGATCGTGATCCGATCTTGGTCGACACTTGACCAGGACACGCCGGTGTGTTGCCACGAGTACGGCGCCGGGTCGCGGCCGAGGTCGGAGCCGTACCGCCGTCCGGGCCCGGGCCGTTGCCGGTGCCGGGCGCGAGGCCCCGCCGACGCCGCTCCGCCGGTCGTCTCCGGGCGTGGCGGGGTGCCGCCGTCCGGGCGCCGGGCGGACTCCCGGAGCGCGACACGGGGACCACCCCGTGAGGAGCGCATAAGCGAGGTCGATAATCTGAGGCCTGACCACCCGACATGTGACCTAGGAGAAGCCGCCGCCGTGAGCCGCAGCATTCGAGTCGGCAGCATCGCCGCCATCGCCGCCCTCGCCATCGCCTCGCTGTCGTCCTGCTCGGCCGGCAACAAGGCGGAGACTCTGGAGATCAAGCCCGACAACGCCTACGCGACCGTCGGCACCGACCTCCGGCTGAACAACATCGTTGTCATCACCGGGGACGAGTCCTCCGGCGAGCACACCGGTCCGGCCAACGTGTCGGTGAACATCAGCAACACCGGGACGGAGCCCGTCGAGCTCCAGTCCATCGTCGTGGGCGACGGCGGGGCCGCCGCCTTCGCCGACGAGAAGGGCGCCCCGCTGGGCAGCATCGTCGTCCCGGCCGGCGGCGCCGTGCTGATCGGCGGCGAGGGCAACCCCTCCGCCAAGGTCGCCTCGGCCAGCGTCCACGTCGGTGGCTTCGTGCCTACCGCCTTCGCCTTCAAGAACGGCGAGAAGGTCGCGACCGAGGCCGCGGTCAGCCCGAACAAGGGTCTGTACAAGGGCTGGGGCCCGACCGCCTCCCCCGCCGCCGTGCCGTCCAAGGCCGCCGGCTCGCCCAGCGCCTCGGCCGGTGCCGCCACCCCCTCGGGCACCGCCACCCCCTCCGGTACCGCGGCCGGCACCGGTGCGGCCACTCCGGCCGGCACCGCCTCGCCGACCGCCGGCTCCCACTGACCCGCCGCCTCCGGTGCCCGGTCCCGCGAACGCGGGGTCCGGGCACCGCGGAGGCGGACACGCGGAGGGCCGGCCGGGCTCGGTCGCGCACGCGAAGGACCCCTCCGGGCGGCTGCCCGGAGGGGTCCTTCGTGGGTCCGCCCGGTCCGCGCCGGCGGAGCGGGCCGCTCTACTGAGCCGCTCACCCGCCCCCGGCACGGAGGTCCCGGTCGTCCGGTCTACGGCTCGAACTTGTAGCCGAGGCCACGGACCGTGACCAGGTAGCGCGGCGCGCCCGGGTCCGGCTCGATCTTCGCCCGCAGGCGCTTCACGTGGACGTCGAGCGTCTTGGTGTCACCGACGTAGTCGGCGCCCCAGACCCGGTCGATCAGCTGCATCCGGGTGAGCACCCGGCCCGCGTTGCGCAGCAGCATCTCCAGCAGGTCGAACTCCTTGAGCGGGAGGTCGACCTTGGCGCCGTCGACGGTCACCACGTGGCGGTCGACGTCCATCCGGACCGGGCCCGCCTCCAGCGCGCCCGGGCCGCCACCGTCGCCGGGGCCCTCGGCCTCGCCGCGCCGGCGCAGCACCGCACGGATCCGGGCCACCAGCTCACGGGTGGAGTAGGGCTTGGTCACGTAGTCGTCCGCACCTATCTCCAGGCCGACGACCTTGTCGATCTCGCTGTCCTTGGCGGTGACCATGATCACCGGGACGTTCGAGCGCACCCGGAGCTGGCGGCAGACCTCGGTGCCGGGCAGGCCCGGCAGCATCAGGTCGAGCAGGACGAGATCGGCGCCGTTCCGTTCGAACTGCTCCAGGGCGTCGGGGCCGGTGGCGGCGATGGCCACCTCGAAGCCCTCCTTGCGGAGCATGTACGAGAGAGCGTCGCTGAACGACTCCTCGTCCTCGACCACCAGTACTCGGGTCACGATCAGGCCTCCGGGGCAAGCTGGGGGGTTGTGTCTGACAGGGGTTGCGCGGACTCCCCGGCGGGGAGCGTGTGGTCCTCGGGGGCCTGCCCGGCGGGCAGGCGCACGGTGAAGGTGGAGCCCTGGCCCTCGACGCTCCACACCGAGACGGTGCCGCCGTGCGAGGCGGCCACGTGCTTGACGATGGAGAGGCCGAGGCCGGTGCCGCCGGTCGCCCGGGACCGGGCCGGGTCGACCCGGTAGAACCGTTCGAACACCCGCTCGCGGTCCTTCTCGGAGATGCCGATGCCCTGGTCGGTCACCGAGATCTCGATCAGCTCGCCGTCGGCCTCGCCGAGGGCGGCGGCACTGGAGATCCGGCGGGTGGCGATCGCGACCCTGGTCCTCGGCGGGCTGTAGTTCACGGCGTTCTCGACCAGGTTGCCGAGCGCCGCGGCCAGCTGGCCGCGGTGACCGTGCAGGTAGAGACCGGCGATGCCGCCGGCCGCGATCAGGATCTGCTTGGCGGCGGCCTGCTGGCGGCAGCGGTCGATCGCCTCCGCGATCAGCTCGTCCACCGCGACCGGCTCCGGGTCGACCATCAGCCGGTCGTCCTGGACCCGGGAGAGGTCGATGATCTCCTGGACCAGGCTGGCCAGCCTGGTCGCCTCGATCTGCATCCGGCCGGCGAAGCGCTGCACCGCCTCCGGGTCGTCGGACGCGTCGGCGACCGCCTCGGAAAGCAGCGAGAGCGCGCCGACCGGGGTCTTGAGTTCGTGGCTGACGTTGGCGACGAAGTCGCGGCGGACCGCCTCGACCCGGCGGCGGTCGGTCTGGTCCTCGACCAGGACCAGGACCAGCCGGGAGCCCAGCGGGGCGACCCGGACCGACACGGCGAGCGGCTCGGCGGCCCGCGCCGCGCCGGGGCGGGGCACCTCAAGCTCGACCTGGCGGATCTCACCGTCCCGGCGGGTGGCCCGGGCCAGCGAGAGCATCTGGTCGATGGCGACCGCGCCGCCGCGCACCAGTCCCATCGCGTACGCCGCGGAGCTGGCCTTGACCACCTCGTCGCCCTCGCCGAGCACGATCGCGCAGGAGCGCAGCACGGAGAGGACGGTGTCGACCCCCGGGGGAAGGGGAGGTTCATGGGTGGGGTTGTTGAGCCCCTGCTGTCGGGTTCTGCCGTTGGTGCCGCCGTATCTGCCCTTGGCCTGTTCGCGCTCGCTCCAACGGAAGGCGATGGAGGCCGTGAGGCCGACGCCGAGCCCGGCTATGGCGCAGGCAGCGGCGGCGGCCACGTTCACGTCCATACCGCCAGCCTAAGCGCATGACGTGGCCACTCCTCCAGGGTCGGATCAAGGGATCGGCCGCCCGTTGCCGAGAATTCACCTCCACGTAGCTGCCGATTCACCGCACGGGTCGTGCGTGGTCGCCCGGGCGGCCCAGAGTTGGTCACGCAGCCCGTGTGGGAAGGAACGGTGGATCGAACGCCTGTCCGTCGTCCCCGGTGCGCGCGTACGATGCGCGCCACCAGCAGCGGTCATTCGTACGCCCTACCGACGGTCGTACGGGATGACCGGTCGGCACCGCCACCGACACAGCTACTGAGGAGAGAGCATGCGCGACGCGTACCACGAGGAACTCGACTCGATCGGCGACAGCCTGATCGAGATGGCCCGGCTGGTCGGCTCGGCCCTTGGCCGGGCCACCACCGCGCTCCTCGACGCGGACCTGGCGCTGGCGGAGAGCGTGATCGCCGCCGACGAGAGGATCAACAACCTGCACCACGAGCTGGAGAACCGGGCGATCGACCTGCTCGCCCGCCAGCAGCCGGTCGCCACCGACCTGCGCATCGTCGTCACCTCGCTGCGGATGAGCGCCGACCTGGAGCGCTGCGGCGACCTGGCCCGGCACGTGGCCAAGGTCGCGCGGCTGCGCTACCCCGAGTCGGCGGTGCCGAGCGACCTGCACGCGACCGTCCTGGAGATGGGCCAGCTCGCCCAGCGGCTGGTGGCCAAGGCCGGCCTGGTGATCGCCACCAAGGACGTCGACAA
This sequence comes from Kitasatospora sp. NPDC028961, assembly GCF_055564815.1. Lineage (NCBI taxonomy): Bacteria > Bacillati > Actinomycetota > Actinomycetes > Kitasatosporales > Streptomycetaceae > Kitasatospora > Kitasatospora sp. NPDC028961. The sequence goes on along the minus strand of NZ_JBVHVO010000001.1, from coordinate 553,714 downwards.
GGCGCTGGAGCTGGAGCAGGACGACGACGCGATCGACGCGCTGCACCGCGACCTGTTCGCGCACCTGATCGACGACCGCTGGCAGCACGGGATCGAGACCGCGGTCGACGTCACGCTGGTCGGCCGCTACTACGAGCGCTTCGCGGACCACGCGGTCTCGGTGGCCAAGCGCGTGGTGTACCTGGTGACCGGCGAGCACGTGGGCGAGTTCATCGCCTCCTCGGAGGCCGCCGGGGAGTGACCCCGGTACGGCACGGCGCCCCCGGAGGCAGGGTCGGTCCCGCCGCCGGGGGCGGCGCCGTGTCCGCTCCGGGCACCGTGGTCTCCGCTCCGGGCGGTGGGCCGGCCCTGTCCCGGACGGGTGGGTCGCCGCTGGTCGGGGTGGGTGGACCGGCTCCGCCGGTGGCGGGCCGGGGCTCCCACGGGCCGGCGGCGCTCACTCCGCGGGGTGAGTAAACCTCGAACAGGGGTGGTGAGGGCGCACGGCTTCTCGGATCGCCCACCACCGCGCGCCCGTTGACGCCCCGTCCGATCGGCGGTTTCACTCGATGCCGTAGGCACCGAAGTGTGCCCGTCACAAGGAGGGTTCCAGCGCGATGAAGGCAAACCCGACCCGACCGGCACCGGCCCACGAGATCGTCGAGCCGCCCGCCCCGAAGCTGCTGCCCGTCCTCGCGGCCGGCTGCGGCTGTGGTCCGGGCTGCGGCTGCGGCTGCCAGTCCGGCGCCCCCTGCCAATGCGGCGGGGTCAGCGGCGGCTGCTGCGGCCACTGAGAACCGCCGCGCCCGGCGAAGCCCCGTGGTGCACGGCCGCCGTGGGAGACGGTCGTGCACCCCGGTCACCGGGTCGGAGTCCTCCGGCCGCCCGACCGCTCGCTCGCGGCGTGCGGCGCGTGGCGTCCAGCGTGCCGCGCGCTGATCAGAACAGGACGTCGGTGCAGGAGTAGAAGGCGTTGCCGGTGTCGGCGATCTCCCAGACCGCCACGACCACCTGGTGCCCGGTCCGGCCGCTCGGGATCGTCGCGGTGTGGCTGAGCGTGCTCGGCACCTGGGTGCCGTTGTACGGGACGGTCAGGAACGGCGTCAGCTCCAGACCGGCCCGGGTGACCTTCTGGCCCGCGTTGTAGCCGGCCTTGGTCAGGTAGTACTTGAAGTTCGCGGTCGCGTGCCGGGCGGTGAACTTCCAGGTGAAGGTGAGCCGCTGCCCCGCCGCCACCTTGGTGGTGGGCCAGGCACCGCCGCGCGGGTCGTCCAGCTCGGCGAACCGGCTGTTGCCGCCGGCGCAGATGGTGCCGTCGGCCGGCCCGGCGCCAGGGAAGCCCTTCGACCCCTCGACACTCTGCGGCTCCCAGCGGATCGCACCGCAGTCGGTGACCGTACCCGCCCCGCAGAGCGCGGCCCGGCTGGGCGGGGTGGAGATGTAGCCGTGCGACTGCGCCGGCAGGGCGACGGTGAGCGGAACCGCGAGCGCGGCGACGGCCGCTCCCACGAGATGACGTGTGCGCATGGTGCTCCTCCGTGGGGGTGGATGGAGAGTGCGCCGGGCACAGACGCGCGCGCCTGGGGGTGCGGCGGCCATGGAAGATCCGTTGGCATGCCTGTGCCAGGACAGTGCTCACACGGTAGGAGCCCCCACGGCGACCGTCAATGGTCTGAACCACCTTCGCCACACACCGAACCCCCTTGCCGCGCAGGAGGATTGGCCGTGCAGCCGAAACGACGACGGCCCCGCCTCCCGGAGCGGGAGGCGGGGCCGTACCGGCAAGTGGGTTACTTCTTGCCCTGGTTCTTGACGGCCTCGATGGCGGCCGCGGCGGCGTCCGCGTCGAGGTAGCGGCCGCCCTTGGCGACCGGCTTGAAGTCGGCGTCCAGCTCGTAGACCAGGGGGATGCCGGTCGGGATGTTGAGGCCGGCGATGTCCTCGTCGGAGATGCCGTCGAGGTGCTTCACCAGCGCGCGCAGGCTGTTGCCGTGGGCGGTGACCAGGACGGTCTTGCCGGCGGCGAGGTCCGGGACGATGGCGTCGTACCAGTACGGGAGCATCCGGTCGACGACGTCCTTGAGGCACTCCGTGTTCGGGCGCAGCTCGCTCGGGATGTCGGCGTAGCGGGCGTCACCGGCCTGCGAGTACTCGGCGTCGTCGGCCAGCGCCGGCGGCGGGGTGTCGTACGAGCGGCGCCACAGCTGGAACTGCTCCTCGCCGAACTCGGCCAGGGTCTGGGCCTTGTCCTTGCCCTGGAGGGCGCCGTAGTGGCGCTCGTTCAGACGCCAGCTGCGGCTGACCGGGATCCAGTGGCGGTCGGCCTTGTCCAGGGCGATCTGCGAGGTGCGGATCGCGCGGCGCAGCAGCGAGGTGTGCAGCACGTCGGGGAGCAGGCCCTCGGCGGCGAGGAGCTCGCCGCCACGCGCGGCCTCCTTCTCGCCCTTCTCGTTGAGGTCGACGTCGACCCAACCGGTGAACAGGTTCTTCTGGTTCCACTGGCTCTCGCCGTGGCGGAGGAGGATGAGTCGGTACGTCGTGTCAGCCATGGCCCCCAGCTTAATGGAGGCGTTTAAACGGCTGGTCGGGGCCCGCCCCCATGTGTAATGTGTGCTTCGCGCTAGTGACACTTACCTCGCCGCAGCGCGGACATGCCGGTCCGCTCAGCGGAACGCCTGCCGCCCGGGAGCCCTCAGATGCCCGCTTCGCCCCTTCCTGCCCGAATTCGAAGAGTCGCGAGCGAAACGGTGGGCGGACTGCCCCGGCAGTTCTGGTGGCTCTGGACGTCGACCCTGATCAACAAGCTCGGCGCGTTCGTCGTGACGTTCCTGGCGCTCTACCTGACGACCGACCGAGGGTACTCGGCCGCGTACGCGGGTCTCGTCGCCTCGCTGTTCGGCCTGGGCTCGGCCATCGCCTCGATCGTCGCCGGCGTGCTGACCGACCGGATCGGCCGGCGCCCGACGCTGGTCGCCGCACAGCTCGGCACCGCGCTGTTCACAGCGGTGCTGGGCTTCACCGACGGCCAGGTGGCGATCGCCGCGGTCGCCTTCCTGGTCGGCTTCTGCAACAACGCCACCCGCCCGGCCACCTCGGCGATCATCGCCGACATCGTGCCGGCCGCGGACCGGGTCCGGGCCTACTCGCTGAACTACTGGGCGATCAACATCGGCTTCGGCCTCTCCGCGGCCGCCGCCGGCCTGATCGCCACGCACGGCTACCTCACGCTCTTCCTGCTGGACGCACTCTCCACGCTGGTCTGCGCGGTGGTGATCTTCGTCCGGATTCCCGAGACGAAGCCGGACACCCCGGCCGCCCGGGTCGACCAGCCCGCGGTCGGCCTCGGCACGGTCTTCCGGGACAGCCGGTTCATGGCGGTCGTGGGACTCAACCTGCTGCTCGCGCTGGTCGCCCAGCAGGGCAGCACCACGCTCGCCGTGGACATGGGCCGCAACGGCATCACCTCGACCCAGTACGGCCTGGTCATCGGCCTCAACGGCCTGCTGATCGTGGTGCTGCAGATCCCGCTCACCCGGTGGATGGAGGGCCGCAACCGGACGGCGCTCCTGGTCGCCAGCGCGCTGTTCATCGGCTGGGGCTTCGGGCTGACCATGCTCGCCGGGTCCTCCGCGTGGTTCTACGCGTTCACGGTGGCGGTCTGGACGATCGGCGAGATCCTGAACGCGCCGACCATGATGGGCCTGGTCGCCGAGCTGTCACCGACCCACGCCCGGGGCCGCTACCAGGGCGTCTACTCGCTGTCCTGGTCGCTCGCCTCGTTCCTCGGCCCGGCGGTCGGCGGGGTGCTGCTGGAGCGGGCCGGGAGCACGGCGGTGTGGGGCGCCTGTGCGGCCTGCGGCACCGTCGCGGCGGCGGGGTACGTCCTGCTCGGGCGGCGCCCGGGCGCCGCCACGGCCGCCGCTCCGGCGAAGCGGACGCCGGTGGTCGAGGCGTCAGCGGTCGAGGCGTCAGCGGTCGAGGCGTCGGCGGTCGAGCTGCCTGTGGTCGACCTGTCGGGGGTGGAGCCGTCGGCCAACGCGGCGTCGACGAAGGTGCCGACCGCGAAGGCGGCGACGGCGAAGGCCCCGGTCGGCCGCTGAGGCGGAGCGTCCCGGAGCCCCGCCGGTCCGGGGCGCTACTGCTGCGCCGTCCGCGCGGCCAGGTGGGCGAAGGCGGCCAGGTTGCGGGTGGACTCCCCGCGCTTGGTGCGCCACTCCCACTCGCGCCGGATCGCCGAGGCGAAGCCCAGCTCCAGCAGCGTGTTGAACGGCTCGTCGGCGCTCTCCAGCACCGTCCCGAGCAGCCGGTCGACGGAGTCCCCGGTGAGCGCCTCCAGCGGCAGCCTGCCGGCCAGGTAGACGTCGCCGAGCGCGTCGATCGCGTAGGCGACGCCGTACATCCGGGTGTTGCGCTCCAGCAGCCAGCGGTAGACGGCCTCGTGGTTCTCGTCGGGCCGGCGGATCACGAAGGCGTTCACCGAGAGCGTGTGGTCGCCGACCCGCAGGGCGCAGGTGGTGCTCAGCTTGCGAGTTCCCGGGAGGGTCGCCACCAGGGTGTACGGGTCGGTGGTGGCCGGCTCCCAGCCGACCCCGGCGTCGTCCAGGGCGGTACGCAGGAGGGTGAGGGCCTCGTCCTTGGTGCGGATTGCCATGGGGGTGACGTTACTCGGCGGTACCGGTGGCGCGCAGCAGCGCAGCTGCGGCGGCTCCGTGACTCCCGGCCCGGGCGGGAGCCGGGACGGCTCGGAGCCGCTCGGCCCCGACCCCGTACCTCCGCCGACCGGCCCCGGCGGCCGCCCCGGCTCAGGCCAGTCGCAGCCGGGATCCGGTGAGCCGGCCGGCCGGGCGGGCCAGGCTGCCGGCGTACACCTCGGCGGTGGTCGCCGCCGCGGTGTCCCAGCCGAACCCGGCGGCGTGCCGGGCCGCCGCCTCGCCGCGCCGGGCGACCAGCGCCGGTTCGGTGACGTACGGCTCCAGCGCGTGTGCCCAGGCGAGCGGATCGTGGCCGTGGACCAGCGTGCCCGTCACGCCGTCGCGGACGGCGACCGGCAGACCGCCGACCGCCGCGGCCACCACCGGCGTCCCACAGGCCTGCGCCTCCAGCGCGACCAGCCCGAAGGACTCGCTGTACGAGGGCATCACCAGCGCCGTGGCCGCGCGGTACCACTCGGCGAGCAGGTCCTGGCCGACCGGCCGGTGGAACCGGACGACGTCGCCGATGCCCAGCTGGGCGGCGAGCTTGTGCAGGCTCTCCGGCTTGGCCAGCCCGGTGCCGGACGGACCGCCGACCACCGGGACCACCAGCCGCTCGCGCAGCTCGGGCCGCGCCTCCAGCAGCGCGGCGACCGCCCGGAGCAGCACGTCCGGCGCCTTCAGCGGCTGTATCCGACCGGCGAACAGCAGCACGGCGGCGTCCTGCGGCAGGCCCAGCCGGGCCCGCGCGGCGGCCCGCGCGTCCGGGGCGCCGGGGCGGAAGACGTCCAGGTTGACGCCCGGGTGGACGACGGCGAGCTGGTCGGGCCGGGCCGCGTAGTGCAGCGCCAGCTCGGCGGCCTCCTCGGTGGTGTTGGCGATCAGCCGGTCGGCGGCCTCCACCACCTGCGTCTCACCGATCACCCGGGCGGCCGGCTCGGGGGTGTCGCCCTCCGCCAGCGCGGCGTTCTTGACCTTCGCCATGGTGTGCATGGTGTGCACCAGCGGCACGCCCCAGCGCTGGGCGGCCAGCCAGCCGACCTGGCCGGACAGCCAGTAGTGCGAGTGCACCAGGTCGTAGTGGCCGGGGCGGTGGCCGGCCTCGGTGCGCAGCACGCCGTGGGTGAAGGCGCAGAGCTGGGCCGGCAGGTCCTCCTTCACCAGGCCCTCGTACGGGCCGGCGGTGACGTGGCGCACCAGGACGCCGGGGGCCAGCTCGACGGTGGGCGCGTCGTCCGAGCAGATCGCCCGGGTGAAGACCTCCACCTCGATGTCGAGCTCGGCGAGGCGCTTGGCCAGCTCCACGATGTAGACGTTCATTCCGCCCGCGTCACCGGTACCGGGCTGGTGCAGCGGGGAGGTGTGGACGCTGAGCATGGCGATCCGGCGCGGACGGCGCTGGCGGCCCGGGACGAGCGACTGGAGCCGGCTCCGCACGGGCGGGGTCGGCTGGGCACGGCGTACCGGACGGACGGGGTGCTGGATCACCTGGCTGAAGCCTCCTCTGAGCTGCCCGTCTCTGCAGCCTGCTTGCCTGCTGTTCGGTGTGTGCGCGGCCGCCCACGCCGTACCGCCGCGTCACGGGATGTGGCGCGGCGGTGTGCCGCCCCGTCCGGGCGCACATCACCACCAGTGTGCCAACCACGTGGTCATCGACCGGCATTCCCGTCCCGGCCCATGAGATGGCCCACGGACGGGAACCCGGGCGGCGGGCGGGGGTGCGCGGTGGTGCCGGGAGGCGGCCGGGCGGGCCGCCGCGCCGGGGCGGAGCGGAGCGCAGGGGTCGTCGGAAGGCTTCAGGAGGTGCGGCGGGGGCGCGTGACTCGCCGCGCGGGCGTGTGTCGGGCGGCCGGCGCGGACCGTCCGGGCCGGGTCTGCCGCGGGGCGAGCCCGTGCGGCGGCCGGAGCCGGGGCGGCGCGGGCGGCCGCGGGCGGGCCGTACGATTTCCGGCATGGCCGCCTTCTTCGACTCCGCGACCGCGCCTGCCCGCGGACGGACGGGGCGCCCGGTCGGGACGGTGACCCGGGGGACCACCAACACCAACCGGCTGCGCCGGATGGACCGCTGGATCGCCCACACGCTGGGACCGGCACTGCGCTCCGCCGACCGCCCGCCGGTCGCCGTGGACCTCGGGTACGGTGCCGCGCCCTGGACGGCGGTGGAGCTCTCCGGGCGGCTGCGGACGGTGCGGCCGGACGTCCGGGTGGTGGGGATCGAGATCGAGCCGGAGCGGGTCGCCGCCGCGCTGCCGTACGCCGAACCGCCGCTGCTCACCTTCCGGCGCGGCGGCTTCGAGGTGCCGCTGGACGGCGGCGCGCCCGCCCAGCTGATCCGGGCCGCCAACGTGCTGCGGCAGTACGACGAGTCGGCGGTGGCCGGCGTCTGGGACCGGCTCCGGGCCCGGCTGGCGCCGGACGGGCTGCTGGTCGAGGGGACCTGCGACGAGATCGGGCGCCGGCACGTCTGGGTCGCGATCGGACCGGAGGGCCCCCGCACGGTGACCTTCGCGGCCCGGCTGGGCGGCCTCGGACTCCCCTCCGACCTGGCCGAGCGGCTGCCCAAGGCGCTGATCCACCACAACGTGCCGGGCCGGCCGGTGCACGCCTTCCTCGCCGACTTCGACCGCGCCTGGGCGGCCGCCGCGCCGTACGGGGCGTTCGGCGCCCGGCAGCGCTGGGTGGCCGCGTGCACGGCGCTGGGGGGCAGCTGGCCGTTGGTGGACGCGCGCGGGCGGTGGCGGCAGGGCGAGGTCACCGTCCCCTGGGCGACGCTCGCCCCGTAGCGGGCGGCGGCCGGAACGCCCGGACGGCCGGACCTGCCTGCCTGCCTGTCCCTGACCGGACGGCCTGCCGGACCGGCCTCGGGCGTGCGCGGATGAGCGAACCCGGGGATTCACTCGAACGAGTTATCGAATACCTCTGGCGTGTTGACGGCTCGTCACGCCACGATGGGGGCACTCGGCCGGCACCTCGTGTGCCACCCCTCCGACCCGGCGTTTCGCCTCCTCCCAGCCCCTCCGTTCCGCTCCGCCACGCCCCTACGACTCATGCCCGCTCCTCCGGCTCCCGCCCCTCGGCCTCCTCGGCCTCTTGTCCGTGCGACCGGCCCCCGTCGAGCCCCAGCGCCCGCCACTCCCGCTCGAACGCCCGGTACGCCTCCGCCCCGAACAGCACGAACCGCACCTCCTCCAGCTCTCCCACCGACCCCGACCCCGACTCCGCCCCCACCCCCGACCCCGACCTCGCGGCCGCGACGGCGCCGAGGGCGATCCGGGCCGCATCGTCCAGCGGCCACCCGTACACCCCGGCCGACACCGCCGGAAAGGCCACCGTGCGCGCGCCGAGCTCCACCGCCACCCGGAGCGACTCGCGGTAGCACGAGGCCAGCTGCTCGGCCCTCTTGTCGTACTCCTCCGCCAGATGAACCGGCCCCACCGTGTGGACCACCCAGCGGGCCGGCAGCCGTCCCGCCGCGGTCGCCACCGCGCACCCGGTGGGCAGCCCCTTGCCGTACTGCGAGGCCCGAAGCCTTCGGCACTCCTCCAGGATCTGCGGTCCGCCCTTGCGGTGGATCGCACCGTCCACGCCACCGCCTCCCAGCAGGGAGGAGTTGGCAGCGTTCACCACCACGTCCACCTGCTGTTCCGTGATGTCACCCTCGACCAGGGTGATCCGCGTCACCGTCATGTCCGACCTCCACCGTCCGTTCCGGAGCTCGCGGGCGCGTGCTCCGGCTGTCGCTGTCGTTCCCGTCATCCCCGTACCCACCGCACCGCCACCGGCGTGGCAGGAGCCACCACAGCGCCGGGCGGCCGAAGAAATCCCCGGAGTCACGTTATGGTCGCGAGAAGTTCCCCGGCGCAGAGTGCCAGGCGGGCACTGCGGACGGGCTCCGGCCGTTACGCACTCGGGGAAAAGGAGGAGCAGTCGATGCCCGCTACGGGAGACGGGCGGGCACCTGGTGCCGCGGACCTGTGGGGTGCCCTCGACGGCACCCTCACCGACCGCGCCCGCATTCGGCCCGCCGCCACCGAGCAGTCGGCCGGACCGGCCAGGGCGACTCCGCCGATACCCCACCCCCGGTCGGTCACCGCCGGAGCCCCCTCCCGGGGCGCCTCCTCCGCCGTTCCGTCGGCCGCCCCGCTCAAGCTGCTGGTGATCGAGGACGACGCCTCGGACGCCCAGTTGCTCAAGGACGCCGTGGCCGACAGCGGCGCTCCGATCGAGATCCACTGGGCCCGCGGGCTGGAGCAGGCCTCCGAGCTGCTGGCGACCGGCACCTCGGGAGGCCGACGTGGACGGCAGCGCGCCACCGGTTTCAGCTGTGTCCTGCTCGACCTGGCCGCCCCCGCCGACCTGCCGCACCCCTCGGACGCCTCCGACGGTCTGGAAGGTCTGCACGAGCTGCTCCGGCGGGCCCCGCACACCGCCGTCGTGGTGCTCACCGACGCCGCCGGCGCCGAACTCGGTGCCGCCGCGGTGGCCGCCGGGGCACAGGACTTCCTGATCAAGCACGAGACGGACGGTCCGCTGCTGGCCCGCGCCCTGCGGTACGCCGTAGAGCGCAAGCGCGCCGACGAGTCGCAGCGGCGACTGGTCGAGGCCGAGCTGCGCGGCCAGGAGAACGCCCGCCTCCAGCGCCATCTGCTGCCCACTCCCCTGCTGGACGGCGCCGGGTTGTCCTTCACCCGGCGTTACCGCCCCGGCCGCCGCCGCGCCCTGCTCGGCGGCGACTTCTACGACGCCGTCCGCACCGACGACGGCACCGTCCACGTGGTGATCGGCGATGTCTGCGGTCACGGACCGGACGAGGCGGCCCTCGGGGTCGCCCTCCGGATAGCGTGGCGCACCCTGGTCTTCGCCGGCCTCACCGGCGAGGCCCTGCTGACCACCCTCCAGCACGTCCTGGAGCACGAGCGCCGCAGCGACGAGATCTTCGCGACGCTCTGCATGCTGGTCATCGAACCCAACGACGCGACCGGCGAACTCGGCTCACTCGGCGCCGTCGAGCACGCGCAGCTGTACCTCGCCGGGCATCCCGCTCCGCTGCTGCTCGGCACGGACCACAAGCCGGTGACGCTGCCGTCCGACCCGGCCGGCCCCGCGCTCGGTCTGCTGCCGTGCGACGACGGCCTGGCCGTCTGGCCCTCGCACCCGCTCGAACTCCGCCCCGGCTGGCGGCTGCTGCTCTACACCGACGGGCTCATCGAGGGCCGGGTCGGCGCCGGCTCCCGGCGTCTCGGCCAGGACGGGCTGGCCGACCTCGTCGGCGACCACCAGGCCGCCGGGCTGACCAGGGGCCGCCTGATCGACAGCGCGATCGCCGAGGTCGAGGAGCTCAACGGCGGCGCGCTGACGGACGATGTGGCCGTCCTGCTGCTGGAGCGCAACCCGGTGCAGCTGATCCTCGGCTGATGCTCCTCGGCCGAGGCGGCGGGCCCTGCTACCAGGGGCCGCGTCGAGGTGGCACGGGGCACCGGCACAGCAGCGAGCCCCGGTGCGCGCGGATCGGTCCCGCGAGCACCGGGGCTCGTCGCTGAAGTGCCCGGCGTCCTACCAGGGGCCGTAGGGGCCCATGTTGCGCTGGTCGCCCCGGCCACCGCCCCGGTTGGTCAGCTCCCGGATCGCCGGCCGCACGTCGACCATGTAGACGATCGCGGCGACGAGACCCGCCAGGGTCAGGAAGCTGGTCAGGAAGTTCGCCCCGAACAGCAGGTCCAGCCCGAACGCGATGCCCAGGACGGCCAGCCAGAACCCCTTGGTCTTCTTGTCCGTCGCCCGATAGGCGTCCTCCGGGCGGGTGGCCGCGTCGATCAGTGCGAACAACTTGAAGCCCAGAATGGCGACGGCCAGCCACCAGAACGGGTTCAGGTAGTCCAAGCCCAGGATCTGAGCCACTCCGCCCATCGCGGTCTCCTCTGCGTCTCGGCTCCGGCGTGTCGACCGTCGTCCATCCTGGCACGACGGACCGCTCGCCACGGTGTCAACGTCCCGAGGTCACTGGATGTGCCCTGCGGGCAGCCCGGTCCCACCGGAGTGCGGCGGTGCCGGTGCTACTCGGCGGCCTTCTTGGCCCGGGCCTTCTTCGGTGCGGGCTCCTCGGCGGGGGCGACGGCCGGCTCGTCGTCCTCGACCAGCTCGGCCTCGACCAGCTCGGGGCCCTCGGCGGACTGCGCCGCCCCGACCGGCTCGACCGCGTCGGCCGGGCCGCCCCGCTCGACGACGCCCTTGCCGCGCTCGGCCAGCTCGTCGTAGGCCTCCTTGGCCTTCACCGCCAGCTCGACCGCGCGGCCGACCTGCTGGAGGGCGAAGCTCTGCGCCTTCTCCTGGAGCACCTTGAGGTCGGCGGGCAGGGTGGTCACGGTGCCCGCGACCTTCGCCTGCGCCTCGACCAGCCGGGCCTGCGCGTCCTGGAGCCTGGCGGCGGCCTTGTCCTGCGTGCCCTTGCGGTCCGCGGCCAGGGCCTCGACCTTGCCGGGCACCTCGCGCAGCTTCTCGTAGGCGAGGTCGCCCGCGCCGGCGAGTGCGTAGAGCGGGGTCGGGTCGCTCAGGGTCTTCTTGATCTCGTCCGTGATCGGCATGCCGGTCCTCCCGTGGTCTAGGTTGCCGAGCCGACGGCGGTCGGGCCGTCGGCCTCGGGGTCGTGCGGCGCCGCGTCCGTGTCCTTGCGGGCGGCGTTCTCCTTGAGGAAGGCGTCGTAGACCGCGAGCAGCGCCTGCTTCTGCTGCTCGTTGATCAGTGGATCGGCCAGGATCGAGGCCCTCAGCTCCAGGCCCTCACCCCGCCGCTCCTCCAGGATCCCGGCCTGGACGTACAGCGTCTCCGCCGAGATCCGCAGCGCCTTGGCGATCTGCTGCAGGATCTCCGCACTCGGCTTGCGCAACCCTCGCTCGATCTGGCTGAGGTAGGGGTTGGACACGCCGGCGGCCTCGGCGAGTTGCCTCAGCGAGTACTGCGCGTTCCGCCGCTGCTCGCGGATGTACTCGCCCAGCGAGCCGACGTTCAGTGAGGCCATGGGCCCAGCCTGCCGCACCGTGCTTGCAAATGCAAGCACGGTGCTAGCAACAGCAAACGCGTCGGCGCCGGGTGCTGCCGCCCGCGCGCCCGTGGGAACGTCCGGCCCGCCCGGGCCGGCGGGCCGCCTACTCGTCGCCGCCGCTGGACCGCTTGATGCTCCGGCGCCGGTTCCGCCGCGCGATGTGCAGCAGCTCGCCCGCGGCCAGGGTCACCGCCGCCACCGCGCGGACCCATCGGGGCCCGCCCCGATCGGCCCACACGACGCAGACGCACCCGCCGATGGCGAGCGCCAGGATCCCGAGCAACAGAACGATCATGAACCCACCCCTGCGGTCGTTCTTACATCCGTGACATGGAGTCTTCCGGAGTGGCGACGTTCTACGCGTGGCACGACGGGATTGCCGGGCAGCTGAGGTGTTCGACCGGATCGGTGCCGCCGACCGGGTTGCCGTTCGGCGGCACCTGGCCGACGGCCCGGCTTCCTCGAAGCTCCACGCCGGCCGACGGGCCCGACCGGCCGGAGCGACAGCACCGGACCCCTCGGACCGGCGGGCGGAAGTCAGGCCGACCGGGCCCGTCGAGCCGGGGGCGGGGGCCGGCTCCGGACCGCGTGGCAGGGGCGCGCGCCGTCCAGGATTCGCCGATACCGCCGGTGCTCCCCGTGGCGGTCGAGGCCCGCGACCAGGGCCGCCCCGGCCGACCTCGGCGGATCAGACGGCGTCCGCCACCCGGACCGGCATCAGGATGGAGAAGGTGCCGTCGCGGCCGGCCGTGCGGATGGCCAGGGGGGCGATGGGACCGGCGAGTTCGAGGACGAGCTGCTCGGGGCCGGCGGCCGGCAGGGCGTCGAGGAGGAACTCGCGGTTGACGGCCACCCGGACGTCCCCGGGGGCCGGGTCGCCGTCGGCGGCGACGGTGAGGCGCCCGTCCCGGCCGACGGTGAGCACGGTGACCTCGCAGACTCCGCCGTTCGGGCCCGAGGGCAGGCTGCGGGTGGCACCGGACTCGACGGCGTCGCGCAGCTCGGCGGCGGCCAGGTCGATCCGGTGGACCGGGTCCAGCCGGGTCAGCGAACGGTAGTCGGGGAAGTCGTGGTCGAGGGCGGCGCCCTCGATCCGGTGGCCGCCGGTCTCGGCCCGGACCAGGCCGGCGCCGAGGGTCAGTTCGGCCTCCTCGGCCCCGGAGCCCAGCAGCGCGCGGATACCGTCGACCAGGGCGGTCGGAGCGATCGCGGCGACCGGGGCCCAGCCCTCGTCAGGTGCGTCCGGCAGGTCGGGCGCGTCCGGCAGCCGCACCTCGGCGAGCGCCATCCGGTACCGGTCGGTGGCGACCAGCCGCAGCAGTCCACCCTCCAGGTCGAACAACACCCCGGACAGCACCGGGAGTTCGGGGTCCGCGCCGACCGCGAAGCGGACCGCACCGAGGGCCTCGGCCAGTTCGCGCGCGGGGACGGTGACGGTGCGGGCGGCGGGCGTGGCGGTCATGGGGTTCTCCCTCTGGTCGATCAGCGTGCGGATCAGGGAGAGCTCCCGCCGGGCGTCCGCGAGACCGGCCTCCAGCCGGCGCAGGTGTGCGTCGACCACCCGGTGGGCCGCGCCGGAACCGGCTTCCGCACCGAGCACGGCCCGGATGTCGGCCAGCGGCAGGCCCACCCGGCGGAGGCGACAGAGCAGCCGGGCGTCGGCGAGCTGGGCGGGCGCGTACCAGCGGTAGCCGGTCTGCGGGTCGACCCAGGCGGGGGTGAGCACGTCGGCGCCGTCGTAGAAGCGCAGCGCGCTGACGCCGAGGCCGCTGTCGCGGGCCAGTTCACCGATGCTGCGCAGGTCGCTCTCCATGCCCGGGACTCTCCGGCCTCGACCAGGTCGAGGGTCAAGCCGCACGGCCGGACCGGACGTGACGATACCGATCGCCGCCCGCCGGCCACCCCCGGGGCGGCAGGCGCCCGCCACCCCTCGCCGCTCCGCCGTCCGGGTGGTTCCGCGAGCCGCGCGGACCTCATGGTTGAACTTTGAACGAAACCGCCCTATGGTGGAGCCAACAAGTTGAAGCCTAAACAAATGGCTTCTGACCCGAGGAGGAGCCATGGGCCTTTTCAACCGCACCAAGACCACCGCCGCCACCGCCGTCGTCGAGGCCCCGGCCGGACCGGACCTCGCCCACCTCACCGGTGACTGGGCGATCGACACCACCCACAGCGAGGTCGGCTTCTCGGTGCGCCACGCCATGGTCACCAACGTCAAGGGCCGCTTCACCGAGTACGACGGCAAGCTGCACCTGGACGGCGCCCTCCCGCACAACTCCACCGCCGAGCTGGTGATCAAGGTGGCGAGCATCGACACCAACCAGGCCCAGCGCGACGAGCACCTGCGCACCGGCGACTTCTTCGCGGCCGAGGCCCACCCGGAGATCCGCTTCCGCAGCACCTCCGCCGAGCGCCTGCGCGGCGACTCGTACCGGATGACGGGTGACCTCACCATCAAGGGCACCACCCGGTCGATCGTCCTGGACCTCGACTACACGGGCAGCGCCACCGACGCCTACGGCGCCGAGCGGGTCGGCTTCGAGGGGACGGCCGTGCTGGACCGCACCGACTGGGGCCTCAGCTACAACGCCGCGCTGGAGACCGGCGGCGTGCTGATCGGCGAGAAGGTCAAGCTCAGCTTCGACATCTCCGCCGTCAAGGCGGCCTGACCCGGCCGACCGCTGTCACGGCCCCGCGTTCGACCCGCGCCCCTGCCGACCCCCGAACGGCAGGGGCGGGTTCATGCCGCGAACCGTGCCCGCCCCGGGCCTCCCCGCCCCACGGCTACGGACGCCTACGCCGCGAGCAGCGCGGCGTCCGCCTCCGCCAGCCAGCTGCCGGCCGGGCGGCTCAGCCAGCCCTCGCGCGCCCCGAGTTCGGCGGCCGCCGCCTCCAGCGCGGACAGGCCCGGGTGCCGCAGGTCCGGTCGGCGCACCAGGCTCACCAGCGTCAACGGCACCGGATCGACCAGTGGCACGTTCACCACACCGGGGATCAGCGGGCCCCCGACGGTGGTCAGCATCGGGTCGCCGTGCCGGGTGAGGTAGCGGGCGGTCTCGTCCACCCCGACCGGCGGCGCGTACGGCGCGGCGGGCGTGAGGCCGTGGTCGCGCAGCAGGCAGGTCCCCAGGTCGGCCCACTCGGTGGTGGCCGGATTGCCCGCGCAGACGTCCACCGGGTGCCCGACGAGGTCCGCGAGCCGCAGCGCGGGCCGGTCGGCGAGCGGGTGGCCGACCGCCATCATCACCGAGACCCGCTCCAGCCGGACCGGTGTCTGGGCCAGGTGAGCACGCAGGCCGGCCGGCAGACCGGCGAAGCGCCCGAACGCCGCATCCAGCCGGTGCGCCGCCAACTCCTCGGCGGCCGCAGCGAGTCCGCCGAGGAAGCGGGCCAGGATCTCGCCCTCCGGCCAGGCGGCCCGGGCCCGTTCGAGCACCCGGTCGGTGGTCAGGTCCGGCCCGGAGACGTCGCTGTTGAGGTCGAGCAGCAGTGGGCGCCGCTCGGCACCGTTGACGATCTCGTCGTGCAGGGCCAGCAGCCGGCGGGCCTGCGGCAGCAACCGTCGCCCGGCCGGGGTGAGGTCGACGCTGCGGGTGGTGCGGGTGAAGAGCGCGTCGCCGAGCAGCTTCTCCAGCGTGCGGACGTCGCGGCTGAGCGCCTGCTGGGCGACGTGCAGCCGCTGGGCGGCCCGGCCGAAGTGCAGCGTCTCGGCCGTGGCGACGAAGCCGCGGAGCAGCCGGGGGTGCAGGTCATGGGGCATGGCGGCAGATTAACAACAGCCTGATGTGAGTACGGCGAAACAGGTGTTGGACCGGAAGCGGACGGCTGTTCGAGGCTGGAGCCCTCCCCCACCCTCCACGAGGAGTTCCATGCCCGCCTCCTACCGCCGGCTGTTCGCGCTGCCCGGTACCGCCGCCTTCACCCTGGCCGGGCTGCTCGGCCGGCTCACGATGTCGATGACCGGCGTCGCCCTGGTGGTGCTGCTCTCGGAGCGGCGCGGCTCGTACGCGCTGGCGGGCACCGTCGCGGCGGTCGGCCTGGCCACCGGAGCGATCGGCATGCCGCTGCTCGGCCGGCTGGTCGACCGGTACGGGCAGGCCCGCGTCACCGTCCCGGCCACTCTGTACAACGCCGTCCCGCTCGTCGGCCTGCTGCTCTGCGTCCGGTTCGACGCGCCGGACTGGACGCTGTTCTTCTGCTGGGCGGCCTGCGCGGCGGCACCGAACCTGGGCGGCATGGCGCGGGCCCGCTGGGCACACCTGTACCGGGACGACGCGGCGGCCCGGCACCTGGCCAACTCCTTCGAGCAGTCGTTGGACGAGCTCTGCTTCATGGCCGGTCCGGTGCTCGCGATGGTGCTCTGCACCACCGTGGCACCGGAGGCCGGTCTGCTCGCTGCCGGGGTCTTCGGCAGCGCCGGCGCCCTGCTGTTCGCCGCCCAGCGCCGGACCGAACCCCCGCTCGCGGACCGGCGCCCCGGCTCGACGCCCGACCGGTCCGGACTCCGCCCCGAGTGCTCGGACCCCGCCGATCGCCCGCACCGGCACGGCTCTCCGCTCCGGACCCCCGGGCTGCGGGTGCTGCTGCTGACCTTCCTCGCCACCGGCGTGGTCTTCGGCTCGATGGAGCTCACCACCGTGGCGTACGCCGACGCGCTCGGTCACAAGCCGCTGGCGGGCGGGCTGTTGGCGCTGGTGGCGGGCGGTTCCTGTGTGGCCGGACTGGTCTTCGGCCTGCTCCGGCCCCGCCGGGCGGCGGGCGTCCGCTTCCTGTTCGGCGTCACGGCGATGGCCGTACTGCTGCTCCTGCCGCTGGCCGCCGGGCTCGGTGGGGCCGGGCTCGTCCTGCTCGGCGCGGCGCTGTTCGTGGCCGGGACGGGCACCGCCCCGACCATGGTCACCGGTATGACGCTCGTCCAGGAGCTCCTGCCGGAGCGGCAGTTGAACGAGGGCATGGCGGTGGCGGTGTCCGGCATCGTGGTCGGCATCTCGGCCGGGGCGGCGCTCGCCGGCGCGGTCGCCGAGCACACCGCCCCCGGCACCGGCTACTGGCTGCCGGCCGGCGCCGCCTCGCTCGCCCTGCTGATCGCCTTGGCCGGCCGCCGCCACCTGCGGACGCCGGCCGCTCCCCCGGCGCCCCGGGGTTCCGGACGGGTTGTCGGTGCCGCGCACTAGCGTGCTCGACATGGAACCGGCGACCGTCCGATACGTCCGTGGCGATGCCACCGCGCCCCAGGGCAAGGGCGTGAAGGTGATCGCCCATGTCTGCAACGACCTCGGCGGCTGGGGGAAGGGCTTCGTCCTGGCGCTCTCACGGCGCTGGCCGGAGCCGGAGGCGGCGTTCCGCCGCTGGCACCGGGAGCGCGCGAAGAACGACTTCGGCCTGGGCGCGGTGCAGGTGGTCCAGGTCGAGCCGTACATCCGGGTGGCCAACATGGTCGGCCAGCGCGGCATCCGGACGGGCCGGTCGACGGGCCCACCGGTGCGGTACGGGGCGATCGACTCCGCGCTGGCGGCACTGGCCGGACACGCACTCGCGCTCGGGGCCTCCGTCCACATGCCCCGGATCGGCTGCGGCCTGGCGGGCGGGCGCTGGGAGCTGGTCGAGCCGCTGGTGACGGCCCGCCTGGTGGATCGGGGGGTGCCGGTGACGGTCTACGACCATGACTAGCCGACCACCACCGGTTCGCTACCTCCGCGATCCGACCGTCAGTGTGGTGGCGGGCCAGGTGTACTCGTACTCGGGCAGCACGTATCCGCCCGGGAAGACGCCCTCCTGCTCCGCCGTCCGGTGACCGCCCTCGCGCTCGTAGAAGGCGACCGCCCGGGTGTTGTCGCGCAGCACCTCCAGGTAGAGATCGGCTCCGGGGTGGCACTCGGCGACGTGCCGGCGCACGGCGTCGAGCAGCGCGCGGCCGATGCCGCCACCGGTGCGGTCGGGCCGGACGTGCAGGTTGTCGATCAGCACCCGGCCGTCGGGCTGCGGCACCGCGTAGGCGAACCCGACGGTGCTCCCCGCCTGCTCGGCGATCAGCAGCTCCGGGGTGTTGGCCGGTTCGCCGTAGTCCACGGCCAGCCGCAGGGCCCACACCTCGTGCCGCTCGGCGGTCAGCCCGTCGCCCAGCGCCCGCGCCGGGACGATGCCGGTGTAGGCGGTCCGCCAGCTGAGGGCGTGCAGCTCGGCGACGGCCCCGCTGTCGTCCGCGGTGCCGCGGCGGATGGTGATGTCCATGGGACGAGCGTCCCACACGGCCGGACTTGATCATGATCGGACTTTGCGCCTACAGTCTCCCCATGCTTTTGAACGCGTTCGAAATGCATGGGGCGGGGCGTCGGTACCGGATGTGGAGGGGCCATCCGGTACCGCACGCACCGACACCGGCCGTCGAGGGGCGATCCGGCTAGGCTCGGGGCCGTGGACGACCTGGCAGCGACGAACGGTACGAACAAGAAGAGCGGCACGAACGGCACGGACGGCCCCGAGGTCGCGCCCGGCACGCCGTCGACCCCGGCGGCACCACCCGCCGAGGTGCACGGCAGTCGCGCGCAGCCGAAGACCGACAAGAGCGAGGCGACCAGGGCCCTGATCCTGGAGACCGCGATGCGGCTCTTCCAGGAACGGGGCTACGAGAAGACCACCATGCGCGCCATCGCCTCCGAGGCCGGTGTCTCGGTCGGCAACGCGTATTACTACTTCTCGGCGAAGGAATTCCTGATCCAGGGGTTCTACGACCGGATGACGTACGACCATGCGGCGGACGCCAGGAATCGCATGGCCAAGACGCGGGATTTCTCCGAGCGACTGGAGATCGCGCTGACCTCCTGGCTCGACACGGCCGCGCCGTACCACGAGTTCGCGGCGCAGTTCTTCCGGACGGCGGCGGACCCGAACAGCGCGCTGAGCCCGTTCTCCAACGAATCGCATCCGGCCCGGGCCACGGCTGTGGAGCTGTTCCGCGATGTGCTGCAGGGCTCCGACCTGGCACCGAAGCTGGACGCCGAGCTGGTCGAGCTGCTACCCGACGTGCTCTGGCTGCACCTCATGGTCGTCGTCCTCTACTGGGTCTTCGACCGGACCGAGGACACCGAGCGGACCCGGGAGTTCGTCCGGCGCTCGACCCCCATGGCGGCCCGGGTGATCAACCTCTCGCGCTATCGGGTGTTCCGGCCGATCGTCCGCGACGCCAAGGGCCTCATTCAGGACTTCATCCTGCCCACCATCGGAAAGAACGCCGTCAAATAGGGCCCACCTCCGCCCTGGAACACATGCGACGGCCGGGCGCTCCCGATATCGGGAACACCCGGCCGTGAACACCCGGCAGTTAAAACGCAGCCGGGCGGATGCGTGGGCTCACCCGCGCGACTCAGAAGTTGTCCGGGTTCCAGGCGAGCAGGGGCGTGCGCAGCAGCAGGTCGGTGGCGGCGGCCGCGCCCGGGCGCAGTTCGGTGACCAGGCCCGCCGCGGCCAGTCGGGGGGCGGTCTCGCCACCCAGGTACAGCGAGCCGAGCGCGGAGACGCCCAGCGCCAGGTCGGCCTCGTCGTCGGTGCGGGTGCAGCGGCCGCTGCCGTCGGCGGCGACCTCGACGGCCCACCGGCCGGCCGCGTAGCCGTCCCGGTCCTCGACCTCCAGGACGGCCCGGCCGGGCGCGCCGTACGTCCGGGCGTTGAAGGCCGCCTCGACGTCGAGCACCCGGAGCCACATGAAGTCGGCGTTCTCCGCGTAGGGCGTGGCGGCGCGCGGGTCGGCCAGCAGCAGCGGCAGCGGGTCGTCCGGTCCGATGTTCTCCACCACGACCTTGCGCACCCAGTCGACGGAGAGGACGAACCGCCACAGCTCGGCGGCGGTGCCCCGGTCCAGTGCGAGGAAGTCGACGACGGTGAGGGTGCAGTTCGGGTAGCTGCCGTCCCAGGTGTCGTCGACCCGGTAGACGACCAGGCCGGTGGCGGTGCCCTCGGCGTCGCGGTGGACGGCGGCGAAGGGCTCCTTCCACTCGAAGCCCGGTACCTGGACGTCCCCGGTCTGGCGCCTCCACCAGAGCTCGTTGCGGGCGATCGCACCGGGCTGGGTGCGCCGCCAGCGGTCGTGCAGCTCGGAGCCGACCTTGCGCAGCTCCTCCATGCGGACGAGATCGATCCGCCCACCGGGCACGGTCGGCAGGCCCTCGCGCAGACCCCGGGCCCGCAGCAGGTCGATGTTCCAGCCGTGGCCGCGGGTGGCCGGGCCGAAGCCGTAGCGCCCGTAGATGTTGTACTCGGCGGCGACCAGGATGGCGACGGCCGAACCGCGTTCCCGGGCGGCCGCCAGATCGTCCGTCATCATCCGGCGGAGCAGGCCGCGCCGGCGGTGGGTGGCGGTCACGGTGACGGAGGTGATGGCGTCCGCCTCGACGACCGCTCCGCCGGGGACGGTCAGCTCGACGTCGAAGCTGCGGAAGGTGGCGACGTAGCGGCCGGCGTCCAGGGCCCCGAGCACCCGGCCGGGCTTCCACTGCTGGCGACGGAAGTCCGCCGCGCTGTCCACGTGTGAACGGAGGAACCCGAGGGCGAGCGCCCGGTCCCAGCCCTCGATCTCGTCCTTGGCGATCGCACGGATCTCGACGCCGCCGATGCCGTCTGTCTGCTGGGGGCTGCCCGGATCGCGGGTACCGCCGTCCACATCGTTGCCCATGACGTCACGGTACGACCGCCCTCCGGCGACGGCACCTCATTTTCGGCCGCCCCGAAATCGGCCGCGCGGGCCGGTGCACGGCCGGGCCCCGCGCTGTCGGCCCACCCTTTCGCGCCGGTGCGTCAGGCAGCACCCCCCGGCACCACCAGGCCGGACTCGTACGCGATCACCACCGCATGGGTCCGGTTCTGTGCGCCGAGCTTGGTCAGCACGTTTCCGACGTGCGTCTTGACCGTCTCCTGGCTCACCGTGAGCGAGTCCGCGATCTCCGGATTGGACAGACCGGTGGCCATCAACCGCAGCACCTCCTCCTCCCGCCCGGTCAGCGCCGCCCTCGGCAACGCCTCGGCGGAACCCAGCGGCCGGGCGGCGACCATCCGGCGCAGGGCCGCCGGGAAGAGGATCGCCTCGCCCGCCGCCACCACCCGCACCGCCTCGGCGATCTGCCGGACCGGGAGCCGCTTGAGCACGAACCCGCTGGCCCCCACGCTCAGCGCGGCGGTGACGTAGCCGTCGTTCTCGAAGGTGGTGATGACCACGACCTTCGGCGCATCCGCCGGTTCGGCCAGCAGCTGCCTGGTCGCCTCGATACCGTTACGACGCGGCATCCGCACGTCCATCAGGACCACGTCCGGCCGCAGCAGCCGCGCCTGCTCGACCGCCTCCACGCCGTCGGCGGCCTCCCCGACCACGACGATGCCCGGCTGCACCGCGAGCAACATGCGCAGACCGCTGCGCGTCACCTCGTCGTCGTCCGCGATCAGCAGGGTGACGGGGGTGACGGTGGGGCCGGCGGCGGCCCGGCTCGTGGTGGCGGCGCCGGTGCCGTCACCGGTCGCGCCCGCCGGGCTCGCCTCCGGGCCGGTCGCGGCGGCCTCAGCCGGCCCGGAGCCGGTCGTGCCGATCATGCGGACAACCGTACCGGTAGCCGGACGTCCAACCGCCAGTGCTGCGGCCCGCTCGGTCCGGCCTCGATCTCACCGTGCAGCAACCGCACGCGCTCGGCCAGCCCGGGCAGGCCGTGACCGGACGTGGGGAAGGCGCCCTGGCCCTTACCGGCTGCCGCCGTCCTGACCGGATTGACCACGCTGAGCGACAGTCCGTCCGGCGCGGCCGCCACCCGGACCTCGATCGGACCGCCCGCCCCGTGACGCAACGCGTTCGTCAGACCCTCCTGGAGGATCCGGTACGCCGCCCGGGAGAGCGTCCCCTGGACCTGTGCCGGCTCGCCCGACAGCTCCGACACCACCACCGCGCCCGCATGCCGCAAGCGGTCCAGCAGCTCCGGAAGGTCGGCCAAGGTCCTGGTCGGGGCCGTCCCCGCCTTCTCCTCGCGCAGCACGCCCAGCACGTAGTCCAAGTCCTCCAACGCGGCCCGGGTCGACTCCTCGATGCTGCGCAGGGCGGCCCGTGCGGCCACCGGATCGGCGGCGAGCACCTCGCCCGCCACCGCCGCCTGGATCGTGGCGGACGTCAGCGTGTGACCGATCGAGTCGTGCAACTCGTGTGCCAACCGGTTGCGTTCGGCCAGCCGCAGCTCACGCTCGGCCGCCAGCGCGAGACGCTCGGCCGCCGACGGGCCCAACAGCCTTGGTGCGAGCCACCGCAGGACGCCCGTCACGACGAGGCAGCCGGCCGCTGCCAGCAGCAGGCAGACCAGCGCCACCCCCCAGCTCGCCCAACCCGTCCCCGGCCGCATCGACCGGCCGAACAGGCTCAGCCCCGCGTCGGCCCCGGTCCAGCCCCCCGGCAGGGTCAGACCGGCCATGAAGAGGGCGCCGCTCACCAGCACTCCCGTCCACCCCAGTGCCGCGTGCAGCAGCAGCCAGGCCGGGGTCCGCCAACGGCCGGCCCCGGACGGGCCAGTGACGGACTGCGTGCTGACGGCCGACCCGGTCACGGCCTGCACGCTGACGGACGGCGCTCCGGGAAGAGTGTCGTGCGAAAGGGAGGGGACGGGGCGGCGGGCGGTCACGAGATCCGGCAGCGGTACCCGCAGCAGACGGCGGGCGCACGAGATCAGCACCTGCCGCGTAGGGCGCGCGAGCCCGACCGCGGCGATCATTGCCGCCCAGGCCGACAGCGTCATGGCGACCTGGGCCCCGTAGGGAGCGGTCCGCCAGGCTGCCGCCGGCAGCATCGCGAGAGGAACCAGCGGAAGGCTTGCCAGCGCGCCGCCGAACGCGAACAGCGCGCCCGAGAATGTGAAGCCGCGCAACAGCGGCGGGAGTCCCTTAACCATGATCGAGCCAGTATTGCCGGAACGTCCGCCGTCGACCTCCCCCGATCGGGGGATCGATATATCCCGCCTTTCAGCGATGTGCACCCCGCCCCCCGGAACTCACAATCATGCCCTGACCAATCGACGGGACGGGAGTACGGCTGATGAATGCCCAAGGACGGACGACGGCGCCGGAAGTACCGAGCCGGCCGGCACCGCCCCGCACCGGGGCGGGCCTTCACGGCCCGACCCCCCGTCAGGGCCCGCAGCCTCCGACGGCGAGCAACGGCGCCGCGGTGGCCGCCTGGGTGGTGGGCATCACCGCCCTGGTCACCTCGATCGTCCTCATCGGCGGCCCGCTCGGCGTCATCGGCCTGGTCCTGGGCCTCCTCGCGCTGAGGACGGCCAAGCGCACCGGAGTCGGCCGGGCCGGCGCCATCACCGGTGTGGTGGCGTCGTGCGTGGCGATCGTGCTGTCCGCCCTGATGGCCGTCTTCTTCGTCTGGTACGCCGACAACACCCAGGAGTGCTATCAGCCCGACAGCTTCCGGCAGTACACGGAATGCGTCCACCACCAGCTGACCGGAGGGTGACCAGTGCCGCGCGAAATGAAGTGGCACCTCTCCCCGGGGCCGTATCCGCTACGGGCGGGCGTAGAAGTCCGGGGTGCCCATGATCCAGAGGCTGGCCTGTTTGACGGGCATGCCCTGGCGGGGGGCCTCGATCATCTGGTCGTCGCCGATGTAGAGGCCGACGTGGTGGATGTCGGCGGCCCGGCCGGTGTCGGTCCAGAAGACCAGGTCGCCGGGGCGGAGCTGGCGGTAGCCGATCGGGGTGCTCTGCGCGTACTGGTCGGCGGCGAAGTGGTTCAGCTGCTTGCCGCCCTGGCGCCAGGCCATCATGGTCAGCCCCGAGCAGTCGTAGCCGCCGGGGCCCTCGCCGCCCCAGACGTAGGGGAGACCGATCTTGGAACGGGCGAAGGCCACGGCGGCGGCCGCGCCCTCGGCCGACCACGGGCGGGCAGCCGGGGGCGAGCTCGGAGCCGGCGCCATCGCGGTGCCCGCCGCCTCGGCTGCCGTCTTCTCCGCCGCGGCCTTCTCCGCTGCCGCCTGTTCAGCCGCCGCCTTCTCGGCAGCGGCCTTCTCGGTGGCCGCCCGGGCCGCGGCCTCGGCCTCACGGGCGGCGATCGCCTCCAGCGCCTCGCGCCGCTGCCGCTCCAGTTCGACGGTGGTGTGGCGGGCGGCGGCAAGATCGGCGAGCAGTTGTTCGCGGCGCAGGCCGACCGCCGTGACCTGTGCCTGCTGCGCGGCCAGCCGCGCCTCGGCCCGGCCCCGCGCCGCACCGACCTCGGCGGCGGCCTTCTCGGCGGCCTCGGCGGCGGTGCGGGCGGTGGCCGAGGCGCGGGCCGCGGCGGCTGCCGTGGAGGTGGCCGCGTCCAGGATCTGCCGGGTGCGGTCGCTGGCGACGCCGACCACCGCCGCCTGGTCGCCGGCCTCGCGCGGCCCATGGGCGCCGATGAGGGCGTTGACGGCGGAGAGCTCGGCGCTGGTGCCCTGACGGTACGTTTCGGCGGCCAGCCGGGCGGCGTCCTCGGCGGCCTCGGTCCGCGCCGCCTCGGCGGTGGCGGCCCGTCCGACGGCGGCGGACTCCTCGGTGCGAGCGCGGGCGAGTGCGACCTGCGCGCCGTTGTAGGCCTCGACGGCCTGCTCGGCGGTGCGGGCGGCCCGGTCCAGTTCGGCGGTCGCCGCGGTGAGCCCGGCTTCGATGGTGGAGACCGAGGCGGCCCGGCGGTCGGCCTCGACCCGGGAGCGGTCGACCTCCTCGGCGGAGGGGTAGGCCCCGTCGGCCGGCGCCCCCGCTGCAGAACCGGACTCGGAACCGGCCCCGGACACGGAACCGGCCCCGGCCCCGGCCCCGGACGCCGCATCATCGACCGCGTCCGCCGGGACTGCCGCGGCGGCGGGAAGCAGCCCGAGCAGAGCGGTGAAGGACAACAGGAGGGTCGGCAGGAGCCTGCGCACCACGGGACATCCCTTCTCAGGTGTCGGACGTGGGCCTTCGGAGAGCCCCAGGCGGACCTGGTCACCCCGACCACCCAGCGAATCTGGCGAAATACCCCATCACGTGACAAGTCAGTCACTCGGCGCCATATTCTCAAGCCGGACGGCCTTCACACCCCAAGCCCGCACCGCCGGCCGGGTGACCCATCAGATGATCTGACCGGGAATCACCATCAGCCAGGGGCTCAGGGTATACGAACTACCGATGGATCCGAGGGGTGTGCGGCCTCAGTCGGGGGTGTCGGTCGGGCCGGGGCTCCAGACCGGTCGGACGCACCGCGTAGGTGCGGTTACGGCCCGCCCGGACGGTGCGGCGGCGTTGCTGCGCGAGCGGCCGGGGGCCGGGCTCGGGCCCGATGGGAGCGGGCCCGCCGGGGCCGGGGCGCTGCCTGCCCCCCGGCCCCGGTGTCGCCGCCGAGCGGCGATCGGCCAGCCGGGCGGAACGCCGGGCCAGCGCGCGGGCGGCGTGCGCGTCCAGGTGGGCGGAGGCCCGGGCGGCCATCCGCTCGGCGACCCGGTGAGCGGCGGGGTGGCCGGCCGGCACCTTGTCGGGGGCGCCCGCGATCAGGTCGAAAAGCCAGGTACGGGCGATGTCCGCACGCCGGTGCAGTCGTCGCTCACGCCGGAGCGCGCGGGCCCGGCGCCGCGGACGGGTCGCGTAGCGCCAGCGCGCCCACGGGCTGCTCGGGCGGGCCAGCCGGATGGCACCGATCCAGGACAGGCCGGGCACCAGGATGCCGAGCAGTCCGGTCCACATCTTGCCCTTGAGCAGGGTGATGACCGAGACCAGGGCGTTCACCGAGATCACCGTGACCAGTCCCCACCTGGTCTCCTGACTGGGTACCACGCCGAGCGGCACGTACCCGACGAGCAGCAGTGAGGTGCAGAGGATGCCGAAGATCACCGCGTCCACCGACTTGCGGCCCTGCTCGCTCCAGTAGACGTCGTCCAGGTGCAGGATCAGCGCGAACTCGTCCAGCACCAGGCCGCAGCCGATGCCGAAGAGCAGCCCGAACACATCGATCCACGGGTGGCCGCCGTAGGTCGCGAACACCCCGATGCCGCCGGTCAGCAGGAAGCCGAGACCGAAGACCATGTGGTGGATGTGCAGGCCGCCGGGGGTCACATTGCCGGGCCACCAGCGGACCTTGGCCCGGATCATCCGGACGCTGAACCGGATCAGAACGAAGGAGGTGATGAATCCGACCAACAGCAGGAACAGCGGTTGCTTGTGCGCGGCGACGATGTGCTCGCGGTAGCCGTCCAGCAGTGTGGTCATGCGTCTTACCTTCGTTCCTGGTCCTGCGTACGTCCTGCCACGACATGACCCGGGGGCCAACACCGGCCCAACGAGCCCACCACCCGCACCGACGCGGCGCCGGAGACCGGGGGCCGCAGCCCGGAGGCCGGCGACCGGGGGCCGGGGTGCGCGTCGGTGCGGGCGGTCAGAAGCCGCGGGTGCGCTTGGCCGCCCGGCGGGGGGCGGCGAGGTACGGTTCCGGCCGCTCGGCGCCGGCCGGGAGCTTCATGAAGAGCCGGGCGATCTCACCCCCGAGGTTCACCCCGATCGCCAGCGCCAGGGCGATCGCGGCGGCCCGGGTGATCTGCACCAGACCTGCGCTGGCGTGCCCCTGGGTGAACGAGAGCATCCCGAGGTAGAGCGCCGAACCGGGCATCAGCGGGCCGATCGCGGCGGTCACGTAGGGGAGCGCCGAGCCGTTGCGGTAACGGGCCATCAGCTGGCCGAAGAGGCCGACCAGGCCCGCCGCCACTCCGGTGGCGGCGATCGGGGAGACCCCGGCGTTGTAGACCAGCACGCCGTAGCTGGCCCAGCCGATGCCGCTGTTCAGGGTGACCAGCGCGAGCGAGCGGCGGTCGGTCTGCAGCAGCATCGCGAAGGCCAGCGTGAGCACCAGGGCGGCGATCATCTGGACCGGTGGGTAGTTCGCCCCGGCCAGGCTCTCGTCCGGTTTGAGCTGGGGGTCGAAGCCGACCCCCAGGTAGAGGATCAGCATCACGCCGATGACGATGCCCGACACCAGGTAGATCACTTCGAGCAGCCGGGCGGCGGCGGTGATGTAGAAACCGGTCAGGCCGTCCTGGACGGCGGCCACCAGGGCGCGGCCGGGCAGCAGGGCGAACAGCCCACCGGTGATCACCACCGAACCGCGCAGGCCCAAGGTGTTGAACGAGAGGATGATGCCGGAGGCCGCGGCCGGCATCGCGGCCAGCACGAACTGGTAGAACTCCGGCAGCCCGCGCCGGGCGATCAGTGAGGCCAGCCGGTCGCCGAGGACGGCCGCGATGAACGCGCTGGCGAACACCAGCCAGGCCTTGTCGTCGATCCGGCCGCCGACCAGGAAGGTCGCCGCGCCGGCCAGCAGTCCGGTGTTCAGCGCGAGCAGCCAGGTCGGGTACGGGTGCCGGTTGCGGCGGATCAGCGCGAGGCGGCGGTACGCGTCGTTGACCGAGACCGTCTCGGCGGTGATGTCGGCGACCAGCTCGTACACCGCGTTCAGCCGGGTGTAGTCCGAGGTGCGGCGGCGCACCACCCGGTCCGCGGTGACCGGCGGTTCGACCAGCGAGGGCTGGTGCGAGATCCCGATCAGGGTGAAGGTGACCTGCGGCTCGCAGTGGTCCAGCCGGTAGGCGTGGGCGATGCCGAGCATGGCCGCCTCGACGTCCTCGGCGGCCTCGCCGCTGGCGAGCAGCAGTTCGCCGATGCGCAGGGTCAGGTCGAGGATGCGCGGGACGCTCCGGCCCGCAGAGGGGTGCAGCTCACGGGGGGTCCGCTCGAAGGCCGGGCGCTCGGACATCGGGGTGCGCAGCAGGGTGCGCATCCGGTCCGGCCAGGGCGCCTCGCCGGGCGCGCCCGCCGTCAGGGTGGGGATGGCGATGCCGTCGGGCGGGGTGTAGCCGGCGGCCCGCCACTCCTCGGGGGTGAGGGTGTCCTCGGCGACCGAGCGCCGACGGCTGCCGGGCACGGTGTCGGTGTCCAGGCCCCCGGCGGCCCCGGCGGCCGCGGCGGCACCAGCGGCACCGGCGACGACGCCCGCGGCGACGACCGCGCCCGCCGCACCGACCGGCCCCCGCTGGGGCTCCGCCTCCAAGAGCTCCGCCTCCGGGAGCTCCGGCTCCGAGGGCTCGGCGGTCGGCTCCGGGTTCAGCAGGCCCTTGGTCTCCCGGACCGGCGTGACCAGCGGGATCACGGTGGCGGGTTCGACGGTCGGGGCGGGGTGGCCGAGCAGGCCCTCGGTGGGTGGGGCCTCGGAGGGGTGGAGCGGACGCGGCTCCGGACCCGGGTGTGTCTGTCGCGCCTGACGGGCCACCCTGCCGCCCCTGGCCCGCTTGCCTCCGCCCGGTCGGCCCCGCTTAGGCACTTCCGCTCCTTGCCGCCCCTGATGGCGCCGGGTGAGCCCGGCGCCGTTCGATCACGGGTTACACCTTGCCTGATCGAACTGCCGGACGCACATGTACGTCGCGGCGGGCGGCCGCCCGCGCGGGTGCCTACCCGGCGCGGTGGCGGGCGGGGACGGACCGGCCGGACCGGCGGGCCCGCAGCAGTTCGACCGCCACCGGCACCACAGAGACCAGCACGATGCCGACCAGGATCGCCTCGATGTGCTCCCGGACGAAGGGGATCTGGCCGAGGAAGTAGCCGAGCACCGTGACGCCGGCACCCCAGAGCACGCCACCGATGATGTTGTAGACGACGAAGGTGCGGTAGTTCATCCTGCTCACCCCGGCGACGATCGGGGTGAAGGTCCGCACGATCGGCACGAAGCGGGCCAGCACGATCGCTTTGGGGCCGTGCCGGTCGAAGAAGGCGGCCGCCTTCTCCACGTTCTCCTGCTTGAACACCCGGGAGTCGGGCCGCCGGAAGAGGCCCGGTCCGACCTTGCGGCCGAAGAGGTAGCCGACCTGGTCCCCGGCCACGGCGGCGGCCACGATCAGCACGCACATCAGCCAGAGCGGCAGGTGCAGGTAGGTGCCGTCGGCGATCAGCAGGCCGGTGGTGAAGAGCAGGGAGTCGCCGGGCAGGAAGAAGCCGATCAGCAGACCGGACTCGGCGAAGACGATGGCGAGGATGCCGAGCGGCCCGAAGGTGGAGATCAGGGTGGTCGGATCGAGCCAGGACGGGCCGAGGGCGAGGCTGGTCACGGGGCAGGCACTCCTGGAGGTCGAGTCTTGGCAATGAAACAGTAAAGCATTTACCAAGAACCTCTTGATCCGGGAGTCCCTGCCCCGCGCCGGGGGCACTACTCCGGGCCGCTACTCGGGGTCGAAACTCGGGCTCGGGCCCACTACTAGCGGCCCGCTACAGCCCGTAGCGCTCGATGATCTCCTCGTGCCGGGCGGTGTCCGTGCCCGCCGCCCGGGCCAGGTCGAGCCAGGCCGGCGGGTGCGGCCAGGCCGCGGTGAGGCGGCGCAGCAGCGCGTCGGCGTCGGCGGCCCGCTCGGTGGGCGGCACCCCGACGGCGGCGTAGATCCCGGGCAGGACCTCGTCCTCGTCGGTCGGGTCGGTGACGCTGTACTGCTCCCCGCTGTAGGCCCAGACCGCGTACCCGGCCTGACCGAGCTCCTCGCGCAGCCGGGCCCAGGCCTCGTCGCCGGGCCAGCCGCCGTCGATCCAGTAGGTGGTGTAGCCGGCCGGGTCGAGCAGCGTCAGCAGTCCGAACACCGGTCGGTGGCGGCGCCGCTCCTCCTCCGGGGCGTCCTCGCCGGGCGGCTCCTCCAGCAGGGCCGGGGCGAAGACCACCACGTCGCCGTGGTTGAGCGTGAGGTCGTCACCGAGCACCGGCAGGATGCGGGCGGTGGCCGGGCCGGTGCGGACGGCCGGGAGGTCCGCGGTCGCGCCGTTGGTCCGGGTGGCCCGGACGGTGACGACGTGCCACTCCTCGTCGACCGGGCCCTCGGCCTCGTCGAACTCCATGCCTATCAGCGCGCCGGTCGAGCGGACCGTCGCCCAGTCCCGGTTGACGGTGGCCGCGGTGATCAGGTGCCAGAGGTCGGGCTCCTGGACGGTGCGGTGCCGCTGCTCGTCCGGAGTGCCCTCGGCGGGCAGCGCGTGCTCCAGCAGTTCCTGGTAGTACCGCTGCGCGGCCGCGTGGTCGCCGAGCTCGGTGGCCGCGGCGGCGGCCAGCCGGCGGGTGTTGATCCGGTCCGGGTGCAGGGCCAGGATCGCCTCGCACTGCTCCACCACGTCGGCCCAGCGGCTCTCGGCGGCGGCCCAGCGCGCCCGGATCCAGTGGCCGCCGGACGGGTTGGTCCCGGTGATCCGGTCGGCGAGCCGACGGATGCCCTCGTCGTCCCCGGCGTCGATCAGGGCGCTGCCGAGCATCGCGGTCAGGCCCTCGCTCGCCGGGTCGGCGTCCAGCCGGTCCCAGAGCAGGTCCGCGGCGGCCCGGGAGTGGCCGAGGCCGCCCAGCACCGCGGCCAGGTCGAGCGCCAGCCCGGTGGCGCCGGCCGGCTCGCCCCGGTACTCGTCCAGGGCGGCGGCGAGCAGGTCGGCGCCGGCCTCGTAGGGCACCTGCGCCTCCCCGAGGTACGCGGACAGCTCGGCCGCCGGGACGGGCAGCTCCGGCACGGGTAGCGCCTCGGCGTCCGCGCGCAGCCGGGCGACCTGCTCGGCGACGCCGTCGGTGCGGCGTAGCAGGGACAGCTTGCGTTCGCCGAAGGCCGCCAGGGTGAGCGCGATCGTCCGGGCGCCGCGTGCGAGGGCCAGCCGACCGGCGGCCAGCAGCAGGTCGACGCAGGGGCGGTGCGAACCGGTGCCGTCCAGGTACCCGACCCAGCCGGCCAGCGCGGCGCCGAGCTCGGCGTCGTTCTCGCGGGCGCCGGCGGCGACCAGCAGCTCGACCGTCGCCGTCCAGGCGGCCCGGATGTCGGCGTGGCACTCGGCGTCCGCCAGGCTCGGCAGCAGGGCCAGCGCCTCGTCGGTGCGGCCGAGCGAGGCGAGCGCGCGGGCGCGCAGCACGGCGCCCCAGCGCCGGTCGCTCTCGTCGATCTCACGGCCCCGGCCGCGCTCGGCCTGCTCGGCGGTGTCGAGCAGGGCCAGTACGTCCTCGTGCCGGCCGAGCAGGTGCAGGGTGCCGGCCCGGGAGTGGTGGAAGTGCAGCGAGAGCCGCTGGCCGGCCGACTGCATCCGGGCGGCGGCGGTGTCGAGGTGGCTGAGCGCCTCGGCCGGCCGGCCGTCGTCCTCCAGGGCGTCCGAGTACTCCCGGGAGAGGCAGTCGAAGCAGGCCCGGGCGGGCTCGATCCGCTCCAGCGTCTCGCTCAGCACGGCGAGCCGCTCGGGCACGTAGCCGGGACCGTCGACCCGGGCGTGGCAGATCGCGAAGTCCTGCACCACGCAGACGGACTGCGGGCAGCCCGCCGTCTCCTCGCGGTGCGCGAACTCCAGCAGGTCGACCGCCTCGGGCAGCGCCTGCTCGCCCTGGTGGCGCTTGTTCAGCAGGTTCTGCATCCGCCAGTGCCGCAGGTAGACCTCGACCCAGGGCAGGCCGAGCGCCCGGGCGGCGGCGACCGCCTCCGGGTAGACGGCGTCGAGCTGGTCGTTGCGCCCCTCGTTGGCGTGGCCGGGGAGTTCGTAGATGGCGTCGGCCAGCCGCCGGTGGCCGGCCTCGGCCAGCTGCTGGTGGGTGTCGTGCACCCAGGCCCAGATGTCGGTGCTCATACTGCTTGCGTCTCCCCCTGCGGGTGGTGCGCTGTACTGGTGGACAGTGTGCTGACCACCTCTGACAATCCGTCCGACGGGTCCCGGACGGGCGGGCCCCGGACGAACAGGTTCCGGCCGGCCCGGACCCGAACGGCCAGGTCCCGAACGGGCAGGTCCCGGACGGCCGGGTCCCGGACGGGCGAGCCCCGGACGGCCGGGCCCTGGACGGGCGGTGCGGGGCATGGCCCCCGGGCGGGCGTCGGGGACCGGCGCCGTTCAGCCCCGGTCGCGAAGGCCCCCCTGGTCACCGGGTCCGCCCGGTTCCCCGAGCTCGCCGGGGCTGTCCGGCACCGTGCCCAGCCCGGCCGGCACGGCGGCGGTCAGCGCGGAGACCGCCGTCCCGATGCCCGCCAGCGCGCCGCCGAGGTCGCCACCGCCCGAGCCGGACCCGGCGGACCCGGCGGACCCGGCCGAGGCCGCCGCCATGATCACCTTGAGCGAGCGGAGCAGCCCCGCCGCGGTCGCGCTGCCGGTGTGTCCGCCGCGGTAGGCGGTGAGCAGGTCCTGGACGGCCGGGCAGGCCAGGTTGAGGTAGAGCCGGGCCTTCACCTCGCCGCCGGACCGCGCGGTGAAGGCCCGGGCCAGACGCAGGGCGGCGGACGGGATCCGGGCGTCCGCCTGGTCGTCCTCGATCCGCGCCTTCAGCTCGGCCTCGCGGTCCGGGACGAGGACGAGCGGCAGGCCCGGCGGGTCGAACCGGGCCGGGACGAGTTGCTCGCCGGGGTCGGCCAGGGCGCCGGTCAGCCAGGCGGTCTCCTCGGCCGGCAGCGGCCGCTCCGGGTCGCGGAACAGCTCACGGTTGCCGTTCTCGCTGCCGAGTTCGACGATCCGGCAGTCGCGCAGTGCGGCGTAGCGGCGCAGGAAGGGCAGCACCGCGTAGCGGTCGCCGCGCGCG
The DNA here is from genome assembly GCF_055564815.1 of Kitasatospora sp. NPDC028961. Classification (NCBI taxonomy): domain Bacteria; kingdom Bacillati; phylum Actinomycetota; class Actinomycetes; order Kitasatosporales; family Streptomycetaceae; genus Kitasatospora; species Kitasatospora sp. NPDC028961. The sequence continues at coordinate 521,443 of NZ_JBVHVO010000001.1, read as the reverse complement.
ATCGGCACCTGCATCGCCCGGTACAGCATCTCCTCGAAGCCGCCGCCGCTGCCGAGCGCGACGTGCACCGCGCCGCCGCCGGCGGCCCGCAGCGCACCGGCCGTCAGGTCGCCCTGCGAGGTGGGCACCGGGACGTCGTCGGCGAGCAGGGTGAAGAGCCGCTCGTCGCAGAGCGCGGCACCGAGCAGGTCCTGGCCGTGCCGGGCGAGGATGCGGCGCCAGACGGCGGGGCGCAGCCGGGCGGTCTCGTAGAGGCCCTCCACCACGGCGTCGGTGAGGGCCTGCTGGAGCGCCCGGTAGTGCTCGTCGCGCTGGAGGTCCTCTCGGCTGGCGGTGGGGGTGAGCCGGCTGGACTCGACCACGCCGCCGATGAACCCGGCCCAGCTGGGCAGCAGGTCGCGGGCGTCCTCGGCGAGCAGCATGCCGCGCAGGTAGACGGCGAGGTCGCGGTTGTCGCTGCTGCCGTAGGTGCCGCCGTCCTGGACCCAGAGCAGGCCGACCGCGTCGCTGCCGCCTTCGACGGGCTGCACGGGGAACGCGGTGAGCGGTTCGAAGCGGCGGCCGAAGGCACCGGCGAACCGCATCCGGGCGGCGTACGGGTCGCCGTCGACCGCCTGGCGCCAGGGCACCGGAACGGCGTTGACCGGCTGTTCGTCGTCGCCGACGTAGACCGGGATCGGCAGCAGGACGCAGTACCGGCCGAGCACCTCACGCAGCGCGTTCTCGTCGGCGAGGTGGGCGTGCTCGGTCTTCAGCGCGAGCTCGACCAGGGTGCCGGGGGCCGGCCGGGCGGGCACCCGCTCGACGCTGTACTGCTCGCCGCCGAAGCTGCGGTAGCGGTGGCCGAGCAGCGGCTCGCGGTGCGAGGTGGTGGTGACGGTGACCTCGTCGGCCACCGAGAAGGCGGAGAGGAAGCCGAGCCCGAAGGCGCCGATGAGCTCCTGGTTGCCGGTGAGTTCGCGCAGCATCCGGGTGTAGCCGGTGCCGACGGTGGCCAGGTAGGCGTGGATCTCCGGCTCGGTGAGGCCCGCGCCGGTGTCCTCGATGCCGACGGTGCGCCGGACGGCGTCGGCGCGTACCCGGATCAGCGGGCGGTGGCCGCCGTCCGGGTCCTCCAGGAGCCGCCGGGTGTGCGAGTCGTGGGCGTTCTGGACGAGTTCGCGCAGGGCCACCAGCGGGGTGGAGTAGAGGTGGGTGGCGAGGACGTTCACCAGTCCGCCGAGATCGACCTCGGTCGTACGCAGATCCTCGGTGGGCACGGGGTCGGGCGGGAGACCATCAGACATGGGTCCTCAGTGTGCCAGTGCGACTATCCGGCGACCATTTCTTTCTGAGGCCGGCCCGGAATCGGTTCGGGATCGACCGGGGCTCGGTCCGGGGTCGACCGGGGCTCGGCCTGACACTGGCCTGACACCGGGCTGACACCGGAGGACCGGTCAACCTGTCCTTGACAGTGCAGTCCCGTAGAAGCCGCCGTCCGACGGACCCAATTCGCCCTCCTTCGAGGGAACTTGACGCTCTCCGCGTGACCGCGCGCGGCTCTTCCCCGCTCTCCCGGTTCGTCGCCTTCATGACACCATCGGGCGAATTGCCACCCATTCGGTGGAGTTCGCCCAGGTGCTGGTGAATGCTGGTCGTGCGACGTCAGGAACCGGCGCTGCGGGGCGGCCACCCCGGAACGCGCCACTTTTTCGCACTCTCTCAGGGAGATCAGCGTGTCCCGTATCCGCGCAGCCGCCGCCGTCACCGCCCTCGGGGCCTTCCTCCTGGTCGGTCTCGGGTCCGCCACGGCGTACGCCGACAACGGCGCCGGTGCCAACGACCACTCCAACAGCAGCGTCGTGAACAACAACGGCTCCGGCAACGTGATCGGCAACGTGACCGGCAACCTGGTCAGCACCCAGCAGACGGCCACCGGCTCCGGCGCCGGCAACCAGAACAACGGCCTCGCGGTCGCCGGCAACGCCGGCAACGTCGGCGCCCTCCAGGGCAACGGCAACCTCGCCGCCGACGTGCACCCGCACATCTTCTTCTAGTCCTGGCCCTCCTCGCCGCCGCTTCCGCTCCGGCGGCGAGACCCGGACCGAGCACCAGGGCGCTCGCGACCCGACCGGATCCACCGGGCCGCGACGCCGGGCCGGGTGCCTGCCCCCACCATCCTCGGGGGCGGGCACCCGGCCGTCGCTATGCGGGCCCGGGGAGGCCCAGGACGGCCCGGCCGAGCCGCCGCAGGCAGTCCCCGAGGTCCGGCCGTTCGCAGTACGGGCGGTTCCGCACCCCGTCGTTGACCAGGGCGAACAGTGCGTGCACCCGGATCCTGGCCTGGGCCGCGTCGTACTCGGGGCAGACCTGGCAGAGCAGTTCGACCCAGGTCCGCAGGAAGTCCCGGCGGAAGTCCACCGCGGCCCGCCGGTCCGGCGCGGCCAGCCGCTCGGTCTCGCTCAGCATCGCGCCCAGGTAGTCGCTGTTGCGCCGGGCGAAGCCCACGTAGGCGGCCAGCGCGGCCTCCAGGGCCGACCCGGGCCCGTCGGCGACGGCGATCGCGCCCTCGACCTCGTGCCAGAGCCGTTCCCGGCTGCGCACCAGTGAGGCGGCCAGCAGCTGGGCCTTGCTCTCGAAGTGCCGGTACACGCTGGGTCCCGAAATGCCGACCGCGGCGCCGAGTTGGTCGGTGCTGACGTTGTCGAAGCCGCGCCGGTGGAACAACCGCACCGCCGCCGCGAGCAGTTCCTCCCGGCGGGACTGCGCCCGGGCCACCGGCGCGGCCGCCGAGCAGTAGTCCTGCGGGTCGGGCGACGTGTCGCCCAGCGGCACCGCCAGGATCGCCGCCACCAGCTCGCGCAGCAGCCGCTCGGCCCGGCGCGGTTGCGGCACGGCCGACTGGTAGGAGAGGCCGGCTCCGACGGAGAGCGCCGACCAGCAGAGCAACTCGGCGTCGGCAACGCCGAGTTCCGGGCGCTCCGCCCGGAGCACCCCGGCCATCAGCGCGACGTCCGCGCGCAGCTCGCGGCGCAGTCCGGACCGTCGGACCGGCGGCAGCAACCGGGCGTCCCGCTGCACCAGCGTGCCGAGCGGCCGGTGCCCGACCGCGACGGCGGCCAGGGCGGCGCCGATGTCAGCCGTGGTCGATGCCGCGCGCAGTCCGCCGGACAGCTCGTCCAGCCCCAACCGGAGCGTGCGGTCCAGCAGTTCGGGCTTGCCCCGGAAGTGCCGGTAGAGGGCCGGCGCGGTGATGCCGACCCCGGCGGCGACCTCCGTCATGGAGACCTGGTGGTAACCGCTGCGGTGGAAGCGCTCGGCGGCCACGGCGAGGATCTGCGCCTGCCGGGATCGCGCGGGCGGCCGTCGTACCACCATGACGTCGCTCCTCGCCCTCGCCGACCCGTATGACGGGCACCTCGCCCGGGTGCCGGTCCACGAGTTCCGCAGCGCCGCGGCCCCGCGCCGCGGTCGGAGCGGAGCGGAGCGGACTACGGGGCGCCACCTGCCGACCGTAGGCTAGCAAGGATTCACTTGTGGGGGGCCGGAGCCGGTCACAGCAGGCTCGGTCACGGTACGGACACCGCCGCGCCGACCCTGGACAAGTTGAAGCTACCCGGGATTAACTTATGGGGCGATCAGCTGTCCACCGGCCCACAGCCGCCCGTGCCGGCCGGCACCGCCTGGCACCACCGAAGGGAGCGCCGTCGTGCGCCGCACCGTGTTCACCGAGGACCACGAGGCCTTCCGGGAGACCATCCGGGACTTCATCGCCAACGAGGTCGTGCCCGTCTACGAGGGCTGGGAGGCCGAGGGCCACCCGCCGCGCGACTTCTACCGCCAGCTCGGCGCGCTCGGCGTCTTCGGCATCGAGGTCCCGGAGGAGTACGGCGGCGCGGGCGAGAGCGGCTTCAAGTACCAGGCCGTGGTGGCCGAGGAGACCGCCCGGGCGGGCGTCAGCTTCGGCTCCTCCGGCGTGCACACCGGCCTGGTACTGCCGTACCTGCTGGAGTACGCCTCCGAGGAGCAGAAGCAGCGCTGGCTGCCCGGTTTCGTCTCCGGCGACATCATGACCGCCATCGCGATGACCGAGCCGGGCGCCGGCTCCGACCTCGCGGGCATCACCACCACGGCCCGGCTCTCCGAGGACGGCACCCACTACGTCCTCAACGGCGCCAAGACCTTCATCACCGGCGGCGTGCTCGCCGACCTCGTCCTGGTGATCTGCCGGACCGCGCCGTACGACCCGGAGAACCGCCGGGCCGGCCTCTCCATCCTCTGCGTGGACACGGCCTCCGCGGGCTACACCGTGGGCCGCAAGCTGCAGAAGATCGGTCTGCGCACCTCCGACACCGCCGAGCTGGCCTTCAGTGACGTCAAGGTGCCGGTGGAGAACCTGCTCGGCGAGGAGGGCAAGGCCTTCTCCTACCTGACCCACAACCTGGTCCAGGAGCGGCTGGCGATCGCGGTCGGCGCCTACGCGGCCTCCGCGGCGGCGGTGCGGTTCGCGGTCCAGTACGTCAAGGACCGCAAGGTGTTCGGCAAGGCGGTGGCCGAGTTCCAGAACACCAAGTTCACGCTGGCCGACTGCGAGGCCCAGGTGGTCGCCCAGCAGTCGATGGTGGACCGCGCGCTGGAGCTCTACCAGAGCGGCGAGCTGACGGTCGCGGACGCGGCGGCGACCAAGCTGTTCTGCACCGAGTCGGCCTCCGGCGTGATCGACAAGTGCCTCCAGCTGCACGGTGGTTACGGCTACATCCTGGAGTACCCGATCGCCCGCCTCTACACCGACAACCGAGTGTTCCGGATCTACGGCGGCACCAGCGAGGTCATGCGCAGCATCGTCGCGAAGTCGCTCGGCCTGTAGCGAGGACCCGGCGGCGGGCCCCGGCGGCAAGGCCCCGGCGGCGAGGACCCGGCGGCGGGGCCCCTGCGGCGAGGACCCGCGCAACGGGAGCCCGGGCCGGCCGCACCCACCGGGCCGGCACAGCCGGGAACGCCGGCGGGCCGCACCCCCATGGCGGCCCGCCGGCGCTCCCCCCGCCCGCGCGGTCCCGACGGTTGCGCCGCCCGGGTGAAGCCGGGCGGCGCGGCGGGACGGTGGAGAGGGCGGCGGGGCGGACCGGCGGGCAGCGGGACGGCACGCGGACCGCGCCCGGGGCCGCTCAGTTGGGCGAGCTGTGCTCGGCGCGCCAGGCCTCCCAGCCGGCCGCCGAGGCCACCTTCGCCTCGCGCAGCGCCCGCTGCGCGACGGCCGTCGCGACCGCCGTCGGCGGGGTCTCCAACCGCCTGATCCAGGTGCGTCCGGCCGTGGCCAGCGCCGCGCACACCATGGCCGCACCGGCCGCGCCGAGCACCGCGCCGATGCCCGTGAGAACCGCTCCGCCGGCCAGCAGCGAACGGTTGACCTGGAAGCCACTGAGGAAACTGTCATTGGTCGCCATGCGTCCACCATGGGCGCAGTCGGCGATCCCCGCACGCCGAGCTGCTTCGGGGTGCGGGAGCCGGGCCCGTCCGCGACGCTGGCCCCAGGGCCGCCGCGAACGGCCCGGCAGGCGGGCCCGGCGACGGACCCGGCGACGGACCCGGCAGGCAGGCCCAGGAGGACACCCGATGGTCGATCTCGAACAGCTCGCCGTGGAGCACGCGGCCAAGGCCACCGAGAGCCCGCACGGGCGCAGCGCCCACCTGGTGGTGCACGACGGCGTGCTGCGGCAGACCGTGATCGCGCTGACCGCCGGGACGTCGCTGGACGAGCACAACGCCCCCGCCGCCGCGAGCCTCCAGGTGCTGCGGGGCCGGGTCTCGCTCACCGTCGCCGGGCATCTGCAGGAGCTGTCGGCGGGCCAGCTGCACCCGATCCCGCAGGACCGGCACGGGCTGCTGGCCCACGTCGACTCGGTGGTGCTGCTGACGGCGGTCACGGCGTAGCCGCCCCCGCCGGACGACGCGGCCCGCAGCGGCCCACGGCGGCCCACGGCGGCGCGCGGCGGCCTACGGCGCGGCCGCGCCCAGCACGGTGGGGGCGACCAGCTGGAGGCCGCGCAGGAAGTCCCGCCCGGTCGGCGCCATCTCGGGCGCGGCCAGCCACTGGGCGGCCAGGCCGACCAGCAGCGCCTGGTAGAACATCCCGCGGGCCAGTTCGTCCTCGGTGTCCGGCACCTCGGCGAGGCCCTGGAACAGTGCCGCGAGCCCGAGCCGCCCGCCCTTCTGCGCCGCGGTGAGCGCCGCCGCCAGCTCGGGTGCCCGGTCGGTCTGCACCATCGCCTCGAACTGCGCCGCCCAGAGACCGCGGTGCTCGACGAAGGTCTCCTTCACCCCGTCCCAGACCGCGACGAACCGTTCCTCCGGCCCGTCCGCGAGTTCGTTCGCGCGCGCCACCACGGCGCCCAGTGCGACGCCCCACTCCCCCGTCGCCTCGATCAGCGCCGCGTTGAGCAGCGCCTCCTTCGAGCCGAAGTGGTAGCCGATCGCCGCCAGGCTGACGCCGGAGGCGGTGGCGATGTCCCGGGCGGTGGTGCGCCCGTAGCCCTTCTCGTACAGACAGCTCTTGGCGCCGGCCAGCAGGTCCTCACGATTTCCCATGGCCCGATGCTACGGCCTGCCTGGACAGATGTCTTGCACGTTCGTCTCACACGGAAGGCTGAGACAGATGATTTAGACATTTGTACTAGACAAGCGTCTGACACGCCCGTACCGTCTTCCCCATGACCGCAACCACCGGCCGCGCAGGCCGTCGCGAATGGATCGGCCTGGCCGTCCTCCTGCTCCCCACGCTCGTCCTGACCATGGACATGGGCGTGCTCTTCTTCGCCGTCCCGTACATCTCCACCACCCTGGCGCCGAGCGGCACCCAGCAGCTGTGGATCATGGACATGTACTCGTTCCTGCTGGCCGGGCTGCTGATCACGATGGGCTCGCTGGGCGACCGGATCGGCCGGCGGCGGCTGCTGATGATCGGCGCCGCCGGATTCATCGGCGCCTCGGTCCTGGCCGCCTACGCCGACGGCGCGGGCCAGCTGATCGCCGCCCGCGCCGTGCTCGGCGCCGCCGGGGCGACCGTGATGCCCTCGACCCTCGCGCTGATCCGGAACATGTTCCACGACCCCAAGCAGCGGCAGATCGCCCTCGGCGCCTGGGGTGGCGTCCTCACCACCGGCGCCACGCTCGGCCCGGTCGTCGGCGGGTTCCTGCTGGCCCACTTCTGGTGGGGTTCGGTCTTCCTGGTCGCCGTCCCGGTGATGGCCCTGCTGCTGGTCGTGGCCCCCTTCCTGCTGCCCGAGTACCGCTCCCCGCAGCAGGGCGGCTTCGACCTGCTCGGCGCCGGCCTCTCGCTGGCCTCGATCCTGCCGCTGGTCTACGGCGTCAAGACCCTCGCGGTGGACGGCTGGAGCCCGCTCGCCGCCGCGGCCGTCCCGGTCGGGCTGGTCTTCGCCGCCCTCTTCGTCCTCCGCCAGCGCACCGCCGCCGCCCCGCTGCTCGACCTGAGCCTGTTCAGGATCCGCGCCTTCACCGGGGCGATCAGCGTCAACATGGTCGCGATGTTCGCGATGATGGGCTTCACCCTCTTCACCTCGCAGTACCTGCAGCTGGTCAAGGGCATGAGCCCGCTGACGGCCTCGCTCTGGTCGCTCGTCCCCAGCGTGGGCGTCGGTGCGGCGGTCGGGCTGGGCGCGGCGCTCGCCGGGAAGGTCCGGCCGGCGGTGCTGATGGCCGGCGGCTTCCTGATCGGCGCGGCCGGCTTCGCGATGATGACCCAGGTCGGCGCCGGTTCGCCGCTCGCCCTCATCCTCACCGCGGCGGGGGTCCTGGCCGCCGGCACCGTCGGCACCATGACGCTCACCGCCGAGATGGTCGTCTCCGCCGCACCGATCGAGCGGGCCGGTACCGCCTCCGCCACCTCCGAGACGGCGGTCGAGCTCGGCAGCTCGCTCGGCATCGCCCTGCTCGGTGCGGCCGGCGCCGCGGTCTACCGGTCCCGGCTGGACGGCGCCCTCCCGGCCGGGATCGACGGCGAGGCCGCCCGCACCGCCCAGGACACCCTCGGTGGGGCGGTCACCGTCGCCGCCCAGCTGCCCGGCCGCCTCGGCACCGAGCTGCTCGACACCGCCCGGGCCGCCTTCACCGACGGCCTGCACGCGGCCGCCCTGGTCGGCCTGGTCTTCGCGGTCGGCGCCGCCCTCCTCGCCTACCGCCTGATGTCCCACCTCCCCGCCCGGCCGGCCACGGACGACACCGAGGGCGTCGAGGGCGTCGAGGGCACCGACCGGAAGGCCGCCGAGCCCGCCGCCGTCTGAGCGAAGAAGCTGATCGGAGCAACCCGCCCCCGCGCGTCATCAAGAGCCCCCGCCCACCCGGGCGGGGGCTCTCGCCCGTCCGCCCGGAGGCTGTCGCCGGCCGGCTCGGGCGTGCCAGGCTGCCGGGCATGTCACACAGTGCTGAGCACGAACGAGTGCGGGCCGGTTACGACGTCGTCGCGGAGGAGTACCGGCGGCGGATCGGCGGTGAGCTGGCCCACAAGCCGGTGGACCGGGCGCTGCTCGGGCTCGTGGTGGAGGAGGCCCGGGGCGGGCCGGTGGCGGACCTCGGCTGCGGGCCGGGGCACGTCGCGGGGTGGCTGGCCGGGCACGGCGCGGCGGTGGTCGGGATCGACCTGTCGCCGAGGATGGTGGAGATCGCCCGGCGGGAGCACCCCGCGGCCGAGTTCCGTGCGGGGGACTTCCTGCGGCTCCCGGCGGCGGACGGGGAGTTCGCGGCCGCCGTCGCGCTCTACTCGGTGATCCATCTCGGGCCGGGCGAGCTGCGGCCGGCCTTCGAGGAGATGCGGCGCGTGCTGAGGCCGTCCGGCACCCTGCTGGTCTCCTTCCACCTCGGCAGCGAGGTGCGGCGCCTGGACGAGTGGTGGGGGCACTCCGTCGCCATCGACTTCCACTTCCTGGAGTCGGAGCGGGTCGCCGGCCTGCTGACGGAGGCCGGGTTCACCGTCGAGGCGCGGCTGGAGCGGGCCGGCCTCCCGGAGGAGGCGGCCACCCGACGGGGCTACCTGCTGGCCCGTCGGGACGCCGAGCCGACCGGGGGCTGACCTCTCGGGGGCCGCAAACCGGACAGACGCCGCCGGGGGCGCGGGCCGACCGGCTACTCGACGGGTGAGCCGAAGCGCGCCAGGTAGTGCCAGACCCGCTTGAGGGCCTGCGGATCGTGCCGGCCGGTGCGGACGGCGTCACCGATCACGCGCGGGTCGAGCAGCCCGTCCTCGGCGATCGCGAGGCCGAGGGCGACGAACTCGGGCCCCCGGTAGTCGGGGTGGCGGCTCAGCTCCTCGGTCGACAGCCGCAGGCCGGAGTGCCAGGCGAGCGGGCACGGCAGCCGGCGGGCCCGCTCCTCGACCGCGGTGCCCCGATAGCTCGGGTCCAGCACCACCGCCTCCACGTCCCTGTCGAGCCGGACCGGCCCGTGCACCTGGGCCTCGATGTAGTCGTCCAGCTCGTCCGCGTCGTCGGCCTCGGCGAGGGCGATCAGGGCCATCCGGTCGGCGGTGCCGAAGTCGGACGGGTCGAGGTAGCTGTCCGGGTAGCAGAAGGTGGCCCGGGCGAGAGCGTGCGGAGCGAGCCGGAGATGGGCCGAGCCGAAGCGCGGCGCCGCGCCGACGGGCTTGCGCCGGTAGTCCAGCGCCCCGTACACCGGGCGCTCCTCGGCCGGGGCCTCGTCGTAGGCGCCGCCGAAGATCCGGCTCTCCCAGCGCCAGCGGTCGCCGCCGGGGTGGGCGGTCAGCCCGCCGTTGCCGGTACCGGTGACGAACTGGGAGCGGTAGACGCCGTCCTGGGCGAGCGCCTCCAGGATGTCCCGGCCGCCGTCGGCCCGGTCGGGGTGGAAGTTGAGGGTGATGCGCAGTCCGGCGGCGAGCGGGCCTCCGGTGGCGAGCGCCGTGACGTGGCGCAGGGCTCGTTCCTGGGCGGGGCTGGGGGTCGCGGGGCCGGCCGTGTCGATGCTCATCGCGGCAGTCTGGCCGAGGCCGGCCGCCCTCCGCACCCGAGTTCCCGCCGGACGGACGGCGCACCCGGTCCTGAGCTGCGGGGCCGGGCGCGCCAGGGCAGCCTGGGGTTCGACGGGAACACCGGGAGAGCGGCGGGAGGGCCGATGCCGGAGGCGGAGCCGGGGCCGGGGCCGGGGCCGGAGGCGGACGGCGCGCGGTCGCCGGGCGGTGGCGAGCCGAACTACCGGTTCTCGCTGGCCAACGAGCGGACCTTCCTGGCCTGGATCCGGACGGCACTCGGCCTGCTCGCGGGGGGCATCGCCGTCGACCAGCTGACCCCCGACGTCGCCCCCGCGCCGCTGCGGATCGCCCTGGCCGTCGTCTGCGCCCTCGGCGGGGCGGTGCTCGGTGCCACCGCGTACCGGCGGTGGATCCGGGTCGAGGCGGCGATCCGCGCCGGGGCGCCCCTGCCGGGCACCCGGGTCCTGCTGGTGCTGTCGGTCGGGGTGGCGCTGGTGGCGGCGGTGTTCTGCGGCCTCATCATCGGATACGGCAATTGACCCGGTGGCCGGAATTCACCGCGGGGCCTGCGACTAATCGCCATCCGCCTGGTCAACACCTGGTTTTTGACCAGCGTTTCCCGACCGGTGTATACGTTCGCCTCCGCGGCCATGCATACTGGCCAGGTCGGGCGCTTTGCCCACCTGTGACTCTAGACAAGAAGGGACCGGTGGCCGGGGATGCTGCGGAACGGTCTTGAGCCCTGGCACCTCCTGGTGGTGCTGGCTGTCGTAATCCTGCTGTTCGGATCGAAGAAGCTGCCGGAGATGGCCCGTGGCCTCGGCAAGTCGATGCGGATCCTGAAGGCGGAGACCAAGGCGCTGCGCGAGGACGAGGCTCCGGCCGCGGACGCCGCTGCCGCCGCCGCGCCGGGTACGGCGCAGAGCACCGCTGCTCCGCAGGCGCAGACCGCGCCGCAGCAGCCGGTGGCCCCGCAGGTGGTCGCGCCGACCAATGTGACCAAGGCCACCGAGACCCCCCGGACCACGACCACGGCCTGAGGTTTCTCCGACCGAGCCCCCACCGGCAACGGTGGGGGCTTCGTCGTGTCCGGGCCCCGCCCTGGCCGGCCGGTCCGTTCGGAGCAGCCCGGCGGGCGGGACCGGTGGCACTGCGACAGGCTGAGCGGGATGTCCGCGACCCCGACCCCCCTCGCCCAGGAGCACCGCGTCGACGTGCGGGCCTGGTTCCTGCTGCTCGGCTCGTTCGCCGTGCTGATGCTCGCGTACTTCACGCTGCCGCTGCGCTACTTCGGCGAACGCCGCCCGGTCCTCAGCTGGCTCGTGTTCGCCGGTGTCCTGACCCTGCTGAGCGGCCTGCTGCTGGGCCGGGTCCTCGACCTGCTGCGCGGGACGGGCCGACGGCCGGGGCTGTGGCTGGTCGTGCTGATCTGCCTGTCGATGAACGTCTTCGCGGGCACGTACTACGTGCTGGCCGCCTCGGTGGGCGAGTTCGACGGCCTGCACACCCGGCTCGACGCGCTCTACTTCACCGTCGTCACGATGGCCACCGTCGGGTACGGCGACATCACGGCGGCCGGGCAGGGGCCCCGGCTGGTGGTGATCCTGCAGATCGTCTACAACTTCGTCTTCCTCGCGACCGCCGCCGGGACACTGACGCAGCGGCTCCGCACCGGGCTGGAGAGTCGGATCCCCCGGGCGCAGGGCGGGGAGCACCGGCACGGCCTCCACCGCCGCCGTCACCGGGGGGAGGAGCCGAACGAACAGGACGAGCAGGGCGACTGACGGGGCCCGGCCGGCCGTCAGCCGTGGGTGGTGTCGATCACGCAGAACCGGTTGCCGTCGGGATCGGCGAGGACGACGAAGTCCGGGTCCTCGGGGTAGCTGTCCCAGTCGACCGAGCTGGCTCCGAGCGCGAGCAACCGCTCGATCTCGGCCACCTGCTCGGCGGCGTCCGCCGTGTACAGGTCGAGGTGGACGCGGGGGTGCTCCTGGAGGGGCGATTCGCTGAGGCCGAGTGCCAGTTGCACGCCCGGCCCCTCGGCGGGTTCCAGGACGGCCCAGTGGTCCTCGACCTCGTCGCGGGCCGCGTAGCCCAGCGCCTCCGTCCAGAAGTCGACGGCCCGCCGCACGTCCGCGACACCCAACACGATGGATCCGATGGTCAACATGGGCCCGATTCTGCCCGGTCGCGGGCCCCGGCCACCGGGAATTCCACCCGGGTCGCCCGGAGCGACGGGCGGATGGCCCATCACCCCGGCACGGGCGTCCGGTCAGTGCGGTATGGCGTGGCGTCCGGGTTTCTTCTGTGGGGCGGTGCGGTGGTGGGTTTCGGGGCCGTAGTGGCCGGCCTGGCGGGCGATCCAGGCGTATTCGTGGGTGCCGTCGGGGCGGGTGCGCAGTTCCCAGCGGCCGTGGGGGGTGATGGGTGGGGGTGGGGGTGGGGGGTGGTGGTTGATTTTGAGGGTGGTGAGGACGCCGAGGGCGACGGTGGTGAGGGCGAGGGCGAGGAGGGTGAGGAGGGCCGCGCCGACGAGGAAGTTGGCGGTGCCGGTTCTCATCGGCGGATCCGCAGGGCGCGGTGGCCGAGGTGGGCGGCGAGGTCGTGGAGGAGGTCGCGGGTGAGGGGGAGGGCGAGCTGTTCGCCGGGGCCGGTGTGGATGTCGAGGTCGACGGCGAGGCGGAGCTGGAGGGTGGCGTCGGGGACGGGTTCGACGGTGAGGTAGGCGACGGTGGTGCGCTCGGTGTGGATCGCTTCGGTGATGAGGGGGATCAGGACTCCCACGGCTGGTTCCTTCCGGTGTCGTGGAGGGGGTGTGGGGGGTCGGGTTCGGGGGTGGTGCTCACGCGGCGGCGTCCAGTTCGAACCAGACGCGTTTGCCGTGTTTGCGGGGGTCGGTGCCGAAGCGGTGGGTGAGGGAGCGGACGAGGTGCAGGCCCCGGCCGGAGAGGGCGTAGGGGTCGGCGGGGGTGCGGGGTTCGGGGAGGTGGGGGTTGTCGTCGGCGACGGAGACGCGCAGGGTGTGGTCGCGGAGCAGGACGACGACGAGAGGGGCGGGGCTGCCGCCGTGGCGCCAGGCGTTGATGTAGAGCTCGCAGAGGGCGAGTTCGGCGTCGTGGATGAGGTCGTCGGGCCAGCCGGCGAGGTCGAGGGCCTCGCGCAGCTCCTCGCGGGCGGCGGACCAGTCGGGCGGTTCGGGCAGGGTGAAGGCACACATGAGGGACCTCCGAAGAGACGCGGAGTGGAGTGGGGTGGAGTGGGGTGTGGCGGAACCGGCGGATACGTCGCCGTGAGCCAGGCCGGAACGGGACTGGGAGTGCCGCGTACGGCTGCTCTGCGGTGCGCGGGCAGCAGGCGCCTACTGCCCTGGGAACCGGCGTTACTGACGATCCATCGGATCGATGTGAGATAGACCATAGCGCAAAGCGTCTTCAATTGAAGGCGTGATGCGGAAGGATCCCCCTCACGTGGGAACGTGGGGCCCAATCCCCCTCAAACCTCGATGGACCGACTCATCGCGCACGCGGCAGACTGCTCCCACGCCACACTGAGAGGACGACATGCCGCTTCGCCGCGACCCAACCCTTCGCCAGCGCCGCCTCGGTGCCGAGATGCGGAAGATGCGAGAGCAAGCCGGTCTCGGCGGCAGCCAGCTCGCCCGCGCGCTCGGGCTGAACCCCACGCAGGTCACGCAGATGGAAACAGGGAAGATCGGCGTCAGCGCCGAACGCCTTCGGACCGTCGCAGCCGCATGCGATTGCAAAAACGCTCCCCTGGTCGACGCGCTCGCCGACATGGCTACCGAACGAGGGAAGGGCTGGTGGGAGGAGTACCGAGGCAAGCTGGCAACCGACTTCCTCGAAGTGGCAGAGGTCGAGGGGCACGCCAGCGGGCTCTACACCTGCACGACCACCTACATTCCTGGACTTCTCCAGACGAGCGCCTATGCCTCAGCCGTGTTCTCGCGCGCCACACCACTGCCCACCCAGCAGGACATCGGCTTGCGAACCGAGTTCCGGATGAAGCGGCACCAGATCCTCCATACCCAAAGGGTTCCCTACCAGGCATTCATCCACGAGGCAGCACTACGGATGCAGTTCGGCGGCCCAAGAATCCTCGCAGAACAGCTAGGCACCCTGATCGAAGCGTCCGAGGCTCCGAGCATCACGATCAGAGTCATGTCGTTCGACACCGACACCTTTCCGGGGTCCAGCGAGAACCTCACGTACGCCGAAGGCGTGACTCCAGAGCTGGATACGGTCCAGATGGATGTCGCCCACGCTGTCCAGTTCTTCGACTCCCCGGCGCACCTGTCGAGCTACCGCTCGGTCTTCGCCCGCTTGGACGCTGCCGCCCTGCCCGAGGACAAGTCACGAGAATTCATCCGATCAATCATGAAGGAAATCGAGGGTCGGTATGTCTGATACCTGGCAGAAATCCAGTTACAGCGGTGCACACGATGAGTGCGTCGAGGTCCGCGCGGTCGACGGACTGATCGAGCTGCGCGAGTCCGACGACGGCGAGATCATCGTCCGCACCACCCCCCTCAAGTTCGCCAAGTTCCTCCAGGGCGTCAAGGCCGGCGAGTTCGACCACCTCGCCGACCCCACGACCTAACCCAATCGGCGGCCCTCGCTCAACCGAGCGAGGGCCGCCGATCCACACCCGTCCCCAACCTTCGCGAAACAGCCCTCACCGGGGCGCACTCCGAAGGCATCCTGATTCGATCACCTGTCCAGACCCTTCCGAATCAGAGCGGCGAGCGTGGCGGCCTCGACCTCCTTGAGGTGCCCCAGGACCACCCAGGAGAACCTGGATTCCGCGAACACGTCCGGACCGCCCCGGACGAGGGTGGAGATCCCGGCGGCGCGCAGCGCCTCCCGCAGATCGTTCGCAGCGGACTCCTCGACGCCCACCCGCTCCGACTGTCCAGTTGGCTCAAGCTCCGACATGCGCTCTCCCTTGACCGGCGGGCCCCTTGGCCAGGAAGTTAGGGCCGACAGTCGGGTCCGGTGGGCGGTGATTCTCGGTGATTCTCAGAGCAGCGATCGGCGCGCTCGGGCGATCACTCGATGGGCCAACGGGCCGTAGACGGCGCTCTCCGCCAACGCCTCCCATGCCCGGACATGAAGCGCGAGGTCGGCCGGGTCGTCCAACCACATTTCCGCGTGCCAGGACTCAGTGATGACCAACGCGCCATCGTGAATGGAGAATCCGACTCCCGCGGGCACTCTGAGATCGGCATCGAACGGCACGATGCCGAGTCGGACGTTCCCGCATGCCAGCCATGCGGCAAGGGACTCCAGCTGATCCACGAGTACGGCCGGCGGACAGAGCCGAGAGACAAGAGCGCCTTCCCACACCAGGAAATGGAACGATCGCAAGCGATCGCCGAGGACCTTCTGGCGTTCCATCCGCGCCACGACCGCAGCCTCGACATCGCGGATCGACGGATGGACCCTTGTGTACCGGGTAAGGACCGCTCGCGCGTACTCTGCGGTCTGAAGCAAGCCGGGAATCAGGGTCGGATCGAACGACCGGCGGTCACTGGTCCTCTTGCCCTGCGCGGCATGCGCCTCCTGCACCGGCCGCATACCGCCTGCGAGTTGGCGCCGCCACGATCGGTACTGGGTCTCCACGGTCCGCAGTCGACCCACCAGTTCGGTTACCACATCGGACCTACCGACGGCCTCTGCCCATGCGGTCACGTCGGCTCTGGTCGGGGACTGCCTACCGTTCTCCAGTTTGCTGACCTTGGACTGGGCCCAGCCCAGTCGTGCGGCCAAGGCGCGTCCCGACAGGCCGCTCTCGGTGCGGAGTTCACGCATCCGGACACCGAGAGCGAGCCGTGCCTGCTGATAGTCGGTGCTCACATGCCGGAAGGTACCTGAGCCCGGAACCGCGCGTAGCGCGTTGCGTGGTGCCAGGCGGCATCGCGAGTCTGGCAGGCTCGCAGGACCTCCAGCGGGTCGGTGACCAGCTCCATCCCTACGGTGCGCTCTCCTTCGAAGTGGAAGCGCGCAACAGTGCGGGAGTCGAAGAGCCAGAAATCCGACAGCCCTGCCAATCCCGCCGCTGCCGCGTCCGAGCGCCACATGTACCGGATGTCTTCGCCGGCCGCCACGTTGGTCCGGGCGCACGCCAACAGATACCGCTGCCCCTCGGTCGGCGGATTATCCACCAGACGGACCCGCTCGAACCTCTTGCCCTTGCCCACCATGCGGCGCACGTTCTCGAACCAGGGGTGCCCGACCTCACCTGCCGTGTCACCGGTACGAAGAAACTCGTCGTAGGAGGGCATCTGCTTGTCGGAGAGGTAGCCGGTCCGCGTCTCCAGTCGCCACGCGGTGTGCTCGAATCCGTCGTTGATGAACTCGGTGATCTTCTGCTGAGGCACGAACTCCGGCACTGACGTGGCCTCCTTCGGTGCGAACCTCACGAGCAACTCGCGGGGAACGACGACGAAGCCCTCATCGTCCCTCACGTACTTCAGTTGCGTCACGTCCTCGGGGTCCGTCACGGCGTACCCCTGCACGACCACCTCACCAGTGTCCACATCCTCGTACAGCGTCGGGCAGTCACCAACTCCCGACGTGCTACCGATGACCCGCAGTCGCCTTGCCATGGCCGTTCCTCTCGCCGAGAGACAGGAAGGTCCCATGATCGGCGCCAACCGGGAATCCGGCAGCGGTGATTCTCGAATATTCTCAAGTGCTGAGGGGTCTGCCGGAAGAATCCGCGCGGACCTCGGGTACCGCGTCTGGAATATTCGCGAATCACCCACCCACCAGAGGCTTTCGTGCACTTAGCGTGCTTGTCGTTGGCGTCGATCATTGACGCCCCTTGTTCGCCTCCGTCCCGGTCACACAGGGACGGAGGCGAACAAGACGCAGGCCGGGTCGGGGACTCCCCCGGCCCGGGGTGACGACGGAGGGGCAGCAGGTGGCCATTCCCACGTTCGACGGCAAGCACGGCGGCGGGACCGGTGACGGCAAGGGCGGCGGTCAGCAGGACGACTCCAACAGCGGCAACAAGCACGGCGGCGGCGGGTCGTCCGAAGGGGGCAACTCCTCGGACGGCAAGGGCCCGGCGGACGGTAAGTAGCCGGTGAGCGGGAAGCACGAAGCGGAGGCCGGTCGGGCCCGGCCGGCCTCCGCGCTCATCGCGAACGGGTCGCTCACCACGGACTGGCTGGCGTCGTACGACGCCGTTCCCCGTCACCTCTTCGTCCCGGACACGATCTGGCCCGGTCGGGCCGACGGCGTCCGCCAGGGTCAGGCCGTCCACCGGGCCACCGACCCGGCGGCCTGGTGGGAGGCCGTCCACTCGGACGTGCCGCTCACCACCCAGTGGGACGACGGCGAGCACACCGGGGACGACGTGGGCACCATGCCCACGTCGTCCAACTCCATGCCCACCATGGTCTTCTCGATGCTCGCCGCCCTGGACGTCGAGGACGGCCACCGGATCCTGGAGATCGGCACCGGCACCGGGTGGAACGCCGCCCTGCTGGCCCACCGGGTCGGCTCCGGGAACGTCGTCAGCGTCGAGGTGGACCGGGCCAGCGCGGCCGACGCCGAACGCCGCCTCGCCCGCGCCGGGTACACCCCGCGCCTCGTCGTCGGTGACGGCGCCGAGGGCCACCCGGAGGCGGCGCCGTACGACCGGGTGATCGCCACCTGCTCGGTCGGCCGGGTGCCGTACCCGTGGGTGGCACAGGCCCGGCCCGGCGCGGTGATCGTCGCGCCGTGGGGGCCGGAGTACGGCGGTGAGGCGCTCGTCCGCCTCACCGCCGCCGACGACGGCACGGCGAGCGGCCGGTTCGTCGGCTCGTCGGCCTTCATGCGGCTGCGCCGGCAGCGGAGCGCCCGGCCGGACAGCCTGGCCTACCTCTCCGGCCCGTGGCCCGCGGACGGCACCGCGTCCACCACCGGCCTGTCCCCCGAGGCGATCGGCGGGTGGCTGGAGATGTTCGCCGTCGGCGTCCAACTGCCCGGGGTGTTCCCGCTGACCGAGCGCTACGACGACGGCACGTACACGCTGTGGCTGCACGACACCGCCGTCACCTCGTGGGCGACCGCCGACTGGGAGCCCGGCCGCGCCGCGTACGAGGTCGTGCAGTCCGGGCCCCGGCGGCTTTGGGACGAGGTGGCAGCGGCCTGGCAGTGGTGGCGCGACCAGGGCCGACCGGGCTTCGATCGCTTCGGGCTCACGGTGACCCCGTCCGGCCACACCGTGTGGCTGGACGCGCCGGACAACCCGGTGCCGGTCAGTCCGTGACCCCCGACCGGCAGCCGTAGGGGGCGCCCGGCCCCGCGCTCAGCCCGCTATGAGCGCGTCCCACTGGTCGCGGGTCGGGCCGTCGTGTTCCGGCTCGAAGTCGGGGTGGGCGGCCAGCCAGGCGGTGACGTGGCGGTCCACCTCCTCGGTGGCGTAGGCCTCGTCCGGTCGCGCCACCAGGTGCCGCACCTTGGCGCGGGCCCGCATGACGACCGGGTCCTCGAAGGCGCAGGTGGCCACGGCCGCCGCCCGCCGCTCCGGGGGCGGCGCGCTCTCGGCGAGCCGCTGCTCGTTGGCGCGGTCGGACGCCACCTGCGCGTCGAACCACGGGCGGAGGGCCTCCCCCGTCCACGCGTGGTAGCCGGCGGGGTCCGCGACGACCTCGTCGACGTGTCCGGCGAGGTACTGGGCGGCACGCAGGCCCAGGGACACCCCGTGGCCCGAGGTGGGGTTGGTGTGGATGAGGCTGTCCCCCGCGTTGACCAGACCCGTGACGACCGGTCCCTCCGCGTCGGCGAGCGCCGTCCAGCGGTTGTCCAGGCCGGCCATCGCCAGCACGGCCGACTGCGGCTCGGCGTCCAGGTCGAGCCAGGCGGCGCAGGCGGGGAAGCGGCGCGCCACGGCCTCGAACACCTCGGGGTCGGTGAGCGCGCCCCGGGTCGGATCCGCCGTGGAGAGCAGCAGGTTCACCGCGAAGGTGTCGTTGTCGGAGGGGAAGACCCCGGCCAGCGCGAACGACGCGGCCGAGCCGGTCTTCACCCCCCGCCCCGGGTCGCGCGGGCCGTCCGCCCGCAGGCGGTACCAGCGGCACAGGTAGGCGATCCCGGTGCGGTGGCTCTCGACCACCGGCGGCCGGCAGCCCGCCTCCCCCAGCCAGGCGGGCACCGGCGAGCGCCGGCCGGCCGCATCGACGACGAGGTCCGCCCCGAAGGTCTCCGCGCCGACCCGCACGCCGGTGACCCGGACGGGCCGCCCCTCCCCGACGGCGAGGCCGCTCACCCGGCTCCCCCGCCGCACCTCCACGGTGGCCTCCCGCCGCACGGCCGCGGTCAGGGCGGCCTCCAGCACGATCCGGCGGGTGCGCAGGGTCACCAGGTCCTCGTCACCGTCCCGGTGCGGCGGGTGCTCGTCGAACCAGTCGAAATCGTGGAACTCCCGGGCCCCGCGTGCCAACAGGTCCTCGTAGACGTCGGGCGCCTCGGCCCGCAGCACGGTGCGCACCGGTGCGAGCAGCGAGTGCGGCTGGACGGCCTGCGGGACCCGCGGCCTGCCCCACCCGAAGAAGTCCTGCTCCAGGTCCGCGCCGGCCTCCCGCGCGTCCTGTTCGTACAAGGTGACCGTGTGACCCCGCCGACCCAGCATCAGCGCCGTCCCCAGCCCGCTGATGCCTCCACCGATCACTGCAACCCGCGCCACTGAGCTCCCCTTCGCGTCGTGTTGCGAAACGAGCCTACCGCTGGGCGATCTTGGACCGGGAGCCGGGAGCCGGTGGCCCCGTCGCGGACGGGGAGGGGGTCCGGAGCGACGGACCGGGCACGGCCCCGGCCGCCGTGTCAGTCGTCCTGGTCGCGCTCGTCGGAGCCGTTGAGGGCGGTGATCAGCGTGCTGAGGCGGGTGTTCCAGTTCTGGGCCGTCTGGGCGTCGATCGCGTGCTTCTTGGCGAGGTCCCGGACGGTCCGCTGGGCGTTCTTCAGCTCCTGTGCGGCGTCCTCCTCCTTGCCCTGGTTGAGGCGGGCGGCGGCGCCGTCGAGGGTGTGCAGCAGCTCGAGCTGGCGGTCGCGCTCCTTGGTCATCTGGGTCTGCGCCACCGCCCCGCGAAGGGCGTTGAGCTGGACGGCCGGGGCCTGACCGCGCGGCGGGGTGGGGGCGACGGTGGGCGTGGCCGACGGGGTCGGGAGCGCCGTCGGGGTGGTGGGCGCGGCCGTGGTCGGCGTGGGCGTCGCGGCGGCCGAGACCGACCGGGTCGGCTTGGGTGGCGGCGCGGCGGTGGGCGTGGCCGGGTCGTCGAAGGCGGTGATCGCGAGCATCGCGGCGCCCGCGACCCCCACCAGGCCCAGCGCGCCGAACAGCAGCGGCTTGCGGCGGCTCTCCCGGACGGGTCCCTCGCCGTCCGGCACGGGGGGCATCGCCGGCACGGGCGCCATCACCGAGGTCGCGGCGGGCGCGGGCCGGAACGGGACCGGCGGCAGCAACTGGGTGGCCTGACCGGCCGCACCGGTGGCGAGCAGCTCACTGGTCGGGTCCGAGAAGGCCAGCCCCGGAATCGTCGCCAGCAGTTCGGCGCGCGCGGCCGCGCCGGTGCCGGGCCGGTCGGCCGGGTTCTTGGCGAGCAGCCGCAGCACCGCCGCGTCCAGTGCCGGCGGCACCCCGGCCCGCCGCGCGGACGGCGGCAGCGGCTGCTCGGTGACGTGCTTGAACGCGATCGCCACCGGCGTCTCGGCGGTGAACGGCGGTGCGCCGGTGAGCATCTCGGTCAGCACGCAGCCGACCGCGTACAGGTCGGTGCGCCCGTCCAGCTCGGCGGCGGTGGCCTGCTCGGGCGACAGGTAGGCGGCCGTGCCGAGCACCATCGCCGCCTGGGTGAGGTTGCTGGACGACCCGGCCCGGGCGATGCCGAAGTCGACGACCTTCACCCCGCCGTCGTTGGTGATCATGATGTTGCCGGGCTTGATGTCCCGGTGCACCAGGCCCGCGCCGTGCGCGACCTCCAGCGCCTCGCAGACCGCCGCCGCGATGCCGACCGCCCGTTCCACCGGGAGCCCGGGCTGCTGGGCGAGCAGGGTGGCCAGCGAGAGGCCGTGCACCAGCTCCATGACGATGTAGGGCGAGCCCTGGTCCACGCCGGAGTCGAAGACCATGACGATCCGCGGGTGCACCAGCATCGCCGCGTGCTGCGCCTCGCGGCTGAACCGCTCGGCGAAGCGCGGGTCGTCGGCGAGGCCGCCGTTGAGGACCTTGACGGCCACCTGACGGCCCAGCACGTGGTCCACGCCCCGCCAGACGGTGGCCATCCCGCCGACGCCGAGTATCTCGACGAGTTCGTAACGCCCGTTCAGCGCCCGTCCGATCACCTGGAACCGCTCCCCTCGCGTGCCCTGCCCGCGGCCACGGACCGCCTCGTGCACGAGTGCACGATAGCCGCCGACGCCGACCGCCCCCCGTGGTCCGCCGCACCGGCCCGGCCCGGAGGCCGCGGGCGCCCGGGGCCGCCGCACGGGACCGACCGGACGGACCGGACGGACGGACCGAACAGACCGAACAGACCGAACAGACCGGACGGACCGCCGGGAGAAGGCGGGCCGTCCGGGAAAGGTGGCGGCCGGGGAACCGGGCAGCGGTTCCCCGGCCGCCGGCTCGTGGGCCGTACCGGGTGCCGGGTGCCGGTCGCGACCGGGGCCGGCGGGGCCTGGTGGGCCGGTGCGGCCCGCCCGATGCGGGTCGGGCGGGCCGGCGGGGTTTCGGCCCTGACCGGGCCGGCGGCGCGTCCGGGGTGCGCCGTCCGGTCCGGCCGGGGCCGGCCGGGTGGACGGCGGGCACGGGGGGCCGACCGGCCACCCGGAGTCTTCGGGTGGTGAGGGTGGAGCGGTCGTGCGGTGGAGCGGTCAAGCGGTCGAGCTGTGGAGCGGTCCTGCGGTGGAGCGGGTGGTGCGATCCGGATGAGCGGCGGGCCCGGGGGGTGTTCGCCCGCCGCCCATCCGGAGTTCTGGGGGGTTACCTCCGGGAGGAGGGGTCGGCGAGCGGGCCGGAGCGGTCGGGCTTCGGCACGACGCCCGGGAGCGTCGGCAGGGCGGTCGGCAGCGGGACCGCGCCCTTGCCGCCGGAGCCGCTCTTCCCGTCGTCGTCCTTCTTGCCGTCGTCCTTCTTCCCGTCGTCCTTCTTGGCGCCGCCATCGCCGTTGCCGCCGTTGCCGGTACCGCTGCCGGTGCCGGTCGCCGGGCGGGTCGGCGACGTGGCGCCCTGCCCGTCGTCGTCCTTGTGCCGCAGGACGTCCCCGCAGTACTCCGCCACCTTGTCCGGACCGCCGGCCGCCGCGACCAGCGCGCCGAACTGGGTGTCCGCGACCAGCAGGCGCGGGCGCTCGCCCTTGCCGGCACGGTCGGTGTAGCCCTGGCAGAGGGCCACCAGCGCGGCCCTGGCCTGCGGGCCCCTGGCGTCCGCGGACGCCGGGGGCGAGGACGGCGCGCCCGGGGACGGCGTCGCCGGCCCGGTGGGCGGACCGGGGACGGACGACGCACCGCCCGCCGAGGCCGCGCCGGACGGCGCACCGGTGGGCCGGCGCGCGGACGGGCCGGCGTCCGGCGCGCCCTGACCGGCCCCCGGGGCGGAGGTGGCGGTGAAGGGGGCCGGCAGCCCGCGCCGGAGCTCACCGGACCCACCGAGCGGGGACGGCAGATTGCCGGTGCCGGCCGCGACCGCCACCCCGCCGAGCGCGGTGGCGCCGAGCACGACGGCGACGGCCTTCGTACTGAAGGCCCTGGCCAGCGCGGCGGTTGCCATCGATCGTCTCCGGACGGGTGCGGTTACAGCGGGTACGGCGGGGGCGGGCGCGAGACGGGCCTCCCGGAACGCGGCCAGGGCCGCCTCCTCCCCTGCGAGTTCGCCCGCCGTCGCCGGAGCGGCGGCGGCGGCCAGCACGCGGGCCACCTGCCCGGCCGGCCCGTCCTCGGGCAGGTGGGGCTCGGTGCGCCCGGGGCCGGCGTCCGCTCCGGTGAGGGAGGCGTCCCGCCCGGCCGACGGTCCGCCCACGGCACCGCCGAGCAGGTGCTCGGCCGTGTCCTGGTCGATCCGGCGGGATCGGTTGGTGCTCATCTCATGTCCTTCAGCGTCGCGGCCCGGCGTTCTGTCACACCCTGCGGAGGAATTTCTCTTCCGGCCGGTCCGGCGTCCCTCGGCACGGCCTGCTGCGCCGGGATCCCCGACCCCGGTGCGAAGGGCTGATCCAGCAGCTTGGCGAGCCGGCGCAGCCCCCGGTGCGCCGCCATCCGGACGCTGCCGGACTTCTTGCCGAGC
This sequence comes from Kitasatospora sp. NPDC028961, assembly GCF_055564815.1. Classification (NCBI taxonomy): domain Bacteria; kingdom Bacillati; phylum Actinomycetota; class Actinomycetes; order Kitasatosporales; family Streptomycetaceae; genus Kitasatospora; species Kitasatospora sp. NPDC028961. Next base: position 498,180 of record NZ_JBVHVO010000001.1, on the reverse strand, counting down.
ACCCGGGCGGCGCTCTCCGCGTCCAGCTCCATCACCACCCGCAGCAGGACGGCCTCGGCCTGGTCGCGCGGCAGCCGGGAGATCAGGGCCAGCGCGTCCGCCGTGCCGACGGCGGCCAGCGCCGACCCGGCCGTGTCGTCCCCGGCGGCCAGCTCGGCCAGGTACTCGAACGGCAGGTCGGCGACCGGGCGGCGACGGCGGGCGCGCAGGTGGTCCAGCGCGCGGTTGCGGGCGATGGTGGCGGCCCAGCCCCGGAAGCCGTCGCCGTCGCCGGAGAAGCCGCCCAGGTCCCGGGCGATCTGCAGCCAGGCTTCGGAGGCGATGTCCTCGGCGTCCTGGACGTCCTCGGGCCGGCCGCCGACCAGTACCCGGAGGTAGCGGAGCAGTCCCGGCTGGACGCTCCGGAACAGCAGGCGGAACGCCTCCTCGTCACCGGCCTGGGCCGCCCGGACGGCCTCCGACAGGTCGACCGGTGCCGGGGCCGCACCCCCGGACGGGGGCGGTGGTGGGCCGGACGTCCGTGCCGCCGGACCGGACCGGCCGACGGGGTTGTCGGTGCCCGCTCCGGGGCGCTCTGCACTCTGCACCCGCCACATCATGCGCCATGTGCGCCGCGCGCCCGACCCTCCGGGGGCTCCTGGACGCGGCCACGCGCCTCCACGGCCCCCGCTCGCGGGGTGGCCGCCCACGCCCCCTGGCCCCCGGTGCGCCCGGAGCGGGGGCGCCCGGACCGCGCGCCGACCGAGGCGGGCCGGCGCGCCGCAGGCGCGCTCGGGATTCCGCCGGGCCAGTCGGAACGGAGCGGGACCGGTCGAAACGGAGCGGGACCGGGACGAGCCGGGTAGGAGCCCGGTTAGGGCCGTGCCGACCAAGGGCGCAGGGCGCCGGGGCCAAAGGCCCGCCGGTCGCTGCCCTTCGCCCGCGGAGCGGCCGGGGCCCGCCTGCGACCGTGGGAGGTGGGCACGGCGGTCCCGGACCGACCCCGCCGCGACCGCCCGCCCCTGCCACGCCCCGGCCGGATCCGTGCCGGCCGGGGCGGGCCCGCCTGCGCCCACACCCGCCCCCCGCCGCGCGCCGTGCCCCGCCCGGAACGCGCCGTGCCCCGCCCGGAACGCCGACGGCCACCGCTGCCGGAGCCCACCACCACGACCCGTGGGGTGCCACCCGCGCCCCGGTCACGAACCCCACGAGGGACGCGAACGCGATGACGACCGCCCCCGAGCTCTACGCGAAGGGCCTGCGCGAGCACCTCGCGCCCGCGCTGCGCGCCCTGGGCCTACGCGGGTGGCGCCGGACGTTCAGCCTCCCCGACGGGACCCACGGGGCCCTGCTCGGCCTGGTCGAGCACGGCCCGAGCGGCTGGAGCGACCGGCACGAGCAGAGCGATCGGTATGAGCGGCCCGACCGGCACGAGCACGACCGGTACGAGCACGACCGGTACGGGGAGGCCGCCGGCGGCCCGGTGCGCTACACCTTCGACCTCAGTCTGGTCCGCAGGACGGACTGGGCCGTCGCCGCCTTCCCCGGCCCGCGCCCCGACCCGCGCGCCGTCTACGGCATCGAGACCTGGCGGGCCCGGATCGGCGAGGTGCTGCCGGTCGGCGAGGACGTCTGGTGGGAGGTGCGGCCGGGACCGCGCCGGCGGGTCGCGCTGGACGACTCGATCGCCGCCGTCGACCACTACGGCCTGTCCGAGCTGCGGCGCCGGGCCGAGCGGGACCGCGACGGCACCGGCGAGACCTATCTGGACACCGCCGGGCTCGACCAGGTCAACGCCGTCCTGCCGGCCGCCTCGGTGGCGCGGATCCAGCGCGCCGAGCTGGTCGACAAGGAGCTCGTCCCGACCGGCGCGCGGACCGGGGCGGACGCGGTCGCGCGGACCGTCCTCCAGGGCGTCGCCCGCGGGTTCCTCTCCGTCGGGAACGAGCGCTTCCGCGCGGTGCGCTGCGTGGACACGCTCGGCCGACCGCTCTGGCACATCGACCAGACCACCGGCTGAACGCGCAGGTCAACGGCGCTGTCATGGTGCGCGTCGTGACAACTGTCATGCGGATCCCGCAACGGACGACACTGCTCTGACGCAGGGTCGGCTCGGGAGACTGGAGGCACGACGCGGGCACCGGCCCGCAGGCCGAGCACCAGTCAGGGGAGAGCCCACCATGAGCCAGACCGCCACCACCGCCGCCGCCGCCACCACCGGGACCGCCGCCGCCAAGGCCCCGAACCCGCTGGTCGCCACGCTCCGCCCGCTCGCGCTGGACGTCGTGACCCCGCTGGCCGGCTACTACCTGCTGCACTCCGCGTTCGGGATGAGCCAGTTCGCCGCCCTCGCCTGGAGCGGCGCCGTCCCGGCCGTCCGGACGGTCGTCGGCCTGGTCCGCGAGCGGAAGGTCAACCTGTGGGCCTCGATGATGCTCGGCGTGAACGTGATCGGTCTGGCGCTCACCACCGTGACCGGCGACGCGCGGCTGATGCTCGCCAAGGACGGCGCGCTCAGCGGCTCCCTCGCACTGGCGATCCTGGTCTCCGTCTTCCTCGGCCGGCCGATGATGTCCCCGATGCTGATGCCCTTCCTGACCAAGGGCGACCGGGCCCGTTCCGCCGCCTGGCAGCGGCTGGCCGACGGCCGGGCGGCCCGCTCGCGCTCCTTCCGCCGCTACGAGCGGCTCTTCTCCGGCATCTGGGGCACCGCCCTGCTGACCGAGTGCGTGGCCCGGGTGGTCGGCGCCTTCACCCTGCCGGTCTCGACCATGGCCTGGCTGTCCACCGCCTTCCTGATCGGCGCGATCGCGGCCGGCTCGGTGCTCGGCCACCGTGCCGCCGACCCGATGGAGAAGCTGGTCCGCACCGAGGCCGCCGAGCCGACCGGCCTCTGAACCACCAACCGCCGCGCACCACAAGCACGTTGACCCACCTGATCCACCGCACCCGCACCACCCGCCCGACCCGCTCCACCCCGCCCGCCCCCGACGGCCTGCCGCACAGCAGAGGAACCATCGGGACGGCTCCGGAGTCCATATAACGAGGGGGTAACGGGCCCCCGGCGAGGAACGGGGATCCTGATGAGCCGGACGCACGCGCTGACCACCACCGAGGACCGCACGCTCGACTGGGACGGTTGCCTCAACGTCCGCGACCTCGGCGGCCTGCGCACCGGCGACGGCACCCGCACCGTCCACCGCGCGATCGTCCGGGCCGACAACCTCGACCGCCTCACCGCCGAGGGCTGGGACACCCTGCTCGACCACGGCATACGCACCGTCGTCGACCTGCGCAACATCGAGGAGTACCGCCCGCTCCTCCCGCTCCCCGAGGACGTCCAGCTGGTCCGCGTCCCACTGGACGAACTCGCCGGCCCCGCCTGGTGGGAGCGGTACGGACGACTGGACGGCACCCCGCTCGCCCTCCGCCCCTACCTCGACCACTGCCCGCGCGCCGCCGCCGAACTGGTCGCCACCGTGGCGGGCGCCCGGCCCGGCGGGCTGGTCGTGCACTGCGGCGCCGGCCGTGACCGCACCGGCCTCGCCGCCCTGCTGCTGCTCGCCCTCGCGGGCGTCGAGCCGTCCGAGATCGTCGCCGACTACCTGCTCAGCGCGGCCAACGTCCGCCCGCTGTACGGCATGCTCGGCCTGCCGGACCAGTACCGCCGGATCGACACGGTGCTCGCCGAGGCCGGCACCACCGCCGAGGCCGCCCTCCACGCCGCCCTGGACGGCTTCGACCCGGCCGGCTACCTGCTGGCCGCCGGCGTCGACCCGGCGGACCTCGCCGCCGTCCGCTCCCGCCTGCTGGACTCCCGCCCCGACCACACGATCTGACGCTACGCCAGCTACGCCCGCTACGTCCGCTCCGCTACCAGAGCCGGTCGATCTCACCCGGGTGGAGGGCGATCCGGCTGCCCGGGAAATCCGCCCGGTGCCGGCGGGCGCGCTCCGTGAAGAAGCCCGCCATGGTCACCTTGTCGAAGCCCTCCCGGTCGCTGGGGAACGGCAGTTCGGGCGTCCCGCCGACCAGCACCGCGCCCGGCAGCAACTCCCAGCCGGCCCCTTCGTAGAAGTGCCGGAGCACCCGGTCGCAGGTGAAGAGCCCGAGGTCCGCGCCGCCCTCCTCGACGAGGGCGCGGGCGGCCGCGACCAGCCGGCGCCCGTACCCGCGACCGCGCTCCACCCGGTCGGTGACCACGGCGCTCAGCCCGCACGCCGCGTACGTCCGCCCGGCGTGCTCCAGCCGCTTGGAGAGCACGTCGAGCGCCGCGACCACCCGGCCGCCGTCCAGCAGCAGCATCGACACCGGGCGCAGCGCCGGGTCGTGCACCGGAGCGGTGGACGGCGCCGGCGGCCCTGGCCAGGCCTGCTCCTGCAACCCAGCCACCTGGAGCTTGAGTTCGTCCGGCACGGCGGTCTCCGGAAGCGTGACTATGCGCATGCCCCTCCCAGGGTCGTCGCCGCCGCCCGGTCTGGCAGACTCCGGGCGTGATCCTCCGAACCGCGACCCGCCAGGACCTGCCCGCCGTCATCGCGCTGCTCACCGACGAGGACGGGGTGACCGACCCCGCCACCGTGCAGGTCGACGAAGCCTACGCCCGCGCGTTCGCCGCGGTGGACACGGACGCCCGCAACGAGTTGCTGGTGCTCGACGAGGGCGACGGGACGGTGCTCGGCTGCCTCCAGCTCACCTACATCCCCGGTCTCGGCCGCCGCGGCGAGGAGCGCGCCCTGATCGAGGCCGTCCGGGTGCGCGCGGACCGCCGGGGCGGCGGCCTCGGGCGGGACCTGCTGACCCGGGCCGTCGAGCGGGCGCGCGGGCGCGGCTGCACGCTGGTCCAGCTCACCAGCCACAAGCGCCGCACCGAGGCGCACCGCTTCTACGCCTCGCTCGGCTTCGCGCGCAGCCACGACGGGTTCAAGCTGTCCCTCTGAACACGCGGGGCGGGCGGGGGCGCACGGGGCGGGCGGGCCGCGGGTGGGGGGGTGCGCGCGGGCCGGGTGCGGTAAATCGTTCGCGGTCGTTCGCCCCGGGCGGAGATACTCGCGCCATGGTGCGCTTCTCCGACTTCGACACCCGCAACTACCCGACCGTGGACGTCCGTACGGGCTACGCCCAGTGGGTGGAGACGTACGAGAGAACGGTCGAGGACGCCATGGACCTCGCGGTGCTGGAGCGGCTCGCGACCCCCGACTGGGCGGCGGTGACCCGCGCGGCCGACCTCGGCTGCGGCACCGGCCGCACCGGCGCCTGGCTGCGCGGGAAGGCCGCCGACGGCCTGGTCCTGGACGGCGTGGACCTCACCCCCGAGATGCTGGCGGTCGCCAAGGGCAAGGCCGTCCACGACACCCTGACCGAGGCCGACGTCGCCGCCACCGGACTGCCCGGCGGCGGCTACGACCTGGTGATCTCCTCGCTGATCGACGAGCACCTGGCCGACCTCGGCCCGCTCTACCGGGAGGCCTTCCGGCTGGCCCGCCCGGGCGGGCGCTGCGTCCTGGTCGGCCTGCACCCGTACTTCATCATGGCGGCCGGCATGCCGACCCACTTCACGAGCGCCGCCGGTGCCGACGTCGCCATCACCACCCACGTCCACCTGGTCTCCGAGCACCTGAGCGCCGGACTGGCGGCCGGCTGGCAGCTGGCCGAGATGGCCGAGGCGGTGGTCGACGACGCGTGGATCGCCCTGAAGCCCAAGTGGGAGAAGTACCGCAGCCACCCGGTCTCGGCCGCGTACGTCTGGGAGAAGTCCGGCTGAGCGGGGCCGGTCGGGGCCAACTCGCCCAATCGTCAACCGATGGTTGACGACCTTCGGGTCGACAACCTACGGTTGACGCATGGAGAATCCCGTTGTTCCCAAGACCACGCCGATGCGCCTCGACGACCTGATCGACGCGATCAAGAAGGTCCACTCCGACGCGCTGGACCAGCTCTCCGACGCGGTCATCGCCGCCGACGCCCTCGGTGAGCTGGCCGACCACCTCATCGGCCACTTCGTCGACCAGGCCCGCCGCTCCGGCGCGTCCTGGACCGACATCGGCCGCAGCATGGGCGTCAGCAAGCAGGCCGCCCAGAAGCGGTTCGTCCCCAAGGACCCGGGCGCGCCCTCGGACCTCGACCCGAGCCAGGGCTTCAGCCGCTTCACCCCCCGGGCCCGGCACGTCGTGATGGCCTCCCAGGAGGAGGCCCGGACGGCGGGCAACGCCGAGATCGGCACCGTGCACCTGCTGCTCGGCCTGCTGGTCGAGCCGGAGGGCCTGGCGGTCAAGGCGCTGGCCGCCCAGGGCGTCACCCCGGCAGCCGTCCGGGAGGCCTCCACCGCCGCCCTGCCGGCCGCCGTCGAGGAGGTGCCCGGGCTCATCCCCTACGACACCGAGGGCAAGAAGGTGCTGGAGCTGACCTTCCGGGAGGCGCTCAAGCTGGGCCACAACTACGTCGGCACGGAGCACATCCTGCTGGCGCTGCTGGAGCAGGCCGACGGCACCGGACCGCTGGCCGACCTCGGCGTGGACAAGGCCGAGGTCGAGAACTTCACCTCGGAGGCCGTCACGGCCCTCATCGCGGCGACCACCGGCTCGCCGGAGTGACCCGCCCGTCGGGGGCTCCGGCCCGCCGGGGCCCCCGACCGCTCAGAAGCCGGAGATGGGCGTGGAGATGATCCGCACCCGCCCGTCGGCAGCCGCCTCCATCGCCGCCCGAAGGCGCAACGAACGGGCCGGACCGAGGAGTTCGAGCGCCTCCTGATCGGTCGCCCAACGGTGGTCGTCCAGTTCACCGGCCGGGACGGTCACGGGGGTGCCGTCCGGGACGGTGCCGAAGTCGAACAGGAAGTGCTCGGCCGGGTGGTCGAGTTCGTCGGAGGGGTGGGTCCAGGAGATGACGAGCAGCTCGCCGGCCGGGCGGACCAGCCCGGTCTCCTCGGTCAGCTCCCGCTCGGCGCACGCGACCGGACCCTCGCCGCGGTCGATCGTGCCACCCGGGAACTGCCAGTGCTCCCGGTACCCGGCCTTCACGATCAGGATCCGGCCGGACTCGTCCCGCAGCACGCAGCCGGCGGCCGCGTAGATCCGCGGCAGCGATGCCAGCCACTCTTCGCGGGACTTCAAGGGCTCAGCCGACACAGCGGGCCTCCTACGGCGCGGGGATCACTGCGCCCCACTCTGCCACCACTGCCGCGCCCCGCGCCCGGCCGGTCAGGCCTGGCCCAGGAGGTACTCGACCAGGCGGTCGAAGCTGGAGTTGAGGCCCGCCCGCGCCTCCGGACCGCAGTAGAAGTCCGGTGCGTCGGTCTGGTGCAGGACGGCCTCGGTCCGGCCGTCGCCGAGGTCCGTGAGGGTGAGGCTGGAGCGCAGCCCGACACCCTCCTCCTGGAAGGCCAGCAGCTCTCCGGGCCGGATGTCGGTGATCTCGCCCCGCAGCGGGTAGCGCTCCCCGGTCGCGTCGATGACCATGGTGCTGTCGTAGCGCCCGCCGACCTTCGGCTCGATGGTCACGGTGTCCAGCGGGACGTGGGTGCCGACCGGGCCCCAGAAGCGGACGAACCGCTCCGGCTCGGTGTACGCCCGGAAGACGACCGCCGGGGTGGCGGGCAGCTCGCGGGTGATGGTCAGCTCGCCGAGGTTCTCGCTCATGGTGTGTCCTCCGTGGTCGTGGTGCGGTGCGGTGCGGGCTTGCGCGGTGCGGTGCTTCCGCGGTGCGTCGCTTTCACAGGGGTAGACCGGGGCCGGCCGCGGAACTCATCGCTCCACCGGAGACTTTTCCGAACTTCTCCGAGAGACTCCGCCGCCGCCTGCTCAGGAACCTCGCCACGGGCCGATGAGCCGGGACCGCCCGCACGGTCTGCCCTGCATGGACACTCACCCGAACAGCCATCACCACACCCACCGCGCACCCCCCACCCGCCCAACGCTGACCTGCGACGTCGGCGCCCTCACCACCCCCGACCTGGCGGTGGTCGACGCCCTCGCGCGGCTCCGGCTCGCCGCCGGGCGCCACGGTGTGCGGGTGGTACTGCTGAACGCGAGCGGCCCCCTGCGGGAGCTGCTCGCGTTCAGCGGCCTGGCCGGCGCCCTGCCGGTCGCCGGGGTGCTACCCGTCCAGCCGGGGCGGGAGACCGAAGAGCGGGAAGAGCGTGTCGGTGTCCAGGAAGTTGGTGAGACCGGTGATCCGGCCCGCTGACACCTCCAGCACGATCAGCGCCCACGGCTCGTGCCCGCCCGCCGGGCTCGGCCGGTACTGGCCGAACGCCGGACTGCCGTTGGCCTCCACCGGAACGAGCCGCGAACCCCGGCATCCGTGGCCGGGGCCCAGCATCCACTCGCGGATGTCGGCGTGCCCGGTCAGCCACAGCTCGTACGGCGGCATGTTGAGCGTGACGTCCTCGTGCAGCAGCGCGGCCAGGCCGTCCATGTCGTACGCCTCGAAGGCGCTGACGTAGCGGGCCAGCAGCGCGCGGTGGTCGTCGTCCAGCGCGGGCGCCGGGCGGGCGGCCGAGGCGTCCGCCGCGAGCACCGCCCGGGCCCGCTGGAGCGCGCTGTTGACCGAGGCGACGGTGACCCCGAGCAGCTCGGCGACCTCGGCCGCCTTCCAGCCCAGCACCTCCCGCAGGATCAGCACCGCCCGCTGCCGGGGCGCGAGCCGCTGCAGCACCGACACGAACGCCAGCCGCACGGAGTCGCGCTGGGCGGCCACCTCGGCCGGGTCCCCCGTCTCGGGCAGGATCCGGCCGTCCGGCGCCGGCCCGATCCACGTCACCTCGGGCAGTTGCGCCTCGGTGGCGGTGGCCACGGTGGACGGCCCGGTGAGGTCCATCGGACGGGCCCGGCCGTTGCGGCCGTTCAGCGCGTCCAGGCAGACGTTGGTGGCGATCCGGTACAGCCAGGAGCGCAGCGCGGACCGGCCCTCGAAGCCCCGGTGGCCGCGCCAGGCGCGGACCATCGTCTCCTGCACCGCGTCCTCGGCCTCGAAGACCGAGCCGAGCATGCGGTAGCAGTAGCCGGTCAGCTCCGTCCGGTACCGCTCCAGCTGGAGCTCGACCGGCTCGTCCGTCATCAGGTCGGCCATCGCGCGCCCCCGTGTCCTCGCCTCGCCTCGCCAGAGATCACGGTGAACGTACCGCAGGGGACTGACAACCCGGGCCGCCCCCTTCCGGTCACCCCGCCTTCGGGTACTCCTGGGCCGAGTCGAAGGAGGTGGTCACGATCTGCCAGACCTTCGGGAACTCCGCACCGGACAGACCGGTCGGGTTGATCGAGTAGACCACCTTGCGGCCGAGGTCCTTGGTGGCGAACACCCCGCTGGTGTACCCGGGCCGGGAGCCGGTCTTGCCCCAGACCTGGACGCCGTTGGGCAGGGTGGCGCTCATCAGGCCCTTGCTGAAGCAGGCGTGACCGGCGGTCGGACCGATCTCGCAGTTCCTGTTCCGGTGGTTGGGCACGTCCGGCACGTCGAACAGCTCGGCCTGCTGGGCGGGCGGCAGCAGCCGGCCGCGCAGCAGGGCCGTCATGAAGCGGTCCAGGTCGGCGGCCGAGGAGACCATGCCGCCCTCCGCCCACGGCCAGGGGCTCTGCCCGGTCACGTCCACCCGCTGCCGGACGCCGTCCGGGCCGGTGACGTCCACCCACGCGGGAGCGTGCGGGGCGGGCAGCGCGAGGTCGTCGCGGTCCGGGACGACGGTGTCGCGCAGGCCCAGCGGCCGGGCGATCCTGGTCTGCACCTCGCGGGCGAAGGTCCGGCCGGTGACCTTCTCGACCAGCATCCCGGCGATGAAGGTGTTGATGCCGTTGTACTGCTGCGCGGTGCCCGGCGCGAAGCCCATCGGCTGCGCGACGGCGTCCGCGACCACCTGGGCGGGCGTCCAGGAGTCGGCCTTGTGCGCGGCGAACCAGCTCTCCGTGCCGTCCCCCGAGGTCAGACCGCCGCCGCCCGGCAGCCCGCTGGTGTGGTCGAGCAACTGGCCCACGGTGACCGGCGGGTAGGAGGCCGGCAGCAGACCCGGCAGGTAGTGCTGGACGGTGCCGTCCAGGTCGATCCGCCGCTCGGCGGCGAGCTGGAGCACCACGGTGGCGGTGAAGACCTTGGAGATGCTGCCGATCCGGAAGCGCGCGTCCGCCGACACCCCGGCCCCCGCCGTGCCGGACCACTGGCCGCCCCGGCCGCCGACCCGGACCAGCGCGCCGGTGACGCCCCCGGTCGGCAGGTCGGCGAGCGTCCGCGCCAGTGCCGCGCCGTCCGGCGGCCCGGCCAGACGGACGGCGGCGGCCGAACTCGCGCTGTCCGCCGGACGGTCGGCCGCCAGGGCGGGCGTCGCGATGCCCGCGACGGCGGCCACCAGCAGCGCGCCGGAGACGGCGAGGGTGTTCCAACGGCGCTCGCGTACGGGGGTCTTCATCGGCTTGCGCTCCAAGTGCGGCTCGTCCGGCGGGTGACGCTCTCCCAGCGGGTGGCGGTCCACCCGGGAACGAGTCTTCGGGAGTGCGGTGCCCCGGCCATCCGGGACGGGCCCCCAACTGCCCCGGAGGCGACCCCGAGACGGTTCGGGGACGCTCCCGGGCACACGTCAGGGGCGGGCGCCGCATTCGGCGCCCGCCCCTGACGAAAGGCGTCCCGCTCAGTGCGCGGAGTGCTTCTCCGCCCCGCGGTGGCGGTGGCCCTTGAGTTCGGCGTGCATCGCGGGGGCGGAGTGCATGGCCGTCGTCCCGACGTCCCGGCCGCCGTGCCGGAAGGCCCCGTCGGAGCCGGACCCGGCGGCGGACGGGGCACGGGTGCCGAGCCTCGGGGGGAGCGGCTTCGGGGTCATCGCCATGCCCCGGCGCTCCAGCAGCTCGTGGGTGCCCCGGCGGAGCTTGTCGGTGCCGCTCGGCGTTCGCTTGGTCATCATCGACCTCCCTTCGGCGGTCACCGGCCCACGAGGGGCGTCGACCGGGAGGGCCGCACGGGCGTTATGTCCGGGATTGGGCAGGATTACACATCCGGGCGGCCGGCGACGTCCGCGCGAGCCGGTGCCGGCGGGGCGGTTGAGCGGCGGGGCGGTGTCGGTACGGGCGGGGCGGGAGCGGTGGGGCTCAGCCCATGACCTCGTGGACGAAGCACCAGCGCCAGTCCTCCCCCGGCTCGTACGAGCGGATCACCGGGTGGGAGCTGTTGTGGAAGTGCGCGGTGGCGTGCTTCCCCGGTGAGAAGTCGCAGCAGCCGATGTGCCCGCAGTCCAGGCAGAGCCGCAGGTGCACCCAGTCCCGGTTGCCCGCGGCCAGGCAGTCGGCGCAGCCGTCGGGCGGCGGCAGGGGCGCGATGTCCTGGGGTGCCGTGGCGAGGTCTTCGCAGGAGCTCATGCACGCAGAGTAGTGACGGCAGCCCCGGGCGGGCGCCCAAGACACGCCCGAGCCGGGCCGCACCCGGCCGTCTCCCGCCCGAGCCGTCTCCCGCCCGGCCGTCTGCTGCCCGGCCGTGCGGCGGCCACGCCGTGTGACGCTGGCCCGCGTCACACGGCGGGCTCACTCCGCGGGGACCTGCGCCCCCGGGGCCGTCCAGCTCGCCAGCATCGCGAGCTTCTGCGCGGTCGGCGAGCCCGGCGGGGCGGTGTAGGCGACCAGCAGCTGGTCGGGCGAGCCGTTGACGCTCAAGGTCTCGTAGCCGAAGTCGAGTTCGCCGACCAGCGGATGGTTGATCAGCTTGACGCCGTGGGTCTTCTGCTTCACCAGGTGGTCCGCCCAGAGCCGACGGAACTCCTCGCTGCGCACGGAGAGTTCGCCCACCAGCGCGGCCAGCTTGGCGTCCTCGGGGTGCCGGCCGGCGTCCAGCCGCAGATAGGCGACCGTCTCGGCCGCCACCGCGTCCCACTGCGGGTAGAACTCCCGCGCCGCCGGATCGAGGAAGGCGTACCGGGCGGCGTTGCGCCGGTCCGGCGGGGTGGCCGAGTAGCCCTGCACCGCGTCACCGAGGGCGTTCCAGGCGAGCACGTCCATCCGGCGGCCGAGGACGAAGGCCGGCACCCCGGCCATCAGGTCCAGCAGCAGCCGGGTGCCCTCGCGGACCGCCCGCCCGCCGCCGGCCGTCGTGGCCGGGCGCGCCGGGCGGGCCAGAGCGCGCAGGTGCGCGGCCTCCACCTCGTCCAGCCGCAACACCCGGGCCACCGCGGCCAGTACCGCGTCGGAGGCGCTGCCGCCCCGGCCCTGCTCCAGCCGGACGTAGTAGTCGACGCTGACCCCGGCGAGCTGCGCGACCTCCTCGCGGCGCAGGCCCTGCACCCGGCGGCGGCCGTGCGAGGGCAGGCCCACCTCCTCGGGCTGGATCCGGGCCCGGCGCGAGCGGAGGAAGTCCCCGACGGTGTTCTCCATGCCCGCAGCGTAGCCGCGGCCGCGCGCCGCGAGGGTGGTACGGCCTTACCCAGGAAAGGCGGTACCAGGAACCGCCGTCCCGGGAAAGGCTGTCCCCGGGCTGCGCTTTCCCAGGACATCGGTGGCCCTGGATGGCCCGCCCGGGCCCGCGCAGAGTGGTCCCGTCAGCCCGACCGCAAGGACCACGAAGGCAGGACCTCATGAGCTACGCCGCCCTGGCCACCCGTACCGCCGTCGTCACCGGAGCCGCCAGCGGCATCGGTGAGGCCACCGCCCGCCTGCTCGCCGCGGGCGGCGCCCGGGTCGCCCTGCTGGCCCGCCGCACGGAGCGGCTGGACGCGCTCGCCGCCGAGATCGCCTCGGCCGGCGGCCAGGCGCTCGCCGTCACCACCGACCTCACCGACCAGGCCTCGGTGGACGCCGCCGTCAAGGCCGTCCACGACGCCTACGGCGCGGTCGACCTGGTCGTCAACAACGCGGGCGTGATGCTGCCCAACCCCGTCGCCGACGGCCGGCTCGACGAGTGGACCCGCATGATCGACACCAACCTCACCGGTGTGCTGCGGATCCTGCGCGCCTTCACCGCGGACCTCACCGCGGCCGCCGGCGAGGGCCGCACCGCCGACCTCGTCAACGTCTCCTCCATCGCCTCGCACGTCGTCTTCCCCGACTACGCCGTGTACGGGGCCACCAAGGCCGCCGTCACCCAGCTCTCCGCCGCCCTCCGCACCGAGCTGGGCCCGCGCGACGTCCGGGTCAGCACCGTCGAGCCCGGGCTGACCGACACCGAGCTGGCCGGGCACATCGACAACCCCGCGCTGCGCGAGCAGCTGGGCGGGATGTTCGCCGCGATCCCGGCGATGACCTCCGAGGACATCGCCGACCTGATCGCCTACACCGTCACCCGCCCCCGGCACGTCAACCTCCGCCACCTGGTCGCCCTGCCGACCCGGCAGGCCTGAGCCGTCGGCGGCCCCGCCCGGGTTCCCCCACCGGGCGGCGGGCCGTCGTGGGAGCATGCCAACCGTGGCGATCGTGGCGGGGAGTACGAACAGCGACACCGGCGGTGCCCGGGCGGGCGGCCCGCCCGGGCCCGCCGGTACGCCGGGGCCGGACCGTGCCCCGGGGCAGGCCGGGGTCACCGAGCCCGCCGTCCCCGGACCGACCGCTCTCCCCGAACAGGCCGGCGCCCCCGGCCACGCCGGCACCCCCGAACGCCCCGGCGCACCCGGCCCCGCCGCCGCCGGCCGGGTCCGCCAGCCGGTGGCGCTGATCCGGCTGCTCGTCGGCCTCGCCACGATCGCGCTGACCCTGCTGCTCGCCGACTACGCCCGCGCCACCACCAGCGGCATCGCCGCCGACGTCGCCCAGGCCGCCCGGCTGGTGCCCCGCCCGCTGGCCGCGCTGGCGGGCGGCCTCTCCACCGCCGCCCTGCTGCTGGTACCGGTCTGGTCGGCGGTCCGCCGGCTGCTCTCGGCGGTGCCCGACCGCCGGCGCATCCTCCAGCACCTCTCGGACGGACTGCTGGCCGCCGTCCTCGCCTACGGCGCCTGCGTCGCCATGGACCTCGGGCTCGACGAGCTCGCCCCCGCCTCGCTGGTCGCCGCCCTCACCCAGCCGCTGCCCGGCGCCGGCCTCGCCCACACCGAACCGGTCTACGGCTACCTCGCCCCCGTCTTCGCCTTCATGACCGCCTCGGCCGCCCGCGAGCACCGGGTCCCCCGGATCGTCCTGTCGGTCTCCGCCCTCGCCGGACTGGCCGCCGGGTACGCCACGCCGACCGCCCTGCTGCTCGGCCTGCTGCTCGGCTGGACCGCCGCGCACGGCACCCTCTACGCCGTCGGCACCCCCGACCCCCGGCCCCGGCCCGCCCAGCTCCTGCAGAGCCTGCGCGAGGCGGGCCTGCGCCCCGTCGCCGCCCACCCCGCCGGGCCGGACCGCTACCTGGTCCGCCAGGAGGCCGGCCGCCCCGACCTCGACGTCCAGCTGCTCGACCGGCAGGCCGTCACCGCCGCCCTGGTCCAGCGCGCCTGGCGCCGGCTACGGCTGCGCACCGCCCCGCACCCCCGCGCGCTGCGCTCGCTGCGCACCGGGCTGGAGCACGAGGCACTGGTCTCCTACGCCGCCGTCGCCGCCGGCGTCCGCACCCGCCGGATCGCCGCCACCGCCGGGCTCGGCCGGGACAGCGCCCTGGTCGCGTACGAGTACCTGCCCGGCCGCACCCTGGACCAGCTCGCCACCGACGAGCTGACCGACCCGCTGCTCGCCGACGCCTGGTCCCAGCTCGCCCTGCTCCAGCGGCGGGAGATCTCGCACCGGGCCCTCGTCCCCTCCTCGCTCCTGGTCGACCGGGGCGGCGCGGTGCACCTGGTGGACCTCGCGGACGGCGACATCGCGGCGAGCGAGCTGGTGCTGCGCTGCGACATCGCCCAGCTGCTCACCACGCTCGCCCTGCGGGTCGGTGCCGAGCGGTCGGTGCGCAGCGCGGTGGCGGTGCTCGGGCCGGACGCCGTCGGCGCGGCCCTGCCGCTGCTGCAGCCGATCGCCCTGGCCCGCACCACCCGGACCGCGCTCAAGCAGACCGCCCGGGCGCACTGCGCCGCCCTCGCCCCGGAGGCCCCCGGGGCTCCCGGGGCTCCCGGGGCTCCCGGCGCTCCTGGCGCTCCTGGGGCGACCGCCGCCGGCCGGGCGGCCGCGCCCGCGCCGCCCGGCGAGCTGCTGGAGGCGATCCGCGCCGAAGTCCTGCGGACCCAGCCGCAGGCACCCGTCCGAGCGGTGAAGGTGGAGCGCCTGCGGCCCCGGACGCTGCTGGCCGTGGGCGGCGGCGTGGTCGCCGGCTGGCTGCTGCTGCCGCAGCTCTTCGCCTCCGAGCAGAACCCGATCGCCGCGCTGGGCGACGCCGACCCGCTCTGGCTGGCCCTCGCCGTGCTGACCGCGGCCGCCAGCCACTTCACCGCCGCGATGGGCTTCGTCGGCTTCGTCCCCGAGCGGCTGGACTTCCGCAACGCCGTGCTCGCCCAGCTGGCCGGCTCCTTCGTCAAGCTGGTCTCGCCGGGCGGCGTCGGCGGGGTCGCCCTGAACACCCGCTTCCTCCAGCGGGCCGGCATCCCGACCGCCCAGGCGCTGTCCAGCGTCGGCGTCGGCCAGCTCTTCGGCCTGGTGCTGCACCTGCTCCAGCTCGGTGCCTTCGTCTACCTGCTGGACCTGGAGCCCGGCGGCTCCGAGCTGGACGCGCTGCCGGCCGTGGTGAGCGGCCTGGCCGGCGCGGCGGTGCTGCTGGCCGGGGTCTCCGCCGTGCCGCCGGCCCGCCGCTGGCTGGCCGCCCGGCTGCGGCCGCTGACCTCCGAGGTGCTGCCCCGGCTGCTGGAGCTGCTGCGCAGCCCGGGCCGGCTGGCCGTCGGCGTGACCGGGCAGCTGCTGGTCTCGCTCTGTCTGGTCGCCTGCCTGTACTGCTGCGTCCGGGCAGTCGGCCGGGAGCCGGCCTTCGCCTCGGTCGCGGTGGTCTTCCTGATCGGCAACGCGGTCGGCAACGCGGCGCCGACCCCGGGCGGGGCCGGCGCCGTGGACAGCGCGCTGGTGACGCTGCTGGAGCACACCGCCTCGATGGAGGAGGGCGGCGCGCTGGCGGCCGTCGCGCTCTACCGCCTGCTCACCCTGGTGCTGCCGGTGCTGCCGGGCTGGGCGGCCTTCGCCTGGCTGCAACGGCGCGGGGCGCTGTAGCCGCCGTAGCGGCGGGGAGCGCCGTAGCGGCGGAGCGCTGTGGCGGCGGGGCAGTGGCGCCGGCAGGGGCGCGGTGCCGCTACTCCCGGTACTCGTCCTCGTCGAGCTCGACGACCCGGCTCTGCTCGGCGACGTCCGCGACCTCGGTGGCCGGATCGGCGCCGAGCGCCCGCCGCTCGGCCAGCTCGTCGTACTCGTCGCCCTCGTCCGCCTCGTCGTCCGGCTCGACCGCCTCGGCGACCTCGTCCAGGTAGTCCTCGTGATTCTGCGGCATGGCGTCCGTCCTTGCTGCTCGGAGGCTCCCACGGGGCCCGTTGGGGTACTGGAAGTATCCGCCGAGGGCCGCCCGGACGCGATGCGCCACCGGGCCTTCGGCGTGTTGTCCGGTCCCGGTCCGCGGCCTGCGGACCGGCCTCCCGCCTGCCCGGCCACCGGCGCGCAAAACGGGTGCCCGGCCGCCGGGGGTACGATCAGTGCCGTACCAGCAGGGCTTACCCTCACCCACCCGGTGGCCCCGAAGCCCTTACGAACGACGGGGAAATCATGTCCGGCTCGCACTACTTCACCGGTGCACCCGAGGTCGCCAGCGAGCGCCGTCCGATCACGGTCAGCCTGCCGGACGTCACCCTGGAACTGACCACCGACGCCGGTGTGTTCTCCCGCAGCCGGCTCGACCCGGGTACCCGGATCCTGCTGGAGCACGCGCCGCCGCCCCGGGTCCGCGGCCCGATCCTGGACGTCGGCTGCGGCTACGGCCCGATCGCGCTGACCTGGGCGACCAGGCGCAAGCGGCTGCCGGTCTGGGCGGTGGACGTGAACACCCGCGCGCTGGAGCTGGTCCGGCTCAACGCGGAGGCGCTCGGCCTGGGCAACGTGCAGGCCGCGCTGCCGGAGGACGTCCCCGAGGACCAGCGGTTCGCGGCGATCTACTCCAACCCGCCGATCCGGGTCGGCAAGGGCGAACTGCGCCGGCTGCTGCACCAGTGGCTCGGCCGGCTCACCCCGGACGGCTCGGCGTTCCTGGTGGTCCAGAAGCACCTGGGCTCGGACTCGCTGCAGAAGTGGCTGAACGACCAGGGCTACCCGACCACCCGCGTGACGTCGGTCAACGGGTTCCGGATTCTGGAAGCGCGGCCCCGCCCGGAGGGCGAGGGCCCCGAGAGTGGACGAGGTAGGACGTCGTGAAGCAGCTCCGCGGGACCGAACTGAAGCGCTTGCACCGCCAGTGGCGGCGCAGCAACGAGTTCCGGCTCGCGCTGATCCTGGAGAACCTCCAGTCGCCGTTCAACGTCGGCTCGGTCGTCCGGACCGGTGCCGCGATGGGCGCGGAGAAGCTGTACCTCACCGGCGACACCCCGTCGGTCCGCTCCTCCGGCGCCCAGAAGGCCGCGATGGGCACCGACAAGTACCTCAAGGTGGAGCACTTCCCCACCGTCGCCGAGGCCGTCGCCGCCGCCAAGGCGGACGGCTTCAAGGTGGTCGGCCTGGAGCTGGCGGACGAGGCGGTGCCGATGTTCGCCGCCGAGCTGACCCCGGCCGTGGCCTTCGTGCTGGGCCACGAGGACCGCGGCATCACCCCCGACGCGCTCGCGCTCTGCGACCAGGTGGTGTTCGTCCCGCAGCTCGGCCGCGTCGGCTCGCTCAACGTCTCCGCCGCCGCCACGGTGGCCTGCTACGAGGCGCGCCGCCAGGGGTACGCGCTCAGCGGCACCCCGGACGGCAGCGACCCGGGCGGCCCGGACCTCGACGACGAGTGACCCCGGAGTGATCGCCGGGTGAGCCCCGGTGGGGCTCACCCGGCTGGGCTCACCCGGCCGGGGCCCTCACACCTCGACCAGCACCTTGCCCCGGTTCGCCTCCCGGTCGACGTAGAGGCTCCGATAGGCTTTCGGGATCTCGTCGAAGCCCTTGTGCACGGTCTCGTGGTAGCGGATCTCGCCGCGCCGGACCAGCTCGCCGAGGTCCGCGTGCATCGCCGCCAACTGCGGCTCGTCGAACCACTCCTGGGCGAAGATCCCGCGGATGGTGGTGCGCGGGAACATGATGTACGGCAGCAGCCGGGGCCCGGTCAGCTCACCGTTCACCGTGGTCGCCCACTGCCAGCAGACCGCCACCCGGCTGTCCACGTTGAGCATGGTGAACACCGCGTCGGTGACGCTGCCGCCGAGGTTGTCGAAGTAGCGGTCGACCCCGTCCGGGGCCGCGAGCAGCAGCGCCGCGCGGACCTTCTCGGCGTCGTCCGCCTGGTCGTAGAGCACCACGTCGTCGAAGCCGAGCTCCTTCAGGTACGCGGCCTTGCCCGCCGAGGCGGTGGTGCCGACCACCCGGCCGGCGCCCGCGCGCCTGGCCAACTGGCCCACCAGGGTGCCGATCGCGCCGGAGGCACCGCTGATCACCACGGTGTCGCCCGGCCGCACCTCCAGGAACTTCGTCAGCGTGCCCCAGGCCGTCATCCCGGGCGCGCCCATGACGCCGAGCGCCGTGGAGAGCGGCAGCCGCTCGTCGTACCGGGCCGGGTCGAGTCGGCGGTAGGCGGGGAAGAGCATCGGGAAGACGCCGGTCTTCCACAGCTCCTCGGCGCCGTTGTGGACGACGTGGCTGCGCCAGCCGCCGAAGCCCTGGACGAGGTCGCCGACCTGGAAGGCCGCCTCCGGACCGGCCTCCAGCACCTCCATGATCGAGTCCGCGCCCATGTGGTGGCCGATCGGCGTCTCCAGCGCGAGGCCGTTCTGGTACGGGTCGACCGAGACGTACCTGGTCCGGAAGAGCATCTCGTCGGGCCGGAGGCTCACGTCGACCTCCTCGACCACCTTCCGGTAGATCCGGTTGACGTCCGGCACCCCGTCGAGGTGCTCGCGGACCACCCACTTCTCGATCTTCATGCCAGGGCCCCTGTCGAAACGGTACTGGTGGACGGGATCTCCTCGACCGGCCCGGTCTGCTGCTTCGGCGGCCGGCCGACGGGGAGGATCAGATGGGTGGGCGGCGGCGCGCTCAGGTCGATCTCGGCGCGGAACTCCCGACCGTCGTCCCGGCAGATGAACTGCATCACGTGCCGGCCGGCGGCGGCCGCCCGGATCAGGCCGCCGATGGTGGCCCAGACGCCGGAGAGGTAGAAGTCGGAGAGCCCGGGGAGCACCGGACCGTTCTTCTTGATCTCCTCCTCCACCGTCTCGCTGCCCTCGACGAAGGGGTTCCAGCCCGGGAACGTCCCGTCGTAGACCCCGGTGTAGCGGACCTGGGTGAGCGGGGTCGAGACGTCCGCCACCGCGACGGCGCTCTTGAAACCGGGGAAGCGCTCGTCCAGGAAGGACACGATGCCGTTGCGGACCTTGCGCTTGGCCGCCATGTACTCCCGGCCGTGCTTGACCGGCAGGGTGTGCAGTTCCTCGCCGCGCCGCACCCGGGAGGACTGCTCCGGACCGTCGTGCAGCGCCCGCCAGGGGTCGATGTCGGAGAAGTAGGTGGCGAACACCACGGTGGACTCCCGCGGCGCCAGCTCCGGGTAGTGCCGGGTGCGGAACTGCACGTTCATGCTCGGGCAGCGGATGCCGGTGAGCTCGGCGGCCCGCTGCTCGTCCAGCAGGTAGGTGGTGCACGGGTCGCCCTCCGGGAAGGGCCGGCGCAGGCCCAGGAAGAGCGCGACGTAGCCGGGCGACAACTGGCCCGGCTCGTCGATCAGCGAGGTGTAGAGCCTGCGGTAGGTGTCGTTCAGATAGCGGCCCTTGAGCAGCTTCATCACCGTGGTGTGGCCGTCGGCGGCGGAGACCACGATGTCGGAGCGGAACTCCCGCCCGTCGCTCAGCCGGACGCCCACCGCCCGGTCGTCCTCGACCAGGATCTCCTCGACCTTGGCGTTGTACGTCACCTCGCCGCCGAGCTTCCGGTACCGCTGCTCGATCGAGCGGGCCAGCGCGAGCGAACCGCCCTCCGGCACCCCGGCGGCCTGGTTGGCGTGCGAGGCCAGCTGGAAGTAGAAGGGCAGCACCGGGAAGGCCGGGTGCTTCTCGTAGAGGATGAAGTTGAACGCCTCGCGCAGCAGCGGGTCCTGGAAGCGCTGCGAGAAGTCGGTCATCAGGACGGTGATCGACTTCCGGATGGTGTTGAAGTACGGGAGGAAGGAGGCGAGCATCCGCCAGCGCTCGATCCGTCCCATCAGCCCGACCGGCTTGAGGAACGGGTAGACCGCCAGCGCCTTGCGGAACGTCCGGATGCCGTCGCAGAACTCCCGGACCGGCTTCGCGTCGGCCGGCGAGATGCCCAGCAGATGGGCCTCCAGCCGGTCCGGGTCGGAGTAGAAGTGCACCGCCCGGCCGTCCCTGCCGCGGACGATGTTGAACACGTCGAAGTGCCGCATCTCCTTGCCCTGGAGGGCGCCGAGCTCCAGCCAGATCTGGTACATCTCGTTGCCCGGCCCGTTGCCGAGCAACCAGCTGATGCACCAGTCGAAGGTGAAGTCGCTGCGGTCCCAGCCGGTGCAGGAGCCGCCGGGGATCTCGTGCATCTCGAAGACCTGGGTGCGGTACCCGTTCATCTGGGCGTAGCACCCGGTGGAGAGGCCACCGAGGCCTCCGCCCACGATGATCATCGTTTCTCGTCTGCGCGCTGGCGCCTTGTGCCGTGCCAATTCCCTGGCCTTCCTCGTGGTCGTGCCGTGTGCCGAGTGCCGTGTGCTTGTTCGCTGCTCGCCGCTCGCTGTGCGCTGCGTGCCGGGCGCTGTGTCACCAGGCGATCGGGAGCGCCTGCAGTCCGTTCACCATCGCGTCCGCCTTCCAGCGCAGTTCGTCCTCGGGGACGGCCAGCCGCAGGCCGGGCAGGCGGTCCAGCACCGTCTCGATCGCCACCTGGAGCTCCAGCCGGGCCAGATGGGCGCCGATGCAGTAGTGCACGCCGTGGCCGAAGCCGATGTGCGGATTGCCCTGGCGGTCCAGCACGAGGCGCTCCGGCTCCTCGAAGACCTCCGGATCGCGGTTGGCCGCGGCGGTGGCGATCATCACCGCGTCACCGGCCCGGATCGTCACCCCGCCCAGCTCGACGTCGGCCGTGGCGTAGCGCGGCAGGCTGAAGCCGGTAAGCAGCGGCACGTACCGCATCAGCTCCTCGACGGCCTTCGGGATCAGTTCGGGCTTCGCCCGCAGACGGCGCAACTCCTCCGGATTGACCAGGAGTTGGTGGAAGAAGTTGCCGATCTGGTTGGTGGTGGAGACGAAGCCGGCGATCAGCAGGTCACAGGCGATCGAGAGCAGCTCGTCCTCGCTGATCAGCCCCTGCTCGCGGCAGGCCCGGACCAGGACGGTCAGCAGGTCCTCGCCGGGCTCGCGGCCGCGCAGGTCCAGTACGCCGGCCATGTACTCGATGAACGCCTGGCCCTCGACGGCGAGCACCTCGCCGGGGGTGACGGCGGAGAGCACCGTCTCCGCCCACTGCCAGAGCATCCGGTGGTCCTCGGCGGGGATGCCGAGCACCTCGCAGATGATGGTGGTCGGCATCGGGATCGCGAAGTCCTCGACCAGGTCGGCCGGCGCACCCGCCGCGAGCAGGCCGTCGACCAGCTCGCCGGCCAGCTCCCTGGCCCGGACGCGCAGCCGCTCGACCCGTCGGGCGCTGAACTCCTTGGCCACCAGCGAGCGCAGCCGGGTGTGCTCCGGCGGCTCGGTGGAGAACAGCCCGGCGCCGCTGCGGGCGACCGGACGCATCCGGGGCTGGTCGTGGCCCATCGCCTCGGCGAGGCTGAAGCGCGGGTCGGCCAGCACCGTCCGCACGTCCTCGTAGCGGGTGACCAGCCAGGCGCCGTCACCGTAGGGCAGCCGGATCCGGGCCAGCGGCTGCTCGCGCAGCTCGGCGTACCGGGGGTGGAGGTCGAGGCCGAGCGACGCGAACGGGTAGGACAGCGGCGGCTGCTGCCTGAGCATGAGGTGGTCCACCTCTCGTGAGGGACTTCCATGGCCATGGGGGCTACTGGGACTGCCGGGGTGGCGGCCCGGGTCGCCGGACCCGGGCCGCGGGGAGGTGCACTGCTCAGGAGGCATCGGCGGTCGCCCCGGTGAGGATCTCCCTGGCCAGCCCGGCGTTGCGCGCGATGTACTCGTGGCCGAGCATCTCGGCGTGGGTGCCGAAGCCGCGGAACACCGCCGTACCGGTGGCCGAACTGCCGTGCCAGGCACCGTGCTCGCCGGCCGCGTAGAGGGCCACCTTCACGTCGTCGGAGATCACGCTGACCGGTGCGGCGATCACCCCCAAGTTGGGCGTACGGCTGCAGAACTGCAGGTAGTCCCTGGCCTGTTCGCGGGTCTCCTGGGCGACGATCTCCGAACCGGTGTGCCGCTGCAGGTGCTCGGCCAGCTCCTGCTCGAAGGCCTGGACGTGCTCGTCGCCGAGCGTGAAGGACTCCGGGATCCGGTGCGAGTCCATGATCACCACATTGGGCACCGCCCGGCCGCGCCGCTCCAGCTCCTTGGCGACCTCGAAGGCGAGGTTCCCGCCGAGCGAGTAGCCGAGCAGCGCGCACGGCCCGTCCGGCTGGATGGTGTCGATCAGGTCGGCGTAGCGGGTGACCTTGTCGTCCCCCGTGACGTAGTTGAACGCGACCATCCGGTACTCCGGCAGGTGCGCCGCGAACTGCCGGTAGACCAGGCCGTGGCCACCGGCCGGCGGGAAGCAGAAGATGGTCTGCTGCTGCTCCTGGTTGAACCAGAGGTACGGCTGAGCACCCTCCAGCCGGCCGGTGATGATGTGCTCCAGCGTCCTGGCCATCCCGTGCAGGGTGGTGACCTTGAACAGCTGGCTGACCGGGATCCTGATGTTGAACTCGCCCTGCAGCCCGTGGATCAGCTCGATCAGCTTGATCGAACTGCCCCCGCACTCGAAGAAGTCGTGCTCCAGGCCGAGCCCCTCGACGCCGAGCAGCGCCCGCCAGTGCTCGGCCATCCGGACCTCGTAGAGGGTGACCGGCGGTTCGGCGGCCCGGTCCTCGGCCTCCGCCCGGGGCGCGGGCAGGGCGGCGACGTCCACCTTGCCGTTGGCGGTGAGCGGCAGCGCGGGCAGCTCGGCGAAGTACGTCGGGATCATGAAGGTCGGCAGGTAGCCCGCCAGGTGGCGACGGAGCTCCCGGCGGTCGACCGTCCGCCCGGGGGCGGGGACGCAGTAGGCGCAGAGCACGTTCTCGCCGCTGCGGTCCGGCCGGACGGTCACCACCGCCTGGGCCAGCTCGGGCCACTCGGCGAGCTGGGTCTCGATCTCGCCCAGCTCGATCCGGTGACCGCGCACCTTGATCTGCGAGTCGGCCCGGCCGAGCAGGTGCACCCCGCCGTCGGCGTCCCAGCGGGCGAGGTCGCCGGTGCGGTAGAGCCGGACCGGATCGGTACCGTCCGCCCCGCCGAGCGGCAGGGTGGCGAAGCGGCGCGCGGTCTGCTCCTCGTCGCCGACGTAGCCGAGGGCCACTCCGGAGCCCCCGATCCACAGCTCCGCCGGCACCCCGGGCGGAACGGGCCGCCCCTGCTCGTCCAGCAGGTAGAAGGCGCTGTTCGGGAACGGCCGCCCGATCGGGACCATCCGGCTGGGCTCCAGACCGTCCGCCGGGCCCTCGAAGTAGGCGCTGTCGATGGTGGCCTCGGTGAGGCCGTAGGAGTTGATCAGGCGCGTCCGCGGACCGCACAGCGCGCGCAGCCGCTCGTACTCCTCGACCTTCCAGACGTCCGAGCCGACCACCAGCAGCCGCATGAAGTCCAGCCGCAGGCCGGACCGCTCGCAGTGGCCGATCACGGTCCGGACCACCGCGGGCACGAACTCCCCGGCGTCCACCCGCTCGGTCCGCATCACCTCGTAGAGCCGCGCGGTGTTGAACAGCAGCTCCCGGCCGACCAGCACCAGGGCGGCCCCCGAGCAGAGCGCGCGGACGTAGTCCCCGGTGAAGACGTCGAAGGACGGGCCGGCCATCTGGAGGTGGACCCGGGCATCGGTGTCCAGCCGGTACTCGGCGCGCCAGGCCTGGTAGGCCGAGGCGAGGTTGCGGTGCGAGACCCGGACGGCCTTGGGCCGGCCGGTGGAGCCGGAGGTGTAGATGACGTACGCGGGGCTGTCGAGGTCCACCGGCTCGTCGGTGAACCCGCCGGCGGAGCCCTCGGGAGCCTCGGCCACCTCGGATGCCTCGGACCCGCTGGTACCGCCGGTGCTGCCGGTGCTGCCGGTGCTGCCGGTCCCGCCGGGCTCGTCCGCTCCGGTCAGCTCCGCCGGTGCGACGATCCGGACCGGCAGCCCGCCGAGCCGCTCCGGGTCACCGACCAGCAGACCGGCGCCGGCGTGCTCGATCATGTACGCCAGCCGGTCGGCCGGGTGACCCGGATCCAGCGGGAGGTAGGCCGCCCCGGTACGGAGCACGGCCAGCAGGGCGACGACCAGCTCCGGCGACTTGTCCAGGCAGAGCGCCACCACCGAGCCCGGCCCGGCGCCGAGGGCCCTCAGCCGGGCCGCCGCGCTCCGGGAGCGGCGCGCCAGCTCGCCGTAGCTCAGCCGGGCGGTCGGGCCGGACTCCGCCGGAGCGGCCACCGCCGGGGCGTCCGGATCGGCGGCGGCCGCCCGGAGGATCAGCTCGTGCACCGGCTCCTCGTGGGCCACCCGCCGCTCGGCACCGCTCCACCGCTGGATCACCCGGGCCCGCTCCACCGGACCGAGCAGCTCCAGCCCGGTGGCCGGCTGCTCGGCGCCGGCCCCGGTCAGCCCCTCCAGCAGGTTGGTGTAGTGCCCGGCGAGGCGGGCCATCGTCTCCGGCAGGAAGAGGTCGGTGTTGTACTTGAAGACGCAGTGGAAGCGACGCTCCGCCTCGTCCTCGTAGGCGGACAGCGTGAGGTCGAACTGCCCTTCCTCCTCCGGGAGTTCGATGTACTCCAGGTGGTAGCCGTACTTCTCGGTGGCCACCTTGTGGTGCAGCAGGATGAACATCGCCTGGAAGACGGCGGAGCGGCTCGGGTCGTGCTGCAGTCCGAGCTTCTCCACCAGCAGCACGAACGGGTACTCCTGGTTGTCCAGCCCGCCCAGCACGGTGGTGCGCACCTGGGCCAGCAGCTCCGCCACGGTCGGCGACCCGGCCAGCGAGACGTGCAACGGCAGCGGATTGACGAAGTAGCCGTAGACCGAGCCGAACTCCTCGTCGGTGCGGCCGGTCACCGGGCTGCCGACGATGATGTCGTCCTGGCCCGAATAGGCGTGCAGCAGCAGGTAGTAGGCGCTGAGCAGCACCATGAAGACGGTGACGTTGTGCTCCCGGGCCAGCGCGTGCACCCGGGCGCTGAGCCGCTCGTCCAGCACGAAGAACTCGGAGGCGCCGTTGTGCGTCTGCACCGCCGGGCGCGGCTTGTCGGTGGGCAGGCTGAGGATCGGCACCTCGGCGGGCAGGTGCGAGCGCCAGTAGTCGAGCATCCGCGGCGCCTCGCGGCCGGCCAGGAACTCGTTCTGCCGGTTGAGGAAGTCCAGGTAGCGGGCGGTGACCGGGGGCAGTTCCGGGGCCCGGCCCTGCCGCAGCCCCTCGTAGACGGCGAGCAGTTCCTCGATGAAGGTGAAGGTGGAGATCGCGTCCGAGATGATGTGGTGGACGGCCTTCATGATCACCCACTGCTCCGGCCCGCGCTTGAACAGCCGGAACCGCACCAGCGGATCGCGCTCCAGGTCGTACGGCTTGCGGTACTCGCGGACGATCAGGTCGTGGACCTCCGCCCACTCCAGCCCCTGGACGTCGAAGACCCCGAAGTCCGGCTCGACCTCGGCGCGGACCCGCTGCACGGCGTGGCCGCCGTCCAGCACGAAGTTGGCCCGCAGGCTGGGGTGGCGCCCGACCATCGTCCGGAAGGCGGCGGCCATCAGCTCCGGCTCCAGCTCCACCCGGACCTCGACCGCGCCGCCGATGTTGTAGGCGAAGCCGTCCGGGTTGAGCTGCTTGAGGAACCAGAGCGCCTTCTGGTTCTGCGTCAGCGGGTGCTGCGACTCGTCCTCGTACCGCTCGACCTCGGCCGCGCCGGCGCCGGTGCCGTCGTCCTCGATCAGCTCGGCCAGACCGGTGTACAGCTGGGCGACCAGCTCGGCCACCGGGGCGTTGGAGAGCAGCGCCACCACCGGGAGGGCGGTGCCCAGCTCGGTGTTGAGCCGGGCCCGCAGCTCCATCGCGAGCAGCGAGTCCAGCCCGAGCCCGCTCAGGCCGGTACCGGGCTCGATCTGCTCCGCCGGCACCCGGAGCACGGTGGCGGCGAGCGCGACGAAGCGCTCGGTGAGCAGCCCCCGGCGCTCCTCCTCGCCGGCCGCCCGCAGCACCTCCAGCAGGCTGCTCCGCCGCGGCGCCGGCGCGTTCTCCCGGGCTGCGGCGGCCAGACCGGCGACCAGCGGCGGCGGGGCCGGGTACCAGGACAGGAAGACCGGCCAGTCGATCACGGTGGCGACCAGCAACTGGGCGCGGTCCTGGCCCAGTACCCGCTCCAGCACGGCCATCCCGCTCTCGGGCGCGAGGGAGCTCATGCCGCGGCTGTTGCGGTAGTGCTCGACCAGGCCGAGCTCCTCGATCATGCCGGTCGCCCAGGGGCCCCAGTCCAGGCTGAGGGCGGGCAGGCCGAGGGCGCGGCGGTGGTGCGCCAGCGCGTCCAGGAAGGCGTTCCCGGCCGCGTAGTTGGTCTGGCCGGCGGTGGTCAGCAACGAGGCGATCGAGGCGAACAGCACGAAGTGGTCGAGCGGCTCGCCCGCCAGCTGCCGGTGCAGGGCGAAGGCGCCCAGCACCTTGGGGCCGTGGACGGCGTCGAACACCTCGCGGTCCAGCTCCGCCACCAGGGTGTCGCGGACCTGCCCGGCCAGGTGGAAGACGCCCCGGACGGGCGGCGACTCCAGCGCCCGGTACTCCGCGAGCCAGTCCGCGAGGGCGCGTTCGTCGGTGATGTCCAGCGCCACCGGGACGGGCTGGGCGCCGAGCGACTCCAGCTCGCGCAGGAAGGCGACACCGCGACCGGCCCGGCTCTCCGGGTCGAGGCCGCGCCACCGCTCGCGCGGGGGCAGCGGGCTGCGGCCGACCAGGATCAGCCGGCGGGCGCCACGACGGACCAGGGTGCGGCAGAGCAGCCGGCCGAGGGCGCCGAACGCTCCGGTCACCAGGTAGCTGCCGTCCGCGCGCAGGCTGGGCGGCAGCGGACCGGTCAGCCCTTCGGCGGGGCGCAGCCGGTTGGTCAGCCGGCACCCGCCGCGCAGCGCGATCTCGTCCTCGTCGGCCAGCGCGAACTCGCGCAGCAGCGCGGCCGCCTCCGCTCCGGCCGGGCCGGCCGGACCGAGGTCGATCAGCTTGCCGGGGTGGCCGGGCAGCTCCTGGTGGCGCAGCACCCGGCCGATCCCCCAGGCGGGCGCGCCGAGCGGCTCGACCGGCTCGTCGGGGGCGGTGGCCTGGGCGGCCCGGGTGACGATGTGCAGCCTGCAGTCGGGCAGTTCGGCGGAGAGCAGGGCGGCCAGCGTGACCAGGCTGTAGGCGCCGGCGCCGGTGTGACCCGCCACCGTGGCGTGGTCGGCGCCCGCCAGCGCGGGCCGGTCGAGGTTCCACAGGTGGACGACGGCGGCCGGATCGGCGGCCCCGGCGGCCCGCCGGTCGGCCAGCAGCCGGCCGAGGTCCGCGGCGGAGCCGGGATCCACGGTGGACTCCCGCCCGTCCGCGGCGGTCCGGTAGCCGCTGCCCGGGCGGACGAGGTGGCAGCTGCCACCGCGCCCCGTGATCCGGTCGGCCAGCTCCTCGGCGACGCCGCCGGCATCGGCGAACAGCAGCCAGTGGTCCGGGTGCTCGGCCAGCAGGTCGGGGGCGTCCGAGGCGCCCGGCAGCTCCGACCAGGAGGGCTCCACCAGCCAGCCGTCGATGGTGGCGAGGCCGACCGCGGTGGAGGCCTTCTCCACGTCGGCGGCCCGGAACCCGGTGATCCCGCCGAGCGGGGTGCCGCTCCCGTCGTAGACGGCGATGTCCCCGACGAGCTCGTCGCCGCCGTCCCGGGTCACCGTGGCGTGCACCCAGAGCGGCTGCTCCCCGACCGGGTCCAGCCGGACCTCGTCGATGGCGAGCGGCAGCTTGATGCCGGTGCCGGCAGTGCCGGTCGCCACCAGGAGCTGGGGGGTCAGCAGGGTCTGGAAGAAGGCGTCCATCAGCACCGGGTGCACCTGGTGGCCGGCGCCCTGCCCGGCGATCGCCGCCGTCGGCCGGACGACGGCCAGCGCCTCGCCGGGGCCGATCCAGACCTCGTCGATGCCCTGGAACGCCGGCCCGTAGTGGTAGCCGAGACCGGCCAGCTCGCGGTAGCAGTCGGGGCCGGCCAGGTGGCGGGCGGCGCGCTCGCGGATCGGCCCGGCGTCCAGCCGGTGGCCGGGCCGCCGGCGCTGGCCGGGGCGGACGGTGCCG
Source organism: Kitasatospora sp. NPDC028961 (assembly GCF_055564815.1). Taxonomy (NCBI): domain Bacteria; kingdom Bacillati; phylum Actinomycetota; class Actinomycetes; order Kitasatosporales; family Streptomycetaceae; genus Kitasatospora; species Kitasatospora sp. NPDC028961. The sequence continues at coordinate 469,740 of NZ_JBVHVO010000001.1, read as the reverse complement.
ACGGCGTGGACGGTACGGCCCGGCCCGGCCCCGGCCCCGCCTCCGGCGCCGTCGCCGTCGCCGTCCGTCCCGGACGGGCCGGTGGTGACGGCCGTGCCGGTGGTGATCGTGAACGAGCCGTTCTCGGCGGAGAGGGTGAGCTGGACGGCGCGGCTCTCCTCGTCGGGCAGGAAGAGCGCCTTGCGCAGCTCGATCCCGGCCAGCGCCGCGTCCGCCCCGCCGGTCAGCGCGCGGACCGCCTGGACGGCCATCTCCAGGTACCCGGCTGCGGGGAAGAGCACCCGGCCCTGGATCCGGTGGTCCTCCAGATACGGCAGCACCTCTGCGTCCAGCCGGGCCTCCCAGGCGGGCTCGCCCCCCGCGAGACGGCGGCCGAGCAGCGGGTGGTCCTGCCGGCCCCGGCGGACCTGCTCCACCGCCCGGGGCTCGACCCAGTGCCGGTCCCGCTTGAACGGGTAGCGCGGCAGCGGGACCGGGCGCCCGGTCGGCTGCAGCACCGACCAGTCGACCTCGACCCCGAGGTTGTGCAGGGCGGCCAGCGAGGCGGTGAACGTGGTCCGCTCGTCCTCCTGGCGGCGGATCGAGGGCAGCGTCCGGACGTCGGGGCGCTCGGCGCCGCCGGGCCGGGCTTCCAGCGTCTCCTGGATCGAGCGGCCCAGCACCGGGTGCGGTCCGACCTCCAGGAAGAGGCTGTACCCGTCGTCCCCGAGCCGCTGCACGGCCTGCTGGAAGCGGACACTGTCGCGGACGTTGTGCCACCAGTAGCCGGCGTCCAGCTCGGTGCCGTGCGCGGTGCCCTCCCGGCCGGTGAGGTAGAGCGGCACCTGGGCGGGGCGGGCCTTGAGGTCGGCGAGCGACTCCAGCAGCTCGTCCTTGATCAACTCCATCCGGGCGCTGTGGTACGGCACTTCGACGGTCAGCGGGCGGGCGAAGACCTGCTCCGCGGTGAGCGCGGCGGCCAGCTCGGCGAGCACCGTCTCGTCCCCGGCGAGGGTGAGCGAGGTCGGACTGTTGATCGCGGCCACCGACACCGCGTCACCGTACGGGCGGATCCGGCGGACCGCCTCGGCCTCGGTGAGGGAAGCGGCCAGCATGCCGCCGGTACCGGCCAGCCGCTGCTGGAGCCGACTGCGGTGCACCACCACCTTGACCGCGTCGGCCAGGTCGTAGACCCCGGCCTCGTGGAAGGCGGCCACCTCCCCGGTGCTGTGGCCGACCACGGCGTCCGGACGCACCCCGCGGCTGCGCCAGAGCGCGGCGAGGCCGATCTGGACGGCGAAGTTGGCGGGCTGGGCGAGCCAGGTCTCGGCCATCCGGGAGTGCGCCTCGTCGGCGGCCAGCTCGTCGGTCAGCGACCAGCCGGTGAGCTCGGCGAGGTGCTCGGCGCAGCGCTCGACGGCCTCGCGGTAGACCGGCTCGGTCGCGAAGAGCCGGCGGCCCATCCCCCACCACTGCGGACCCATGCCGGTGAAGACCCAGGCCAGCCGGCGGTGCCGCGCCTCGCGCCGCTGGCCGGTCAGCACCCGGGGGTGCGGTTCGCCCCGCAGGTACGCGGTGAGCGCCTCGTCCAGCGATTCGGGCGAGTCGTAGACCACGGAGAGCCGGGAGTCGAGGTGCTGGCGGCGGTGGGCCAGGGTGTGCCCGAGGTCGGCCGGTCGGGCGGGGGTGCCGCCGCGCGCACCGGCCAGCTCGCCCTGGATCCCGGCGGCCAGCTCGGGCAGGGCGGCGGCGTCGCGGGCGGTGAGCGGCAGGACGGTGAGCGGGAGGACGGCCGGGCCCTCCGGCGGCTCGGACGGCTCCTCGGCCGGCGCCGGCTCGGGAGCGGCCTCCAGCAGGACGTGGGCGTTGGTGCCGCCGAAGCCGAAGGAGTTGACCCCGGCCCTGGCCGGGCCCCGGTGGTCCGGCCAGGGGGTCGGCTCGGACGGGATCTCGAACGGCAGGGTGGCCGGGTCGATCGCCGGGTTGAGCCGCTCCAGGTTGATGTGCGGCGGGATCAGGCGGTGCTTCAGCGCCAGCGCCGACTTGATCAGCCCGGCCAGGCCCGAGGCGGACTCGGTGTGCCCGATGTTGGTCTTGACCGAGCCCACGTAGCACCTGTCGCCGGGGCGGCGGCCGACCGCCAGCGCCCGCGCCAGGGCGTTCGCCTCGATCGGGTCGCCGACCGGGGTGGAGGTGCCGTGCGCCTCGACGTACTGGAGGCTGCCGGGGGTGATGCCGGCCTCGGCGCAGACCCGCTCGATCAGGCTCACCTGGGCGTCCGGGTTGGGCACCGTGATCCCGTTGGTGCGGCCGTCCTGGTTGACCCCGCTGCCGATGATCACGGCGTGGATCGGGTCGCCGTCGCGCACGGCGTCGGAGAGCCTCTTGAGCGCGACGACCGCGACCCCCTCGGCCCGGACGTAGCCGTCCGCCGAGGCGTCGAAGGTGCGCGAGCGGCCCTCCGGCGAGAGGAAGCCGCCCTTGGTCTCGGCGATGGTGTACTGCGGCGCGATGTGCAGCAGGGTGCCGCCGGCCAGCGCGAGGTCGGTCTCGCCGCGCAGCAGGCTCTGGGCGGCGAGGTGGACGGCGACCAGCGAGGAACTGCAGGCGGTGTCCAGCGAGACGCTGGGCCCCCGGAAGTCGAAGCAGTGCGAGATCCGGTTCGACACCATCGTCATCATGGTGCCGGTGGCGGTGTGCGCGGCCAGGGTCTCGAAGGAGAGGTCCGAGAACTGGACGATCTTGTAGTCCAGGGTGAACGCGCCGACGTAGACACCGACGTCACGCCCCGCCAGCTCACCCGGCTTCTGCCCGCCGTCCTCCAGCGCCTCCCAGGCCACCTCCAGCAGCTTCCGCTGCTGCGGGTCCATGTGGTCGGCCTCCCGGCCGCTGATCCCGAAGAACGCCGGGTCGAACTCGTCGAAGCCGTCGATGTAGCCGCCCCGGCCGCCGACCAGCCGGCCCGGCTTGGCCTTGTCCCGGCTGCCGAGGGTGGCCACGTCGTACCGGCTGCGCGGCGTCGGCGTGATGCAGTCCTTGCCGTCGACCAGGTTCTGCCAGAACGACCGGTGGTCACTGGCACCGCCCGGGAACCGGCAGCCGATCCCGATGATCGCGATCCGCTCCGGTCCGTCGGCGGGCCCGGCGGGAGCGGGCACGCCGGCGGCCGGGGCGGCGGCGGGCACGGCGGCGGCGGTAGCGGCGGCGGGGGTGGCGGCGTAGCGGGTGGCGGAGGCGATCGAGGAATCAGAGGTATCGGGAACTGCGGGGCATGAATCCGTCATGGTCGAGTCCTTGTGTCGCTGCGTTCGCGCGCGCGGCACGGGCGTGGGAGCACCGCACGGGCGTGGGGACGGCGGCTGCGGACCGGTTCCAGGCAGGCCGGAGACCGGACCGGCCGAAGGGGACAGGCCGAGGGCCGGCGAGGAGTGCGAGCGGGGAATGGGCGGCGGGCAGTGGGCGCGAAGCAAGGGACTACGGGGTCGCGGGGCAACGCCACCGGAACAGGTTCGGGATCGCAGCGGACAAGAGGAGGCAGCGGTCGGCGAGAAGTCGGAACGGACGGACAGGGGGCGCCGGGCGGGCGGACCGGCTAGGTCGGCGGAGCGTCAGGCCGGAAAGTCATCGGCCTGCACCGGCCTTCGCCAGGGCTGGAGATGACTGGCGAGCACCTCGCGCGTCCGGGGGAAGTCGGACGGGCGCAGCAGTCCCACCGCGGCCGGCCGGCGGCCCGGCTGCCAGGTGAAACTCCCGAAGGCGTGGTCCCAGATCGAGAGGTCGGACCCGTAGTGCCCGGCCTCCGCCAGATCGACGCTGTGGTGCAGCCGGTGTTGCTCCGGGCCGGCGAAGACGTGGTTGAGCGCACCGATCCGGACATCGACGTTCGCGTGCACGAAATAGCCCTGAGCGACCACGAACAGGCCCACCACGAACACCGATTCGGCCGAGAACCCCGCCAACGCGAGCGAGAGCTGCACGGCGCCCTGGGTGAGCACCACGTCGACGATGTGGTTGACCCCGTTGTTGGCGACGTTGACCTTGTCGGGCACGTGGTGCACCCCGTGCAGGCGCCAGAGCCAGCGATTGGTGTGGCTCCAGCGGTGCATCAGGTAGTTGGCCAGCGAGCCGAGCAGCAGCGCCGCCGGGATCTCCACCCAGAGCGGCAGCACCGGATGCGGCGGCGCCGCCCACCCGACCATGGCCGACACCGGCACCTGCGCCAGTGCCCCACCGATCATCGTCAGCACGAAATAGGCGCCGTACCAGCCCCACTCGCCGACGCTCGGCCGCCATTCCGGTTCGTAGGGGATCAGCCATTCCAGCACCGTCAGATAGCCGATCGTGCCGAGCAGGAAGAACTGGCTCACCCGCCCGAGGTCCCAGCGCCAACGCAGGGCCGCGACCGCTATCGACATGACTGTGACCAGCAGGAACGGGTAGGCGACGTGACGCAGCGCGGAGCGCAACCGCTCACCCATGGCTACCCCCTTCGCGAGCCAGCTCGAACGATCACCGAAAGCATTCGTTCTGATACTAACGGTGCACGGAAGGGGATGCGAGGCATTTTTGGAAAGAATCACAAGCGCCGCAATTTGTCAGATAATAGATGGCCAAACGATTCTTCCGCCCGTCATAAAGATCCCGGAAATGCGAACCGCCCGCCCCTCCGGAGAAGGACGGGCGGGCGGACGATCAGCGGCCCACGGCCCCGGTCAACCGAGCCGGGCCGGAAGGTGCCGACCGGCGGCGAATCCGCTGATCGCCGAGATCACCGACAGCGCGTGGTCGTCGAGGAAGAAGTGCCCGCCCGAGAAGGTCCGCACCGAGCAGCCCGCCGTGGTGTGCTCGGCCCACGCCTCCGCCTCCGCCGCGGTGACCTGCGGATCCGCGTCCCCGGTCAGCACCAGGACGGGCTGCCCGATGCGGTCCCGGCCGGGCCGGCTGCGGTACGTCTCGGCGGCCTTGTAGTCGCTGCGGACCGACGGCAGCACCATCGCCAGGAACTCCGGATCCCGCAGCATCAACGGATCCGTCCCGCTCAACCGCTCCAGGGACCGGATCAGCGCCCGGTCGTCCGACCGGTGCACGTCCTGCGCCGTGTCCCGCGGCCGGGACGGCGCCCGCCGCCCGGAGACCACCACCCCCTGCAACGCCATCCCGGCCCGCTCCATCCGGACCGCCACCTCGAACGCCACCGACGCCCCGAGGCTGTGCCCGAACAGCGTGAACGGCCGGTCCGCCCACACCAGCAACTCCCGCACCACGTGGTCCGCGAGCGCGTGCACGTCCTCGACACAGGCCTCCCCGGCCCGGTCCTGCCGCCCCGGGTACTGCACCGCGAGCACGTCCACCGAGGTGGGCATCGCCCGCGCCACCGGCAGGAAGTACCCCGCCGACCCCCCGGCGTGCGGAAAGCAGACCAACTGCGCCGGCGCGGCGGGCGCCGGCTGGAACCGCCGGATCCAGAGACTGCTCCGCTCCGGCGCTGCTGCGTACCGTGGCATTCCCATCCCCTCCCCCTCCCCGGGGCCACCCACGACGGCCCACCCTGGCTGCCATTCAAGCCCCGCCGCCCCACCACGACCAGATGCCCGTCCCCCCTCTCGCACCCCCACCCCACCCCTACCCACCCCCTACGCCAAGGGCCCGGCCGCTCCAAGCGACCGGGCCCCGCACCACAAGGTTCAACTCATGGAATCCGAACCCCCGGCCCGGCAGGCACCCGCCGACACCTCCGGACCGAGACCCGGGACCGCACCACACCGGATCGCGGACATCCGCCAACGCGAAGGGCATCCGCCGACGCAAAAGCCCCAGGTCACGGCCAGTGAGTCCTGGGGCTTCTACAGAGCCGCCTACGGGATTCGAACCCATGACCTACGCATTACGAGGGCCCGCAAGATCATCCCGGCTGGCGCCGAACGGACCTCGGCGTAACCGCGCTCGACACCAGCACCAACTACCTCCGCTTCCGTTCGCACGAGGCTCTGGCACGGGTCGCCGGCGACCTGCTGCCGAAGGTCCATCTCTCCACCAAGGTGGGCTACTTCCCGGGCATCAGCGGGGCCGAACACTCCCTCGCCCCCGAACGACTGCACAGCTCGGTGGAGGAAGCGGCCCATGCCCTCGGGCGGGAGCCGGACCTGGTGTTCCTGCACAACCCGGAACACTCGCTCACGCCGGGCGCTGACCGGCCGCGCGAGGCCCTGGCCGAGGCGTGCACAGCCCTAGCCAGTGCGACATCACGCGGGCTGTGCGGCGCGTGGGGCATCGCGACCTGGAACCCTACGGCGCTGCCGCCTCTGGTCGACGCATCCGCGCCGACCCCCTCCACGCTCATGGTGCGGGCTGGCTTGCTGGTGGGCGCCGGAACACTCGATGCCGCCGAGGCCCTGATGGAAGCGTGGGGCCGGGGCACGGGCGCGATGTGGGGGATGAGTCCTTTCGGCGGCAGCACCAAGGCACCGGTGTGGGCTCGGGCCGACGCCCGCGTCTTCCTCCGCGACGGCAGCGGCTACTCCCGTGCACAAGCGGCCTTCCGGATGGCCTACCAACTGCCGAACGTCAGCGCCGTAGCCGTCGGTACGGACGAACCCGCGCACCTCGGAGAACTCGTCGGTGCCCTGGCCGCCGTGCCCGACGAACAAACGGTCGCCGAGTACCGCACGCTGCTCCGTGGCCGCCCGCCCACTCAGTCCGTCTGAAGGTCTTGGACGATCTGTTCCGCCATCTGCCGTGCAGGCCCCAGCCGGGGGTCCTGCGGGTGAGCGCCCGGGCCAAGAATCTTCGAGCACACGAAGAGCGTCATCAACTTGCCGTCCCGGCTCGCGAAGTCTGCGCGCCGCTCCCGCAGCACGCGCTCTGCCAGAGCCGGGACGACGAGCGAACTCGCCCACAACGATGCAGAATCCAACCCACGCGGCGCGCTCCCCCGGTCCTCCCAGTCGAAGAGACAGAACGTCGGCGCGCTCATGTTGGCCCAGTTCAGGTCCGCGTGAGCAGGCACCCACTGCTCGACTGTGGTGTCGAGGGAGCTGGGAAACACGGTGTGGATGGCCTCGGCGACGAGAGTCTGCGGATGGTCTCGGTGTCCGGTGTGGCCACGCGGCTCGTCCGCTGTACGGCGAGAGCGTCCAGCGAGGAGCTGAACGCACACCACCATTCGTCCGGGAGTTCGGGGTCTTCGCTCAGCACGGCGGCACCGATGGGGTCACCGGGCAGGAGCCCTGTCTCGTCAGCCCGCCACATGACGGGCTCATCTGCGTCCCGCCACACTACGCACGCCTGCCATTCGGGCTGCGCCACGCCCTTCAGACGAGCGGCGCACTCAGTGCCGTTCCACCCCTGATCGCCGATCCTGTCCACGAGGCGCCGCTCAACCCGAACCCAAGTGTCACGGCCACTTCGTGCACCAACGGAACGACGCTTGCGCACCACTGTGTCCCGGTCGAGCTGTGTGCGGAGTGATCGCTCGACCTGATCAAGAATCTCGTCTACCGGCTGCAATCGCAGATTGACAGCCTGACCGGCGGGAGCCGAGAGCGTCACAGAGCGACGGTAGCAGCGTGGGATACGCCATGATGGTCCCCTTCGCACCGCCACTCGTAGTCGCGGTCAATCACCTTGAGCGGCGTGCCGGACTGAGGCCAGAGCCAAGAACTCCGGCAAGGCTGAGGGCCGCAAGCCGACGGACCAGGCGAAAGCCCAGGCCAAGGCGGACACGACGGCCAAGCGCCGGGCGCCCAGGAAGCAGGTCCCGAGCGGCTCCGCTCACGCGTCGCTCACGCAAGCGATCTCGTAGCGCGTCGCTGACGGCCGCCCGCATGCCCGACAACAGCAAAAGCCCCAGGTCACGGCGAGTGAGTCCTGGGGCTTCTACAGAGCCGCCTATGGGATTCGAACCCATGACCTACGCATTACGAGCACGCTCGGTTACGTGCCCACCAGTCCCAGTGAGCGGCCCGCAATCCCAGTTTGGCCTGATCACGGTGCCTCTAAGCGTGCCAGTGAGTCCCAGGCGGTGCCACCCGTCCCATGGGTGCCCGAACGTCCCGGGCACTTTACGGGCACCCCTGGCCCGATGAGAGTCACACACTCCAGCTACGACGAGGCCGGACTACCATTGTCACTCTCCGCGACTATCTCCGACAACACGCTGACCCCGCCATAAGGACCATCCCCCACATAAGCTCTACGGGCGAATGCGCACCTCCAGGCCCGGGCCGGCTGCTCCGCCGGCTGAAGTCGTACCTTCCGTTGGCCGAGGACGTGGCCGTCATGAAGGGCTCGATATCCCACACCTGCCGCTGCCGGAACCCGCGAACCGGCAGCCCCTACCAAGCCGCCTCGCCATGCCCGAAGCTGCGCAGCCCGAAGCACGGCCAGTGGTCGGTACGACAGGAACTCGGCGCGGACGCCAACGGCAGGCGCCGCCAGTTCCGACGCACCGGGTTCACCAACGCGCAAGGTGCCCGGAAGGAACTGCTCCTCGTTCAGGCACTGCTCGCATCCGCGGACGAAGACGACCCGAAGGACCGTCGGCGCATCAGCGACATGATCATGCTCTGCGCCAAGGAGCGGTCCGCCCTCCCCGACGTCGAGACCACGTCCCGCCTTCTCAAGGCCGGCCACAGCCTGACCACCCGGACAACGGTCAGCGAATGGCTGGACACCTGGCTCAAGGGCAAGAAGGCGCTGCGGGCGACCGGAGCCGCACGCTACGAAGTGGACATCCGCTGTCATCTCCGGCCACACATCGGTCAGATCCGCCTCGACCGACTGCGCGTGGATCACCTTGATGCGATGTTCGAGGAGATCGCGGCAACCAACGTCGAGATCCTCGAAGAGAACTACCAGCGGCGGCAGGCCCTGGAGGATCTCCGGCCGATTCGCGGGCGGGCCCCAAGGTGCACCGCACGTGCGGTCATCGCCGCGATGCCGCCCTTCCGCCGCGTCACCGGACTGGCCACCCAGCACCACATCAAGGCCACACTGCGAGCCGCGCTCAACACGGCCATCGCCCGGCAGTTGATCATGTTCAACCCCGCCGCATACGTCGAACTGGAGACCGCGCCGAAGCCGACGGCCCTGGTGTGGACCGCGGCCCGCATCGCCGAGTGGAAGCGCTCCGGCAAGAAGCCCTCGCCAGTCATGGTCTGGACACCCACCCAGACCGGTCTCTTTCTCGACCACGTCGCCGAGCACCGGCTCTACGCCCTGTGGCACCTGTACTGCTTCCGCGGCCCCCGCCGCGGAGAAGGTATCGGCGCCCGGTGGATCGACTTCGACAAGGACAGCGAATCCCTCGCCGTACAGACCCAACTCGTCCAGCTCGGCTGGGACATCCTCGAAGGCGAACCGAAGACCGCGGGCAGCACCCGCCTCCTCGCGCTGGACCACTGCACCACCGATGCCCTGATCCTCCACGAGAAGTGCCAGAAGAAGGAACGGCTCACCTTCGGCCCCGGCTGGGCCGACACCGGCCGGATCTTCGTGGAGCCGGACGGGACCTGGCTGCACCCCGCCAAGATCAGCGACCTGTTCGCCCACCTGATCGAAGAGGCCGAGCTACCCCCGATCCGGCTCCACGACCTACGCCACCTCGCGGCAACCCTCGCGCGGGCCGCCGGCATCGCCGACCGCATCGTCTCGGAAATGCTCGGCCACAGCAGCACCTCCCCCATCACCCGCGACACCTATCAGTCGGTGCTGGACAACATCGCCCACGAGGCCGCCGAAGCCGTGGTGAAGCTGGTCCCCCGCAATACCGTCCACCCTCGCACCGACACCAGCGACTTATCACGGCCACTCGGCGCACGGCCGGAACCGGGAGCACGGCCGGCGGCCCAGTGTCCGGCACCGCTGCGGCACCCGGCCTCTCTGATCTCGTCGGACCCATGACCCCACCCGCACCACGGGGCACGCCCGGCAGCCCTGGTTGTCCGGCGCGCGCCGATGCTCACTCGCCGTACGCGCCGGGAGCAGCGCCGTGCCTGGCCGACCGTTCCCGGCGGAAGCGCGAGACGGTCGCCACCACCATCAGTAGTGCGACGGTGCGGACGCCCCAGCCCAAGGCGACATGCCCACCCGACCGAAACTCCTGTTCATAGGCTGCTTCGTGCGCTCCTGCAACGGTCCACGGGAACAGCCAGCCCATGACCACGAACAACGTGGTGAAGACGACGAGTGCTCCAGTCCCCAGTCGCTGAGGCCCGGCTGCCGGTGGTGTCGGCCGCATACGTCGCCGGCTGGAGCTGCGGACGCGGGTGGAGACGGAGACCGGGCCGATTCCCGTCGATACGCGGGAGCGGCCCGCGCCGACGTGGACACGGCCGATCCTCGGCCCTGCGGACAGCCGTATCCCCCTGCTGGAAACGCGTACCTTCAGACCCGGTACGCCGATTCTGATGCCCATGGACCCCCCTTGTCGTGGTGCCCGATCATGGCACGCACGCCGCCAGGTTCTGAACGGTAGGAGACGAGCTCCCCCGGCGGAGCCGCCCCGCGCGCCCGGCCCGAGCCGGTCAGGCGATCAGGCGATCAAGTCGAAGATCGTCTCGGTCTTCGTCGTGTTGGTCCGGGCTCGCAGATAAGCGTTCAGGTTCGCGTCGAGGCTCAGGTCGGACGGGATGACGACCTCGACGGAGAAGGCCCCGTCGGCGTCGGACTTCGTGTCGCGCAGGTCCCGCAGCCTGTAGTCCTCGCCGAGATCGCCCTTGATGACGAAAGACACCCGGACGACCTCACCGGGCGGGAAGCTGTGGCCCGTGAGTACGGTCTTCGTCCCGCCGCGACCGCCGTCCGGGGAGGCGGTGAGAGCCCGGGCAATCGTGGACGTCGGGCTGCCGCCGGCCATCCCACTGGGCAGCGGATTCACTGACGGCCCCGTGGCCGCACCGCCGGCCGCCGCCGAGGCTCCGGTGGGAGCAGGGCCTGCCACAGTGACGGTCGGGCCGGGAACCGTGACGGTGATAGTCGGCTGTGGCGCAGCGGTGTTGTTCACCTGGGCCTGGGTGAAGAAGCCGCCGGCGAATCCGGCTCCGAGGGTGACCACCCCGACGGCGGCGGTGACCACCGCGCTCCAGCCCTGGAGGTCGATCCGGCGGCGCTGTGCCGAGGTGGCCGTGAGTGACGGTGGGGCGGGAGGCTGCGGCGGAATCCCGCCAGGTGCGGGCGGAGGCGTGGACGGGCGACTGGGCATGGACGCGGTCACAGAGTTCCCCTCGTTCTGCGGCCCGCACGGGCCCAAGATCGGCGAACTCTTGGCTACCACAGGGCGGCGCTTCGTGTCGCGGCCGTTCGCTGTCCTGCCGCGTGCTCGTAGCGGTGTCCTTTGCCAAGAGGCGAGTGTGTGGTGCGACGGCCGGATGACGATCTTCTGGAGGCGGTTTCGTGCTATTTGCCACATAGTGTTGGTATATGCGTTGAGTGGGCTGCCGTTCCTGCGCTGGCGCGGTGTGCGAGGAGGAGGTCGTGCCGTGTCCGACAGTGCTGAAGCGGTCCATGCGCGGCTGGCCGAGCTAGCCGCGCCTACAGCTCACAGCCGGATCATCGATCTTGGTTGCGGTTCCGGCCCGACGCTCCTAGCGCTGAGCCGCCTTGCTCCTGATGCCACGCTGATCGGGGTCGACAGGTCGGCCTCGTTCCTGGGGCAGGCGCAGGAGACGCTTCAGGGGCACCCTGGCCCCGTGGTGACGCTTGCTGCGGACCTGCGTTCGCCGATTCCGTGCGGCGATGAGAGTGCGGACGTCGTCCTTTCGTATAACACCGTCGAGTGCCTGCCCGACCCGCAGCAGATGCTGGCCGAAGTCACGCGGGTCCTTCGGCCTGGCGGACGCGCGATCATGGCGCACGTCGACTTCGACTCCCTGGTGATCGCCGGCGCGGGCGCCGACCTGGACCGACGGGTCTGCCACGCTTTCGCGGACGATGCGCAAAGTTGGATGGATCACGCGGACGGCCGGGTCGGCCGCAAGCTCGGGCTGCTGCTGGCGCGGAGTCCGCTGAGGCTGGTGAGCGTGGAACCGCTGCTGACGTGGTCGACCCGTCTTGAGGGGCACGCGCAGGACAGGGTCGGCCAGATCAGGAAGGCATTGCTGTCCGCTGTCAGGCACGATCGAGGTTCGGTCGGCGCGGCCGAGATCGAGGAGTGGCACGCGGCGGTGTGGGAGGCCGATCGTCTGGGTGGCTTCTTCTTCTCCGAGCTGGCTTTCATCGCGGTTGCCGAGCGTCCCGGCAAGGAGATGTCGAGCGGTGGGGGCGCTCGAGCTGCCCGCGGTGGTATCGCGTCCGGGCATGACGGCAGCTGGGCATCGGGCCGATCCGCTGCCGCTTGACGGCCCGCTACTGTTCGGCGCCTGCGTGCAGAACGCTGTCGGCGTAGGAGTGGAGGGCGCTTGCGCAGACGCTGAACGCTGCCGTGGTGTCGAGGGTGAGCGCCGGATGCTCGGGGTCGGTCCAGGAGAGCTCGGGTGCATCGGGTGCGGGGTTGGCCCGGTAGGCGGGTGAGGGCCGGAGGGCGTCGCGGGCATGGCGAAGGTCCTCGGGTGCGCGGACGTGGATGAGGTGGAGCCGTTCGCCGAGCAGCTCGGTGGCGAGCCGGCGCTCTGCGGGGGTGGAGGTCACGAGGGTGACGATGCCGATCCGGTGCTGGCCGGCGGCGTGCGCGAGTGCCTGGATGGTGGCGATGCGGTCCTCCTGGGACCATCCGAGGCCGCGGAGTACGCCGGTGGCGCGCTGCTCGTCCGCGTCGTACAGCCCGCAGTCCTCGCCGTGTTCGGACTGGAGGTGGGCGAGGAGGCTTCGGGCGAGGGTGGTCTTGCCGGAGGCCGGCAGGCCGAGGAGCCAGAAGACCGGGGACGCTGGTGGACGGTTCACGGGGCGTAGCCCCACTTCTCGCACCAGGAGCTGAGGAGCGGCGGTATGTCCGCGTCCTGCGGGGGCGGGGTGGCGGACTGGATCTGTCCGGAGGCGATCTGGGGTGACCAGTCGCCGATGCCGTAGACGAAGGGGCCGTGGTCGTGGCGGCCGTAGTCGAGCATGGCCGGCTTCCAGGGGATGCCGATGTACTCGCACAGGGCCTTGCAGGTGGCTTCCGGGTCGGCGGTCAGCTGCTCGTACGTGACGCTGACGGAGGTGGGCAGGTTGGCGGCGGCGTCGTCGAGGGCGGAGGCGAACTTGTCGACGGTGACGGCCGCTTCGGCGAGGTCGGTGGCGTCGCCGGCGCGGCGGATGGAGTCGGCGATGGCCACCGGGTGGCGGCGCAGGACGATGTAGCGGGCGTCCGGCCAGCATTCGGTGATCCGCTGCCAGATGAACACGTTGCCGGGGGACTTCTCGACGAGCACGCTCTTGCTCGCCTGGGTAAGTTGGCGGTGCAGGAGCCGGTCCCACAGCAGGTGTTCGAGGTCCTGGCGGCCGATGCAGAGGGTGCTCGTGGCGAGTTGGGTGAACTCGTCGGCGACGGTGACGTTGAGGCCGCCGAGGTGGAGTTCGTGCGGGGCGTGCACGTCGGGATGGGAGTCGAGCAGGCAGCGCAGCAGGGTCGATCCGGAGCGGATCGGGGACAGGATGAAGACCGGCGAGGGGACGAGGCGCTGTTCAGGCACGGAACTCCTCCTTCACCTGCTGCTCGCGTTCCGCGAGAATGCGCAGGCGGGTCGTGAGGTCGCGGCGGTAGTGGGCGGAGCCGGGCTGGGTCTTCTCGTCGCAGTGGAAGATCCGCAGCGGGAGCTGGTGGAGGTAGCCGATGCCGGGCCCGGTGGGTTGGGCGAAGGTGTGGGAGAGCCAGTCCTCGTAGTTCATCCAGCTCTGGCCGTCGTCGTGGAACCGGTCGCCGGGGATGCCGCCAGCGGCGGCCATGACGGGCCGCGCTCGGTGGGTGTCGTAGATCAGGAAGTGGGAGGAGACCCGGTTGACCGAGCGGGCCTTGGCGCTGAGGGCGGGGCCGGCGTCTTCGAGTTGCCACTGCCAGCAGTCGTGGTCGTCGATGCGCTGGGCGAGGGCGAGCTGGGGGCAGTTGTCGAAGGTGTCGGCGATGTCGGCGAGGACGTCGGCGGTGTTCGGGTCGCGGAAGGCGACGACGTCGCCTTCGATGGTGATCAGGAAGCGGCTCTTGTCGGTGACGAAGTGGGTGTGGATGTTGTTGGCCTGGTCGCCGGAGGCCCGGTGGCGGGTGCGCCAGCGCAGGCGCACTTCGTCGAATCCCCAGGTGGTGTGTGCGAGTTCGGTGATCTCGTCGATCGGGGCGCTCTCGGCGCCGTCCACGACGAGGACCAGGTCGTAGGGGTGGCGGGTGCCCCGGCACAGGGCGTCCAGGGTGGTGGGGATGGTGCGGCGCAGGAGTTCGACATCGCTGTGGACGAGGTAGGCGATGGTGAAAGCGGGCGGGTAGGCCACTGGGGTCACCACCCTGCCGGTCCGGTCACGTCCGCCGCAGCGGCACCGTCGGGCGGGGCCGCAGTGGTGAGCAGGGCGCGGGCGTCGGTCAGCATGGCGGCGGTGAGTTCCTGGGCGTGGTCGTGGATGGCCTGTTCGATGCCGTGCTCGATGTCGTCGGGGATGTGGGGGTGGCCGACGCACATGCCCATGACCTGGTACTTGACGGTGGCGCCGAGGCCGATGCGGTCGGCGAGGTCCTGGAGTGCGAAGAGGTCGAAGACGACGGTGCCGCTGCGGTAGAGGCGGTCGGCGAAGGTCGCGGTGTAGCGGGAGACGAGCGTCCGCACGGACTCGTGGAGTTCGGGCCGGCTGTACGCCTCCTCGACGGCGTGGGCGACTTCGTCGGGCAGGAAGACGAACGCGCATCGGTAGAAGTCGGAGGTGCCGAGCATGCGGAAGCAGCCGGTGCGTTCCAACAGGTCGACCATCTGCTGGTAGGTGGCATGACGGTCGTCGACGAGCCGGCCGATGCCGTCGGTGCCCTGGTGCTTCATCAGGGCCCAGAGCTTGAGGGATTCGAAGCCGCGGGAGCCGTAGAACGGGGTGATCAGTCCGAGGTCGAGGCAGTCGGGGTCGTCGGCTCGGTCGGGGTAGCGGGCGAAGCTGCCGAGCGAGTTCGGGTCGCGGAAGAGCGCGTAGCTGGAGGGGTAGGAGACGAACAGGCCCTTGTGCGGGTCGAGGGCGACCGAGTCGGCGCGTTCGATGTCGGCCAGCTGGCCCTTGAGCTTCTCGGAGAACAGCAGGCTTCCGCCGTGGCAGGCGTCGACGTGGAACCAGACGCCGAACTGCTCGCAGAGGTCGGCGAGTTGCTGGAGGTCGTCGATGCCGGTGGTGCGGCAGTTCCCGGCGACTCCGACGACCATGAATATCCGCTTGCCGGGCGGTGGCGAGGCCAGCAGCCGTGCCACCGAGGCGGGGTCGCTGGTGAAGTCGGCGGTGGCATCGGCCCATAGCAGCCCGTCCGAGCCCAGGCCGAGGGCTTGGGCGGCGGCGAGGTAGGAGAAGTGCTCGACCCCGCCGGCGAGGAG
Organism: Kitasatospora sp. NPDC028961; assembly: GCF_055564815.1. Taxonomy (NCBI): domain Bacteria; kingdom Bacillati; phylum Actinomycetota; class Actinomycetes; order Kitasatosporales; family Streptomycetaceae; genus Kitasatospora; species Kitasatospora sp. NPDC028961. Next base: position 454,294 of record NZ_JBVHVO010000001.1, on the reverse strand, counting down.
GATCACTGGCTGCTCGGGCACGGCGCGCAGGCCGTGCTCGCGGACCTCGGGGTAGGTGTGGGTGAGGGCGGCAGCGATGGCGATGTGGTTGCTCATGTTCCCGCCGGAGGTCCACATTCCCCCGAGCGAGGCGAGGCCTTGGTAGTCGGCCAGTGGTGTGACCGGGTAGCCGATGAGTTCTCGCAGCCAGGTGATCAGCTGGGCTTCGATCACGCTGGCGGCCGGTGCGCTGCGGTCGAAGGCGATCAGGTTCTGGTTGAGGAAGGTGGCGACGATGTCGGCCGCGAGGGCGGCGATGCTGTCGCCGGTGTCCGGGAACGCGAGATAGCGGGGGTCGGCCTGGGAGATCGACCAACTGGCGATCTCCGCCAGGCACTTCAGCAACTCTTCGTCGCCCGTACCCGCGATGGGGATGGGTTCGGCGAAGCGGTCGATGAGTTCGCGAGGCGTCGCGTGCCGCAGGACGAGGCCGTCCCGCAGCTTGCCCGTGGTGAAGTCGAGGCCGAGGTCGAGGGCCCGGCGGAGCAGCGCGCGGCTGTCGTCCGGTGGCCGGTGGCTCAGCAGGGCGGGCGGTTGGGGGTCAGACACGTCCGAACTCCATTCGATACACGCAGCCTTCGCAGGAGGACCAGGCCGGTCCGTGGAGGAAGGAGTCCCGTAGCGACCGGTACGGCTTCGAGGTCCAGATCTCGGCCATCGGCGCCTGGTGGATGTTGCCGAGCACGTTGCCCCGGGAGGACTCCATGTGGACACAGCACGGCGTGACGTCGCCGTCCTTGGTGATGTAGCCGGCGTCCCACGGCCATGGACACACAGCGTTGGCGGCGGCCGGGGAGGTGAGGCGGGAGTAGTCGAAGATCGAGAGCTGGAGGTCTCGCGCTTCGGCCCGTCCGAGACCGGCCTCCAGGTGCGGGACAACGTCACCTGCGGGGAGGGCGAACAGGGACTCGGCGTTGAGGGTCTTGTCCTCGCCCCAGTGGTGCAGGCTCTCCACGCTGACGCGGGTGAGGCCGTGGTCGGCGACGAAGTCGACGATGGCCGGGAACTGCTCCAGGTTCGCCGCAGACAGCGTCACCGCGGCGGACAGCCCGGTCTCCCGTCCCTCGGTCAGGGAGGCCCCTTCGCGCAGGGCAGCGCTCAGTTGGCTGAGGCGAAGCCCCGACCGCATCCGGCCGAGGGTGGCGTCGTCCGCGCCGTCGACGCTGATCGCGATCAGCCCGAGCCCGGCGTCGAGGACGGGTGTGAGGCGTCGGCGCACGAGCAGGCCGTTGGTGTTCGTCGAGGTGAACACGGCTCGGTCGGTGCAGGCTTGGACGTAGGCGGCGAAGGCGCGGACGATCAGTGCTTCTCCCCCGCCGACGAACGAGACGTGGCCAAGGTCGGGCAGCTGGTCGAGGAGCGCGACGAACGCTTCCAGGGACAGGTGTCGGCCACTGCTCTCGTGCACGGCCCGCAGGCAGCCGGCGCAGGCGAGGTTGCACAGGTCGGTGAGTTCCACCTGGAGGTACTGCGGGGCGGGTGTGGGCTGTCCGGGGACGAGGCCGTAGCGGTCGAAGTCGTCCGTGACGAGGAACTTCCGGAAGCGCTCCGGCACGACGACCGCAGACCCGTGTTCGGGTATCACGAGGCCACCACCTTCCGGTAGACGGAGACGATCTCGTCGGTGAAGAGCTCGAACTCCTCCACCCGGCGGGTGAAGGACGGCACCCTGGGTGCCCGGTTCCGGGACGCGGCCTCAAGTGCCCGCATCCACGCAGCTGGATCCCGGTAGTCGTCGACGAGGTGGAGGCCGTGGTCGTCCGCGAGGTGGCGCATGGACGGCACGGCCGATGAGAACACCGGCACCCCCAACGCCCGTGCCTCGTGTGCCACCAGCGGATGGTTCTCCCACCACTGCGAGGGCACCAGCAGTGCCCGGGCGCCGGCCAGCACCGGCCCGACATCGGCACGCGATACCTGCGGGAGCCAGCGCACCCGAGAGTCGGCCGCGGCCAGGGCTCGCACCCGCTCCTCGTACGCCGTGTCGTCCGGCACGGTCGCGATCAGCAGAGAGAGTTCGGTGTCGGCGGCGCGGAAGGCGTCGAGGAGCAGGTACAGCCCCTTCTCCGGCGAGCACCTGCCCAGGAACAGCAGGTACTGCCCAGCCGGTCCTGCCGTGGCGAGCGGCGCCCAGGCGGAGGGCAGCCCGTAGCAGGCCCGGTCGCGGACGACCTTGCCCAGGTCGACGCCCCCGTTCGCCAACTCGGCTGCCTGGTGCGGCGTCTGCGTCCACACGGCCCGCACCCGGCCGTTCAACCAGGCCACGTTCCGTGCCCGCCAGTCGGCCACGTCCCCGAGAGCCTTCGCCGGGGCATTGAGGCATCCGAGGCACTCCCCGGACGCCGCAGTGGCGGTGCACTGCGTGCCGGTGGATCGGACGACGAGCTGATGGTCGGGGCACACCGCGGTGTAGTCGGTCAGCGTCGCGACCACCGGCACCCCGCGCAGGGCCGGCACGTCGAGGAACTCCAGACCGGTGCGGCTGAAGTGCAGCACGTGCACGAGGTCCACCGGGGGCCGCGCCGCGAGGAGCTGCTCGACGTGGCCGGCCTGCTCCGCTTCCTGGGCACGCCACCCGGCCGGGTAGCCGTCGTCGAAGACCGACGGCAGGCCCAGGTACTCGTCGGCGGTGCGCCGGTGCGGCGGTGGAGGTTCGCCTGCGGCGAGCCAACTGACGTGCAGCCCGCGGGCCTTGAGGGCTCGGGTGAGGTCGTCGGCCAGGATCTCCGTCCCGCCGGCGTTGTCGTCGGCGAACCGGTGAGTGGTGAGAAGGATCCGCACGTGTCACCCCCTCAGCAGGTGTTGCCCTGGAGACCGGCCCAGCGGACGATCGGCGTGAGGCCCTCGGGCATCCGGCCGTTCACACCCGCCGCACCCGGGCCTCCCGCGGCTTCCGGGCCGGACAGGCTGAGCCCGCCAATGTGGGTGGGGTCGAGCACGGCGAACGGCTCGTGGAGGGTGAGAGCACTCCAGCCGCCGTCCTCGAAGTCCACGAAAACGTTCACCCCGAGACCGACCTCGCTGTCAGCGTTCGCCGACAGCGGCAGCACGAGCCGCACCTGCGACCCGTCCCAGGTGAGCTCGACGTTGTCGGCGTTCTCCCAGACGGGGTCGGGGTGGGGAACCCGGCGGAAGCGGTCGGCGGCTGCCTTGAGCCACCGGGCGCCGTCGCGGGCGCACCGCAACTGCCGCTCACCCGGCCACTGCTGGGCCGCGAGGTCGTGCAGGGTGAAAGCCCCCTGGCCCAGGGGCTGCAGCCGGACTCGGACACCGCGCACGGCATCCGGGGTGTCGCCCAGGTCCAGCTCCACCGCCAGCCCTTCAGCGCACACAGTGAGCGTGGCGGAGAGATCGGCCGGGTTCACGAGTCCGCCGCGGACCCGGCCGGGCCCGCCGAGCGCGATGACCGACCGCTCGTCGGTCGGAGCAGGGTGCAGGCGGGCCGCCGGCAGGTAGGCAGCCTCGGGTGCCGCGGCGAGTGCCTCGTCGGTGAGCCCGTACGGGGACGGCAGCGCGTCCAGCACCTCGGGGTGCTCCTCCCGGAGCGTGACGACCAGGCGCACGGCCAGATCGGTGATGAACCGGATCAGGTCACACTTGACCTCGTCGGGCTTGGTGATGTCACCGTTGGCCAGGACCGCCTGGTAGTAGCAGCCCCCGCCGCAGACGTACCGGGACGGGCAGGACGAGCACACGTCGCGCTCGTCGACCACGAGGTCGAGGTACTTGCGCCGCTCGCTGTCCTCGACTCCGGTGGAGGCGTGCCCGATGTGCCAGCCGGACTTCCCGATGAAGTGCGCGCAGGGGTAGAGGTTGCCGTTGGTGTCCAGGTAGGTGCCGCTCTTGCCGGCCCCACACCGGTAGACCTGCGCCGCCCGGTCCTTCACGCGGTAGAAGAACCGCATGAAGAAGTCCTCGGAGTTCAGGGCGAGCAGCCGCGCGAGGATGCCCTGCGGCGGCTGGGCGAGGATGTGGTCGACGAGTTCGGCGTAGCCCTGCCGGAAGGCCGGAAGCGTGGCCGGGTTGAGGGCGTAGTCCTTGTCGTAGGTGGCGTTCACCGGCTTCATGTAGATGTTGCGGGCGCCGACGTCCTCGAAGAGATTCCGGAAGATCGCGGTGAAGTCGGTGCAGTAGGCGGTGAGGACAGCGGAGACGCCCATGTCGGGGTGGCGGGCCAGCACCCGGTCCAGGACGGAGCGCACGTGGTCGTATGTGCCGCCGCGTCCGTTGGTGTAGAAGCGGACCTTGTCGTGGACGTCCTTCGGACCGTCCAGGCTGATGTCCTGGGGTGGGCCGAGCTTGTCGGCGAGCTCCGGGGTCATGGACAGGGTCGCGTTGGTGACCATGGGTCCAGCCCACACGACGCTGACCGGCGAGTCGGCGAGGCCTTCCTCGACCATTGTGTGGACCGCGTCGTGCATGTGGCGCACCAGCATGGTCTCGCCAGCCAGGCCGAAGTCGACGCGGCTGTAGCGCGCCTCCTCCTCGACGAGCCGCCTTCGGTGGGTGGCGAGGCCCTGCACCACGGTCTCCAGCGGGATGGTGACGGGCTTGGCGTCGGCGTGGACCCGGTCGCGGAAGGAGCAGTAGGTGCAGCCCATGTTGCATGAGTCGGTCAGGGAGAGCTGGGCCTGCGGGTAGGCCTCGCGGTACTCGGTGATCTGGTGGACCGGCTCCAGATCGCCGCAGGGGCAGGGCTGGTTCGGGGCGGTGATCTGGCCGCCGCGGACGTGGAAGACATAGCCGTCGGCGAAGGAGATGTGCAGGGCATCGCTGGTGGAGTGCGTCAAGGCGTCGCTGATCACGGTTGACCTCTCAGGTTGAGATGGCGCGGATCGGTGCGGATCGGAAAATCAGGGCTGCTGGGGACCTGGCAGAGCGAGCCGGTGGCGCAGGCGGTCCAGCCGTTGGGCGAGGTGGAAGCACGCGCGCTCCGCGTCCCCGTCAGCTGCCTGGGCTGGGCTGCTGGCCTCCCGCAGGGCGAACGTGCGGTGCAGGAGATCGCGTAGTTCGGCAGTCTCTCGGTCGCCGATCAACCGGGGCAGAGCGGACAGCTGCTGCTCCAACGTCGCGGGCTGCGGGGAGAGCGCCGGGTCGGTGAACACGAGCCGTGCCAGTGCGGCCCGGGATTCGAACCAGAGGTACTTGGCGGTGAGTTCGCGGCCCTGCTGCTCGTACTGGCTCGGCCGGCCGAGCACACCTGCGGCGGGGCCGGGCAGGAGCGCGGCGGTCCAGCCTGGGTCGTGGTGGGCGGCGCCGGGGCTGCGGAGTTCGCACCACTCGTGGAGGTCGCGGGTCGTGTGGCCGTCGGCGCTGACGAGGTCGCGTTCGGTCGGCCGCGCGGCGGAGCCTTCCGCGGCCAGCCCGAGGCAGCCGAGTGCCTCGATCACGAGGTCCTCCGCAGGCTGGTATCCGGCCGGGAACTCGGCGGAGCTCAGCTCGAAGTCGACGTCACTGCCAAGGCCCAGGACTCCCTGGGCGCAGGAGCCGCGCAGGAGCAGATCCAGATCCTCGCGCGCCAGGGCGGCCAGCACGACACGAGCGAGACGGTCGGTGATCTCCTCGGCAACCTCTGCCCGTGCGCAGGCCGCGGGCCATCCGCCTGTGGAGGCCAACTCGGCAATCCTCGAGGCCAGTTGCCGCAGCGGTACGACGCCGGCCGGACGATCACCCTCGGCAGCCGAGAACAGTTCGATCACCCAGCCGCGACGCAGCTCCTCCAGCTCGGGCCCGGTCGGCCGGGGGTACTTCACCAGATGGTGCAGCCGGCCCAGCAGCGCGGCGTAGGCACTCTCACCGTGGTGCTCGCGCAGCCGCGCGGTCAGCACGGTGTGCAGGACGCCGAGCTGCGGCGGGAGGACGTCCTCGGCGAGGTGGCCCAGGTGGGCCGCGCTCGCCGGCGCAGCCTCGGCCACCGGGAGCTCGCTGACGAGCGTCACCTCGATACCGTGTCGGCGTACCTCTCGCCGCGAGGTGCCCTCGGGCAACCAGTTGGCCAGGATGGTCTCAAAGCCGTCCAACTCCGGTTCGCCAGAAGGCATGGAGGCCGGGATGCGGTCCCGGAGCCGCAAGTCATGCCCGAAGAGGTCCGACCAGGCGATGTCCCACTTCATCAAGGTCAGCAGGTCAGGTTCCGCGCCAGCCGGTACGAGGAGCGCGTCCTCCCAGTCGATGAGGATCACCCGGCCGTCGAGGCCGAACATGTTCCGCGGGATGCACCCGGACGCTTCGACGCCGCGAGCCAGCAGGGCCGTGAGGAGTTCCACGACAGCCTCACCGGAAACCTTCAGGGCGGCGGCCGGCAGCGCCGAGACGGGACGGCCAAGGTAAGGGGACACCAGCGCAGCTCTCTGATAAGGCAGCTGGACGATCTCGGGAACGCAGACCTGAAGGTTGCCGAAGCCGGAGACCGACAGACCGTCAAGGCGGCGGGCGGCACCGGCAGCCAGGCGCTGCTCCACAGCGGCCGCCTCGGTGGAGCGCAGCTTCGCGACGACCTCGCGCCCCTGGTGGCGAAAGCGGCGCACCAGCCCAGTGACATCGACAAACCCGGGGTGTTCGAACTCGGCTTCCCCATCCGGCCGTTCCAACGCGCGCTGCACTGACGCCGCGAGTTCCCGCGCATCATCTGCACCATCGGACAAGTCGCTCACCTCGCTCCCCTCCCGAGCGCTGCACGCAGACTTGCCACCGTAGCCGGTCGGTCACGTTGCGTTCGATCGATTTAGCGAATTGGCCGAGCCGCCATCACTGCCAATAAGCGGAATGGCCGCCATCATTTTCCGATGATCATTCAGGGGCGGTGGGATCAGTCCCTGTTGGGCGATCTTGCCTTGTGGTGGAGGTGGTCAGCGGCTGAGGTTAATCAGTCCGACGGCCGAGAGGGCATGGGATACTCGAAAGGCGGCACCGACCGTCCTGGGGGTGCCGCTGGTGTGCGACTCCGCGCGGCTCGTTCACGGCTCCGCCTTCTCACAGAAGTGGTCTCTCCTTCTATGGCTACGGTCCTCTCCATCGCCGACACGGTGCGGCAGCGCTTCACGCAGGCGCTCTCCACCGCGTTCCCCGACACCGCGGACAGCGACCCCCAGCTGCGACGAAGTGACCGCGCCGACTTCCAGGCCAACGGCATCATGAGCCTCGCCAAGCCCCTGCGGGCCAACCCGCGCGAGGTCGCCACGCGTGTCCTGGAGAACCTGGCTGCGGACGAGGTGATCGCGAGCCTGGAGGTCTCGGGCCCGGGATTCATCAACGTCACCGTCACGGACACCGCGATCCTCGACCGGCTGGCCGCCCGCGCCGCGGACACCCGGCTCGGAGTCGGCAGCAGCGCCGAGCCCGGGGTCACGGTGATCGACTACAGCCAGCCGAACATCGCCAAGGAGATGCACGTCGGCCACCTGCGCTCGACCATCATCGGCGACGCCCTGGTGCGGACGCTGGAGTTCTCCGGCGAGAAGGTCATCAAGCGCAACCACCTCGGCGACTGGGGAACCCAGTTCGGCATGCTCATCCAGTACCTCGTCGAGCACCCGGACGAGCTGGACGAAAGCACCGATCCGGCCGAGTCCGGCCCCTCGATGTCCCGCCTGAACCGCCTCTACAAGGCCTCGCGTGCCCTGTTCGACAGTGATGCCGACTTCGCCGACCGTTCCCGCCGGCGTGTGGTCGACCTCCAGGCCGGCGACGCTCAGACCGTCGCATCCTGGCAGCGGATGGTCGACGAGTCGAAGCTGTACTTCGAAGCCGTCTACGCGAACCTCGGCGTCCTCCTCGAAGACACCGACGCCATCGGCGAGAGCTACTACAACCACATGCTCGCCGACGTGTGCGCCGACCTCGAAGCCTCCGGCGTTGCCGTGCGCTCCGACGGCGCGCTGTGCGTCTTCTTCGACGACATCAAGGGGCCAGACGGCGAGCCGACCCCGCTCATCGTCCAGAAGAGCGACGGCGGCTACGGCTACGCCACCACCGACCTCGCCGCCATCCGCGACCGCGTCGGAATGCTCGGCGCCGACCAGCTCCTCTACGTCGTCGACAGCCGCCAGGCCCTCCACTTCCAGATGGTCTTCGAGACCGCCCGGCGCGCCGGCTGGCTCCCCGACAACGTCCGCGCCCTGCACCTGCCGTTCGGCACCGTCCTCGGCAAGGACGGCAAGCCCTTCAAGACCCGCTCCGGCGAGACCGTCCGCCTCATGGACCTCCTCGACGAAGCCGTCGACCGGGCCCGTGCCGTCGTCGCCGAGAAGAGCCCCCAACTCGCGGCCGAGGAACTCGAAGACCGGGCACGGCAGGTCGGCATCGGCGCGGTCAAGTACGCCGACCTCTCCACCTCCCGCACCCGCGACTACGTCTTCGACACCGACCGCATGGTCTCCCTCAACGGCGACACCGGCGCCTACCTCCAGTACGCCTACGCGCGCATCCAGTCCATCCTGCGCAAGGCCCCCGAAGGCACCACGCCGACCGCCCACCGCGACCTGGCCCTGGAGCCGGCCGAGCGTGCGCTCGGCCTACTCCTGGACGAATTCGGCGCCACCGTCGGCCTCGTCACCGAGACGTTCGAACCCCACCGCCTCTGCGCCTACCTGCACAGCCTCGCGGCGGCGTACACCAGCTTCTACGAGCACTGCCCCGTCCTCAAGGCACCCAGCCGTGAGGTCATGGAGACACGCCTCCTGCTGTGCCAGCTCACCGGCCAGACCCTCCGGCTGGGTATGGACCTCCTCGGCATCGGCACACCTGAGAGGCTCTGAGCCGGACCCAAGCGGCCAGGCCACCCATTCTCAATCTCTGAACAAGCGACAGAGGATCCCGGTGACAGACACGTACGACCTCCTGAGCCCAGAGTCTCTCTCAGAGAATTACATCCACCAGCTCAGGCAAACGATCGACGCCTACCTCCCCCAGCACGTCTTCGTCGGCGAGGTCCTGCAGAACGCCCTCGACGCGGTTCGCGAAACAGCAGGAGGCAAGCACAAAATTGATCTCGCGATCGACTTCGACAGTCGGGAGGTGACGATCAGGGACGACGCTGACGGGTTCCCAAACGAACCAAAACTGCTCTTCCTGGGCGGCGGCAAGAAGGCGGGAAGGAAGCTGGCCGGGCAGGTAGGCGTCGGGCTGAAGGTCGTTCTTTTCAGCTCAGAGGCCTTCACTCTCCGATCCAGGACGGCCCAGGGCGCCTTCAAGTTCTCGGTGAACGGCGCAAGCTCTTTCGACAGTCCGCCAGAGGCCCGTCCGAACCTCACGATGCCCAGGACATTCGAGCCGGACTCGGCCCCGCTGGACGCCATCGGGACGGAAATAAGCTATCGCTTCGCGCAGGAATCCAGGGTCCTCGAAAGCTACCTCCAGGAGATCGAAACCGAAGCCCTGCCCAGGGGGCTGCGGTCCGAATTCGTTCAGACACTGACGAACGCCGTACAGAGCGGGAGGTATCCCACGCGGTTCGCCGCCCTTTTGGCCTGCGACCTGAAGCGGTTCTCCTACCTGGGCATGACAGAGCTCCCCAACACCCTGCGGGACACCGTAGTCACCATCACGGTAAAGTGCGCCAATCCGGTCGCCACTCTCGGCAACACGATCGGCGAGCTCTTTGACGGCAAGGACAACTTCTCCTTCCATGTACCGGTCGGATACCTGGACATGGCGGAAACGGTGTCCTGGGCAAAGCCTCCGAAGCCTGCTCCGTACGCCCAGAACCTCGGTGCCGGCGGCGTGGACCTATTCAAGGTGCAGAACGGTTTCAACGTCACCGAGTATCGCACCATGGAGGATTTCGAAGCCCTCCTGATGAACGCCCGCGGGAAGCTCCCCGACGAAATCGACTCGTTTCGGCGACTGCTTTTCCCGAAGATTAACGTGATCCGCCTAACGGTAGCCAGGATTCCCCACTTCGAGCGCTACCTCCCCGGCGGCAGTCAGCGCGTGTTCAGCGCCAACGGCGTAGTGACCCGGCACTCCCCCGATCTGACCAAGGGGCGAAACCAGCAGTACGTCCGCTGCTTCGATATCGTCGTCGATGTCGACGCGGAGCTCAACTACGGCAAGACGCACCTCAAGAACATGCGGCTGGTCGGCCTGCTGAAGAATTTCGTCAACGAGGCGTATCGGTCAACGATTCAGAACGCCGCTTCCCGCTTCGTCGGAAAGGCCGACCCGTTCCAGGACGATGAACGGTCGGCCGCCTTCTGGTCGAGGAAGGATCTGAAGCGACCGGAGCTGACAATCAAGAAGGTGCCCGCCGACGAGAACGACGTGATCGCCCTCTTCTTCGAACTGGCGGGCCAGGGAAGGTTCCCCCAGTTCCAGTGGTACGGCCTCTCACAGCGCGACCGGTACGACGCCCGGGCAGTAATCAAGCGTCTCGGCGATTCGGAACAGGTCTTCGACAATCCCATCGAATCCGCTCTGCGCGTAGTTGAGTTCAAAATCCGCGCCGGGGCTGTCACACAGGATTTCGATCGCGAGGACAAGAACCCCAGAGATATCGATCTCATCATCGCCTACGAGGAAGGCACATCCACTTCTCCCCAGTTCCAGTTCCTGGACCTGGCGGACTCGGACATGCAGGACCGGTACCCCGAGCGCGTGTTCCCTCATGTGAAGAGGGTCCTCAGGGACACTCAGTCCGGGTATGAGGTCCAGGTCCTCCTTCTCCAGGACTGCCTCGAGGATTTCTTCCCGCCGCCGCCGCCGCCCGCGGCACCCGACGACGCCATCGACGAATAGCCTGAGATTTTCGGTGCCTCCGCAGCCTTGAGGTTCGCCATGGCGCCGACAGTCGCGGCCGGCGCGGCAGCGGCACCAGCCGACTCGCTCCCGGCTGGGACTGCCCCGGTCGGCGGAACAGGGGCTTGACCGTCCCGTGTGTGGACGGTCAAGCCCCTGTTCCGTCGACCGGGAGGCTCCAGGTCCGGTGCCCTGGATACCCAGTGGGCGCCGGGAACGTCTATCCGGGAGCCATCAATCAGCGTCGACCGGCAGGAGCGAGAACAATTCCTCAGCCGATACCGGGTACTTGCTTTTCATGACGTCGTGGTAGGCGCGGAGTGCCCTGGTGATCTGCGCCTTGGAGCGGGGGGCGATGTGCACCAACAGGAGGTCGTAGAACAGCTGGGAGTTTCCGCTGGCCATCTTGCCCTTGGTCTTCCCCTCGGGAGTCTCGATCCACATGGAGGAGAACGGCGCCGAGGTCATCTTCCAGTCGAGTGCGGACAGCCTCTTCATCACCTCCTGCCATTCCAGGGTGCCCTGCTCGAGTACGTGATGCACGGCTTTCGCCACCTGGGCCTGGATCGCCGGCCGCATGAACGGGTGCCCCGCGCCGTCGCGCCCCTTGGGTGCCCTCAGATCCTTCGGTGACACCGCGGCCAGGTAGCGCTGCTGCATGTTCCCGCACGCTTCGAGGAGCTCCTGCAAGCGGACGCTGAGAACCTTGAAGCTGTCGTCGAGGACCTCGTCGGTTACCCGCTGCTTGGTCTGCTCGTTGGCGCAGGGGAGGTCGTAGCCGATTTCCTTGACGATGTCGTAGAGCACGCCAATCGTGGTCCAGGCGGGACTTGATGCGCTGACGGAGCGCTGGGCGAGGACGAGCTCACCGTCCTGGCCGACCTTGCTGAACACGAGCACGACCTTCTCGCGCTTCAGGAAGTCGTCCTCGTCGAGCAGCCGCCTGGTGAGGATGGCGAAGCTGTCGTCCTCGTCGAGTGCGATGTTCTCCTGCAGGTTGGTGCTCTTGGCGTTCCGGTTGATGTTGGTGAAGAGCCGCCGGGTGCGCCGGCGTCCGTCGTCGGTGTCGAAGTGGGGGACGACGATGACGTTGATGTCCTCGCTGCCCAAGGCCGGGTTCTGCTTGATCGCGTCCTTGATGGCCTTGAGCCGGTGCTGCCCGTCAAGGGCGAAGAACTGCTGGGTGCCGTCGAAGGTCAGGACGCCGAAGTTGCGGTCAAGTCCCTGGAGGACGGCCTGGCTTTCCGTGTCCATCGTGACGGTGTGGTAGTTGGGGTCCCCTCCCCACACCGCGATGATGAGGGCGCCGAGGAAGCGGTTCTCGTTGGTGAGCAGGTACTCGGTGATCTCCGCGGTGCGGGCGCCGACCCCGCGCTGGATCATGGTCCCCAGGTCCCGGTTGCCGCCGAGCTCGTGCGCGAAGTTGACCTCCCGCGCCACCTGGGCGTAGCTCATCAGGCAGGAGTAGTAGGTCCAGTTGCCCACGGTGGCTTTGAAGGCCGGGACGAACGTCTTGGACGTCATGAAGTACCTCGTTGTCAGGAGCGATGCGGGGCTAGGAGCGGAAAGCCGGCTTGGGTGTGGGGCTGAGTCGACCACGTAGCAGGGGGCCGCCTTGGATGTTGATCGGCGGGTTGTACAGGTGGAGCAGGCGTTCCTCCAGATTCTTGATCATCGACCGGTCGTCGATGGTCGCGAACCAGTACTCCAGGGGGCGCAGGGCGAGGTAGTGGGTGAGGCGGTCGTGCCGGTTGGTGGGCGGCTCCCGGGTCCAGAGATTCTCGGGATTGCCGCGCAGGTGCTTTCGGTAGTCCCGGTACCTGTTCCTCAGCGTGTTGCCCATCTGACCGGCACCGCCGGCGTGTCCGATGTAGAGGACTTGGTGGAAGCTGGCTGCGGTCCGGTCCGCCATCGACAGCTTGATCGATGGTGACCAGACGAACATGTAGAGGCCCGGCTGGTCCGGTATCGCGGCGACGATCCCTTCCGTGGCCTTGAGCCGTTCCCACGGAGAGGCGAGACGCTTCAGGTCGTCCTGAAGGACTTGATGGGCCGGCACGTCCAGCATCGGTGTGATGCCGAGCTGAATCTCGAGAGCTGGACTGGCGCCCAGGCGGTGGCGGTTGACCGCTCGCGCGATGGTGTCCGGTGTCGCCATTCCTGGTTGCTCCGACTGAGTGACGGTGTGTGATGGGCGCACACATCCTTACACGCAGCACCGACAGCTGTAGCCAGGAGACGCAAAACTGCCCGGTGGGTGACCTTTTGTCACCTACCGGGCAGTTTTGGGGGTATTTCACATGACTAGAGGTGACAGACGGAGCAGCCGGCCTCATCGTCGTCGGCGTCGAGGGCGTCGGAGAGGACCTCGAGCAGTGGCCTGTTGGGCTTGATCCGCTTCGCGGCCCGGGCGAGGTTGGCCTCGTGATTGGCCTGGATCTCCTCGCGGCGCTCTATCAGCTCGTGCAGGGATTCGCCCTGGGACCAGGTGTAGTCGCGGCCTTGCATAGCGGTGCTCTGGTGGCGGACCTTCTCCTCGTAGGCGACGGCCTTGTCGAAGAGTTCGGGGTGGCGGTCCTTGAGGCCGAGCCACTCGTGCTTGCGCTGGAAGAAGCAGAAGTAGCAACCAGAGCGGGTACGCCACTCGTAGTAGGCCGGCAGGCCGGTGCCAGCCTCGTCAAGGATGCGGCTTACACCTGCCCGGTCGATGCCGTCCTCGCGGAAGGGGAAGACCGCAGTGATGTTGGGCTTGGTGCTGACGTAGCCGAGGCGATTCTCGTCAGCGCGGATGGCAACGTAGGAGATGACCTCGTCGTCGCCGATCCAGTCCTCAAGTGGCTTGATCTTCAAGTTCTTGGTGCACCAGCGCATCTGGGGGCTGGGCAGGGTGCCCTGGTAGACCTCGAGCCAGTGGTCGAAGTCGCGGTCGGTATTCAGCCGGGTGATCGGCTTGCCGACGGCGGCCTCGAGCTTGTTGAGGTACTCGTACGTCTCCGGCAGCTCGGCACCTGTATCGCAGAAGAAGTACTCCATCTCCGGCACGCGGTCACGCATGTAGATGGCGAGGGCAGAGGAGTCCTTACCGCCGGACAGGCCCATGACGTGCCGGACCTTCTTTCCGGAAGCGGTGTCGGTCATGGTCACTCCATCCTCTCAAGTTCGCTGGTGGCGGGGTCGGTGACGCGCTGGGCCAGGGCGGCAAGCAGGATTCGAGCGCCGTCAGGGCCGAGCGCCTTCTCAGCTTGCTCCAGGACACTGACAGCCAGGTTCTCGGCTTCCCGCTCGGCCTGCTTCGGCAGGTAGATCAGGGTGCGCTGTTCCGCCCCGTCCCTGTCGGTCAGGGTGAGCAGGCGGGCTTCGAGTTCCTCTTCGCCGTCTGCAGGAGCATCGCTTTTGTACAGGTGGCTGACGCGGTCGAGGGCACGGGCCATCTCTCGCACCCGGCGGCCGAAGACTGCGACGTCGTTGTCTGACCAGTCGCCGAGGGCGGCATGGGACAACCGGACGATCATCGGGTCCAGCCAGTCCTCGTCCGCCAGGTACTCATTGAGCGCTATGGCGACGAAACCGCGCAGCTCCAAGCTGAGCGAGACACCCGCAAAGCCCTTCAGCCGGGCCGCCAGTGCCTTGCGCAGCTTGGGCAGCGAGGACGGCAGGCGAAATTCGCGGCTGATCGTCTCGACCGCTTCCGCGCGCAGAGCGCGGTCGGCGCCGGCGATCTCGTCGGCCGCGGCGGCGAGCCGGTCGACGTAGCCCTTGTTGCCCGCCGTGCTCTTGCGGAGCTCGGGGGTGATCGGCTCCAGGCCGAGCGCCTTGGGAAGCACGTGGAAGAGCAGCTCGTCCGGATCCTGCGCCGTGAACAGGGCAGAACGGACGGCGAGAGCGTCCTTGCTGAGCCGTTGCGTGCGGCGGGCATAGGGAGTGAGCACCATGACCCGTTCCAGCAGCGCGCGGGTCACCGCGAGCAGCGCAGGGTTGCGCAGGGCCTGGGAACGGGGCGGCTCCACCTTGAGCGCCAGCGAGAGGTTCTTGACGACACTGTGCCGAAGCCCCTCACCGACGGGCGTGGCCTTGACGGAGAAGCGGCCGGGAGACTTCACCATGCGCTCGACCACGTCGGGCGTGAGCCGCGGCAGGTAGGAGCCGTCCTCGAACAGAGCTACGTCGTGACTGCGCAGGATGAGGGCGGTCACGACCAACAGGGGAACAACGCCAGCCTTGGCACCGTACGGCGGCACCATGATGACCCGGAAGATCCGCTCGAGGCTGGTGCGCTCGTGTGCCTCGGTCAGCGCCGTCTCAAGGGCGTTCCACGCCTCGTGGGTATGGGTGTGAGCGGGGCCAGGGCGAGAGAACCCGTAAGGCAGTAGCGAGGAGGATGACTGGTCGGCAGCGGCAGGGTTCTCGCGGTGCAGACCCATGTAGGCCAGTGCACCGCTGTACATCGATCGTTCGGCCGGGAATTTGACGATGCCCAGGTGCGGTTCGCCGGACTTCTGCAGCATCGCGGTCAGCAGCTCGCGGCGGCCCTTGGCGCCCTGGCTGCTCAACTCGTGGCGGCCGATGATCTCGTTGCGAATGTGCGGTGTGTGGGGGAAGACCCGGTCGCAGGCGGTGGATGCGAGCGAACTCAGGCTGCGACCCTCGATCACTTCTCCGTCCTCGGCATCGGCAGCGATGCCGGAGCGCCACAGCCGCCAGGTCGCGCGCTGTGTGGGCGGAAAGAAGGCGGCGCTGAGAAGTTCCAGCAACTCCCGCTTCGCACCGGACGTGCGTTCGCTGATCTCCCGCCTGGCAACGAAGTCGAGGGTTTTGTCGCGCTGCAATTCCTCCAGCGCGACAAGGTTGAACGCGGCCCGCAGGACGAGGTCGGGCTCCTCTGTGACGCCGAGGACCACGGGCAGGGAGGACTCGACGACAGGCCTGTCCTCGATCCCGCCGAGGTGGAAGACCAGGAGGCCGTCGGCGTGGTCGGCGAGTGCGTCCGGTCCCTTGAGCTGCTTGGTCTGCGCTGTGGTGATCTGGACGAAGAGGGCGCGGAGCATGCCCGTGACCTGGCTGTGCCGGCCGGCGGCCACTGCCACGGGGAGGTAGTCGCCGAGGCGCTGGGCAACCACGGTGTCGTCGAGGTGGCTGAGCGTCTCCTTCAGGCGCCCGTCGATGTCGACGTCGCTTCCGCGCCAGGCGCGGTACTCGCCGTTGAAGCGCCGATGAACCAGGAAGCCACGGGCCACCAGGTTGTTGAGCTGTTCTTCGAGGACAGCGAACGCCTTCGGATCAGCTGCCTCGCCGGGCTCGTGGAGGGCGTAGTAGACCATCGCGGCGGTCGCCCGCAGGGCGCCGTCCTCGTCGATCAGGTTGAGCATGCCCACCGTGCGCAGCAAATTCTGATCCGCGATGGACAGCCCGTTGGCCTGGGTGAGACGCGACTCGATCTCGATCCACTTACTGGCGTTGCTCGAGGCAAGCAGCGAGGTCCGACCAGAGTCGAGGAAGAAGTCGTACAGCTGTGGCAGCTTGACCGTGCTGGCACGGCGAGGCTTGTCGGTGGAGTGCATCGCCAGCGAGCGGCGGACGGTGTTGGGCTCGTCGTTGTTGAGGAACCCGGTGAGGCTGCGGTCGTGCTGGCCGATCTGCGAAGCGAGGAACGGTGCTGCGGCCGCGGTCAGGGGGTGGAGGGGGTAGAGGTCCGCGAAGTCCTGTGCCTTGAGGACGACGACGTCGTTGAGGCCGTGATCGCGCCAGGTCGTTTCAGCCGCCTCGGCATAGGCCATGATCAGCTTCTGGCCGGCCGCGGGCACCTCGGACTGGTCGAGGCGGCGACGCATCAGCTGCACGGCGTCGCCAAGGTGCGGGGCAAACGTGATGTCCTCGAACCGGCCCTGGATCTTCGCCCACTCGCGGGTCTGCAGCTCGCTGGACTGTCCCGCATAGTTCATGAACGACATGTGCTGAAGGGTCATCATGAACAGCGGCAGGCCCTTGGGGCCGGCGCTCTTCTCGGCCAGCTCCTGCAACAGGAACAGGTCCGCTTTGGCGGTGGCGAACTGGCTGTGTCCCGCGAGGTGTTCGAGGGTCTTGCCGAACTCGTCGATGACCAGTAGCAGCGGCTGCTGCGCACACAGGGCGGTCACTGCGGCGATGACGTCCGCGGGCTCGGCGGCCGTAGGGTCTTCGCATCGTGCCAGCGCTGTGGAGACCGACTTGGGCATGCGGGTCGGCCACCGACGCTGGGCCGCGGTGCGCAGGGCCCGGGACAGGGTGATGACGAGCGGTTCGCGGCGGGCGGTGGCAACGGCCCCGAGGAAACCGGCCGGTGCCAGCTCGTCGCGGGCTGCCGCAATCCGATGGGCCAGCCCGGCACTGGTGCCGGCCAGAACCTCCTGCGCTTCGGCCCGGCGCCCTTCGTCGTGACCGAGGAGGGCGTCGATGAGGTTGACGAGGGTGGACTTGCCCGAGCCGTATGCACCGGTGAGCGACCACGAGCGGGGGCGGCGGAGGTCACCGAGGGAGTTGGCCAGGCGGTCGAGCACGTCGAGCGCCCGGGTGCCCACGTAGGGCGAGTGGAGCTCGTCGAGGACGTCTCGTTCCACATTGGTGGAGCGCATCCGGGAACCGACGAGGTGGATGCCGGCCGGGAATTCGGTGCCACCGGTCTTACGGGCGGTCTTGGGCCGCGAGGGGGTCTCGGTGGTCACTCGGAGGTCTCCTCGATCAGGGGGAGCTGCTGCTCAACGGTGCTGCGGAGCTCCCGGGCCTCGGCGGCGGCGAGCTTGGGGTAGGAGCGGGCCCACTCTGCCCGGGTGGGGAAGCCCGGCTGCTTGCGGACGTGGTCGTACTGGGCGTCCAGGACGTCCCAGGCGAGCTCGAAGGGGTTGGAGGCAAAAACGAGACTGCGCTGGCCGACAGCTTCGACGAGCTGCAGGCCGGGCGTGGTGGCCGCGACTCGCTCCAGCGCCGCTGCGATGTCGGGCTCGCGGATGCGGAAGGCTCGCCCGGGGGCGCCGGGCTCGTTGGCGAGCCGGGCAAGGGAGATGGATCCGGCCTGGCGCGTGGTGGTGGAGGCGTAGTCCAGGCAGGCATAGGCGACGATCCGGTCCGGCAGGGTGACGCGAGTGCCAGTGGTGAACTCCCACTCCGTGCGGCCCGAGACAGGTTGTTCCACGGTCTCGATCAGGCCGAGCTCGCGGAACTGGCAGGCCAGCAAATCTTCGAGTGCGCCGGGTCCGCCGTTCTTGGCGCGCTTCGCCGGGACGTACATCTTGGTGATGCAGTCGACGTCCTTCTTGATGGACCCCTCCGCTGGTGCGCCCTCGTAGGAGAGGTTCACGTGGCGCACGATCAGCTCGATGAGGTCCTTCTCGGAGAATCGCGCGAACGGGGCGAGCTGGAAGGCGACGTACCAGGACGGCGCCCAGCTCTTGGCACCCGGTCGGGAGCTCAGCAGCCACCAGTGCAGCAGCCACAGGCTGCCCTGTTCTTCGAGGTACGGGTCGGCGCCGTCCTCGTCAAGGAGCCAGCGTGCCTCCCACGTGGGGTACGAGAGGAACGCGCGGGAGTTGCTTTCCTCGCCGTAGTGCTCTCGTGTCAGCTTGAACGCCCGTGACCAGTAGCGCATGGAATTGACCATGTTCTTACCGACGCCAAGGAGGACCGTGGCGTCCTCTGCGAGGAACGCCTCCGGGTTCTCCTTCACCTGCATGTACGCCTTATGGAGCCACCCGAAGCGCGGCGCGAACGTCTCGTGCCGCGAGAAGGAGGGGAGAGCGGCTTCCGCGAGCCGGCTATCTGACATGCGAGGTGTTCTCCGGGTCTGTTCAGGCTTGGATGATCTTTGAGTGAGATGAGCTATATCGCAGGTGCTAGGGCGGCCCGGACTTGTTGGACCGCTCGTACCGTGGAGGACACGGCTCGCTCGACGTCGTGGGTGGTCGTGGCGTACCCCAGGGAGAACCGAATGGTGCTGTCTGCCTCTTCCCGGCTGCGTCCCATGGCCAGGAGCACGTGGCTGGGACTGGGCGCGCCGGAGGAGCAGGCGCTCCCCTCCGAAGCTGCCACATCCGGCATCGAAGCGAGAACCGCATCCGCCGGAGCCCCGCGGAACGTGATACTGGTCACGCCGGGCAGGCGTCGTCCCGTTGATCCGTTGATCCGGCAGTCGCTGATCTGTTCAACGAGTGCCCCCTCCAAGGCGTCACGCAGCAGTGCGACCCGCCCCGCTTCGTCACCCAAGGCGAGGCGGGCGGCTTCGGCAGCCGCCCCGGCGCCGGCGATGCCAGCGACGTTCAGAGTGCCGGCTCGCCAGCCGCGCTCCTGTCCACCGCCGAGGAGCAGCGGGCGGTAGGGCAGGGGTGCGCCCCGGCGGACGAACAGCGCACCGACTCCCTGCGGTCCGCCGAACTTGTGCGCGGACAGCGACAGCAGGTCCACATCCGTCTCGGCGAGGTCGATCGGGAGCCGACCGACCAGTTGAGTCGCGTCGGTGTGGACCAGGGCTCCGGCCTCGTGGGCGGCCTCCACGATCGGCGCAAGATCCGTCAGCACACCCGTCTCGTTGTTGGCCGCCATGAGCGACACAACCGCGATCGTGCCATGGGCGAGCGCCTCGCGGAGGGCGGCCGGATCCACCAGGCCGTCGGTGTCGACGGGAAGAACCACAAGCGATCCAGGCGCATCGGCGGTCAGAGCCTTCGAGGTCTCCAGCACCGCCGGGTGTTCCACCGCACTCGTCACCAGCCGGCCGCCGGCGGAAAACGCCGCCCGCAGGGCGAGGTTGTTCGCCTCGGTGGCGCCCGAAGTGAAGACGATCTCCCCAGGAGAGCAGTTCAGGAGGGCGGCAACCTGACGGCGTGCCAGGTCAACGCGATCGGCGGCATCCCGGCCGGACCGGTGCGTGCTCGAGGCGTTGCCGACCGTACGCATGGCGGCGACAGCAGCTTCAAGAGCTTCGGGGCGAGCGGGGGCCGTCGCGTTGTAGTCGAGGTAGGCCGGAACCACATCAGGTGACTTGAATGTCACGCTCCACCCCATTTCGCTCTGCTCTGGTCGATCGACTGGTGGGGCGTCTCGTCCGGCGCGAGAACCTCCACCAGTAGTACCCCGCGATCCTAGCCGGATCGAAGGACAGACGGGGCGGAGGCTTGGTTTCCCCTTATCCGACGCGGGCCACAGCCAGCAAGGCGAACAAATGTTCCCACAGGTTGGCGCTGCCATTGAGGGGCCTAACCCCGTTGCCCAACAGGGAAGTTCGCTTACGGTCGAGAACTTCGCCGCCGCTGAGCAGCCGGATTTCCGGGGCCGACAGCGGCGTGTTGGCACGCAGAGCTAGGGTTTGGTCACCAACGGAGGGGCGAGGGGAAGGTCACACCGCAAGGTGGCCGGGTCCGGCAGAGGGGAATACCGCAGGTGAATGGCGATGGCGGAACGCGCACAGATCTGGCCAAGGCATGACGGGGTCACCGGGCATCCCGTTCGGGTCTGTCCTCGGGGGCGCGCCTCTGCCCTATATCCGGAGCCTTCTCGGCGAGCACGCCTGCGACCTCCTGGACCTCCTGCACCAGGGGCAGGACACCGAGGCAGCGTTGCGAAAGGTCGCGGCTTCGGCGGTCGCCCCCGAGCGGATCATCGGCGCCCCGGTCCGCCGCGCGGAGTTCCTGCAGCTGCTTCCTGAGGCAAAGCGGGCTGAACTCGCCGACCGCCTCGGCGGGACACCTGCCGGAACCACCGACCGCTTCCTTGCGGCCCTGCCGTGGTCTGCGGACCAGCGACGCACGCTTCTCGGGTTTCTGGGGCTCGTCGTCGACCGGGCGCCCGAGCCGCCCCCCGCGTTCCGGGGCTCCAGCACGCCGCAGTACGGGCTTTTCCCCCACCAGCGCCTCGCGGCCGGCCGCGTGCAGCGACTGCTGTACTCCGGGGAACGGCGCGTCGTCCTGCACCTTCCCACCGGTGTCGGGAAGACCAGAACCGGTATGAACATCATCTGTGACCACCTGCGGCGGCACGAACCGACCGTCGTGGTGTGGCTGGCCCGCGGACGTGAGCTCCTTGAGCAGGCAGCCGTGGAGTTCGAGAACGCCTGGACCGCTCTCGGCAACCGCGACGTGTCCGTGGTCCGGATGTGGGGGGACGCGCCGACCGACCTCGACGGAATCGAGGACGGCATCGTGGTCCTCGGCCTCGACAAAGCCACCGCGGCCGCCGGCACGGACCCGACGTTCCTCGACCGTCTCGGCATGCGCACCACGCTCACCCTTTTCGACGAGGCCCACCAGGCCATCGCCCCGACTTACCGCCGAACCGTCGACGCACTCACTCTGCGCAGCGACTCCAGCTTGCTCGGCCTCACGGCAACCCCCGGTCGGACCTGGGCCGACATCATCGAGGACGAGAAGCTGTCGGACTTCTTCGCACGCCAGAAGGTGATGCTGGAGATCGACGGCTACGACAACCCCGTCACCGCTCTCATCGAGCAGGGCTACCTCGCCCGCCCGTACTTCCGCACCGTGGCAGCCGAGTCCGGCACCACGCTCAGCAGCCGGGACAAGCAGGCCCTCGCCACCTCCTTCGACATCTCCGACACCCTCATGGCTCGCCTCGCCGGCAACGTGCAGTGGAACCTGCAGATCATACGGACGGTGATCGATCTCAGCCAGCGCCACCGCCGGATTCTCCTCTTCGCGGCCTCGGTCGAGCACAGCCGCCTGCTGGTGGCGATCCTGTCGGTACTCGGTCTCGACGCGGACCAGGTGACAGCCGAGTCCTCCCCCCGTCACCGCGATCGGGCCATCGCCAGGTTCAAGGGACAGGGCACCAGGCCGATGGTCCTCTCCAACTACGGCGTCCTGACTACCGGCTTCGACGCGCCGGCCGCGAGCGCGGCCGTGATCGCCCGCCCGACCCGGTCCCTGGTCCTCTACAGCCAGATGGTCGGCCGGGTCATCCGCGGCCCGAAAGCCGGCGGCACTCCGACCTGCGACATCGTCACCGTGATCGACCCCGCGCTGCCGGGCTTCGGAGACGTAGCGGAAGCATTCACCAACTGGGAGGACGTGTGGAAAGCCCGATGACATCCAAGTATTCGATCGTCACCTCTGACCTGACGGTCAAGGCGCTGCAGGACAGCGGCTACAAGTCCACCGCCCACGCCATCGCCGAGCTCATCGACAACGGTCTCGAGGCCGAGGCGGACCTCGTCGAGCTGTTCGTCGTGGAGGGCAACGAGCACACCGGCCAGCGAGCGCGGTACCGCGTCGAGAAGATCGCCGTCCTCGACAACGGGACCGGCATGGACCCCGAGACCCTTCGGCAGTCCCTGCGGTTCGGCGCCGGCACCCGCCAGCAGCGCAAGGGCATCGGCCGGTTCGGTGTCGGCCTGCCCAACTCGAGCATCTCTCAGTGCAACCGTGTGGATGTCTGGTCCTGGACCAACGGGCCCCAGAACGCCTTGCACACCTACCTCGACCTCAATGAGATCGGCAAGGGCCTTGAGGAGGTACCGGAGCCCAAGCTCGACGCCGTGCCCGACGAATGGCAGGCCCTGTCCGAGGGGCTGGGCAGCTCCGGCACCCTCGTGCAGTGGACGGAGCTCGAACGCGTCCAGTGGCGCGGCGCCCAGACCACCGTCGCCAACACCGAGAACCTGATCGGACGGATCTACCGGAATCTCCTTGCCAAGGGCAAGCGGATCAAGCTCGTCCCGGTGCGGGGCTGGGCCCAGCTCCCCGGCGCCGGTGACACCCGCCCGAACGACCCGCTGTACCTCATGACACCGAGCGCCACACCGGCACCGTTCGACAAGAAGCCGATGTTCCGGCCCTTCGGCGCCAGCAACACCGGCAAGGTCGGGGTCGAGAGGTTCATGGTCCGGGCCGCGAACGGGCACGAATACCCCGTGCACGTCCGCTCCTCCCTTGCAGTGGACTCCGCGCGTCGCACGGACGCGCCGGGCGAGCCGTGGCCGCCGAACGTGCCGCCGAGCCTCAAGCCCGGCGAGACGCCATGGGGCAAGCACGCAGCGAAGAACCTGGGAATCTCCCTCATCCGAGCAGACCGCGAGCTCGACCTCGACACCGGATGGATCAACTCCTACGACCCGGTCGAGCGCTGGTGGGGAGTGGAGATCGACTTCCCGCCAGAGCTCGACGAGGTCTTCGGTGTGACCAACAACAAGCAGTCCGCGACGATCTTCTCGAGCCTCGCCAACTTCAACTGGCGCGAGGAGGCAGCCGGACTGTCCTGGGAGGAGTACCGGGAGGAACTGCGCGACGAAGGCGATGCCCGCCTTCCGCTCATCGAGATCGTCTACCACATCCGCGAGAAGCTCCTCGGCCGCCTGCGCACCGAGCTCGCGCACCAGACCGAGGGCACCCGCTCCAGCCGCAAGCGGCACGAGGTGGCCGAGGTCCAGGCCGAGGTGGCGGTCCAGCGGCGGCGCACCGAGACCCGGCCCAGCCTGACCGACCAGCTCGCGGAAGAGACCACGGAGGCGGAGAGCAAGCAGCTCCAGTACGAGAGCCTGGTCGAAACGCACCGCTACAGCCCGGCCGACGCCCAACGCATCATCGAGGAGACGATGTCGCAGGGCAAGCACGTCCGCCTCCTGACCAGCCGCAACCCTGATTCGCCGGCCTTCTTCAACGTCGAGTACATCCCCGGCATGCTCCAGGTCGCCCTCAACATGGACCATCCGGTCTACAGCGATCTGATCGCCGTCCTCGACGGAGACATCGACGGCGCGAGCCGCGAAGAACTCGCCGAGCGTCTGACCCTGGCCGCCAACGCCTTCAAGCTCATCCTGATCTCCTGGGCCCGGTTCGAGGACGAGCAGCCCGAGAAGCCTCGCGAGCGCGCGAAGCGGATGCGCCAGGACTGGGGCCGCATCGCCAGCGAGTTCCTCGGTGCCAGCGACGCCGACGACGAGGACGACGAGTGACGCTCGACCACGTCTGGCGCCAGATCGAACAGCTCCTCGCAACCGCGACCGACCGCGTGATCCTGGTGGCACCCTTCATCAAGAAGGAGGTCTTCCAGGCGGTGCTCGACGCTGTTCCCGCGGATGTCGACAAGATCACCTGCGTCACCCGCTGGTCCGTTCCCGAGGTGGCAGCCGGCGTCTCCGACCCGGAGATCGCCGAGCTGGCGCACAACGACGGGCGTGCCACGATCCGCCTGTGCCACAACCTGCACGCGAAGCTGTACGTGGCCGATGGCCGCTGCCTCGTCGGGTCTGCCAACCTCACGGGCAAGGCCACCGGCCGTGTGCCGGCACCGAATATCGAGCTCCTCGTCGAAGCCGACACGGCCCACCCGGAGGTCCAGCGAGTCCTAGCCGCTCTCGAAGCCAACACGGTCCCCGGGACGGTCGAGCTGGCCGAACAGATCCGCGAACAGGCCGCCCTCATGCGGGACGACGAGGACAGCCCAGGTGTCGTGGTACCTGGCCACGGCGAACAGCCGGCACGATGGCTGCCGGAGACACGGAACCCGGACCGGCTCTACCGCGTCTACAACGGGCGACACCGCCACGTCGGCAGCGACGTGCTCATCGGCGTGCTTCGCGACCTCGCGCACCTCGATATCGGCCCCGGCCTCAACGAGCAGGCCTTCGGCGCAGAAGTACTGGCTCGCCTCCGCGCGATGCCCGAGCTGCACGCGCTGACGGCAGCGGGGCGGATGAGCCTCGCCGACGCCCAGGAGGAACTGCTGGCCGAGGGAGACCTGTCGGCCGAGCAGGCCAAACGCGCGGTCGAGACCATCGCGGCCTGGCTCCACTACTTCGACGACGTCCACTTCGTGGCCACCGGGCCCTGGGAGATCCGTCAGGGCAAGGAACTCGCATAGCGTCCCTGCTGGGGGTCGGGCGGCGCGGTAGTGCGCGCCGCCGGCTCCCGGCAGGCCCGGTCCCGGCGGGAGGGCCCAGCACGGAACCGAGCTGCGCGGTATTTTGAGGGGGCCCGCAACCGGGCTCGATCGTGGTGCGTACAGCGGAGAAGGCGCGGGACATGGCAGCAAGACGGGTCCCGTATCTGCTGGGGCACGCCGAAATCGCCGACCTCTTCGGCATCGAGCGCCAGACCTCGGCCAAGTGGCGCGTTGACGGCACGCTCGGCGAGCCGGATCTGCTCGCTTCGGGCAACCCGTACTGGCTGCTCGGAACCGTCCTCGAGCTTGATGGCCACGCCGGCCGGCACGTGACCGAAGATCGCCTACGACAGTACAAGGGGAAGATCCCCAACGGGTACCGCGTCGACACCCCTGAGCTGCTGCCCACCATCGCGGGCATCCAGGAAGTAGCCCTGGTTCTCGGCACCACCCAGCAAACGGTGTCCCGCTGGCGGCACCGTAAGCGGATCGCCGAGGCCGACCTGGAGCTTTCCCGATCCCCTCTCTGGCTACTCGACACCATCACCGCGGACGCCACCGAGCGCGGGCGCAGCCTTGTGATGGACGAGATCGAACGGCTGCAGGCCGGCGAGCGTCTCGCCCAGAAGCCGCGGGGCCGCAGAGCCGTGGCCGAGCCGAGGTCGCCCAAGAAGCCACTGCCCGAAGCGCAGAGCTTCACCAGTTCCGAGCACGAGGAAGCGCTCTCCTTCGTCACCGAGATGCTCGCCGAAGGACACACCACAGTCATCCGACCGAAGCGGTAGACACGCACGTCCAGGCAACTGGCTGCCCCGCTCCCACCCGCTCGCATCCGCCCACCCCCGAGTGAAATAAACAGTTGATGTGAGATACTCTATCCATAGAATCTCTCACATCGGGATTCACGCTCACCAGGGGGGCCTCATGCCACGCGACAACTGCGCCACCACGGCGCCGACCAACACCGGAAGTTCAATATCCACACCCTGTGGACAGGAAGTGGGCGCATGAGAGCGATCTCCTACGGTGGCGGGGTTCAGTCGACCGCGCTCCTCGTCCTCGCGGCCAAGCGCGAAATCGACTACACCACCTTCCTGTTCGCTAACGTCGGGGACAACAGCGAGCACCCGGCAACCCTCGCCTACATCCGCGACATCGCCGCTCCCTTCGCCGCAGACGCCGGTCTCGAACTGCACCGGCTACAGAGGACGCGCCGCGACGGTAGTACTGAGACGCTCATGGAGCGACTGAATCGGCCAGGCATCCGTTCGATCCCCATCCCGGTGCGGATGGCGAACGGAGCCCCCGGCCGCAGGTCCTGCACCGCGGACTTCAAGATCAAGGTGGTCGGACGCTGGCTCCGGCAGCACGGAGCGACCGCCAAGGCCCCGGCGACTGTGGGGATCGGTATCTCACTCGACGAGATCCACCGGGCGAACCGCCGCCGGAGCGAACCCCACGAGCAGATCGAGTACCCGTTGCTCGACCTACGACTGCGGCGCTCCGACTGCGAGCAGATCATCAAGGACGCCGGCCTCCCCGTGCCCCCGAAGAGCTCGTGCTTCTTCTGCCCCTTCCGCACCGTCGATGCCTGGCGCCAGCAGCGGCAGGCAGAACCAGAGCTCTTCGCCCAGGCGGTGGCACTCGAGAAGACCGTGAACGGCCGTCGCGCTGCCCTTGGCCGCGACCCGGTCTACCTGACCCGCTTCGGCAGGCCCCTCGCGGAGGCCATCCCCGCCCAGCGCGAAGCCCCGCCCGAGGAGACGGAGGACAGCAGCTGCGACTCCGGCTGGTGCATGACCTGACCACTCGCCGCCCGGCCAACCGGAGGACAGCACGGCTGCCCGAACCGCGGCCCGATAGAGTGCACAACTGGTAGAGCGCACCCAGACCAACCGCGCTTCCAAGGCCGTGACGGGGTGGAGATGCACGGAGCAAGGCTGGACAACCGGTACCGCCTGGACTCGATCCTGGGCGCTGGCGGTATGGGCCAGGTGTGGCGCGCCTTCGACGAACGGGTCGGTCGCCCGGTAGCAGTGAAGCTGCTGACGGGCGCCGACCCCGCCTCCGCCAACGTCGAACGGTTCGCCGCAGAGGCCAGGGCCGCCGGCAACCTCAGCAGCCCGCACATCGTGACCATCCACGACTTCGGCCGTAGCGGCCCTGACCACGGCCGTGCACCGTTCCTCGTCATGGAACTCCTCGAAGGGCTGTCCCTGGAAGAGGTCATCTCCCAAGGCGCCCTGCCGCCCGTGCAGGACGCCCTCGACTGGACCCGGCAGGTCTGCGTCGGCCTGGCCGCCGCCCACCGCGTCGGCCTCGTCCATCGGGACATCAAGCCCGCGAACGCCATGCTCCTGCCCGGCGGTACCGTCAAGATCCTGGACTTCGGGATCGCCAAGCACCTGTACGAGGACCTCGCCCTTACTGGGACCGGTCACGCCATCGGCACGGCCGCATACATGGCACCCGAACAAGCCCGAGGCGACCGAAACATCGGCCCCTCTGCCGATCTCTACGCCGTCGGCTGCCTGCTCCACACCCTCCTCACTGGCCAACCGCCCTTCACCGGAGCGCCGCTGGCCGTCCTCCACCAGCACCTGACCCGCACCCCCGAAGCCCCCAGCAGCCACCGCGCCTCAATCCCTGCCTCGGTCGACGAACTCGTCCTACAGCTGCTGGCGAAGGAGCCCAACGACCGGCCCGCAGATGCCGCCGAG
This sequence comes from Kitasatospora sp. NPDC028961, assembly GCF_055564815.1. NCBI lineage: Bacteria > Bacillati > Actinomycetota > Actinomycetes > Kitasatosporales > Streptomycetaceae > Kitasatospora > Kitasatospora sp. NPDC028961. The sequence continues at coordinate 426,941 of NZ_JBVHVO010000001.1, read as the reverse complement.
GTCATCGAGGCGATCGACGCGCTGCTCTCGATCCCCCCACAGCGCCCACGCCCTATGCCGCCCCCCTCATCGGTCTCCCCGGACGTCTCGTCGGCCCCGACCAGGACCGCCTGGTGGGTACAGCCCGCAGCGCCACACCCTCCGACGGTTCTCGACGCACCCCCGGCCCGCACCCCGGCCAGCACCACGCCTGCTCAACGAGAGCCCGTACCTCTCGCCGAACCGACGGATTCCGAGCCGGAGGCCGCGCCCACGAAGCCCCGCACGGCGAGAAACGTCGCAATGGGACGAAGCGCGCTGGCAGGCGCCACGCTGATCGGACTGCAACTGGTCGCCTTCGCCTCCTGGTCGGTGCGCTGGACGGTCCCCGTTGCCATCGCTGCGGCTCTGCTGCTGGCCCTCGGAATGAAGTTTGACGTGCCCACAGAGGAAGACAAGGACGGTACGGGCGGGTTCTTCGTCTCCATGGGCGTGACCGCGGTCTCCTGCCTCCTCCTCCTGATCATCTCGCCCATGCCTTGGTGGAGCGTTCTGATCCTCAGCTGGGTGATGTGTCCCATCCTGCTCGTAGTCCAAAAGCCACTCGTGCGCGGGCTCGGGCGGGCATTTACGCGGCACCGGGCCGAAGTCCAGATGGGGGTCAGCGCCGGGCTGGTAAACGCCACGCTCACCACCGGCCTCCTCGCCGGCACCTGGTTGCCGGCTTTGGTCACCGGTCTTCTCGGAGTCCTCACCTGGATGGCCACGTCCGCCGCACTGGCCCTCCTGCTGCCCGTCCACACGTCGATCGGGTCCCGCGCCGTCCGTCAGAGCGGAGCGGGCAGGCACCGCTGACGGACGGCCCTGTGCTCGCACAACGGGCAGCGATCTGAATGGACTTGGTCGGCTGCGAGAAGGAGCCGTGCTCAGCGGGTACTACGGCGCGCTTCCCAGCGCCTGGATGACCGCTCGGATCGGGACGCGCTCTTGCTCCAGACGCAGGTATGGCCCATGGGTGCCGATGCGTAGTTCTCGGTCCACTGCGGCTTCGTCCGGGGTGAGGTGCAGTGGTGCCTCAGCGGTCTGGGTCTTCTCTTCGCCCCAGTGTGCTCGGTGGGCGAGGAGGGTTTCGCGGTCCATGAGGAAGGAGCGGGTGTGGGGGAAGTGGCGGCGAACGTGGCTGAGGATGGCGAAGCCGTGGGTGTCGATGTCGCCCCAGTAGCGGAGGTCGACGTCGGCGAGCCAGGGCAGGTACCGCAGGAGCGCGGCGGCGTAGCCGGCGCCGAGGATGGCGATGGCGCCGGGGACGTCGGGTAGCGACAGGTAGGTGATCTCGTTTTCGAGGACGAAGACGGTGTGGGTGCCTGGGGGTGGGGTGGTGAGTTCGTTCGCGCGGACGGTGATCTCGCTGAAGGGGCCTGGTTGGTTGCCGAGGTAGCGCAGGCGGACGTAGGGCGGCTTGGTGAGGAAGCCGTAGCGCTGGGCGAAGTCCGCCTTGGGGGTTCCGGTGTTGATGCGGTCGGCGGGCAGGGTGTGGTCGAGGAGTTCGCCAAGGATGCCTTTGTTGGTCTCGATGAACTTGGTGTCGACGCCGGCGACGTCGACCTGCCGGAGGTAGATCGGGCCGGTGTCGTGGGTGCGGATCCAGTGGACGGTGTCGACGAGCCGCTGCCAGTGGGCGTGGGCTTGGAGCGCCTTCATGGGGTTGGCGGTCATCCACTGGGCGAGGTGCGGGTCCTGCTGTGCGGTGCGGCTGTGGAGGGTGTGGAAGAGGTCGACCTGGGCGTCGACGCCCAGGATCGTCCAGAGGGCCTCGCGGGTGTCGACCCAGACCCGGTCGGGGATGGTGTTGGTGGGGGTGTTGTTGCGGCCACCGATGGTCTTGGTCTGGATGCGCAGGTGGGGGTGCTGGCGGGCGGCCCAGGACTCTGCCCATGCCCGTGCCTGGTCGTAGTGGCGGAGAGTGTCGGCCGCGACGGGGCCCTTGAGGGGGAGGCCAATGGGTTCGAACGGCTGGCCCTGGGCGGCGGCTGCCAGGAGGTGGCCGGCGGTCCACTTACGGCGCAAGGCCGTGACGACCTGGTCGGGGCTGGTCCACTGGGGCCCGGTCACGGCTGGACCTCGGGCTGGTGGAGCGGCTGGCGGGCCGCTGCCTGCTGGTCGCGGAATTCTTCGATGGTGAGTGTGGCCATGTGGGAGTGGACCTTGTCGGGTCGGTAGACGTAGCCGACGCGGTTGACGTGGGGGTCGATGACGTGCAGCTTCTGCAGCGGGGTGACGACGAGGAGCTGGAGCCCGAGGCGGTGGAAGAGGCCGAGCCCGAAGTGGGCGGCGTCGTCGTCGCCGCGGCCGAAAGCTTCGTCGATGACGACGAAGCGGAACGACTTGTCCTTCTTGGCCGTGGTGTCGATGTGGAACTGGTGGGCCAGTGAGGCGGCCAGGACGGTGTAGGCGAGTTTCTCCTTCTGGCCGCCGGACTTGCCGCTGGAGTCCGAGTGGATCTCGTACTCGGTGCCGTCTGAGCGCAGGTGCTCGCTGGCGGAGAAGGTGAACCAGCGGCGGACGTCGGTGACGCGGGCGGTCCACTCGGCGTCCCGGTCGCTCTGTCCGGGGCGGCCCTTGAACCGGTCGAGGAGGCGCTTCACCTGCAGGAACTTCTCCTCGGTGTAGGTGCCGTCGGTGTCGGTGGCCATGGTGTCGGTGGTGCATTCGCGCAGGTCGCGGCGGAAGTCGCGGATCTCGACGTTGGCGGTGGGTGCGGCGTTGAGGCGGACGTAGCGTCCGGGGTTGTAGTCGATCTCTTCCAGCGACTCGTTGATGACGTCGATGCTCTCGCCGATCTCCTGCTCCTGGGTGTGCAGGCGGGCCTGGAACGAGGCGACGTCGCGGATGACGTTGGTGCGCAGGTAGTTCTGGAACTGCGTCTCGAACCGCGGGAGGTCGTCGCTGACGAGCCGGCTGTGGAGTGCCCGGTAGTTCTTCGCGGAGGCGAGGGTGTGGTCCAGCTCTGTCGCGTCCTGCGGGAATTCGGTACGGAAGGCCGCCATCTTCATCGTGGCGGTGCTGGTCGCGGTCTGCAGGGCCCGTGTCTGGTGCTCGATCGTACGGTTGAGTTTCGTGGCCGCCTGGCTCTCGGCGCCCCGGAGGAGTTCGAGGTCGTCCTCGCTCTGGTCGGTGGCGGGCAGGAGGGCGGTGAGCGCCGTGTCGTGCTCGGCCACCGCTGTGAGGTCCGACTGTTCGAGGAACGCGGTGGTCGTGGTGAGCTGGGACTGCACTTTCTCGCTGTCGCGCCGGACGCCGCCGAGTTCCTCCAGCGCCTTGTCGGCGGCGTCGCTGCTCTGCCTGAACTCGTCTTCGGTCTTCTTCAGGTCGGCGGTGAGTTGGTCGAGACCGGCCTCGGCGACGAGGGCCTTCTTCTGTGCTTCGACCTGCTCGAGCTCGGCGACGGACGCCTGCCAGTCGATGTCGGTGTAGGAGCCGATGTTCGCGAGGAGTGTCAGGGCCTGGCCCTCGCCTGCTCTGGCCTTGTTGGCTTTCTCGATCTCGCGGGTCCGCTTGGTGATGGCCGCGCTCTGCTCGGTCAGCTGGGTCGCCTGCGCGAGCAGCGCGTCCAGTTTCGCCTGGTTGGACCAGCCGAGTACCCAGGACCTGCGGTCGTCGATGCGGGAGGTGTCGTTCTTCTCGTGCCGACCGCCGCCGCCCTTGATCAGGCCCTGCTGTGTCACGGCCGGGCGGGTGAAGCGGGTGAAGGCGTCCATGTCGGCGGCGCACAGGTAGTCGGCGCGGCTTCGCAGCTGTGTGGCGAGCCAGTCGCGTCCCCAGCTGTCGTCCCTGATCTCGAGTTTGCCCAGCAGCAGGTCCCGGTCCTGCGGCAGTTCGACGGCCGGTGTGTGGGCGGGCACCTTGTAGTAGACCAGGCGCAGTCCCAGGTGTCGGCCGTTCACCCAGGCCGACACCTGGGTGTAGTGGGCTTCGGGCACCAGGAGGGACAGGGCGAATCCGCGCAGGACGCGCTCGGCCGCGCCGGCCCAGGTGGCTTCGTCGTCGCGGACCTGGATGAGCTCTCCCGCGAACGGCAGGTCGTCGGCCGAGATGCCCACTGCTGCCGCGAGGTTGTGCCGCAGTTCGAGTAGGTGGGAGGGGATGCTGGAGCGCTGGTTCTGCAGGCTGGTGATCTCGCGGCGGATCTCACCCGATTCCTCGGTGTTGTTGTGGCGCTCCACGGCAAGGCGGTCGAGTTCCTCGCGGGCCCGCTGATCCTGCTGGGCGTCCCGGGCGCGGGCTTCGGTGATCTGTTCGGAGCGTTCGTGGAAGGACAGGGCGTCGGTGACCGGCTTCAGGCCGGCCTTCTCCAGCCAGCCCTCGTACGTAGCGGCTCGCTGCCGGCGCTGGTCACGCTCGCGGCCGAGGTTTTCGATGCTGACGTCGAGGCGCAGCAGCTTCTCCCCGCCTGCGCCGTCGATCCGGCGCTGCAGGATGTCGGCCATCTCGCGCAGCTGCTGCTGCTCGGCCTTGCGCCGCTGCTGTTGTTCGACGAGTTCCTGGATGCGGGTGCGCAGTTGCTTGTCGCGCCGGCGCAGGATGCGCTCGTGGTGCTGGGCGAAGAAGACGGGGAGGATGTCGCGGCGGCTCTGCAGCGTGTCGATCTCACGCTGGATGCCGTCGCAGCTGTCGCACGCTTCCACGATCGGCCCGAGAGCGGTGATCATCGCCTTCGCCCGGACGACTTCGTCGTGGCTGGCGGTCAGCGCGTTGAAGTGCGCGACGATCTTGTCGACCTCGGCCTTGGCGTTGAACGGTTCGAGCATCCGCTCGCGGACGAACTCGTCGAGGCTTCCGACGGCCTTCATCGACACCGTCTGGTGGAACAGGTCCAGGGCCTGGTCGCTGGGGATGCCGAGGCCGCGCCGCAGGGCCTTCGCGTAGGGCGGGTAGCTGGTGTGGATTGTCGCCTTGCTGCGCCGCAGTCGCTGGCGCAGGTCGTTGATGTCGGTCCCGAAGTCGGTGAAGTGCGTGGCGATGGACATCGGCTCGTCGGCGGTGACGTAGAACCGGTCGGGCTGGCCGGTGTTGGCGTCGGGTACCCAGAACACCTGGGCGAGGGTGACGTGGATGCCGAGCGTGTAGTTGGTGAACACGCCCAGGATCACGCTGTGCGAGGAGGAACCGCGAAGGCCGACCGGCCGGGTGCTGTTCGTCGCCTCGACACGCTCGCTCCGGTGGTGGCCGAGCACGTACGAGCGCAGGTTCCGCTCTTTCGCCTCGGCGCCGGCGGCCTTGTTGTAGGCGATCTTGTTGGCCGGCAGGAGCAGGGTGGTCATCGCGTCGACCAGCGTGGACTTGCCGGACCCCACCCCGCCGGTCAGCAGGGCGCTGTGGCCGTCGACGTCGAAGGCCCAGATGGTGCGGTGGAACGTGCCCCAGTTCAGCACCTCCAGGCGGGACAGCCTGAAGCCCGGGCCGACAGCGGGAGCGCCACCGGCGAAAGCCGACTGCCGCGGGATGAGGGCCGATACCGGCGTGGTGGTGCTCACTTGTCGTCCTCCGGCGTGATGGTGTCGCGGTAGGTGGAGAGCAGGTCGCTGAAGTCGTTGACGACCTGGGCGTCGACGAGGGCCTTGATGTGCCTGCGCACCTCGTACAGGCCGGCCTGCTTGGTCTGGCGCAGTGCCTTCAGGTCGCACAGCTTCTTGATGTGGCCGTCGATCTGGTCGACCAGCTGGGCCTCGTTGCTGCGCGGCGGCAGGAACCCGCGGACCATCTCGACGAGATCGTCGCGGGACATCAACAGCCGAGTGTCACCCGAGGTCGCGTCGCTCTCCGCGAGGCGTCCTCGCAGGAGGACCAGCATCAGGCTGACGGCGAAGGACAGGCGGTGGCGTGTCACCAGCCGCGGCACCGTGACGCCGTCGTCGCGGGCCTCCTGGTCGAGCTGGCGGGTGTAGGCGTAGCCCTCCGCCAGGTCGACCACGACGTCCAGGCCCATCACGCGCAGGTAGTCGCCGATGGCCGTTTGATGAGCGGTGATCTGCTCCCAGACCGCCGGCGCGTCACTCTGGTACAGGACACCGGCCTTCAGCAGCTGGACCACGGGCACAGACAGCGCGTCACTCACGCCTGTCCCTCCTCTCCGGCGGCCGTGCCGCCCTCGTTGAGCACGAACGTCACCTGCGGGACCGTGGCCACGGTGCGCTCCGGGGCGTTGACTCGCTCGTACACCAGGTCGTGGCTGTGATCGAGGTCGATCACAACGTCGAGGCCAGGGCGTTCCAGTTGGAAGTACGTCAGCAGTTCGGCCAGCCCCAGCGTCAGGGGATGACGGTCGACGACCGCGGCCAGGTTCGCCTGGCCGCTCGGGCTCTCCCCGAGCAGCGTCAGCACCTGGGCGGCCAGTGCCTCGCCGTCCACGTGCACACCGGCGAACAGCTCGGAGACGTCCACGTCCGTCTCGTCGGACGCCTCGCCCGCTGTGCTGTCCAGCTCCACCCGCTCGACCGGCATGTACAGGCGCCGCTCCATCGGCAGGACCAGCTCCACCTGGGGTGCCTCCAGGTCCATGCCCGGGAGGTCGCGGTGGCCATCACTCACCAGCTCCGTGACCAGGCGCTGGATGGACCGGGTGAGGGCCAGGACCCGGCGGTCCTCCTCCCTGCCGCGGTCGGTCAGGAAGCGGCGCAGCTGCTCGGTGAGCTGGCGGACCGTGTCCTGGGTGCTCTCGGCGGCCTGGAGCCACGCGCGGGGGATCTTCAGCAGGTTTCTGTTGGTCTTCCCGTCGAGCTGCGGCAGCCGGTTCACCTGCTCCAGGAGATCGCGCAGTTCTTCTTGGCGCTGAGCGGACAGCAGGTAGTCGAAGAAGGCCTGGAAGCTGCGGCCCTGGTCGGATTCGGCGATCATCTCGCGGTCCATGAGGAACGCCGCCAGCAGGTCGCCCTTGCCGCCGTCGGCCATCGCCACGTCCTGGCGAAGGCGCCGGTCCAGCTCCCGAAGGTTCGCCTCGACCTCGCGGAAGTCCCGGAGCAACTCGATCGCCGTGCTCTCCACCTGCTGGTAGCGGTCCAGCAGGGCCACCGGCGACAGCACCTCGACGTCGCCCGCGCGCAGCTGCGCGATCTGGGCGTCGATCAGGTCGCGTTCACGGCTGAGTTCGTCGATGCGTGCCTGGGGGTCCATCTCGGTACCGAACGCCATCTGCCGCAGCAGGTCCACGATGGTGCTCAGCCTGGACTCGGTTCCGATGAAAGAACGCGCAGGCAGGGCCCTCACCCACGCGACGGCCTTCTCCAACGCACTGGTCGCATCGAAGTGCGCCTCGTCCTCACCGAGCGGGTAGTACTTGCGCAGCCATCCGCTGTTGGTCCACTCCGTCAGGTACTCCGAGGCCGACCTCGGGTACGGGCCGAGCGCCCGCTCATTGAGGTCGTACAGCTGGTCGTCCAGGCGGGAGACCAGGACCGTTTCGGGAACCCCACGCTCATTCTCATCGACGAACACCGTCGCGCAGAACGCCAGGACCAGCGGCGCGTTCTCCGCACACAGCAGCCTCCACGCCGGATGCTTGAGCAAGCCGGTGACATCGTCGAATTCCATGCATCCCTACCTGGGCCGGACAGGTTCAGCGCCGCATTGGGCTCGGACCCGATCGGCGGTGCACACCCTAAAACCAGGCACTGACAAAACCGGATAATCAGACATATTTTCGATTCATCCTGTACCTTGTTCTCCCAGCGAGGATCCGGGCAGCCTGGACCGGACTGGCCACCTGGGGTCCTTCCGTAGGGCATGCTGGTGACGTGAGCAGGTATGCGGAGGCAAGGCTGCACGCCGTACCGGACACCCTGGCGGAGCTGGCAGGGCCGGTCCACGATGAGGTTCGCCTGCCTCGCCACATCGACTGGGGCCCGGAGTACACCTACGACCTCGCCGACCTCGCCGACCTCGCGGTCATGTACGAGCGTGTCGTGCGCGAGGCACGGTCCGTGGAGGAACTGCGGCAGTACATCGACGGTGCGACGCTGCGGCACCTGTGGCCACAGTTGATCATCCCCACGCCTGCCCGGATCCAGTGGGAACGGCGGATCCCACAGCTGCGGCAGCAGGCGACGGCTGCGTAGTGGACGAGCTGCACGGCCCGCCTGATCCGGATCTGCCTGGACGCGCTGGCCGACGACTTCGGGTTCGCCCTCGCGGGCGGCTACGCCGTCCAGGCCCACCAGATCGTGAACCGCCTCAGCGACGACGTCGACCTGTTCACACCGTTCGAGCGCAAGGAGCAGCTGCCGGCCGCCACCGCGCGCGTCGTATCGGCCCTCGACCGCGAGGGACTGCGAGCGGATGTCGCCACCAGCTTCGACACCTACGTCCGACTGCAGATCACCGACCCGGGCTCCGGCCGGGAGACCAAGGTGGAACTCGTCGCGGAGTTCCTGTCCCATCCACCCGTCGACGGGACACTCGGACCGGTCCTCCACCCGAAGTCCGCGACTTCATCGACGTCGACGGCATGCTCCGCGCCGGATACACGCCCGAGCGCCTCATCGCGCTCGCCGCCGACCGCGACGCCGACTTCGACACCGCCGTCCTCGCCGACATGTTCGCCACCGTACAGCGCTTCAGCGACCACCAGTTCGCCGCCTACGGCCTCGACACCGCCCACGCGGCCACCATCCGGGACACCTTCCTGCACTGGCGGAACCAGTTGCTCTCGCTCAATCCCAGCGGCCCACGCAGCGCTGCAGCCCGCACCCGGTCGATCGCGCCCACCTCGCACACAAATCCCCCGGCCACCGAACCGCAGAACCCTCCACACTCATCGCAACAGGACGGCCGCACCCACTGACGGAGCAGGGCCCGGGAGCCCCCGGATCAGTTACTCAGTGCGACCAATACGGGGCTACAATCGCGCGCAGCGGGACCAAGTGCCACCCAACCCGTTTCATGATCGCTGCACATGCGGGCACCCCTCGGGCACTTTCGGGACCGTTACAGCCCCGGAAACCCGCCCGACACCGTCCGCACAATCCAAAAAACCGCAGGTCAGAGGCTTACACACGGCCAAGCCAGGGCAATCCATCAGCGCAGAGTGCCCACCGATCCACGCAAATGGCATGCGTTGGTTTCGAGGGCAAATCGGGCACGGTTCCATGGTCACAAAAAAGCCCAACTCCCGCTTCAAATGCGGGAGTTGGGCTTTGCCTTGAGCCGCCTATGGGATTCGAACCCATGACCTACGCATTACGAGTGCGTTGCTCTGGCCAACTGAGCTAAGGCGGCACCGTTGCCGCACGTGGTGGCAACGCGGGCCAGTCTACACAGGTTCGCGGGTGATCCGTAACGGGGTTCCGCGGCGGTGGATCAGGCGGAGGAGACGGCCAGTTTGGCGGCGAAGCCGGCGAAGAGGACGGCGACGCCGCTGGTGAGGCCGGCGGAGAGGCGCTTGCGGCGGCGGAAGGCGGTGGCGAGGGTGGTGCCCGCGAAGATCAGCATGGAGAGGTAGAGCAGGCTGAAGGTCTGCAGGATGCCGCCGAGGAGGGCGAAGGAGAGGGCCGGCTGTCCGTAGGACGGGTCCACGAACTGGGTGAAGAAGGAGAGCAGGAAGAGGATCGCCTTCGGGTTCAGCAGGCTGATCACCAGGGCGCGGCGGAACGGGCGCTCGGTGGAGTCCGGGACGGCGGCCGCGGCGGTGTCGGGGGCGACCGCGGCGGCGCGGTGCTCGCGCCAGAGCTGGCGGGCGGCGCGGAGCATGCCGACGCCGATCCAGAGCAGGTAGGCGGCGCCGCCGAACTTCACCACGGCGAAGACCGCGGGGTTGGCCTCCAGCAGCGAGGCGGCGCCCAGCGAGGTGAGGCTGATCAGGGTGAAGTCACCGACGAAGACGCCGGCGGCGGCGGTGTAGCCGGTCCGGACGCCCTTGCGGGCGGCGACGGACAGCACGTACAGGGAGTTGGGGCCGGGGAGGAGGATGATCACGAGGGCGCCGAGGATGTACGTCGCCAGGTCGTTGACTCCGAGCACGGTGGGCTCCGGTGGGGGTGGCAGGGGCTGCGGGGCGCTCATCGTAACGTCGCACCGGTCGGCGGTTGAAGCCGAAATCACCCGCCGAGCCCCTCCCCCTCTACGCGCCGCAGCGCTTGCCCTGCTCCGGCGCCGAACCGCCCAGCAGGTACCCGTTGACCGCCCCGTCGACGCACTCGTCGTGCCGTCCGTACGCGGTGTGGCCGTCGCCGTCGAAGGTCAGCAGCCGCCCGGACTCCAGCTGCCCGGCGAGGGACCGCGCCCAGGCGTACGGCGTGGCCGGATCGCGGGTGGTGCCGATGACCACGATCGGAGCGGCGCCGGCGGCCCGGACGGTGTGCGCGGCGCCGGTGGCCCGGACCGGCCAGTAGCTGCAGGTCAGCGCCATCCAGGCCATGTCGCGGCCGAACCGGGGCGAGGTCCGCTCGAAGTCCGGCACGGCCCGCTGGACGTCGGCCGGGCCGGTGAACGGCGCGGGCAGGTCCAGGCAGTTCACCGCCATGTTGGCGAACATGAGGTTGGGGTACGAGCCGTCCGGACCACGTTCGTAGTACGAGTCCGACAGCTTGAGCAGGCCGGTGCCGTCACCGGCCTTGGCGTCGGCGAGCGAGGTGCGCAGCTTGGGCCAGAGGAAGTCGGCGTACATGGCCTGGATGACGCCGGTGGTCGCCTGGGACTCGGTGAGCCGGCGGGCGCCGTCGACGGTGGTCAGCGGCTTGGCGTCGATGGCCGCGAACAGGGCGCTGAGCTGCTCGCCCGCCTGCTGCTCGGTGCGGCCGAGCGGGCAGTCCTCGCGCTTGACGCAGTCCTTGGCGAAGGCCGCCCAGGCGGTTTCGAAGCCGCCGGCCTGGGTGCGGTTGCCGCTGATCGAGTCGAGCGACGGGTCCATCGCGCCGTCCAGCACGATCCGGCCGGTCCGGCCGGGGAAGAGACCGGCGTAGGTGGCGCCGAGGAAGGTGCCGTAGGACTTGCCCACGTAGTTGAGCCGTTCGTCGCCGAGCAGCGCCCGCAGGACGTCCATGTCGCGGGCCGCCTCGACGGTGCCGAGGTGGCCGAGCCGGTCGCCGGCCTGCTGCCGGCAGCCCTCCGCGAACTCCCGGTCCGCGGCCACCAGGGCGTCGATCTCGGCCTGGTCGTCGGGGGTGATGTCGGCGGCGGTGTACGCGTCCATCCGCTCGCCGGTCAGACAGGTCACCGGGCTGCTGCGGCCGACGCCGCGCGGGTCGAGCCCGACCAGGTCGTACCGGGCGCGCACGGCGCTGTCGTAGGTCTTGGCGACGGCCTCCACGTACTCGATCGCCGAGCCGCCGGGGCCGCCGGGGTTGAGCAGCAGCGACCCGAGCCGGCCGCCGGCCGCGCCGGGGGCCCCGCCCTGGTCCCGGTCCGCCGGGACGGCGACGGCCCGGACCGCCGAGAGGGTGAGGTCGCCGCCGCCCGGGCGGTCGTAGTCCAGCGGCACCGTGAAGGTGGCGCACTCGAAGCCGTCGTCGCAGGGCTGCCAGGCGGGCCGCTGGCCGTAGTACGGCGCCAGCGCGGCGGGAACGGCGGCCGGGAGCGGCTCCAGCGGAGTGACACCGGGACGGGCGTCGGCCGCCGCCGGCCCCCCGGAGGCGAGGGCCCCGGACGGGGCGGCGCCGGGCGCGGCGGTGTCCGAGGAGGCCGCCCCGGGGGTGGACGAGGAGGAGCTGCACCCGCCGACCAACAACCCCGCGACCGCCAGTGCCGCGGCCACCGCCCTCGCCCGCATGCCCCGCTCCGACCTCATCCGGTCCCTCTCAGGTGCTGGGGCGCGGCCGCTGCCGGCGCCCTGGGTACCGCGAAGCGTAGCCTCCGCGGACACCCTGGTCAGGACGCCTTCGCCAGCGTCTCGGCCAGGTACTGGACCGCCTGGCGGACCAGCCGCAGCCGCTCGCGGTCGGCCGTGTAGTCCTGCACGTTCTCGGAGATCCGGACGTCGGCACGGGCCGACGCGCCGGCGCCGCCGTGCAGCGCGGTCTGCAGCTTGCGGGCCGCGTCCAGGCCCGCGGCGTCGGCCTTGGCGGCGGCCAGGAGCAGCTTCGGGGCGGCGTCGGCGGGGGCCTCGGCCCCCGTCCGGGTCAGCGCGACGGTGTCGTACCGGCCGGAGACCGCGGCGGCCGCGCCGTACAGGTCGGGGCGGGCCAGCCCGGCGGCCACCGCGCAGGGCGCGCCCGCCTCGACGCCGAGCGTGCCCCAGGATGCCGGGCCGGGCGGCAGGGTGCGGAAGGTGGCCGCGATGGTGGTGCGCAGCGCGGCGTCGTCGGCGATGGCCTGGGGGGCGGCGGCGACCAGCTCGCACGGGTGCGCGGTGCCGTTCGGCGCCTCGGGGGCCACCAGGATGAACGGGCGGGCCTTGCCGGTCTGGACGGCGGAGCCGAGGCCCTCGAAGACGTCCGGGACTTCGGTGTCGGCGGTCATCCGGGGAGTGGCCGCGTGCATCACGACCACCGGGAAGCGGGCGTTCGGGTCCTTGGCGTACTGGGCGGGCAGCCAGACCCGGACGTTGCGGGGGTGCCCGTCCGGGCCGGGGACGGCGGACTGCAGCAGCTCGCCACCGCCCGGGTGGCCGACGCTGTCGAACCGGCTGGCGGCCGGTGCCGGCGCGGGGGCGGGAGCAGGAGCGGGGGCGGGGGCGGGGGCGGGCGCGACAGCCGGGGCGACCGGAGCGGGTGCCTCGTCGGCGGGCGGCGCGGCCTGCCGGCTCCCGCCCTGGCCCGTGCTGTCGGCGGTGAGCTCCGCGGAGTCGGACCGCGAGGCCGGTCCGCCGAAGGTGCCGAAGGTGCCCAGGGCCGTCAACACGGTCAGTGCCGTCACGCAGATGCCGCAGACCATCGCGCCGGCCGCGCGCAGCAGCATCGGCCGCTGATCACCGGTCAGCTCGTAGGTCTCGGCGGACCGCAGGTCGCGCCAGCGCAGCAGGGCGCCTCGGGCGAGCCAGATCCCGCCCGAGGCGGCTGCCAGCAGGGGGACGACGAGGAGCGAACGGACCATGGGACGCACCGCCTCGGGAGGAGGGCCGGACGACCGGTGGGGGCCGGTGCCGGACGGGACGCGACGGCCCCGGCGTCGGGGCGCAGTCGGCCCCAGCGTGCAGGGCGATCCGGCCGTCACACGCAGGTGTCCCCGGCGCGTACGGCTCGTTCACTCGAAGGTGGGACACCCGGGTAGCGCGGGAGGCCCTACCGGCGGCCCCACCGGCGGTCCTACCGGTGACGGCCCCGCCCCGGCCGCCATCCGCGTCCGCCGACTCAGCCCGCGCGCAGGGCGACGGTCATCGCCTCGACGGCGAGCAGCGGGTCGACGTTGCGGTCCAGCGCCTGCCGGCAGGCGAGCACCGCCTCGATCCGCCGCAGCGTGCCCTCCGGCGGGCCGGCCTGGGCGACGCGGTTCAGGGCCTGCCGCTGGTCCTCGTTGGAGAGCGCGCCGGTGGAGCCCAACTGGAGGGCGAGCACGTCCCGGTAGAAGCTCAGCAGGTCGAGCAGGGCGACGCCGAGCGTCTCCCGGCGGGTCCGGGTGGCCCGGCTCTTCTGCCGCTTCTCCAGTTCCTTGACCGCGCCGGCCATGCCACGCGGAGCCTTGCTGCCCTCGGCCGCGCCGTACGCGGCCCTGAGGTCGCCGGTCTCCTTGGCGTCCTGGGTCTCGGCGAGCGCCTCGGCATCGGCCTTCGCGGTGTCGACCAGCCGCTGGGCGGCGGCCAGGCAACCACCGATGTCACCGACCTCCAGCGGGATCCGCAGCACGTCCGTGCGCCGGGTGCGGGCCTGGTCGTCGACGGCCAGCCGGCGGGAGCGCTCGATGTCCCCCTGGCCGGCGAGCGCGGCCATCCGGGCCGTCGTGGGGTCGACACCGTCGCGGTTCACCAGCATGTCGGCGACGGCCTCGGCGGCGGGCTGGCGCAGCACCAGCAGGCGGCAGCGCGAGCGGATGGTGGGCAGGACGTCCTGCACGGAGGGCGCGCAGAGCAGCCAGACGGTGCGCGGGGAGGGCTCCTCCACCCCCTTGAGCAGGGCGTTGGCGGCGGCCTCGGTGAGCCGGTGGGCGGCGTCGACCAGGATCACCGACCAGCGGCCGCCGGTCGGGTAGCTGGACGCCCGCAGCACGAGGGCGCGCATGTCGCCGACGCCGATCGACAGGCCGTCGGTGCGCACGTACTTCACGTCCGCGTGGCTGCCCGCGAGCACGGTGTGGCAGCCGTCGCAGAACCCGCAGCCGGGCGTACCGCCGAGCGCGAGATCCGGGCTGGTGCACTGGAGGGCGGCGGCGAAGGCGCGGGCCGCGGTGATCTGGCCGGCTCCGGGGGGGCCGGTGAACAGCCAGGCGTGCGTCATCAGCGAGGCGTTGCCGCCCGGCTCCGGCGCGGCCCCGCGACCGGCGGCGGCCGTCGCCCAGGCCGCCCGGGCCGCGGCGCTCAGCTGCTCGACCACCCGCTCCTGGCCCACCAGGTCGTCCCAGACGGCCACTGCTGCTCCCAAGCTCGGTACGGACTGCGCCGGCGCCCGTCACCCGGGCGGCGGACGGCGCTCCGGGCACGGTTTCCCGGAGTCGAGCATACGTGCCCGGTACGACGGCGGGCGGTGCCGCCGGAGCACCGCCCCGGCCGCACCGCCCACCGTCCTTCAGGCCCCTGCCCCGCCCCGGCCGAGTCGGCCCACCAGGCCGCGTGGGACCGTGCGGGCCGGGGCCGAGTCAGCTCCGGCGCCCCCAGCGCCGGCCCTTGCCCTTGCCGTCGCCCCGGTCGTCCGACCCGCCCCGGTCGTCCGTCCTGCCACGGCTCTCCGGCCCGCCGGGGTCGGCCGGAGGAGCGGCCGCGCCACCGCGCGGGTCCTGCGGCGCCGGGTCGGCGGGGCCGCCCTGTTCCCAACGAGCCCACTCGTCGCGCGAGCCCAGCAGGGTGTCGGTGAGGCTCGGCAGGTCGTCCATCGGCGTCTCCTCGGCCCAGGAGGGCCGGGGGCGCGGTTCGGCCGCGGGCTGCTCCTCCACCGCCGGGAGCTCGCGGGTGCTGTCGACCGGCGTCTCCCGCCCGGCCGGGCCGGCCGGTCCGCCCCGGGCGTTCCGCTCCTCGCGCCACAGGCCCGGCGGCACCTGGTCCGCCGGACGGGTCGGCTCCACCCGCGGCAGCACCTCCGTCCGGTCCGCCGGACGGGTCGGCTCGACCCGCGGCAGCACCTCGGTCCGGTCCGCCGGACGGGTCGGCTCGACCCGCGGCAGCACCTCGGTCCGGTCGGCGTGGTCGCGCCGCCCGGCACCCGACCGGTCGGGATCCGCCGAAGGGACTCGGGGCAGCACCGCCGTCTCGTCCGCCGGAGCGGTGGGGACGACCGGCAGCTTCGTCGTCGCGTCGGCCTCCGGAGCCCGGGACGCCGGAGCGCCACCGGCCCCCGCGGCGCCGGCCGCCTCGGCCGCCCGGACGGCCGCCCGGCGGTCCCGCTCGGAGATCTCCTGGGTCGCGTCCTCGGGCTCCGGCACGATCCGCAGCTCGGTGGTCACGTCGTCGGCCGGCGGAGCGGGCCGGTCCGCCCGGTCCGCCGCGCTCTCGGCGGCGGCAGCGGCCGCGGCGAGCGCGGCGGCCTGCGCCAGCCGGGCCTCCTCGGCCCGCTGCAGCGCCTCCTCCGCGCGCCGGCGCTGCTCCTCGCGCTGCAGCTCACGCTGCCGCTGGAGCTCCGCCTGGGCGGCCGCCTCCTCGGCGAGCCGCCGGCGCTCGGCGGCCTCGGCGGCGAGCCGGGCCTCCTCGGCCGCACGCTGCCTGGCCTCCTCCTCGGCCCGCCGGCGGGCTTCCTCCTCCGCCTCGCGCCGGGCCTCCTCGGCCGCCTTGCGCGCCGCCTCGGCGGCGACCCGCTCGGCCTCCTCCTTGGCCAGCCGCTCCTTCTCCGCCTGTTCGGCGCGGAGCTGCTCCAGCAGCTCCAACCGCTTGCGCTCGGCCTCCGCCTCGGCCGCGCGCCGGCGGGCCTCCTCGGCGGCGCGGCGCTCGGCCTCCTCGCGGGCCAGCCGCTCCTGCTCGGCCCGGGCGGCCTTCTCCTGCTCCGAGAGCGGCAGCTCGCGGTCGAGCCGGTGGCGGATCGCGGTGGTGACGAAGCCGGGCTGCTGGCTGCCGTCCACGACCAGGTACCGGGCCGGGTCGGCGGCGGCCAGCGAGAGGAAGCCGGACCGGACCCGCTGGTGGAACTCGGTCGGCTCGGACTCCAGCCGGTCCAGCGCCTCGGTGAACCGCTCCCGGGCCTTGGTCGGGTCGACGTCGAGGACGACGGTCAGGTCGGGCACCAGCCCGCCGGTCGCCCAGCGCGAGATCCGGGCCACCTCGGTGGCGGCCAGGTCGCGCCCGGCGCCCTGGTAGGCGATCGAGGAGTCCATGTAGCGGTCGGTGATGACCACCGCGCCGCGGGCCAGCGCCGGGCGGATGACGTTCTCGACGTGCTCGGCCCGGTCGGCGGCGTAGATCAGCGCCTCGGCGCGGTGCGACAGACCGGTGTTGCCGACGTCCAGGACGAGGCCGCGCAGCCGCTGCCCGACCGGGCTGCCGCCGGGCTCACGGGTGAGCACCACCTCGTGGCCCTTGCCCCGGATCCACTCGGCGAGCGCCTGGGCCTGGGTGGACTTGCCGGCGCCGTCGCCGCCCTCCAGGGCGATGAAGAAGCCGGTACCGGTGGTGCGGTGCGGGGCCGGACCGGCGGCGCCGCGCACGGCGTCGACGAGGTCCCGGCCGAACGGGGCGGTGCCCCGCCGGTCGTCGGTCTTGAGCAGCACGACGGCCGCGAGCACCAGCGTCAGCAGCCCGGCGGTGGCCACCGCGAGGGCCGCGCCGCCGTGGATGAAGGTGAACGAGCCGGGCTCGAGCGTGCCGTACTCGACCTCGCCGTAGGCAGCGGCGATCAGCGGGACGACGATCAGCGCGCCGCCCACCACGGCCCGCAGCACCGCGTACAGGTGCTCGTCGACCTTCGGGAGCCGCGCCTCCTCGACCTCCTGGGCGAGCAGCGAGCGCCCGGCCGAGACGACGATCCCGGCGACCAGGCCAGCCAGCACGGTCAGCAGCAGCACCAGGACGAAGTCCAGCACCAGGCCGGCCAGGATCAGCGCGACGCCCTCGGTCAGCAGCGCCAGTGCGAGCAGCCGGCGGCGGGAGAGCGCGGGCAGGGTGGCCCGGGTGAGCCGGGAGCCGAGCGCCGGGGTGCCGACGGCGGCGAGCACCAGCAGGCCGTAGCCGATCGGCCCGGCCCGGTGCTCGGCGGCGGTCAGCAGCGCGAGCGCCGCGACGCCCGCCATCGACGCGAAGGCGGCGGCGACCGAGAAGGTGAAGTAGGGGGCGGCGCCGGTGCGGCCCTTGCTCAGCGCGGGGCCGGGCGTGGCGTCGGTCGGCGCGCGCAGGCTCCGCAGCGGGGAGTGCGGAGGGGCCACCGTCGGACCGCCGGGCAGCTGCTGGAGGTACGCCCGGACGGCCGAGACCGTGAACAGGGCGGCCGCGCCGAGCGCCGCGAAGGTGGTCTGGTGGACGCGCAGCCAGTCCGAGCCGAGGGCCGCGAAGACGTTGTTGACCAGGGTGAGCGCGACCAGCACGGCGGCCGCGAGCGGCACGGTGGCCCAGCCGGTGCGGCGGTCCAGCGTCCGCACGCTCTCCAGGTTGGCCGCGGACGGACGCTGCTCCCCGGGGGGCGCGAAGGGGTTGGCCGGCGGCAGCAGGCCGGGTACGGCGGCGCCCTTGGCGATCGCCCAGACCCGCTCGGCCGCACCGGTCACGAAGACGGTGGCGAGCAGTACGTAGGTCGCGGCGCCGGAGGGCCCGGAGTCGGAGCCCAGCCAGACGATCCACCAGGGCGCGACGCCGATCAGCACGGCCCGCAGCGCGTCGGCGCCGAGCAGCGTCCAGCGCCGGTCCAGGCGGCCGCTGAGCAGCCCGTGCACCGGGCCGAGCAGGGCGGCGCCGACCAGCAGGGTGGCGGCCAGCCGGGCCGCGAAGACCGCGGCGACGGCGAAGGCGAGGCTCCGCGGCAGGTCGCCGAACTGCCCGCCGAGGGCGGCCGCGATCACCGTCAGCGCGAGCAGCACCAGCAGCCCGAGCCGGTCGGCGGTGCCGCCGATCAGCTGGGTGGTCCAGAGGCGGCGGTAGGGGCGCAGCCGCAACAGTGCCCGGGCGCGCTCACCGGGGGTTCCGGCGGGCGCGACCTCCGGCAGGTCGGGCGTGCCGGCTCTGGCGGCACCGCCGGTGCCGGGGGTGGGCTGCTCCTCGCTCGTCATACGGTCAGCGTAGCGGTCGGCACCGGTCGGAAAAGAGGGGTGCGGGCTTCCGGATGCCCGTCATTGCAGGGTTGTGACGCGCCGCGCACACGCTCGCCACTCCGCGCCGGAGGTGCTCGCGCACCGCGCCGCGCACCGGTCGCCCACAGACCTCGGGCCCGCGCCTCCGAAGAGGGCGCGGGCCCGGTGCCGCTGGTGGAGGGTCAGCCCTCGTCGACGGCGGCGGTCTTGCTCGCGGCGGCCTTCTTGGTCGCCGTCTTCTTCGCGGCGGCCTTGGTCGTCGTCTTCTTGGCCGTGGTCTTGGCTGCGGCCGTCTTGGTGGTGGTGGTCTTCTTGGTGGCGGTCTTCTTGGCCGCCGCCTTCTTCGCCGGGGCCTTCTTGGCCGTCTTCTTCACCGGCCCGCGGGCCCGCTTCTCCGCCAGCAGCTCGTAGCCGCGCTCGGGAGTGATGGTCTCGACCTCGTCGTCCTTGCGCAGCGTCGCGTTGGTCTCGCCGTCGGTGACGTACGGGCCGAACCGGCCGTCCTTGACCACCACCGGACGCTCGCTGACCGGGTCGGTGCCCAGCTCCTTGAGCGGCGGCGCGGCCGCGGCCCGGCCGCGCTGCTTGGGCTGGGCGTAGATGGCCAGGGCCTCCTCCAGGGTGACCGTGAACATCTGCTCCTCGCTGGTGAGCGAGCGGGAGTCGGTGCCGCGCTTGAGGTACGGCCCGTAGCGGCCGTTCTGCGCGGTGATCTCCACACCCTCCTCATCGAGACCGACCACGCGCGGCAGGGACAGCAGCTTCAGCGCGTCGTCGAGCGTGACGGTGTCCAGCGACATCGACTGGAGCAGCGACGCGGTCCGCGGCTTCACGGCGTTCTTGCCGGTCTTCGGCGTGCCCTCGGGCAGGATCTCGGTCACGTAGGGGCCGTACCGGCCGTCCTTGGCGACCAGCTGGTTGCCGCTGACCGGGTCCTGGCCGAGCTCGAAGTCGCCGCTGGGCTTGGCCAGCAGCTCCTCGGCCAGCTCGACGGTGAGCTCGTCCGGCGGCAGCTCGTCCGGGATGTCGGCGCGCCGGCCGGGCTCGCCCTCCACGGTGGAGGCGCGCTCGACGTACGGGCCGTACCGGCCGACCCGCAGGGTGAGGTCGTCGCTGATCCGGAACGAGCTGATCTCCCGGGCGTCGATCGCGCCGAGGTCGGTGACCAGTTCCTTCAGACCGCCCAGGTGGTCGCCGTCGCCGTTGCCGGCCTCGGCGGCGCCGCCGGTGGCGTGGCCCTCGCCCTCACCGAAGTAGAAGCGCTTCAGCCACGGCACGGACTGCGCCTCGCCCGCGGCGATGCGGTCGAGGTCGTCCTCCATCCGCGCGGTGAAGTCGTAGTCGACCAGCCGGCCGAAGTGCTTCTCCAGCAGGTTGACCACGGCGAAGGAGAGGAACGACGGCACCAGCGCCGTCCCCTTCTTGAAGACGTAGCGGCGCCCGATGATGGTGTCGATGATCGAGGCGTAGGTGGACGGGCGGCCGATCTCCCGGTCCTCCAGCTCCTTGACCAGCGAGGCCTCGGTGTAGCGGGCCGGCGGCTTGGTGGCGTGGCCCTCCGGAGTGAGCTGCTCGGCGGACAGCGGGTCGCCCTCGGTCACCTGCGGCAGCCGGCGCTCGCGGTCGTCCAGCTCGGCGTTCGGGTCGTCGGCGCCCTCGACGTAGGCCTTGAGGAAGCCGTGGAAGGTGATGATCTTGCCCGAGGCGGAGAACTCGGCGTCCCGGCCGTCCGCGGAACGGCCGCCGACCTTCACGGTCACCGACTGGCCGACCGCGTCCTTCATCTGGGAGGCGACGGTGCGCATCCAGATCAGCTCGTAGAGCCGGAAGTCGTCGCCGCTCAGACCGGTCTCGGCCGGGGTGCGGAAGCGGTCGCCGGAGGGGCGGACGGCCTCGTGCGCCTCCTGGGCGTTCTTGACCTTGCTGGCGTACGTGCGCGGCGCGTCCGGCAGGTAGTCGGCCCCGTAGAGCTGGGTGACCTGCGCCCGGGCGGCCGAGATCGCGGTCTCCGACAGCGTGGTGGAGTCGGTACGCATATAGGTGATGAAGCCGTTCTCGTACAGCTTCTGGGCCACCTGCATGGTCCGCTTGGCACCGAAGCCCAGCTTGCGGCTGGCCTCCTGCTGGAGCGTGGTGGTGCGGAACGGCGCGTACGGCGAGCGGCGGTACGGCTTGGACTCGACGCTGCGGACACCGAACGAGGTCTGCTCCAGGGCGGCGGCCAGCGCCCGGGCGGCCTGCTCGTCCAGGTGCAGGGTGTTGACGCTGCCGGCCTTCAGCCGGCCGTCCGAACCGAAGTCGCGGCCGCTGGCGATCCGCTTGCCGTCGACGGCCGAGAGCCGGGCGCCGAAGGTCTCCGGGTTGGCGGCGTCGGCCGGGGTGCGGCCGGTGCCGAAGGTGGCGACCAGGTCCCAGTAGGAGGCGCTGCGGAAGGCGATCCGCTCGCGCTCCCGCTCGACCACCAGGCGGGTCGCGACGGACTGGACGCGGCCGGCCGACAGCTTCGGCATGACCTTCTTCCAGAGCACCGGCGAGACCTCGAAGCCGTAGAGGCGGTCGAGGATGCGGCGGGTCTCCTGGGCGTCGACCAGGCGCTGGTTCAGCTCGCGCGGGTTGGCCACCGCCTCCTGGATCGCGGTCTTGGTGATCTCGTGGAACACCATCCGGTGCACCGGCACCTTGGGCTTCAGGACCTGCTGGAGGTGCCACGCGATGGCCTCGCCCTCGCGGTCCTCATCGGTGGCGAGGAAGAGTTCGTCGGACTCGGCCAGCAGCGACTTCAACTTGCTGACCTGGGACTTCTTGTCCGCGTTCACCACGTAGATGGGCGCGAAGTCGTGGTCGACATCGACGCCGAGGCGGCGCACCTCGCCGGTGTACTTGTCCGGGACCTCGGCCGCTGTGCTGGGCAGGTCCCGGATGTGCCCGACGCTCGCCTCGACGATGTAGCCGGGGCCAAGGTAGCCCTTGATCGTCTTCGCCTTGGCCGGCGACTCGACAATGACGAGTCGCTGTCCGTGCGCGGTCTCGCTGCTCGGGGACACCTTCGCTCTTCTCTCCCGGTCGTTACGTGAGCTGGTCGGCGCCGGCAGCACAGGCTGCGCTCCGCCCGACCCCTCCACCGTCCCGGGGGCGCCGCTGCACGACGACCCCACCAGCGGAGTGTGACCGTACCCCGGCCACCCTTGTCAAACGGAAGGATCCTGCTTTTTCACCGGCAAGGCCGACCGACGCCACTCGAACGGTAACCCGATGATGGAGGATCGCGCCCCGTGGAGGGGGGCTTCGGCGGGTTTCGAAGGATGGAATGACGGATTTCAAAATCTGTCAACGGAAAATCGACACCGCGCGGCGGGCGGAGCGGCGGTGGGACGGGGCTCAGCCCGTGAGGCCGGCGGCGATCAGTACCGCCCCCGCGGCCACGCAGCCGGTGCCGAGCGAGGTCCAGAGCAGATCGGCCACCGCCGCCCGGCCGGTTTCCGCCGCCGCCAGGACCGCGCGGAGCGGCCGCCGAGGATCGTAGGAGATACGGACGGACGCCCCGGGCGCGAAGCGGGCCGGCCGGCGCAGCGGGGTGTGGCCGCGTGGGCGGGTGATCACCAGCTCGGCGCATCGCCCCGGGCCGGAGGCACCGGTGACGGCCGGCGCAGAGAAGGAGAGCAGCGGTGCGCTGTCCAGCTCACCGTGGGCGTCGGCCTCGGCGACCACCGTGGCCACCGCCGGCACGCCACGGCGTCGCACCAGGTGGCGAAGGCGCACTTCGGACGCGCACCAGAGCAGCAGTGCGCCGCCGAAGAGCGCGAGCACCGCGCCGCCCGCCGTGGCCGTCGTCGTGTCCACCCCTTGCCCCCAGCTCTGTCCACAGCCTGTGGACAGAGCTTCACATTCCGGGGCCAACGCGGGACAGCCGTTCGGCGACCGGCGGGCGAACCAGGAGACACCGGGAGATGAACCGGCAGGGGCCCGGCCCGGCCCGTTCGGACCGAATCGGGTCGTGCCCGGGCCGAGCCGTGGCGGGCCGTCGGACCGCGCCGGGCCGTGCCGGGTCACGGCAGGCCGTTTCGAGCCACGGCAGGTCGCGGCGGGGCCGCCTTCGGGCTTCGACGCGAGCCGAAGGAACGAGGGCACCGGCGGGTGGCGGACGGACAGCGGGGGGCGGCCGCGGGTGGGCGGCCGACCGGGCGCCGGGGGCGGCGGACCCGCAGGGCGGCCGGCCCGCGAGGCAGCGGGCCGGCCGGGCAGCGGGCCCGCGGGGCAGCTCCGGGGCCGTTACTCGACCGGTCGGATGAACCCCTGCTCGGTGAGGAGCCGCAACGACTCCGGCACCCGGTCCCGCAGGACCACCCGGTCCTCGCCGAGCAGCTGCGCGATGGCGTCCACGATCTCGCCGGCCGACAGCGTCCCGTCGCAGACCCCGGCGAACCCCGCTCCCACCGTGTCCACCTTGGTGGCCCGCCGCATGCCGCGGTTGTGACGCAGGATCACGTGCTCCGGATCCTCCGCCCCGGGTGCGCCGACCTGCTCCTGGACCACCTCGTCGGCCAGCACGTACCGGGCCGCGAGCAGCCCCGCGTCGTCGTGCGTGCGCAGGTAGTCCTGCCGGTCGAACCACTCCTCGATGTGCGGGCCGAGCGGCTGCTCGACCGGGTGCGGCCACTCCTCCACCCGGACGGTCGGCCGCTCGGCGCCGCTCGCCCGCAGCGTGATCCAGCCGAAGCCGATGCCCTCGACCCGGCCCGCCTCGAAGGCATCCAGCCACTCGCCGTACCGGGCCTGGTAGTCACCGCCGGCGCCGCGGTGGTCACCGCCGTCGCGCAGCCACAACTCGGCGTACTGGGCGACGTCCTGGACCTCCCGCTGGACGACCCAGGCGTCCAGGCCGGTGCCCGCCACCCAGCCGGCCAGCCGGTCGTGCCAGTCCTCGCCCTTGACGTGCTGCCAGTTGGCGAGCAACTGGCAGTAGCCGCCCGGCTCCAGGTGCGCGGCGGCGGAGCGGACCAGGCTGCGGCAGAGGTCGTCGCCGGCCATGCCGCCGTCGCGGTAGGTGAAGCGGCCGGTGGGCGAGATCACGAACGGCGGGTTGGAGACGATCAGGTCGAACTTCCGCTCTCCGACCGGCTCGAAGAGGCTGCCGGCGGCGGCGTCGGTGTTGTCGAAGCCGGAGAGCGCGAGCGTCAGCTCGGTGAACCGCAGCGCGCGCGGATTGAGGTCGGTGGCGGTGACCCGCTGCGCGTGCCGGGCGGCGTGCAGGGCCTGCACCCCGGAGCCCGAGCCGAGGTCCAGGGCGGCCCGGACCGGGCGGCGCACGGTGATGTTGGCCAGCGTCGTGGAGGCGCCCCCCACCCCGAGCACCAGGTCCTTGCGGGCCACGCCGTGCGCGGTCTCGCCGGAGCCGATCCCGCCCGCGCCGCCGACCGCGCAGCCCAGGTCGGAGACCACCCAGGCGTCCGAACTGGGCAGACCGGAGACCTCGTTGGCGTACGGGCGGACGTCCACGGTGGCGCGCACCTGGTCCCCGTCCGCGCGCAGCCAGCCGTCGGTCAGACAGTCCTCGACCGGCAGCGCGGCGGCGGCCGCCTGGTACGGCACGGGCTGCTGCAGCAGGAACAGCCGCACCAGCGTCTCCAGCGGGCTGCCGCCACGGGTGGCGCGCAGCGCCGGGACGGCCTCGCTGCGCGCCAGCGCCGCGTAGCCGGTGGGCCCGAGCAGGTCGAGGCAGCCGTCGGCGGTGTACGCGGCGGCGAGCAGCGCCTCACGGAACTTGGGGAGGCGGGTCGGGTCGAGAACGGGGCTACTGATCACCCCGCCATTGTCCCCCCGGCCGCCGGGCCCGCTTCCCCGCCGGGGCCGCCCGCGCCGGGGCGGCCGACCCGCCCGCGCCGGGCACGGCCGGGCGGGACCGGCTCCGGACCGGTCGGGTCAGCTCGCCGAGGGCGCGGGGCTGGACGGGGCGGGGGCGGGGGCGGGCGGGGCCGAGGTCGCGGCCGGGTCCGTCGCGGCCTGGCTGCCCGCCGGGCTCGCGCCGTCGGTCGCGCCGGGCGCGGGGGTGCCGGTGCTGCCGCCGGCCGTCGGCGTCCCGCTCGCTCCGGCGGTCGGCGCCGCGGCGGCCGAGCCCGGCTTGCAGCCCTCCTGCTTGGCCATCGCGGCACCGAGGTCGCCGCGCTGCAGCTTGGCCTGTGCCTGGGTGGAGAGCGAGGCCAGCTTCTGCACCTGGTCGGCGACGCTGCGCAGCCCGTCGGCGAACTTCGCCTGTTCGTCGTTGGGCAGCGCGTCCAGCTTCTTCTGGACGTCGAGGTACAGGTCGGCCGCCTTGTTGAGCTCGGAGACGGTGTCCTTCTGGAGGTTCCCGCCCTCGTCGACCTTGGGCGCACCCGCGGAGTCGATGGCGGCGGCGATCTCCTGGTTGGTCTTGGCCAGCCGCCCGATGTCGGCGGAGAGGCGCTTCTGCAGATCGGCCGGGGCCTCACCGGTCTTCACCTGGCCGGTGTCCGCCAGAGCGGTCTGCGCCTGGGCGATCGGGTCCTTGGCCGCGCCGCAGACGTTCGCCGCCCAGGACTCCAGCTGCTTGCTGTTGTCGTCGCCGCAGCCGACGGCGCCGAACGCCAGCAGCGCGCCGAGCGCGGGTACGGCCAGCAGTCGCTTGTTCACCGGGAGAAGCCCTTTCGGTTTCGGTCGTCGAACTGCGAACCTACACGGCCGCCACCCGGCCCCCGGTTCCCGCCCGTACCGGCTCCGACCGGTCTCCCCGGCCTGGATCGGTCGCTCCCCTCCTTCGGACGGCCTTCCCCGGCCTCGGGGGCCCTCACGACGGGAGGCGTACCGGGCCCGGGCGGACCGGGCCCGGGATAGGGACTCAGGCCGACCGAACCCAGGCCGACCCGAATCCAGGCGAACCGAGGCCAGGCTGACCGGGTTCAGGCCCGCTCGACCCTGACCGGGTCGTTCGGGCGTACGGTGCGCAGCACTTCGGGATCCCCGTCCAGGGAGCCGAGGATGTTGCAGGGGCTGGCCAGCCGGCACTCGCCGTCCCGGGAGATCGGCGTCGGCCCGAAGGGCAGCGCGAGGCTGTCACCGTCCGTCCAGAACGCCACGGTGCCCGGCTCGACGACCTGCCGGGCGTCATCCTCCCTGGGCACGCTGACCGGCGTCCCGAAGTACACCTCCTCGCCCCAGGTACTGGCCGACGAGCTGATCGGCAGCGCACCCCAGAGCGCCTGGGCGGTGGGGGTGGCCGCGAGCGTGGCGAGCGCCTGACCGGCGGGCCACAGGATGCGAATCCGCATGGGTTCCCTCTTCTACGACAGACCCGATCACCGATCGGGGCCGGTCGTGCCGAGAGCAGGGAACCGCTGGATTCAACAGTTTGTCAATGCGCTTCCGCCAGGTGGACTCCCCGGCTGCGGCCGTGGTGTGGCGCGAGGGACTGTGCGGCAACCGGTCGGCCGTCACGACGGCGGCGCGACCGCAACGGCGTGCGAGTGACCACGACAGCGGCCACCGCCGTAGTCGGCGGGCAGCAGGAACCGGCCGGACGGGAGGGACCGGCCGGCCGTCGGCAGTCGCCGGTCAGAGTGCCATCGCGTCGACCGAGACCGGCCAGCTCATCCGGATCAGGCCACCGCTCGCTCCACTGGTGACCTCCAGCTCCTCCACCAGTCCGGTGATCACGGCGAGACCCAGGGTGTCCTCGTCCGGATCGCCTTCGGCAGCACCCGGGGCCGGCACGGTGGCGGGGCCCGCCTCGTCCTCGACCTCGATGAGGAAACGCTTCTCCTGGTCCGTGAGAGCGACCCGGACCGCACCGGTGATGCCACCGCGCTGGTGCAGGCCGACCGCACGGGAGCACGCCTCACCGACGGCGAGCCGGACCTCGTCGAGCACCGACTCGTCGACCCCGGCTCGTCTTGCCACAGCCGCGGCGACCAGCCGGGCCGTACGGACATGCTCGGGAAGCGCGCTGAATCGAAGTTCGACGGTTGCCATCTCTCCCCCTCGGGGTGTCCGGCCGGGGCCGGGCATGCGGGCCCCTGCGAACCGGTCCCACCGGCTCCGGGGCGGGCCCGGACGGGCCGGGGCCACAGGGGCCCCGGCACGCCGGACACGTGGATCGGACGGGTCGACACGAGGCCGGCCCGGCCTGGTCAGTCGGTCGAGTTGACCGCGTCGTCCACCGAGGTGTGGATCGGGAAGACCTTGGTCAGGCCGGTGATACGGAAGATCTTCAGAATGCGCTCCTGGTTGCACACCAGGCGCAGCGAACCCTCATGGGCCCGCACTCGCTTCAGACCGCCCACCAGCACGCCCAGACCGGTCGAGTCGAGGAAGTCCACGCCCTCCATGTCGACGACGAGGTGGTAGTTGCCGTCGTTGACGAGCTCGACCAACTGCTCACGCAGCTTCGGGGCGGTGTACACATCGATCTCGCCGCCAACCTCGACGACCGTGCGATCGCCGACTGTACGGGTCGACAGGGACAGGTCCACGGAACCTCCAGCACCTTGCCTTGCTACGTCATTGCGATCTTCGGCCGGACGGCCGTCACCGCATGGTCGCGTACCCCGGACGCGCCCAATCACGCGTGGCGAGCCTCAGCGCTGCGACCCCCGGCCGTACGGCCGTCACGGCCACATTCAACCACCTGCGACCATGACCGCACGATGGCTTACGACGATTCTCCGTCACGCCGGTGACACACTGGGTCCTCATGCCGCCCCGTCACAGCCTGCCCGAGGCACTGCTCACGACCCTGTCCACCACCCGGGGGCGGTCGGACCGGCTCACCCATACGGAGCACCTTCCCGCCCGACCAGCACGTTATTCACCCTGGCCCGACTCGATCCGACCCGAGATCGTCGCCTCCGCCCGGGAGCTGGGCGTGGAACGTCCTTGGGCCCATCAGGCAGAAGCGATGAACCTGGCCAAAAGCGGCCATACTGTGGTGATCGCCACAGGAACCGCCTCGGGCAAGTCGCTCGGCTATCTGGCGCCGGTGCTCAGCGACCTGCTGGACGGGACCGAGGCCCGCAACGGCCGTGGCGCCACCGCTCTCTACCTGGCCCCGACGAAGGCGCTCGCCGCCGACCAGCGGCGACGGGCCGCCGAACTCGCCCCGCCCAGGGTCCGGCCCGCCCTCTACGACGGCGACACCCCGCCCGAGGAACGCGAGTGGGTCCGCCAGTACGCCTCCTACGTGCTCACCAATCCCGACATGCTGCACCGCGGCATCCTGCCCGCGCACGCGCGCTGGTCCTCCTTCCTCAAGACGCTGCGCTACGTGGTGGTCGACGAGTGCCACAGCTACCGGGGCGTGTTCGGCTCGCACGTCGCCCAGGTGCTGCGCCGGCTGCGCCGGATCTGTGCCCGGTACGGCTCCTCCCCGACCTTCATGCTGGCCTCGGCCACCACCGCCGACCCGGGCGCCACCGCCCGGCTGCTCACCGGGCTGCCCGCCGAAGCCGTCACCGAGGACGCCTCGCCGCGCGGTCCGATGGTGTTCGGGCTCTGGGAACCGCCGCTCACCGAGAACGTCGGCGAGCACGGGGCACCGGTCCGCAGGACAGCCACCGCCGAGGCCGCCCACCTGCTGACCGACCTCGTCGAACGGCAGACCCGCACCGTCGTGTTCGTCCGCTCCCGCCGGGCGGCCGAACTCGTCGCGCTCCAGGCCCAGGACCAGCTCGGCCGACCGCTCGCCGACCGGGTCGCCGCCTACCGCGGCGGCTACCTCGCCGACGAGCGCCGGGCCCTCGAACGCGATCTGCAGTCCGGCCGGCTGCTCGGCGTCGCCTCCACCTCCGCTCTCGAACTGGGCGTCGACATCTCGGGTCTGGACGCCGTCCTGATGGCCGGGTACCCCGGCACCCGGGCCTCGCTCTGGCAGCAGGCCGGGCGGGCCGGGCGCGAGGCCCAGGGCGCCCTGGCCATCCTGATCGCCCGCGACGACCCGCTGGACACCTACCTGGTGCACCACCCGGAGGCGCTCTTCGCCACGCCCGTCGAAGCCACCGTGCTCGACCCCGACAATCCGCACGTCCTCGCCCCGCACCTGTGCGCGGCGGCCGCCGAACTCCCACTCAGGGACAGCGACCTGGACCTGTTCGGCCCCTCCGCGGGCCCGCTGCTGCCCGTCCTGGAGCGGCGCGGGCTGCTCCGCCGCCGCGGCGGCGGTTGGTACTGGACCCGCCGCGAACGCGCCGCCGACGCCGTCGACCTGCGTGGCAGCGGTGGCAGCCCGGTGCAGATCGTCGAGGCTCCGACCGGCCGGCTGCTGGGCACCGTGGACGCCTCCGCCGCCCACACCACCGTCCACACCGGGGCCGTCCACATCCACCAGGGACGCAGCTACCTCGTCCGGGACTTCGACCTGGCCAGCTCCGTCGCCCTGGTCGAGCCGGCCGACCCGCCGTACACGACGGCCGCCCGGGACATCACCTCCATCTCGGTGCTCTCCACCGACACCTCCCTCGCCTGGGGCGAGGGCCGGCTCAGCTTCGGTTCGGTGGAGGTCGTCAACCAGGTGGTCGGCTACCTCCGCAAACGGATCTCCACCGGGGAGATCATGGGCGAGACCAAACTCGACCTGCCGCCCCGGACCCTGCGGACCCGGGCGGTCTGGTGGTCCGTCACCGAGGACCAGCTGCTCGACGCGGACATCCCGCTCGACCAGTTGCCCGGAGCCGCCCACGCCGCCGAACACGCCTCCATCGGCCTGCTGCCGCTCTTCGCCACCTGCGACCGCTGGGACATCGGCGGTGTCTCGGTGCCGCTGCACCCCGACACCGAGCTGCCGACGGTCTTCGTCTACGACGGCCACGCGGGCGGGGCCGGGTTCGCCGAACGCGGCTTCCAGCGCGCCGTCCAGTGGCTGACGGCCACCCGGGAGGCGATCGCCGCCTGCGAGTGCGAACGCGGCTGCCCGTCCTGCGTGCAGTCGCCCAAGTGCGGCAACGGCAACGAACCGCTGGACAAGGCAGCCGCCGTCCGACTGCTGGACATCCTGCTCGCCGGAGCACCGACGGCCGACGGGGCCGGGGCCGGGGCCGAGGCCCCGAGCGGGGACGGAGACGGGGACGGGGACCGCAACGGGGACGGGGGCCGGACGCCTCACGAGCCTCAGGGCGACGGCGACCCGGGGGCCGGGGCCGGGACGGCCGAGCCCTCCGCCGAGGGCTCATGAGCCGCCTGCCGTCGCACTGACGCCCTCGTCCGCGGCAGCAGCCGTAGCAGCAACCGCGGCACGGATCGGCCCGGCTCGGGAACGGGCCCGCGCCGGCCCGATCGGCAGATCCACCGGAAGGCGGCCGATCGACACCTCTGCCACCACCTCGACGGCGTCCGCCTCCCGGTCCACCGTGCAGGACACCAGGGCGGCCGCCTGTGCCCGTGCGATCCCGGCGGCCCGGGCGCACCCGCCGTCCAGGTCCAGCAGCAGCCGGTCGGCCGCCGCGAGGGCCGCCAGGTCGGCGGCGGACTCGGCGCGGTGGCGGGCTCCCACCACCGCGCCGACCGAGAGGACCGCGGCGAACGTCGTACAGCCGAGCACCGCGAACGCGACCAGCCAGACCGTCGCGGATCCGCCGTCGGTCGGGCGCCCGACCGACGCACGGGCGCCCCGGGCCCTGGCCACCCTGCCCATCACGGCCGCCCCAGGGATCAGGAGGGCCATGGACCCGCACCCGCGCCGCCCGTCAGGGTGTCCTCCCGCGCCGCCACCGCGGCCGCGCCGAGCCGCACCGAGAGCAGGCCGGCGAGCCGGCCCGGGGCCGCCGAGGGCGCGTCCACCGTGACCCGAACCGTGTCCGCCTCGACGGCCACCCGCACAGCCGCCCCGGGCGGGGCCGCCGCCTGGGCGATCGCGGCAGCGTCCACCTCGCCACGCGCGGCCGCCCGGGCACCCACCCGCGCCGCGTCGACGCAGCGGATCTGCGCGGCCGCCGCGAGCACTCCCCAGATCAGCATCACGGCGAGCAGGACCAGGGCCGGCATCGCCACCGCCGTCTCGGCGGTGACGAAGCCCGCGTCCCGGCGACGGAGCCGAGTCACCCCGACTGCCCCGGACGTCCTGGCTGCCCCGAATGCCCTGGGAGGCCTGTCGGCCCACCGGCCGTCACGACGCATGGAGCGCCCGGGTGATGACCTCGGTCAGCGCTTCGACGATGGCCGTGCTGGTCACCACCTTGTACAGCACGGCGGCCAGCGCGCACGCGGCGACCGTGCCCACGGCGTATTCGGCGGTGGTCATTCCGGCGTCCGACCTGCCCCGGGCGCGAGCTGCCCGCCGGATCCGGACGGCCGCCCAGCGACTCCGCCTGCGACACACCTCGAGCAGGCGCCGGTACGGTCGGCCGTTGTCGGCGGGCCTGTGCGCGATCACTGCAGTCATGGATTCTCTCCTTGGGTTCCTTGCCGCTCAGGACCGACTCGCGGCCCGGGCGGTGATTCGAGTTCGACAGCGGAGGTTTTGAGGTCGTCGATTCAGATAGACCGGGCGAAGCCGGCGGTGAGCCCCATGACCACCGGGACCACGCTGATCAGTACGAACGCGGGGAGGAAGCAGAGCCCCAGCGGCGCCGTGGCGAGCACTCCGGCACGGCGGACGCTGGCGTGCGCCGTGCGGGCGGCGGCGGTCCGACGGGCCTGCGCCAGCCCGACCAGCGGCCCGGCCGCCGGGGTTCCGCTCAGACTCGTCCGGATCAGGCAGCGCGCCAGCGGCGCCAGGGCCGGGTGCTCCTCACCCAATCGTCTCCAGCAGAGCTCCGGCGGTGCCCCCAGAGCCAGTTCGGCCGCGATCGTCACCAACCGTGGCCCCATCGGCGCGGCGACGCTCCGGCCGACCGCCGCCACCGCCGCGGCGGGCGAGGCGGCCGACCCGAGGCAGGCCGCGAGTAGCTCCGCCGCGAACGGGAGTTGCCGGGCCAGCTGTTCCTCCTCCCACGCGGACCGCCGCTCCGCCGGGGACCGCGCCCTGGTCAGCCACCGGTGCAGACCCACGGCCAGCAGGACGCCCGCCCCCAGGCCTGGCCCCCCGCCGAGCACGGCGGCCATAGCCGCGCCGGCGCAGGCCGCCACCATGGCCCGTTGCACACGCCCCATCGCGGCGATGCCCATCGCGGCGATGCCCGGTGCGGCGGACCCGGCGCTCCGGAGGTGGCCCTCTCCCCCGCCGGCCGGCCGCCCGGCCCAGGTCGGCCGACGCCCCCGCGCCGTGGGCCGGCCCGGCCGACGGGGCCGGGAGCGAGCACTGGACCGGCAGCCGCCGGAACGGAGCAGCGCGACCGCCCTCCGGCGGCCGGTCCGCCCCCTCGACCACCGCCGCAGAAACAGCGCTCCCGCTCCCAGCCCTGCCAGGAGGGCGAGCCGCTCGGTACCGGGCGTCACGCCGAAGCCGCCTCGGCACGGAACGAACCGCTCGGCCGACCGGGCCGGGCCCGCGTACGGGAGATGCCGCACCGCCACCCACCGTCCGGCCGGTCGCCGACTGCGCCGCCGCCTCCGGGCTCGACCACGACCCCGGACCCGACCGTGGCCCCGGCGGCCGAGCCTCCGCGGCCCAGAGGACCCTCCAGGGCGCCCCGGGAGGCAGCCCGGACGATCCGGGCCGTCCAGGCCGCGCCGAGCCCCTCCAGCGCCGCGCCGCCCGCCAGGCAGGCGAGCCCGGCCGGAGTGTGCAGCAGGACGGTCAGCGGCCGGGCCCCGAGCGCCGCGCCGAGCAGCAGCCCGGCGACGGGCAGCGCCGCCAGGACGGCGATCGTCGTCCTCGGCGCGGCCAGCTCGGCCGCGATCTCCTCAGCCAGCGCCCGTTCGGCCCGCAGTGCCTCGGCGACCCCGTCCAGCCCGGCGGCCAGCCCCGCGCCGCCGTCGGACGTGACGCGCCAGCAGGCGGCGATCGCGGTCGCCCCGCGGCCACCCGGCAACTCCGCCAGCGACTCGAAGGCACCGGGCACATCTCCGCCGTACCGGCCGGCCGCGAGCCGGGCCACCGGCTCCAGGCCGATCCGGCGCAGGGCCTCGTCGTCCTCGGCGATTCGCGTGGTCACCAGGTGGAGCGCCTGCTCGGGCGTGGCGCCGCTGCGCAACTCCCCGGCCAGTGCCGCGCAGAGGTCCACCACTGCGGCGGCCCGCCGACCGGCCTCCGCCTCCACCGCGCGACGCAGCCGTCGGCGCCGCAAGGGAAGGAAGGCCAAGCCCGCGGCCAGCACCGGCACGGGCGAAGCCGTCACCTGGGCGACTCCCAACCCGCCGGGCAGGAGGAGCAACTCCAGTGTCAGCCACTCCGGCCGTCGCGGCCGCGCGACCGAACCGGATCCGACCGCCTCGGGGCTCGACCAGGGCCACCGCCATCGGGGCATCGGCACGCCATCGCTCCCACCCCCTCCCCCACCCGTCCCACCGACGAACAGGAGCCTGGACCGCCTGACTCCCACCACCTGGCGCTGGAGAGCGCTCCACCCCACCGTGGCCACCACACAGAGCATCGCCACCCAGCACAGCTCGACCTGATCTCTCGTCATCTCGCTCACTCCTTTCGCCGTTCACCCTTGCCGCGCCACAACCCCAGCAGCCCGGCCGCACCCACCGCGCACCCGCAGACCAGCAGGCCGAACGCCACCTCGACCGCCCCCGGGTTCACGACGGTCCTCCCGCGAGCGCCGCGCCCACCGCCACCCCGCGGGCCGCGAGCAGCCGCAGAAGCCGGTCCCGGCCGGCTCCGGGCACGGTGGCCCCGCCCGCCGTGAACGCCACTGCCGCGGTGGTGACGGCCAGCCCGTCGCGGTCACCGGACAGCGTGTGGATCTCGGCGACCCGGCGCCTCCCGGAGGCCGGCTCCCGCACCAGGTGCACCACCACGTCCAGCGCGGCTCGGAGTTGGCTGTGCAGCGCCGCCCGGTCCAGCCCCGCGAGCGAGCCGAGCGCCTCCAGCCTGACCGGGACGTCCGCCGCGGCGTTCGCGTGCACAGTGCCGCAGCCACCTTCGTGTCCGGTGTTCAAGGCGGCCAGCAGGTCGGATACTTCGGCTCCGCGCACCTCTCCCACCACCAGTCGGTCGGGCCGCATCCGCAACGCCTGGCGGACCAGGTCCCGCAGGGTCAGCTCACCGAGCCCCTCCTGGTTGGGCGGTCGGCTCTGCAGCCGGACCACATGCGGATGGGCCGGTCGCAGCTCGGCGGAGTCCTCGACGACGACGATGCGCTCGCCGGGCCCGGCCAGCCCGAGCAACGCCGCCAGCAGCGTGGTCTTGCCCGTGCCGGTTCCGCCACTGATCAGCAGGGAGAGCCGGGCCCGCAGGATGCCTGCCAGCAGTTCGGCACCGGCGGCGGGAAGCGCGCCACCGGCCACCAACTCGTCGAGCGTGAAGGGGCGGGGCCGGCAGACCCGCAGCGAGATGTGGGTGCACCCGGCCGCGATCGGCGGCAGCACCGCGTGCAAGCGGGTGCCGTCCGGCAAGCGGGCGTCCACCCAGGGCCGCGCGTCGTCGAGCCTGCGCCCGGCCGCCGTGGCGAGCCGGTGGGCCAGCCGACGGACCGCTTCGGCGTCGGCGAAGCGGACACCGGTGGCCCTGCGCAGACCGCCGCCCCGGTCGACCCAGACCTCGTCCGGCCCGTTGACGAGGACGTCCGTGACATCGGGCGCCGACAGCAGCCGGTCCAGCGGGCCCGCACCCACCAGCTCGGCGCGCAGCGAGCGCACGGTGTCGAGGACTTCGTCGCCGCCGAGCGGCGGCCGGGTCGCCCGGAGCACCGCCGCGACGGACCCGGCGGTCGGCGCGGCGCCCGACTCGGCCAACCTGAGCCGCACCGCGTCGACCAGCGCCGCCGTCCGCTCCTCCCGAGCCGTCCGCCCGTAGGGGGGCGGCTCGGGCTGCCGGCCGGACTCCACCGGCCCGGCCGCCGTCACCACGCTGCGCAGCGGCCGGCGCTCCCGCGCACCGAGGCTCCGCCCGGTGGCGTTCGCCCTTCCCGTACCTCCGAGACGAACCATCAGTACACACCTCCGCCCACCGCCGGCACCGGCGGCAGCACCTCGTCCAGGAAGGTCTCGCAGAAACGCGCCAGCGGGCCCTCCGGACGGATCCCCGGCGGTACGCCCTGCTCGGCGTCGGCGGCCAGCCCGGGCTCCGGCTCCAACTCCCCCGCCAGGTGGAGCCGCAGCCCCTGCGCGATCCGGTGGGCCGGGAGCCCGAAGGGCCGCAGCGGGCGCACCACGGCCCGTACGTCCTGGAGCCGCATCCGGACGGATGCCGCGACCCGGCCGGCGGCCGCGACCGCGCGCAGTTCGGCCGGCACCACCAGGAGCGCCAGGTCGGACTGCTCCAGCGCCTGGCCGGCGGCCGGGTCGAGCCGGCGCGGCAC
The DNA here is from genome assembly GCF_055564815.1 of Kitasatospora sp. NPDC028961. Lineage (NCBI taxonomy): Bacteria > Bacillati > Actinomycetota > Actinomycetes > Kitasatosporales > Streptomycetaceae > Kitasatospora > Kitasatospora sp. NPDC028961. Next base: position 392,334 of record NZ_JBVHVO010000001.1, on the reverse strand, counting down.
GTCGACCACGACCAGCCCGCCCCTGCGCCGGGCGGCGGCCAGCACGCTGCGCATGGCCTCGGGCGGCACGGCGAGCGTGTCGCCACGGTCCCAGGACAGGCAGGAGAGCGAGGACAGCCGTTTGAGCACCGGCAGCGCCTTCGCGAGTTCGGCGCCGCTGACCCGGCCCCGCGAACCGGCCAGGTCGGGCCAGCGCAGGCCGCCGGCCGTCTCACCGCCGAGCAGGATGTCGAGCCCGCCGCCCAGCGGATCGCCGTCGACGAGTATGGTCCGCCGGCCCGTGCGGGCAGCCGTGACCGCGAGCGCGCAGGCCAGGGTGGAGGCACCGGCCCCACCCCGGCCGCCGAGGACGGCGACGGTGAGCGCCGAGGTGCCGATGCCCTCGGTGGCGTCCGCGATCCGGTCGAGCAGCCAGGCCTCGGCGTCCGGCAGGAACAGCACGTGCTCGGCGCCGAGTTGGACGGCCCTGACCCAGATGCCCGGGTCGTCCAGGTCCAGCCCGAGCAGCAGTACCCCGGTGCGGCGGGGGAGCCCGGAACAGCGCTCGGCCTGGTCGTCCCCGACGAGTACGAGCGGTGTGCTCTCCCAGAGCCCGCGCGTCGGCGGGGCACCCCGGATCAGCTGCGGCTCGGTACCGGCGGCCACGCACAGCCGCAGCAGGTGCTCGGCCAGGCCGTCGTCCTCGGTGACGACGAGCGGGCCGGTGGTCGCCGGGCCGTCCGCGGCGGCGTGGTCGGTGAGTGGTGTCGACATGACGGTCTCCCCTGTACGGCGCCCGTACCGCTCGCGCTGAGCGGTACGGGCGCGCATCCGGATGGACGCGGCGGGCGACCGCGCGGCCGGCCCCATGGGGTCCGACCGGCAACCGCTGCCGTGCATCACGGTGGGGGGTGATCCGGATTCCGTCAGCCCCGTTCCGATTCCCTGTGGACAACTCCGGGCTGTGGATAACTTCGTTCACTCGGACAGGGGGCTATTGAGCAATGAATTGACGAAACGGGCTCACCGAGAAGAGTCGGAACATCACGCCGAGGCTGATCGACCCGGCCTCCACCGAGGCCTCCCGAACACGCTCCGGGTTCTTCGCGCGCTCTTCGAAGCATCCCGAGGGCGTCTTCGGCGGCAGGGGGCCGACGCATGGCAACCCCGAGCAACTGACTACCGAGAGTGATGAAAGCGGACCGGTGCATCCTCGATCCGACACCCCTTGTAGATCGCCACCGGGCCGGGCGCGGAATCCTCCGCAGCAGCCGTTCAAGCCCTGAAAATGGCCCCGGACGTGCGACGACCCCCGCCGGGGGGGAGAGCGGGGGTCGTCTATCCACAGCCCGACTCGGGGGGGAGGAGCCGGACCGGGTTAGCACGGTCGCGAACGATCCGTGACTTCCATGGTGTACCCGAGCGGCCAGAAACACAAACCCGCGCGGCCATGAGTACACCGAATGGCGGGCTGTTTTCCAGCGCCCTCTATCCTCGGTTCCCGTGGACACCACCGAGAACGCCGACGAGTACGCCGACGAGTCCCCGGACTCCACCGCCGAGACTGCCGAGACCATCGAGACCATCGAGACCGCGGAGTTCGCCGGGACGACCGGGACGACCGGGACCGCGGCCTCGAAGTCCGCAGCGGCCACCGGGACCAAGGGGGCGGCTGTCGAGAACAGCGACAACCCCGCGGCGGACGGGAAGGCGGCGGAGGGGAAGCGCGGGAACTCCGGCGCCGTCCCGGATTCCGCGGCGGCCGAGCAGGACGGCGCCACCGCGGCCGAGGAGCCCGGCGCTCCCGCGGCGGCCGGCCTGCCGGTCACCCGCACGCGCCCGGCAGGCCCCAGGACTGCCGCCTTCTTCGACCTCGACAAGACCATCATCGCCAAGTCGAGCGCCCTGGCCTTCAGCCGGCCCTTCTACCAGGGCGGTCTGATCAACCGTCGGGCCGTCCTGCGCAGTGCTTACGCCCAGTTCGTCTTCCTGGTCGGCGGCGCGGACCACGACCAGATGGAGAAGATGCGCGAGTACCTCTCCGCGCTCACCCGGGGCTGGAACGTCCAGCAGGTCCGCGAGATCGTCGCCGAGACCCTGCACAACCTCATCGATCCGATCATCTACGACGAGGCCGCCTCGCTGATCGAGCAGCACCATGCCGCCGGGCGCGACGTGGTCATCGTCAGCAGCTCCGGCTCCGAGGTGGTCGAGCCGATCGGCGCGCTGCTCGGCGCGGACCACGTGATCGCCACCCGGCTGAAGATCGAGGACGGCCGGTACACCGGCGAGATCGACTACTACGCCTATGCCGAGAACAAGGCCGCCGCCATCCGGGAGTTGGCCGAGGTCGAGGGGTACGACCTCGCCCAGTGCTACGCCTACAGCGACTCCTCGACGGACCTGCCGCTACTGGAGGCCGTGGGCCACCCGTCCGCCGTCAATCCGGACCGGGCCCTGCGCAAGGAGGCGGTGGCCCGCGAGTGGCCGGTGCTGGTCTTCGACCGTCCGGTGGAACTGCGGCGCCGGCTCCCGGAATTCTCCGCGCCCAGCGGCTCGGTACTGACGGCGGTGGCGGTCGGCGCCGCGGCACTGACCGCCGGTGTGATCTGGTACGTGGCGCGCCGCCGCCGTCCGGCGGCCTGAGGGCGCGTGGCCGGCGGCCGGCGCACCGGGTGGGCTGACACTCGGCCCGTGCGCCGGGCGCCTGCCGCTCGCGCCGTCCCGGCCTGCCGAAAGCAGCTCCCCCCAAAGAGGTACTTAACCGGGCCCTTCGGGTAGAACGGGCAAAAGCCGAAGACTTCTCGATTCGGGTTCCCCTTTCCTCCGAAACGCGATACAAAGGAAGCACGGCCCGCGAGACCCGGTACAGGACCGAAGAGGTCAAACCGACAACGCAGTTCAGGCCCCACGGACCGCACGTACAGATAGTCGAGCACCCACATGCAGCCGACCCGCTGTCGGGCCGCCGCACCAGACGAACGGGCAGGATCCCCGTCTGATGGGCACTTCCGGTGCATGCATGGTCACCCGGCACCTGTACCAGCGGCGGCACCCAGGCAGGATCGGGTGCCGCCGCATCCTTGCTCTCACCGCCCGTCGACCGCCCGCGTCGCCGAAGCCGGCCGACCCCGCCGGGTCCGGCCCAGGGCGCGCCCGGCCGGACCGCGCCCCCGGACCGGTCAGACCATGCCGCGCTGCATCGCCTCGCAGACCGCCGTACTCTCCCGAACGCCCAGCCGCAGCGCCCGGCCGCAGTGGCCGATCCAGGCCGCCAGGCCGTCCGGCGTGCCCGCCAGGTAGCCGGCCAGCGCGCGCCGGTAGGTGTCCGTGCCGAGTTCCGCGAAACCGACCTCGGCCGGGCAGATCGACTTCGGGTCGAGCCCCTCGGCGATCAGGACGATCCGCTGCGCGGCACGCGCGATCACACCGTTGTACGAGCCGAACGGACGCAGCGCCAACAGCTCCCCGTGCACCACCGAGGCCACCACCAGGGCCGGCGTCCCGACGCCCTGGCCCTCGGCGCGGGCGATCAGCAGCCGGGAGAGCTGGTCCAGCCGGGCGGCGACCTCCTCGGCCCCGGGCGCCGGTGGCGGTTCGACCGCCGGCCCGGCCGGAGCCGCCTCCACCTCGACGCTCTCCACCGGCTTGAGTTCCAGCGGGAACAGGTCTTCCACACCCTCCCCGGCCCGCCTCGGCCGACCAGCCGCAGGGTCGGCGTCCCCGACCGCCAGCAGGTGCAGTCGGGCCAGCACCTGGAGCGGCGAGTGCCGCCAGATGCTCAGCAGCTGACCGGCCTCGGCCGCGATCCGCAGCGCGGCGCCGACGGTGCGGGACTCCTCGTCGGCGCTGAAGTCGCTGCGGCGCCGGACCTCCTCCAGCGGCCAGTCCGCCCCGGCCAGCGCCGCCGAGGCGCGGGCCCCGCGCAGCGCGGCTTCGGAGGTGACCTCGGCCGCGCGGCGGCGCATCACCCGGTGGCCGTAGAGCCGGTCGACGGCCTTGCGCACCTCGGCCACCGCGTCGGGCACCCCGGGGAGCTGGGCCAGCGGGGCGAGGGGATCTGTTCCTGTGCTCACCTACCCGAGAGTAATGAACGAGGGCCCCCTCCCGGAACAGCAACCCCGCATCACCCGTTAGAGGCAATCCTCACTTCCCTCCCCCGGTGAACCCGAAACCACGGATAGCATGGCCACTATCGGAGACGATAACGATTTCCAATTCAGGGGATCGTCGGCCTCGGCGCAGCCCGGACGCGACCCGGAAGGGGCGCGCGGAGCAGCCCGGCAGAGGCCCCGAGCAGGCGGCCCCGAGATCGGGCCCCAGAGCGAGAGCGGGAGTCCCAGTTGAAGATCGCCTTCGTCGGCAAGGGCGGCAGCGGCAAGACCACGCTGTCCTCGCTGTTCATCCGCCACCTGGCCGCCGCGGGGCGCCCGGTCATCGCCGTCGACGCCGACATCAACCAGCACCTCGGCCCCGCCCTCGGCCTGACGGACGCTCAGGCGGCGGAGCTGCCGTCGCTCGGCGCTCACCTGCCGGAGATCAAGGAGTACCTGCGCGGCGACAATCCGCTGATCCGGTCCGCCGATGAGATGATCAAGACCACGCCGCCCGGCCGCGGTTCGCGCCTGCTGCGGATCGTCGAGGAGAACCCGGTGTACGCGGCCTGCGCCCGCCCGATCGCGCTCGACGAGGGGTCCGTACGACTACTGGCCACCGGCGCCTTCACGGAGGAGGACCTCGGGGTGGCCTGCTACCACTCCAAGGTCGGCGCGGTCGAGCTGCTGCTCAACCACCTGGTGGACGGCCGGGACGAGTACCTGGTCACCGATATGACGGCCGGCTCGGACTCGTTCGCCTCCGGGCTGTTCACCCGCTTCGACCTGACCTTCCTGGTGGCCGAGCCGACCCGCAAGGGCGTCTCGGTGTACCGCCAGTACAAGGACTACGCCCGGGACTTCGGCGTCCGGCTGCGCGTGGTCGGCAACAAGGTGCAGAGCGCCGAGGACCTGGAGTTCCTGCGCGCCGAGGTCGGCGACGACCTGCTGACCACCTTCGGGCAGTCCGACTGGGTGCGCCGGCTGGAGCGCGGCGCCGAGCCTCCGCTGCGCGCCCTGGAGCCGGGCAACCGCGCCGTGCTGGAGCAGCTGCGCGCCGAGGCCGACGCCGCCCACGAGCGGCGGGACGCCCTCCGCTACACCGAGCAGGCCGTCCTCTTCCACCTCCGCAACGCGGAGAGCTGGGCCAACGCCAAGGTCGGCATCGACCTCGCCACCCAGGTGGACCGCGCCTTCGTGCTCGGCGGCCAGCGGCCCGCCCCGGCCGGCGCCCACGCCTGACGGCCGATCCCGCCCCACCCTCTCGGACCCCGCGCCGGAGCGCCTCCCGGTCGCACGCCCGCCCCGCCGCCGCCCATGGGCCGTGACTTCCCCCGCTCCCGGGGAAGCCACGGCCCATTTGCGCGTGTTCGACGCCGCCACGGGCGCCACCAGCAGATTTCCATCCGTTCGAACACCACCCAATGGGGTGAATCAAGGGCGCTGGACCTACCGCCAGAGATGACGCTGTGCAAAGCTTTCATTACCCTCGGTTTACCGAGTCTTGATGGTCCTCTCTGCGGCCCGGTCCTCCCCGGCTTCTTCGAGGCCCCTTGATGGTCCACGGCCCGGCCGGTGACACCCGCAATCCCCGCCGCGCCCCACGCCATCCCGCCACACCGTCGCGACCCACGACAGCCGATCCGACTCCCCGAGCCCCCACAACCGGACTCACCACCGGACCTGACTGCGTTCGTTCCCCCGGACAGACGGGAAGACAATGACCCTCGACATCTCCAGCGCACCCATCGCCTCCGACACCAACGACCACGCCCCGCCCGGACCCCCCTCTCGCGGTCACTGGGCGCAGGACCTCTCCGCCTCCCTGGTGGTCTTCCTGATCGCGGTGCCGTTCTCCCTCGGCATCGCCCTGGCCACCGGCGCCCCGCTCACCGCCGGGCTCGCCGCGGCCGCCGTCGGCGGCATCGTGGTCGGCTTCTTCGGTGGCACTCCCCTCCAGGTCAGCGGCCCCTCCGCCGCGCTGACCGTGATCACCGCCGGGCTGATCACCCAGTACGGCTGGCAGGCCACCTGCGCCATCACGCTCGCCGCCGGGCTGCTCCAGCTCCTGCTCGGCGTCCGCCGGGTGGCCCGGACGGCGCTCGCCGTCTCGCCCGCCATCGTGCACGGCATGCTGGCCGGCGTCGGCCTCACCATCGCCATCGCCCAGTTGCACGTCGTCCTCGGGGGATCCCCGCAGAGCTCCGCACTGGCCAATCTGCGCGCGCTGCCGAGCCAGTTGGCGGGCCCGCACCCGTCCGCGCTGGTCGTCGGCACGGTCACCGCCGCCGTCCTGCTCGGCTGGCCCAGGCTCGGCCGACTCCCCGGCAGGGCCGGGGCGTTCGGTGCCCGGCTGACCAAGGTGCCGGGCCCGCTGGTCGCCGTCGGCGCCGCCACCGCGCTCGCGATGACCCTCGGGCTGCAGCTCGCCCGGGTCGAACTGCCCGCCTGGGAGCCGCACGACCTCGTCCCCGACCTGCCGCACGGGCCGCTGGCCGCGATCCTGGCCGCCGTGCTGACCGTCACCGCCGTGGCGAGCGTCGAGTCGCTGCTCTCCGCCGTCGCCATCGACCGGATGGCCCACCGCACCGGAGACCTCGACCGCGAGCTGCGGGGCCAGGGCCTCGCCAACATGATCAGCGGCCTGCTCGGCGGGCTGCCGATCGCCGGCGGCGCGGTGCGCAGCACGGCCAACGTCCGGGCCGGCGCACAGACCAGGTGGTCCTCGATCCTGCACGGCGTCTGGGTGCTCGCGGCCGCGCTGGCGCTCACCGGCGGGCTCCGCCGGATCCCGCTCGCCGCGCTGGCCGCGCTCGTGCTGGTGGTCGGCCTGCAGATGGTCAGCTTCGCGCACATCCGCAAGGTGCACCGGCACCGGGAGTTCCCGGTCTACCTCGCCACCGTGCTCGGCGTGGTGCTGCTCGGCGTCCTGCTCGGGGTGGCGCTGGGCGCCGCGACGGCCGTCCTGCTCGCGCTCTACCGCCTGACCCGCGCCCATGTGGACGTCCTGGCCGGCCCCGACGGCTCCTTCACGGTGCAGACGCACGGGCCGCTCACCTTCACCGCCGTGCCCCGGCTGAGCCGCGCGCTGGCCGGCATCCCCGCCACCGCCGACGTGGCGGTCGTCCACGACGGCTCCTTCCTGGACCACGCCGCGTACGAGACGCTGCACAGCTGGCGGACGGGTCGCCAGGCGGCCGGCGGCCAGGTGTCCATGGTGACGCGGCGCCAGGACGACGAGGTCCTCGATCCCGACGGCACCGTCCGGGCGGGCAGTTCCTCCGGCCCGCACCGCTGCCGTGCCTGGACACCCTGGGTCGGCCACCACTGCATCGACCAGCAGGAGGATCCGCACGGCCGGCTCCTGGACGGCGTCCGGGTGTTCCAGCTGCACACCGCTCCGCTGGTCCGCCCCGAGCTCGCCCGGCTCGCCCGGGAAGGGCAGACGCCCTCCCAGCTGTTCCTGACCTGCTCCGACTCGCGCCTGGTCACCAGCATGATCACCAACAGTGGGCCGGGCGACCTGTTCACCGTTCGCAACGTGGGCAACCTCGTACCGGCGCCGTTCGAGCCGGGCGCCGCCGACGACTCGGTGGCCGCCGCAGTGCAGTACGCCGTCGAGGTACTGGAGGTGCGCTCCATCACGATCTGCGGGCACTCCGGCTGCGGGGCCATGAAGGCCCTGCTGGAGGGCGTCCACGACCGCCCCGGGCCGCCGACCGCGCTCACCCGCTGGCTGCGCAACGGCCGCGGCTCGCTCGACCGGATGCGCCGCGTGCCCGCCGAGTTCGCCACCCGCCCGGCGGCCGACGTGGTGGAGCAGCTCTGCATCACCAATGTGGTCCAGCAGCTGGACCAGCTGATGGCGAACCCCGCCGTGGAGCGCCGGGTCGCCGAGGGGAGCCTGCGGCTGGTGGGGATGTACTTCGACTTCGCCACCGCCCAGGCCTACGTGCTCGACCGGGAGAGCGGCCGGTTCAGTCCGGTCGAGGCGCTGGGCGGCACGGCGGGCCCGGCGCCCTGCGACACGCCCGGGCGAATGAGTGAAATCGAAGAGGTCTCCGCCACCGGCGCGGACCTCGCCACGGCAGCCGTCACCGGGGGCGACCCCCGGCTGGCCGCCTGAGAGCCGGGCCCGTGTCCCGCCGGGGCGGGCCGGGGCACGGGCCCAGTTCTCCGTACCGCCACCGAGGCTCTCCTCCCTCGGCCTACCGTTCGACTCTCGGTCAAAGGTCTACACCAATTACCCGGCGCCTCTTGTCAACCGACCACTTCGCCTGGTGAGCTGTGCGCTGGGACACACGGGACAATCCCCACGCACGGGATTGACCCCGATCATGACTCGATGAGGAGTGCGCGTTGAGCAACGAGAGCCTGGCCAACCTGCTCAAGGAGGAGCGGCGCTTCGCCCCGCCGGCAGAGCTCGCCGCAGCCGCCAACGTCACCGCGGCCGCGTACGCGCAGGCCTCCGAGGACCGCCTGGGCTTCTGGGCCGAGCAGGCCCGCCGCCTCACCTGGGCCGTGGAGCCCACCGAGACGCTCGACTGGTCCAACCCGCCGTTCGCCAAGTGGTTCGCGGACGGCAAGCTCAACGTCGCGTACAACTGCGTCGACCGCCACGTCGAGGCGGGCAACGGCGACCGGGTCGCGATCCACTTCGAGGGCGAGCCCGGCGACAGCCGCTCGATCACCTACGCCCAGCTCAAGGACGAGGTCTCGCAGGCCGCCAACGCGCTGCTGGAGGTCGGCGTCGCCAAGGGCGACCGGGTGGCGATCTACCTGCCGATGATCGCCGAGGCGGTCGTCGCGATCCTGGCCTGCGCCCGGATCGGCGCCACCCACTCCGTGGTCTTCGGCGGCTTCTCGGCCGACGCCGTCGCCTCCCGGATCCAGGACGCCCAGGCCAAGCTGGTCATCACCGCCGACGGCGGCTACCGCCGCGGCAAGCCGTCCGCGCTCAAGCCCGCCATCGACGAGGCGCTGACCAAGGCCGACGGCGTCGAGCACGTCCTGGTGATCCGCCGCACCGGCCAGGAGGTCTCCTGGACCGAGGGCCGCGACGTCTGGTGGCACGAGATCACCGGACGTCAGTCCACCGAGCACACCCCCGAGGCGCACGACGCCGAGCACCCGCTCTTCATCCTCTACACCTCGGGCACCACCGGGAAGCCCAAGGGCATCCTGCACACCTCGGGCGGCTACCTCACCCAGGCCAGCTACACCCACCACGCCGTCTTCGACCTCAAGCCGGAGACCGACGTCTACTGGTGCACCGCCGACATCGGCTGGGTCACCGGACACTCCTACATCGTCTACGGCCCGCTCTCCAACGGCGCCACCCAGGTCATCTACGAGGGCACCCCGGACACCCCCCACCAGGGCCGGTTCTGGGAGATCGTCCAGAAGTACGGCGTGACCATCCTCTACACCGCGCCCACCGCGATCCGGACCTTCATGAAGTGGGGCGACGACATCCCCGCGAAGTTCGACCTCTCCTCGCTGCGGGTGCTGGGCAGCGTCGGCGAGCCGATCAACCCCGAGGCCTGGGTCTGGTACCGCGAGCACATCGGCGGCGGCAAGGCCCCCATCGTGGACACCTGGTGGCAGACCGAGACCGGCGCCATGATGATCAGCCCGCTGCCGGGCGTCACCGAGACCAAGCCGGGCTCCGCCCAGCGCGCCCTGCCGGGCATCGCCGCCACCGTCGTCGACGACGAGGCGAACGAGGTCCCCAACGGCTCCGGCGGCTACCTGGTGCTCACCGAGCCGTGGCCGTCCATGCTGCGCACCATCTGGGGCGACGACCAGCGCTACATCGACACCTACTGGTCGCGCTTCCAGGGCCGGTACTTCGCCGGTGACGGCGCCAAGAAGGACGAGGACGGCGACATCTGGCTGCTCGGCCGGGTCGACGACGTCATGCTCGTCTCCGGCCACAACATCTCGACCACCGAGGTCGAGTCGGCCCTGGTCGGCCACCCGGCCGTCGCCGAGTCCGCCGTGGTCGGCGCCGCCGACGCCACCACCGGCCAGGCCATCGTCGCCTTCGTCATCCTGCGCGGCACCGCCACCGACAGCCCCGAACTGGTCGAGGAACTGCGCGCGCACGTCGGCCGCACGCTCGGCCCGATCGCCAAGCCGAAGCAGATCAAGGTCGTCGGCGAGCTGCCGAAGACCCGCTCCGGCAAGATCATGCGCCGCCTGCTGCGCGACATCGCCGAGGGCCGCGAGGTCGGCGACACCACCACGCTGGCCGACAGCTCGGTGATGAGCCTGATCCAGTCCCAGCTGCCCCCCGCGGGCAGCGAGGGCTGACACCCCGTCGAACGACGCGGTGCCCCGGGCGGTCGTGACCACCCGGGGCACCGCTGTCCGCTACCGGCGGCGCGGAACCTCCCGCACCTCACGGCGCTTCGCGCGGATCCGCTTCGGCGGGATCACTCCCCCTGCGACCGGCGCTCGGTGACCAACGTGCGCAGGGTGTCGTACGCGCTCTGGGCGAAGCTCCGGCTGCGCAGCGGCAGCGTGCCGGCCATCACCGCCAGCCCCACCTGCGCACGCGGGCTGAATCCGACGAAGGTGGTGAACCCCCGGGTGACTCCGGCGTGGTAGACCACCTCGTCGTCGAACTCCCGGCCGGTGCCACCCGAAGCAGCAGCAGCCGGGGCACCGACACCGCCCGTGGCGCCGCGCAGACCGTCACGCAGGTCGTCGCCCGAACCGCCACGTGGGTCGTCGCCCAGCGGGCTGCCGGCCGGTTCGGCCGCCGGGCGGCCCGCTTCCGGAGCCGTCGGGACCGAGCGGTGGTTCCAGCCCAGGCAGATCCGTGCCCCTCCCCGCCGCCGATCCACTCGCGGGCGCCGGACCTCGCCCAGCGCCGTCCGCAGCACCGAAGCGTCGGCCCGGGCGGGCAGCGGGACGGCGTCCAGCGCCAGATGCGCCTGCAGATAGCGGAGCATGTCGTCCGCCGTGGAGCGCAGCGCCGAGGCCCCGGGCAGCGCGGGCAGCCGGAAGGACGGGACGCGCCGGCCGCGCCGGTATCCGGCGGCGTCCTCGCGGCCCGGGCCGCAGGAGGTGTCCACCAGGCCGAGCGGCCCGCAGACCCTGGCCTCCAGCAGGTCCTCGTAGCGCTGCCCGGCCGCGTTGGCCAGCAGCAGTCCGAGCAGCCCGAAGCCGAGGTTCGAGTAGCGCACCTGCGCGCCCGGAGTACCGCGGACCGGGGTGCGGGGCAGCGCCCCGAGCAGGTGGGCCGGGCCGAACGTGGCGTAGGGGCTGGTGAACCACCGGGGGGCCATCGCCGGCAGCAGTCCGACCAGCAGCCGGGGCAGTCCCGAGGTGTGGGTGGCCAGGTGGAGCAGGGTGATCGGCCGCTCGCGCGGGTACCCGGGCGCGGCGCCGGCGGGGAGGTAACGGTCGATCGGGTCGTCGTAGCCGACCTCGCCGCGGGCGGCCATCTCGGCGAGCAGCAGTCCGGTGAAGGTCTTGGTGACGGAGCCGAGCGCGAACCGGGTGTCGGCACGGACGGGGCGCTCGCTGGAGCGGTCGGAGTGGCCGCGGCAGGCGACGGTCCGTTCATCGCCGCGGATCACCACGACGGCGGAGCCGCTGCCCGGAGCGGCGGCACGGAACAACGGGCGGAGCAGACGACCGAGTTCGGGGCCGGGCTCGGTGGCGGTGGCGGTGGCGGTGGCCGGAGCAGCGGCGGCGGCGGCGGGGGCGTACGTGGAGCCGTTCACCGGTCAGCGCTCCTGCGGAGCGGTCGGTCGGACAGCAGGGGCCAGTAAGAGGGGCGGTCTGGGCATCGTCAGGTCTCCACAGGAGGGCAACGGGGAATCGCGCCACCCGATCGGGTGGCACTGCGATCGACGATAGGGAGGCGTTCACCCGTCTGCATGCGGCCGACTCCATTCGGGTGCCGCGGCCGGGTGCAGCACGGGACACCGGGGCCCGAGTCCTGAATTATGACAATGCGGATATCCCACTCCGGTTCCGGCTAGACTGTCAACGACGCGACAAGATCTCCCCCGGGAATCGGTCGCGTCACAGGGCGCGCCGGGAAGTCTGGTCGGCACTGCACCACAGGTGCATCCGTACACCGTTCCCCCGCCCGAGGAGGTCCCCGCGTGACCGACCAGCAGCCCGTCAACGAGCCGACCCGGCGACGCCAGTTCCTCGGCAGACTCCCCCTCCCCGAGCGGACCTACATCGCCGACGCCCTGCGCACCGAGACCGTCGGCGGCGTGCTGCTGCTGATCGCTGCCGTCGTCGCACTGATCTGGGCCAATGCCTGGCCGGCCGCGTACGAGAGCGTCCTCGACTACACGATCGGGCCGTCCACGCCGCTCCACCTGGACCTCAGCCTGGGTTCCTGGGCCAAGGACGGTCTGCTGACCATCTTCTTCTTCGTCGCCGGCATCGAGCTCAAGCGCGAGTTCGTGGCGGGCGAGCTGCGCAGTCCCAGTGCCGCGATGCTGCCGGTCATAGCCGCGGTCTGCGGCGTCGCCCTGCCCGCGATCATCTTCGCCCTCGCCAACTCCGGCAGTGGCGGCCACCCGGGCGGCTGGGCGATCCCGACCGCGACCGACATCGCCTTCGCACTCGGCGTGCTGGCCGTGGTCGGCACCCATCTGCCCTCCGCGCTGCGGGCCTTCCTGCTCACCCTCGCCGTGGTGGACGACCTGATCGCGATCCTGATCATCGCCGTCTTCTACAGCTCCGGCATCAAGTTCTGGGCACTGGGGCTGGCCTTCGCCGGCCTGGTCCTGTTCTGGTTCCTGCACCGGCGCGGCGTGCACGGCTGGTACCTGTTCGTCCCGCTCGCCTTCGTGATCTGGGCACTGATGCACGAGAGCGGCGTGCACGCCACGGTGGCGGGCGTCGCGATGGGCCTGATCCTGCGCTGCCACCGGGTGGGCGACGAGAAGTACTCCCCCGGCGAGCACATCGAGCACCTCGTCCGACCGCTCTCGGCCGGGTTCGCCGTCCCCGTGTTCGCGCTGTTCGCGGCCGGGGTGGCGATCTCCGGGTCGGCCCTCGCCGACGTGTTCACCCAGGCCACCCCGCTCGGGATCGTCCTCGGTCTGCTGGTCGGCAAGACCGTCGGCATCTTCGGCGGCACCTGGCTGGCCGCCCGCTTCACCCGCGCCGAGCTGAATCCGCAGCTCAAGTGGGCCGACATGTTCGCGGTCTCGGTGCTCGCGGGGATCGGCTTCACCGTGTCCCTGCTGATCAGCGAGTTGGCCTTCCCCGACGACGCCGACCTCGCCGACCTCTCCAAGGCCGCCGTGCTGGTGGGCTCGCTGCTCTGCGCGCTGGTCGCCACCGTGCTGTTGAAGCTGCGCAACCGGCACTACCGGGAGCTCTGCGAGGAGGAGGACCGCGACGTGGACGGCGACGGCATCCCCGACGTCTACCAGCAGGACGATCCGGCCTGGCAGGCCCGGGTGGCGGAGGCGGCCCGCCGGTCGGCCGAGAGCGGCCCCGGCGGCGCCGGACCGGGACCCGGCTCCGGCCCCGCCCGCTGACGGCCCGCCGACGGGTACGAGGCGGCGGGCGGCCGAAGGCGGTGGCCCCCGGCACCACCCCGGCGCCCCGCCCCGCCCGACTGAGCGCGCCCGCCGCGGCCGGGCGCGCTCCCCCCGAACGGGACACGTACCCCGGGCGGGGCCCCGGAGTGGTGTGCGACTGACCGGTAGGGGCATGATTCTGAGCTGTCGACAGTCCACAGACGCCGCCGGCCGCCCCGATCCCCGGAGCGGTCCCCGATGACGGCCCCCGGAACGACCGGGAGCCGCACCGCCCGGCGGCGTCGTGCCGCACAGCCGCAGAGGAGAACCGCTGATGCCCGCAGGAGCCGCAGACCCGTCCAGCAACGGCCGGGCGCCCTACGAGGGCGAGCGTTCGGTGGGGCAGCTGTTCGCGGCGGCCACCACCGACCTGTCCGCCCTGGTCCACGACGAGATCGCGCTCGCGAAAGCGGAGCTCCGCGCGGACGTCAAGCGCGGCGTCTCCGGGGGTGTGTCGCTGACGGTCGCCGGCGTGGTGGCACTGGCCGCGGTGCCGATGCTGAGCGCGGCGGCGGCGTACGGGATCCACGCCCTGGGCCTCTCGCTCGGCTGGTCGTTCCTGATCGTGGCCGGCGCGTACCTGCTGCTGGCGCTGCTGCTCGGGCTGCTGGCACTGCGTTCGTTCAAGCGGATCGAGAAGCCGCACCGCACCATCGAGGGCGCCCAGAAGACCGCGGACGTGCTCAAGAACGCCCGGCCCCGCCCGGCCACCCAGGAGGAGATCGACCGGGCCCTCGGCCGCATCCCGTAGGCACCGCCCGAACCGCCCCGGGGCCCACCCACCCCCCCCCCCCCCCCCCCCCCCCCCGTTGTCCGGGGGGGGTTTGTTTCCCCTCCCGTGGTTGCGGCCAGGAAAAGAATGGGGGGGGGGAAAGGGGGGGTTGGCCTGGTCGA
>NZ_JBVHVO010000001.1:287481-377791 GCF_055564815.1 Kitasatospora sp. NPDC028961 | reverse complement strand
GAAGAGATGAGCTCTCCCCTCGACCCCCCCCCACACCCCCCCCCCACCCCCCCCCCCCCCCCTCCCCCCCCCCCCCCCCCCCCCCCTCCCCCGGTGTCCGGCCCGCGTCCGGTCCCGTCCAGTGCGGTCCCGTCCGGTCCCGCCCCGTCCGGTGCGGTCCGCTCCGGTCCCGTCCGGTGCGGTCGGGACGCCCCGGGAGCGAGTGCCGAGCACGTACCCGGCGCGCCGATGTGACACGCTCTCGGTATGCCGCTCGACCAGAAGCCCGTGCCCGCGCAGCCGTCCGCCAGCTCCGGCCCCGACCGCACGCCCGGTCAGGACGGCGTCGACCACGGTCAGGACGCCGCCGAGGAGGCCGTCGACGCGCCAGGGGCGGGCGAGGACGGCTCCACCGGGGCCGTGCCCGCGGCGCCCTGGGACGTCCGGCAGGCGGGTCCGTGGAAGCACCGCGACCTGGCGGCCAACGGTGCCCGGTTCCACATCGCCGAGCTGGGCGAGGGCCCGCTGGTCCTGCTGGTGCACGGCTGGCCCGAGTACTGGTGGGCCTGGCGCCACCAGCTGACCGCGCTCGCCGAGGCCGGCTACCGGGCCGTCGCGCTGGACCTGCGGGGCATCGGCGGCAGCGACCGCACCCCCCGCGGTTACGACCCGGGCAACCTCGCGCTGGACATCACCGGCGTGATCCGCTCGCTCGGCGAGCGCCGGGCGCACCTGGTGGGCCACGCCTCCGGCGGCACGCTGTCCTGGGTGGCGGCGGTGATGCGGCCGTCGGTGATCCAGAGCCTCACCGTGGTCTCCGCCGCGCACCCCCGGGACCTCCGCCGGGCGCTGCTGACGGACCGCCGCCAGATGGCCGCCTTCGAGCACGTGCTGGGCTTCCAGCGGCCGTGGATACCGGAACGCCGCCTGGTCGCCGACGACGCCGCGCTGGTGGGCCGCTACCTGGACGCCTGGACGGGACCGAACCAGCTGGACCGGACGGCGGTGGCCGCGTACCGGCAGGCGATCCAGATCCCCAGCACCGCGCACTGCTCGATCGAGCCGTACCGCTGGCTGCTGCGGTCGATGGCCCGCCCGGACGGCATCCAGTTCGCCCGCCGGATGAAGAAGCCGATCACCGCGCCCACCCTGCACGTCCAGGGCGCCGCCGACCCGGTGCTGCTGTCGCACACCGCGCTGGGCGGCGGCGAGTACGTGGCCGCTCCGTACCGGTGGCGGCTGCTGCCCGGGATCGGGCACTTCCCGCACGAGGAGGCGCCGGAGGAGTTCACCGCCGAGCTGCTGGACTGGATCGGCCGCCACAAGGACTGAGAGCCCTCCGCATCCGGACACGGAAGCGGAGCCCAACTCCGTTGATATTGAGCTCATATGACAAACGCATAGGCCATGTTGACGACATCCCGGGCGGTTATCCCGGCCGACCCAGGGGCATCCATTGCGGTATGACCTGGATGCCCGATCACGGCAGCGCTCCGCGCAGCCGACGCCACAACAGCTCGCAGAGGTCCGGCCACCGCCCCGACTGGGCGGACGACCTGGGTCACGACGGCACCGACCGCCGCCGGAGCACGGCGCAGCGGCAGCTCGGCATCCCGCGCATCCTCGGCCGCCGCGCCCGCTGGGTGGGCGCGCGGCTACGGCGCGAGAGCTGAGCCTCCGCGCCGGGGCGGCGCGAACGAGAACCGGGGCCGGGCGCGGC
Source organism: Kitasatospora sp. NPDC028961 (assembly GCF_055564815.1). Lineage (NCBI taxonomy): Bacteria > Bacillati > Actinomycetota > Actinomycetes > Kitasatosporales > Streptomycetaceae > Kitasatospora > Kitasatospora sp. NPDC028961. The sequence goes on along the minus strand of NZ_JBVHVO010000001.1, from coordinate 376,092 downwards.
CCGGCCCGACCCGACAGTCCGAGCGACCGGCGACCCCGCGGCCGGTCCGGTTCAGCGACCGGACCGGCGCGGCGGTCGGCCCGCCCGGGTCAGTTCACCCACGTCGGTGACACCGCGGTGAACCAGAGCAGCACGAAGGTCGCCACCGACATGATCGGCACCAGCACCTTCGTCTCGACGCTGTTGCCGCTGCGCTTGATCAGCACCACCTCGTAGCGCTCCTTGTGCGGCCAGAGCAGCGGCGCGCCCTTCTTCGTCAGGCAGTCGCCCAGCAGGTGCGCCAGCGCGCCCAGCGCCACCGCGTACGGCAGCCAGCCGGGGGCGTTCGGCATCCAGCTGTTCATCCCGGCGGTGCCCAGCGCGGCGAGGCCGATGATGGTGATCCACGCCGTCGGGCCGTCGCCCGGCGGGTGCAGCCGCAGGGCGCGGATCGCGAGCGCCAGGAGGAAGAACGTCATGCCCAGGGTGAAGTTCCGGCCCAGGTAGGTGACGCCGGCCCAGGTACCGCCCCCCATCAGCGCGACGAACAGCAGCGAGTGGGTGGCGTGCCGGTGTCCGCCGGAGATCCAGGACACCAGGCGGCAGAGCAGCCGGGAGACCGGGCCGAGGAAGTTGGCGATCGTCCCGTCGTGGTGGTCGAGGTCCGGGAGCAGGGCGGCGCCGGCGCAGAGCACCGTGCCCATCAGGATGTCCGCCGGCTGCAGGGTGGTGTCGAGCAGCAGCGGCGGCAGGAACGGTGCCGAGGCCGCGTACAGCATCGCCCCGCTGACCGCGTGCGAGTGACCCATCATCGGACGCCGCCGACCTCCGCTCGGCCCACCCCGGGACGGCACCCGGTTGAGCCGAACGGGTGAGCGCGGCCGACGCTACCAGCCCGGGCCGACAACGCGGCGGACATCGGACCCACCGGTGGCCCACAGCCAGGTCGGATCGGGCGGGTCGACCAAGTCGGGCGGGGCGGGCCGGCCGAGTCCGCGCGGCCGGGTCGCAGCGGGCAGGTCCTGACCGGCCGGCACGAGGGCGACGGCCGGCCGCGTCAGAGCGCGCAGCCCTGGGTGTCCACCCGGGTCGCCGCGGTGCTGCCCTTCTCGGCGTCCTCGCGCACCTCGGCCGCGGTCAGCACGTACCCGGTGTCCGCGCTGTCCAGCGACTTGGCGAAGACCACGCCGAAGACCTGGCCGTCCGGGGTGAGCAGCGGGCCGCCGCTGTTGCCCTGGCGGACCAGCGAGCGCACCGAGTAGACGTCGCGGACGACCTGGCCGCGGTGGTAGATGTCCGGGCCGTTGGCCTGGATCCGGCCGCGGATACGGGCCGGCTGGACGTTGAAGGCGCCGTTCTCGGGGAAGCCGGCCACGATCGCGTTGTCGTTGGTCTTCGCCTCGCCCGCGAAGGAGAGCACGGGGGCGTTCAGCTTCGGCACGTCCAGGATCGCGATGTCGCGCTGCCAGTCGTAGCGGACGACGGTGGCGTCGTAGAGCTGGCCGACGCCGCCGATCTGCACGGTGGGCTCGTCGACCCCGCCGACCACGTGGGCGTTGGTCATCACCCGGTGCGGCGCGAACACGAAGCCGCTGCCCTCCAGCGTCTTGCTGCAGGCGGTGGCGGTGCCGACCACCTTGACCAGGCTCTGCTTGGCCTTGGCCACGGCCGGGCTGGCGGCCAGCGCCGGGTCGGGGGTGTCGACCTGGGTGATCGGCTCGTGCTCGAAGGGGTTGAAGACCTGCGGGAAGCCGTTGCGGGCGAGCACCTTGGAGAAGTCGGAGAACCAGTTCGGCGCGTCCGAGGGCAGCGTGTCCTGGACGCCGCCGAGGATCGCCGAGGTGCGGACCTGCTTGGAGACGGTGGGCAGGGAGGTGCCGGCGAGCGCCGAGCCGATCAGCCAGGCCACCAGCAGCATCGAGATCACGTTGACCACCGCGCCACCGGCGGCGTCCAGCGCCTTCGCCGGCCGGCGGTCGATGTGGCCGCGCAGCTTCCAGCCGAAGTGGGTGGTGACCGCCTGGCCCACCGCCGCCAGCACGATGACCACCACGACGGCCACCACCGAGGCGGTGGTGCCGGGGCTGAGGTGGTCGAGCAGCAGCGGGAGCAGCTGGACGGCGATCAGGCCGCCGCCGAGGAAGCCGAGGACCGACATCACGCCGACCACGAAGCCCTGCCGGTAGCCCGACACGGCGAATCCCACGGCGGCGGCGATCAGCAGCAGATCCAGGACGTTCACTCCGACACCCTCCCACGGCGGGCGCCGGGGCCACACAGTCGGGCGTTCACGTCGTCCTGGCGTCGCCGCCCAGCAGCGCACGGGAGCGGTCGCGGTCACCCTGCACCAGCGCCAGCGCCTCGTCCGAGAGGTCGACGATCCGGGTCTGGTCCCAGGGCAGCTCCAGGCCGCTGTGGTGCAGCACCCGGTCGATCACCCCGGCGGTGAAGCCCCAGACCAGCCGGCCGCCGACCGCGAAGGCCGGCCCCAGGTGTCCGGACGGGTGGCGCAGCCGGACCCGGTTGGCAGGGTCGGTCAGCTCGGCGATCGGCACCCGGAACACCGCGCCGGTCTCGCCCGCGTCCACCGGACGGACCGGTGACTCCTCGCGCCACCAGCCGAGCACGGGGGTGACCACGAAGCGGCTGACCGGGATGTAGAGGGCGGGCAGGGCGGCGAAGACCTGCACCCCGGACGGGTCCAGGCCGGTCTCCTCCCAGGCCTCCCGCAGCGCCGCCACGACCGGGCCGGAGCCCTCGGGGTCGCCGTCCTCCGGGTCCAGCGCGCCCCCGGGGAAGGAGGGCTGCCCGGCGTGCGAGCGCAGCGACCGGGCCCGTTCGATCAGCAGCACGTCGGGGCCGGTCCCGCCCTCGCCGAAGAGCATCAGGACGGCCGCGGCGCGACCGCCCTCGGCGGGCGGCAGGAAGCGGCTCAGCTGCTCGGGCAGCACCCGCTCGGCGGCGTCCCGGACCGGCTCCAGCCAGGACGGCAGGCCGTCCCGCTCGATCCGTCCCGGCAGGGCCTGCCCGGGCCCCCGGTCGTGGCCGTGCGCCGTCACTCGGCCACCGCCAGATCCGCGACCTTGCCCTGGTGAGCGACGGCGTCGGCCCGTGCCGCCGCCTCGCCCGGGTAGTTCGCGGGCGGCCTCAGCCGCTGGCCGGGGTGGCCGCCCATCTCGTACTTGAGCAGCTTCTTCGCCTTCTCCGGATCCGTCTCGCCCTCCCCGTAGGAGGGGCAGAGCGGCGCGATCGGGCAGGCCCCGCAGGCCGGCTTCTGGGAGTGGCAGATTCGCCGCCCGTGGAAGACCACCCGGTGCGAGAGCATCGTCCACTCCGACTTCGGGAAGATCTCCGCGACGGCCGCCTCAACCTTGACCGGGTCCTCCTCCGCCGTCCACCCGAACCGCCGGGCCAGCCGCCCGAAGTGGGTGTCCACGGTGATCCCGGGCACGCCGAACGCGTTGCCGAGCACCACGTTCGCCGTCTTGCGCCCCACGCCGGGGAGGGTGACCAGGTCGGCCAGCCGGCCCGGGACCTCGCCGCCGAACTCGTCCCGCAGCGCGATCGAGAGCCCGATCAGCGACTTCGCCTTGTTGCGGAAGAACCCGGTCGGCCGGATGACCTCCTCCAGCTCCTCCGGCACCGCCGCCGCCATGTCCTCCGGCGTCGGGTACTTCGCGAACAGCGCGGGCGTCGTCTGGTTCACCCGCAGGTCCGTCGTCTGCGCCGACAGCACGGTGGCCACCAGCAGCTCGAACGGGTTGTCGAAGTCCAGCTCGGGGTGCGCGTAGGGGTACAGCTCCGCCAGTTCCCGGTTGATCCTCCGGGCCCGCCGCACCATCGCCAGCTGCGACTCCGGCTTCCTCGGCTTCACAGCCACCTTCACCGCCGGCTTGGCTGCGGCCTTCCGGACCTTGCTCTCTGCCATGCAGGAAGGCTACGCCGAACAGCCCTGACCCCGCGGGCGATCAGCCATCGACGCGGGGCCGCGGACGATCAGCCCTCGACGCAGGGCCGCGGCCGGTTCGGACGCCCCCTGCGCGGCGGCCGGTCAGGACGGCCCGCAGGGCTGGTCCGCCGGCGTGCGCGGCGCCGGCGACGCCGTGGGCGCGGGAGGCACCGCGGGCCCCGCGGGTGCGGCCGCCACGGCCGCCACAGCCGGTGCGGCGTGGCGGTCGCGACGGGCGGGGGCGAGGGCGCCGAGCATCACCACGGCCGTCACGGCGAAGGCGGACGGGTAGCCCAGCGGACCGGCGACGACGCCGAAGGCCACCGCGCCGACGCCCATCCCCGCGTCGAAGGCGACGTTCCACAACGCCGTGACGGCGCCGAAGCCGGCCTTGGAGACCCTCGCGTACATCAGGGTCAGGGTGGCGTTCTGGGCCGCGCCGAAGCCGATGCCGAACACCGCCGCGCCGGCGACCACGGCGACCGCGCTGCCGGTCAGCGCGATCAGCAGGGTGCCCGCCGCGCAGAGCAGCAGCGCGGGCAGCACGAGCCGCTCCGGTCCGTGCCGGTCGCCGTACCGGCCCGCCGCCCAGCGGGCCGCCGTCGCCGAGGCCGGCTGGACGAACAGGGCCACCGCGGCGAGGCCCGCGGACCCGGCCGGGACGGCCAGCGGCAGGAAGGTCACGATGATCCCGGCGGCCAGCGCGGTGGCGCCGAAGACCACGGTCGGGCGGCGCAGCCCGGCCGACCGGAAGCCGGCCACCACCCCCACCGCCGGCTCGGCGGACGGTTCGCGGTCCGGCAGCCCGGGGACGGCGGCGATCGCGGCCAGCGCCACGGCGCCGGCGGTCACCGCCACCGGGGTGTAGCCCACGTGGGCCGCCAGCCAGACGCCCAGCGGCAGGCCCAGCAGCGAGGGCACGCCCGAGACCACGCCGACCAGCGCCAGCCCCTCGCCGCGCCGCTCGGCCGGGATCAGGGCCGCCGTCAGCGCGCCGCCGGCGACGATGGTGAAGGCGAAGCCCAGCCCGCGCACCAGGCAGACCGCCGTGATCCAGACGAGGCCGCCGTCGACGGCGGTCAGCACCAGCGCGGGCGCCCCGAGCAGCAGCAGGCCGACCGCCAGCACCGAGCGGTAGCCGAAGCGGACCACCAGCCGGGGTGTGGCCAGTTCGCCCAGGACGGTCGTCAGCATCAGCGCGCCGGTCGCGAGCCCGGCCGCGTTGCCGCCCCCGGTGGACTCCTCGGCGTAGAGCGGGACGACGGAGAGCAGCAGGTTGAACCCGGTCGAAGCGCCGAGGATCGACACGAAGCGCAGCAGCAGCGGCCGGGTGACCAGCCGGGGGCGGGTGCCGGGCGCGGTCCGGGAGGGTGCCGTCGAGGTCATATGACGGACCGTAGGCCCGAACCGGCCCGTTCGTAAGATCCGTATCGGCCGCTCCGGACGGCCGCCACCACCGCGGTCAGGGGCAGCCGACGACCTGGCCGGCCCAGGAGAGGCCGCCGCCGAAACCGAGCAGCAGGGTGGGGGTGCCCGCGGGCACCTCGCCGCGCTCGACCAGCTTGGACAGCGCGAGCGGGACGGAGGCGGCCGAGGTGTGGCCGGACTCGACGACGTCGCGGGCGACCACCGCGCCGGGCACGCCGAGCCGGTCCACCACCGCCTCGATGATGCGCAGGTTGGCCTGGTGGGTGACCACCGCGCCGAGGTCCGCGGGGGTGATCCCGGCCCGTCGGCAGGCCTCCTCGGCGATCGGGGCCAGCGCGGTGGTGGCCCAGCGGTAGACGGTCTGGCCCTCCTGACGGAACTTCGGCTGCCAGCCGTCGTCCAGCCGGACGGCGTGGCCCCGGGTCGGGTCTGAGCCCCAGACCACCGGCCCGACGCCCCGACCGGCCGGATCGTGGCTGAGGACCGCCGCACCGGCGCCGTCGCCGAGCAGGACGCAGCTGGAGCGGTCCGTCCAGTCGGTGACGTCGCTCATCCGCTCGGCGCCGATCACCAGGGCGTGCCGGGCGGCCCCGGCCCGGACGGCGTGGTCGGCGGTGGCCAGCGCGGTGCAGAAGCCCGCGCAGCCGTTGTTGACGTCGAAGCCGACGGCCGAGGGGATGCCCAGCCGGCCGGCGACCTGGGTGGCGATGCTCGGGCAGCGGTCCCTGGCCGAGCAGGTGGCGACCACCACCATGTCGATCTCCTCCGGCGCCAGGCCCGCCGAGGCGAGGGCCTTGCCGGCGGCGGCGGAGGCGAGGTCGGTGACGGACTCCGTGTCGGCGATGCGCCGGGTGACGATGCCGGTGCGCTGCCGGATCCATGCGTCGCTGGTGTCGACCAGTTGGGCGAGGTCGTCGTTGGTGAGGACTCGGGCGGGCTGGTGGTGGCCCAGGGCCGCGATCCGGGATCCCGACATGTCTGCTCCTCCGTGAGGGGGTGTCACGCCGGGACTATAGCGTCCGAACGGTCGGACTCTAAAGGCCCGAGGCTGGCTACACTGGGCCGGTGAGCCCGAGAAGATCCGTCGCCGACGCCCGCCGGACCCGCACCGCGATCCTGCGCCGGGGGCTGGACCTCGCCTCGGTCGAGGGCCTGGAGGGGCTGACCATCGGCCGGCTCGCCACCGACCTGTCGATGAGCAAGTCCGGCGTCCTCGGCCACTTCGGCACCAAGGAGACCCTGCAGCTCGCCGTGGTCGACGAGGCCGTCGCCCTGTTCGTCCGCGAGGTGGTGCAGCGCGCGGCGGCCGCCGGCGCGGAGCCCGGGCTGCCGCGGCTGCTCGTCCAGTGCGAGGCCTGGGTCTCCTACCTGGAGCGCGACCTGCTGCCCGGCGGGTGCTTCTTCACCGCCGTGACCTCCGAGTTCGACGACCGGGAGCGCGGGCCGGTCCGGTCGGCGGTGGCCGCCCGGAACGCCGTCTGGCAGCGCGAGCTGCGCCGGCAGACCGAGCTGGCGATCGCCGCCGGTCAGCTGCCCGCCGAGCCGGACGCCGAGCAGGTGGTCTTCGAACTGACCGGGCAGGTCCTGGCGCTCAACCACGCCCGCCGGCTCTACCGGGACGCGGCCGCGCCCGCCCGCACCCGGCGGGCGATGCGGCGCCTGCTCGGGCTGCCCGCCGCGGTCGACGGGCCGCCCGAGCTGGCCCCGCTCCCGGAGCCGGACGACCACTGAGGCCGCCCGAGCTGGCCCCGCTCCCGGAGCCGGACGACCACTGAGGCCGCCCGGCCCGGGCCACCGGCACCTCCCCTGTGCGTGCCGGTGAGCTCCTGCCGGTCAGCGCCGGTACAGCGCGTCCAGCTCCCCGTAGCCCAGCGCGCCGGGCGCCCCGGTCACGGCGCCCGTGCCGAGCAGTTCGGCGGCGGCGCGGTGGGCGGCGCTGTACGCGGCCTCGGCCAGCCCGGTGCCGACGCTGATCCGCCGGACGCCGGTGGCGGCGAGCTCGGCGACCGTCGGCCCGCCCGGCCCCGTCATCGCGTTCACCGGCAGCGGGGACGCGGCGCAGAGCCGGGCCAGCACGTCGAGGTCCAGCAGGCCGGGGACGAAGAGGCCGTCCGCACCCGCCCGCGCGTACGCCGCCACGCGCACCAGCACCTCGTCCAGCCGGCCCTCCTCCGGGCCGATCCCGAACAGGAAGACGTCCGTCCGGGCGTTGACCAGCAGCTCGGGCAGGCCCGCCGCCGCGGCCGCCGACCGGGCGGCGGCCAGCCGCGCGGCCTGCTCGGCCACCGGGAAGAGCGGGCCGCCGGCCGCCGCCGAGTCCTCCAGGTTGATCCCGGCCGCGCCGGCCCCGACCAGCGCCCGCACGGTTTCGGCCACCTCGGCGGGGGCCGCCCCGTAGCCGCCCTCGGCGTCGACCGTGACCGGCAGGTCGACGACGGAGGCGATCCGGCGGGCGGCCTCGGCCATGTCCGCCCGGCCGAGCTGCTGGCCGTCGCCGCGACCGAGCGACCAGGAGACGCCGCCGCTGGTGGTGGCGATCGCCGCGGCCCCGGCGGAGGCGATCACGGCGGCGCTGCCGGCGTCCCAGGCGTTCGGCAGGACGAGCACCCCGTCGGCCACGAGCGCCCGCAGCCGCAGGGCCCGCTCGCGAAGCTCGGGGGTGGTGGTGCCGGTGGACTGGGAGGCGGACATACGGGGTCACCGTCTTTCGGGCCGTGGACTCGTGGACTCATGGACTCGTCAGGACCGGATCCTGCGCCCCCAGCCGCCCGCGCTCCACTGATTAAGCCGGAGCCGAATCCTGGCGGCCCTCGACCGCCCCGATCCCCTGATAATCCTCGGCGCCCCGTCCCGGGCGCCCCCGCGCACCGGACCGCGCGCGCCCTGGCCGACCTGCGAACACCGCGAGAACACCGCGCCGGCCCCGGACACCGGCCGCACGCGTCGCCGGCACCGCCCGCCACGCCGCTCCACGCGCCCGCCGGAGCCGCCCGCAGGCCGCTCCGGCGGTACGAATGGCCCCGCGCAGCACACCTCGGCGCACCCCCTCCTCATATGATCGGAGCGACATGCGCCATGCTTGGTGATGCAGAGCACTGTACGGAACTTGCGCCGACCGGCTTGATCGCCGGGCGGCCGAGAAGGAGGAAGCACGTGGACGACGTTCTGCGGCGCGCCGCACTCTTCGCGGCACTCGACGACGAACAGGCCGGCGAGCTGCGCGCTTCCATGACCGAGGTGACCCTCGCCCGCGGTGAGTCGCTGTTCCACGAGGGCGACCCGGGCGACCGGCTGTACGTCGTCGCCGAGGGCAAGGTCAAGCTGCACCGCGCCTCGCCGGACGGCCGCGAGAACATGCTCGCCGTCCTCGGCCCCAGCGAGATGATCGGCGAGCTGTCGCTCTTCGACCCGGGCCCGCGCACCGCCACCGCGAGCGCGCTGACCGAGGTCAAGCTGCTGGGCCTCGGCCACGGCGACCTCCAGCCCTGGCTGCACGCCCGCCCCGAGGTCTCGATCGCACTCCTGCGCGCCATCGCCCGCCGGCTGCGCCGGACCAACGACGTGATGTCCGACCTGGTCTTCTCCGACGTGCCCGGGCGCGTCGCCAAGGCCCTGCTGGACCTCTCGCGCCGCTTCGGCGTGCAGTCCGACGAGGGCATCCACGTCGCCCACGACCTCACCCAGGAGGAGCTGGCCCAGCTGGTCGGCGCCTCCCGCGAGACGGTCAACAAGGCGCTCGCCGACTTCGCCGGCCGCGGCTGGCTGAAGCTGGAGGCCCGCGCCGTGGTCCTGATGGACGTCGAGCGGCTCTCCCGCCGCTCGCGCTGACCCGGCCGGCCGGAGCCTCCGCTCCGGCCCGCCCGGCGCGCCGTCGGTCCCACCGACGACGAGGGCCCGTCCACCGATGCGGTGGACGGGCCCTCGCGCGTGTCCGGTGCGGCTCCGGGCGGTCGGCCCGGCCGGCGGTCAGATCAGCCCGTGGTCCTCCAGGTACTGGAGCTGGGCCCGGACCGACAGCTCGGCCGCGGGCCAGAGCGCGCGGTCCACGTCCGCGTAGACCCGGGCCACCACCTCGTCCGCCGTCCGGCAGCCGGCCTCGACCGCGGTCTCCACCTGGGCGAGCCGCCCGGCCCGGTGCGCCAGGTAGTACTCGACGGCGCCGAGCGCGTCCGCGAGCACCGGCCCGTGGCCGGGCAGCACCGTGCGCACGCCGTGCTCGGTCGCCATATTCTGCAGGTGGCGCAGCGAGTCCAGGTAGTCGCCGAGCCTGCCGTCGGGGTGGGCCACCATCGTGGTGCCCCGGCCGAGGACGGTGTCGCCGGTGAGGACCGCGCCGTCGGCCGGCAGGTGGAAGGTCAGCGAGTCCGAGGTGTGCCCGGGGGTGGCGACCACCCGCAGGTCGAGGCCGCCGACCTCCAGCCGCTGGCCGTGCGTCAGGCCCTCGGAGCCGAGCCGGTACGCCGGGTCCAGGGCGCGGACGTCGGTACCGGTCAGCTCGGCGAACCGCGCGGCGCCCTCGGAGTGGTCGGCGTGGCCGTGGGTGAGCAGGGTGAGCGCGACGCGCTTGCCCTGCTGCTCGACGGTGTCGATCACCCGGCGCAGGTGCCCCTCGTGCAGCGGGCCCGGGTCGACGACCACCGCGAGGTCCGAGCCGGGCTCGGAGAGCAGCCAGGTGTTGGTGCCGTCCAGCGTCATCGGCGACGGGTTGGGCGCCAGCACGCAGACTGCCCGGGGGGTGGCCTCGCCGCCGATGCCGGCGGCGGGGTCACCCGGGAGGATTCCGCTCACCGGCCGCTCCCGCCGAGTCGGCCGCCCTCGCAGGTCCGGTCGAGCACGCGTCCGGGCAGTGCCCGGACGAGGGCGCGCAGCCCCGGTATGCCGTCTACGACTGCGCCCTCGCAGGCGAGCGGGCGGGGGGTCAGGCTGCGGGCGGGCATCGCGCGCGCCGTCCGGCGAGCCACGTCGTTGTGGGTCATCGGGCGTCGATCCTTCCTCGGGCGGTGTCGGTTCATCGGATGTATCAGTTCATCGGTTCATCGGCTCGTAGGTTCGGGGGCCGGGATCCGGCGTCCGGGTGCCGGGCGCCCCGAGGCCGGGACATCAGCGGTCTTCGGGAAAGTCTCCATCGATGGTGAGCTCTTCATACCCCGACCATCGAACCGTCATTCGATCCCCCCGGACCTCGGCGGTGCCGAGGATCGGGCGCAGCGAACGCCCCGCCGCGGCCTCCAGCGCCTGCGCGGTGCTGCGCACCGGCAGCAGCTCCCGCAGCACGGTCACGGTGGGCGGCAGCATCCCGAACACGCCGTCCTCGTGGCCCCGGACGGCCTCGGCCGGAGAGAGCCAGGCGACCCGGTCGGCCTCGCCGACCTCCAGCGCGGCCCGCTGACCGGGCGGCAGGGCCGCGACGAAGAACCAGGTGTCGTACCGGCGCTCCTCGAACGCCGGGGTGACCCAGCGGGCCCAGCCGGCCAGCAGGTCGCTGCGGAGCAGCAGGCCGTGCTCACGGAGGAAGTCGGCGAAGGAGAGCTCGTGGGCCTCCAGGGCGGCGCGCTCCGCGCTCCAGTCCCGGGGTTCGGCGGTGCTGTCGGCGTCCGGGCCGGCCAGCAGGACGCCAGCCTCCTCGAACGTCTCGCGGACGGCGGCGCAGACCACCGCCTGCGCGGTCCGGGCGTCCACACCGAGCCGCCCGGCCCACTCCTGCGGGCCGGGCCCGGCCCAGCCGAGCTCGGCCTCGGCGTCGCGCGGGTCCACTCCGCCACCCGGATAGGCGTACATGCCCGCCGCGAACGCCATCGAGCTGCGCCTGCGCAGCAGATAGGCCTCCGGCCCGGTCGCCGTGTCCCTCAGCAGCACCACGGTGGCGGAGGGCCGGGGCTCCGGCGGGATCACCTCGCCGGACTCGACCGCCCGGATCCGGGCAGGCCAGCCGGGCGGCATCGGGAGCGTCGTTGCTCGCTGGTCCATGCCCGGATGCTAAGCGCACGAGGGCGGGGTTGGACAGGGCCGACCCCACCCTCGTGATCGGTCTCAGGCCTTGACCCGGACCTGCAGCTCGACCTCGACCGGGGCGTCCAGCGGCAGGACGGTGACGCCGACCGCGCTGCGGGCGTGCACACCGGCCTCGCCGAGCACCTGGCCGAGCAGCTCGCTGGCGCCGTTGATGACGCCGGGCTGGCCGGTGAAGTCGGCGGCGGAGGCGACGAAGCCGACCACCTTCACGACCCGCTCGATCAGGTCCAGGTCACCGACCACCGACTTCACCGCGGCCAGCGCGTTGAGCGCGCAGATCTGCGCGAGTTCCTTGGCCTCCTCCGGGGTGACCTCGGCGCCGACCTTGCCGGTGGTCGGCAGCTTGCCGCCCACCATCGGCAGCTGGCCGGAGGTGAAGACGAACTCGCCCGAGCGCAGGGCCGGCACGTAGGCGGCGACCGGCGCGGCCACCGGCGGCAGGGTCAGACCGAGCTCGGCGAGCTTCTCCTCGACCTTGCTCATGCGTTCTTCTCCCGCTTGAAGTAGGCCACCAGCTGCTCCGGGTTCGGGCCGGGCACGACCTGGACGAGCTCCCAGCCGTCCTCGCCGAAGTTGTCCAGGATCTGCTTGGTGGCGTGCACGAGCAGGGGCGCCGTCATGTATTCCCACTTGGTCATGGCCAGACTCTAGACGAGCGGCGGGGGCGAACGGGGCGGCCTGCGGACCGGCGTGTGAGGTGGCCCACAATCCGGGCATGATTCAGGCCCGGCCTCCCCGATGCTCCCGGCATCCGGCGCGGTCCCTGGTTACCCTCGCGGGAGGGCACCTGCGCGGTGGCGGCCCTCGGAACGGCCCCTCGGCCCTCGGAGACGGACGGAGACGGAGCGTGGCACGCACCCCCGGCCAGGCGGCCCGGCGTGATCCCGACTGGGAGGGCGTCCGGCTGCACGTGGTCAGCGGCAAGGGCGGCACCGGGAAGACCAGCCTCGCCGCGGCGTTGGCGCTGGCCCTCGCGGCCGAGGGGCGGCGGACGCTGCTGATCGAAGTGGAGGGCCGGCAGGGGATCGCCGAACTGTTCGGGATCGCCGCACTGCCGTACGAGGAACGCCGGATCGCGTCCGTCACGCGCGCCCAGCTGGGGCTGCCCGGCAGGGGCGGCGCCGGGTCCGGCAGCGGCGAGGTGTACGCGCTGGCCATCGACACCGAGCAGGCGCTGCTGGAGTACCTCGACATGTTCTACAAGCTCGGACGGGCCGGGAAGGCGCTCCAGAAGGTCGGCTTCGTCGACTTCGCCACCACCGTCGCCCCCGGCGTCCGGGACGTGCTGCTCACCGGCAAGGCGTGCGAGGCGGCCCGGCGCAAGGCACCGGACGGGCGCCGCACGTACGACGCGGTGGTGATGGACGCGCCGCCGACCGGCCGGCTCACCCGGTTCCTGAACGTGAACTCCGAGGTCGCCGGGCTGGCCCGGTTCGGGCCGATCCACACCCAGGCGCAGGCCGTGATGCGGGTGCTGAAGTCGCCGGAGACCGCGGTGCACCTGGTCACCCTGCTGGAGGAGATGCCGGTGCAGGAGACCGTCGACGGCTTCACCGAGCTGCGCGAGGCCGGCCTCCCGGTCGGCGGGGTGATGGTGAACATGGTCCGGCCGCCGGTGCTGGACGCGGCGGCCGTGGCCGCGGTGGACGGGGACCACCGCGAGGAGGTCGCGCTGGCCCTCGGCGAGGCGGGCCTCGGCGGGCGCTCGCGCAAGCCGGACACCGTCCGGGCGGCGGTCGACCCGCTGCTCGACCCGCTGCTGGAACAGGCCCGGGAGCACGCCGAGCGGGTGGAGCTGGAGCGCGAGCAGCGCGCCGACCTGCAGCAGCTGAAGCTCCCGAGCTACGAACTCCCGCTGCTGGGCGAGGGTGTGGACCTCGCCGGGCTGTACCGGCTGGCGGGCGAACTGAAGCGTCAGGGGGCGGCGTGAGCGGGAGTGCGAGCGGGAACGGGAGTGCGAGCGGCGGTGCGAGCGGGAACGGTGGGCAGGACGGGCAGGGCGTGGGTGACAAGCAGGGCGCGGGCAGCGGGCAGGACACCGGCACCGAGCGGGGCAGCCACCTCGACATGGACCGGCTGATCGACGACCCGGGGACCAGGATCATCGTCTGCTGCGGCTCGGGCGGCGTCGGCAAGACCACCACCGCCGCGGCGCTCGGACTGCGGGCGGCCGAGCGCGGCCGCAAGGTCGTCGTGCTGACCATCGACCCGGCCCGCCGGCTGGCCCAGTCGATGGGCCTGACCGAGCTGGACAACACCCCCCGCGTCGTCAAGGGCGTCACGGGCGAGGGCGAACTCCAGGCCATGATGCTCGACATGAAGCGGACCTTCGACGAGGTCGTGCTGGCCCACGCCGAGCCCGAGCGGGCCCGGGCGATCATGGAGAACCCGTTCTACCAGTCCCTGTCGGCCGGCTTCGCGGGTACGCAGGAGTACATGGCGATGGAGAAGCTCGGCCAGCTCCGCGCTGCCGAGGAGTGGGACCTCATCATCGTCGACACCCCGCCGTCCCGCTCCGCGCTGGACTTCCTGGACGCGCCGAACCGGCTCGGGTCCTTCCTCGACGGCAAGGTGATCCGGATCCTGACCGCCCCGGCCAAGGTCGGCGGGCGCAGCGCGATGAAGTTCCTCAACGTCGGGATGGGCCTGCTCACCGGCACCCTGGGCAAGATCTTCGGTGCCCAGCTGCTGACCGACGTACAGACCTTCGTCAGTGCGATGGACTCGATGTTCGGCGGCTTCCGCGAGCGCGCCGACCGGACGTACCAGCTGCTCAAGGCGCCGGGGACGGCGTTCCTGGTGGTGGCCGCGCCGGAGCGGGACGCGCTGCGCGAGGCGGCCTACTTCGTCGACCGGCTGGCCGCCGACCGGATGCCGCTGGCCGGGCTGGTCCTCAACCGGGTGCACCGCACGGGCGCCCCGCAGCTCACCGCCGAACGTGCGCTGGCGGCGGCCGAGGCCCTGGAGGAGAACGGCTCGGAGCACACGTCACCCGAGGCGGAGCTGCTCGCGGCCGGACTGCTGCGGCTGCACGCCGAGCGGATGCAGATCATGTCGCGGGAGCGCCGCACCCGTGACCGCTTCGTCTCGGTCTACCCGGACGTGCCGATCGTCGAGGTCGCCGCGCTGCCCGGGGACGTGCACGACCTGGACGGGCTGCGCGCGATCGGCGACCGCCTCAGCGGCGCCGTGTAGCGCTCCGGCACCGGCCCCCGCGACGCCGCTCCCCCGTGGCGTCGCTCCCGGACCGTTGCCGTCCAGCTCGTGAACCGCCGTCGGGTGGCTGTCGCGCCCGTCGGCTCCGTGACCTGCCGGCCCGCGTGGGGCGCCGGCGCCGTACCCGGCCGTGCGGGCCTCTCAGCACCGTGCCGGCCGCTCAGCGCCGAATAGGTCGCTCAGCACCGGATAGGTTGCTCAGCCCGCCTGGGCGTAGTCCGTCAGTATCACACCGGTGGCGAGGGACTCCTCGTACTCGGTGCGGGCCGTCTCCAGCAGCCGCCGCCACGACATCACGGTCGGCCGCCGGCGCAGCAGCGCCCGCCGCTCGCGCTCCGTCATCCCGCCCCAGACCCCGAACTCCACCCGGTTGTCCAGTGCGTCCGCCAGGCACTCCGTGCGAACGGGGCACCCGCTGCACACCGCCTTGGCGCGGTTCTGCGCCGCCCCCTGGACGAACAGTTCGTCCGGATCACTAGTGCGGCAGGCGGCCTGCGCACTCCAGTCGTCTACCCAGCCCATGCCGGCGCCGTCCTCTCCCGAATCGAGGCTCCCCCACGGCGGCAACGGCATATTCACCGTTGCCAGTTGAGGACGTTACGGAAGAACGACAGCTTGCAACAGCCCCTTCGGGCTCAATCTCGAATGACCCGATCGGACTATGGGTATCGGTCAGCTCACTCGTTGGAGTGATCGCAGGTCGCAAGCCTTGCCAAGAAACCCGGGGGAACTCTCGCCACGCGAGCCGTTACGGAGAGCCACCAAAAGAGGGTGGACAGCTGCCAACAGCTGCCTCAAAAACCGGCCAGAGAGGGGCAATTCGGGCAATCCTCATCACTCACAAGAGTGAGTGACGTTGACGCACCGAAGCTGTCGCAAGCTTGTGACAAGCCTAGGCGAACACCTGCCCCTATGTACGGGATTCGGCGACGTAGGGTTCTCCCCATGGCACCGAAGCGCCCCCAGGCACCCCAGCCCCCAGGCAACCCCGGAGCTCCGAGCGGCCGGCGCCGCGGGTCACCGCTCGACTTCGCGGGACACGGAGTGAAGTTCCTGGGGGTCAGCGTGCTCTCCGGAGTACTGCTGGCCGGCATGGCCCTGCCCGCCGTCGGCGCGCTCGGGCTGACCGCCAAGAGCACGGCGGAGAGCTTCGACGACATCCCCGACGACTTCAAGACCCCGCCGCTGACGCAGGCCACGCAGATCTTCGACGCCAAGGGCGGGCTGATCGCCAAGGTCTACGAGCGCGACCGCACGGTGCTCACGGCGGACCAGATGTCCCCCTACATGCGCCAGGCGCAGGTCGACATCGAGGACGCGCGCTTCTACGAGCACGGCGCCGTCGACCTCAAGGGCGTGCTGCGCGCGGTCAGCAAGAACGCGGAGAGCGGCACCGCCTCCCAGGGCGCCTCGACGCTGACCCAGCAGTACGTGAAGAACGTCAACGTGGAGAAGGCCGGCGACGACCAGGCCGCCGTCCTCGACGCGCAGCGCAAGACGCTCGGGCGCAAGGTCCAGGAGCTGAAGGTCGCGATCAAGTTGGAGGAGGACCTGACCAAGGACCAGATCCTCACCAACTACCTCAACATCACCTTCTACGGCCACCAGGCCTACGGGGTCGAGGCCGCGGCCCAGCGCTACTTCAGCAAGAACAACAAGGACCTCACCGTCGCCGAGGCCGCCACGCTGGCCGGCATGGTGCAGAACCCGTCGCAGTACGACCCGGTGCGCTACCCCGAGAACACGGTGAAGCGCCGGAACGTGGTGCTCGACAAGATGGTCGAGAACAAGCACATCACCGCGGACCAGGCCAAGGAGGCCAAGGCCGCGCCGCTGGGTCTGAAGTACAAGGACCCGCAGAACGGCTGCATCACCGCCCAGGCGGGCATGGGCTTCTTCTGCGACTACGTCCGGCACGTGGTCAAGCAGGACCCGGCGTTCGGCAAGAGCGTCGCGGACCGGAAGAAGTTCTGGGACCAGGGCGGACTGAACATCTACACCACCCTGGACCCGGACAAGCAGGCCGCCGCCCAGAACGCGGTGACCTCCAAGGTCAAGGTCACCGACTCGGTGTCGGCCGCCGCGACCATGATGGAGCCGGGCAGCGGCAAGATCCTTGCGATGGCCCAGACCCGCCCCTACGGCCTGGACCCGAACAAGAACCAGACCGTCGTCAACCTCAACGTCGACGCGGCGATGGGCGGCGGCAACGGCTTCCAGACCGGATCGACCTTCAAGCCGATCCTGGCCGCGGCCGCGCTGGAGTCGGGGATGTCCCCCACCCAGCCGTTCCCGTCCGAGAACAAGATCGACTACCCGTCGATGTCCACCTGCGCGGGCACCTGGAAGAACACCGACAAGCCCAAGGCGACGGTGAAGAACGAGTCCACCTCCGAGGTCGGCCCGTACGAGCTCAAGCAGGCCATGGCGCTGTCGGTGAACACCTACTTCGTGCAGATGGAGCAGCAGGTCGGCCTCTGCGCGATGAAGCAGATGGCCAACAAGCTCGGGATCACCCAGTCCGCGAAGGGCGACGCGTTCCAGGAGGTGCCCTCGATGGTCCTCGGCACCCAGGAGCTCTCGCCGCTGACCATGGCGAACGTCTACGCGACCTTCGCCGCGCGCGGCAAGTACTGCACCCCGATCGCGATCAACAAGATCAGCACGGTCGACGGCAAGGACGTCAAGGTCCCGCAGTCCACCTGCAGCCAGGCCTTCTCCGAGCAGACCGCGGACGCCCTCAACACCGTCCTGCTCAACGTGACCGAGAAGGGCACCGCGGCCGCCCTCGGTCTGGAGGACGGCCGGCAGATCGCCGGCAAGACCGGTACCACCGACGAGAAGAAGGCCGCCTGGTTCAGCGGCTACACCCCGTCCCTCGCCACCTCGGTCTGGCTCGGCGGCCCGGCCGGTGGCGTGAAGATGAAGAACATCACCATCGGCGGCAAGTATTTCCCCGAGGTCTTCGGCGCCGACGGCCCCGGCCCGATCTGGCAGCTGGCGATGAACCAGGCGCTCAAGGGCTCGCCGAAGGACCAGATCCAGACCATCAACATCCCGGACCCGGCGCCCAAGCCCGACCCGAACGCGACCGCGCCGGCCACGCCGCCGGCGGGCGACGCCGCCGCGGCCGGTGGCGGCACCCCGGGCGGGAACCCCGGCGGCCAGCCGGGCGGCAACCCCGGCGGCGCCACCAACGCCGGCGGGATGATCGGCGGCGGCTTCACCTTCCCGCCGGGGATCATCGGCGGCGGGAACGGCAATGGCAACGGGAACGGGAACGGCGGCCGGCACTGACCGACCCGCACCGACCGGCCGACAGCCTGGGACACCGAGAGGGGCGCCCTCCGAGCAGATCGCTCGGAGGGCGCCCCTCTTGTTCGTGCGGGTGGTGGGGCGGCGTCTTCGCGCGGCGCGTGCGCCATGTCGCCGGCGCCCGCCCGCCCGACTGGCCGGTCGGTCGGGCGGTCGAGGCCGTCAGCCGGTGAGCGCGGCCTTGACCGCGGCGGCGACGCGGCCGCCCTCGGCCAGGCCGTCCACCTTCGGCTTCACCAGCTTCATCACGGCGCCCATGCCCTGCGGGCCGGTCGCGCCGCTCTCCGCGACGGCGGCGGCCACGATCGCCGTCAGCTCCTCGTCGGACAGCTGCTTGGGCAGGTACCCCGCCAGCAACTCCCCCTCGGCCCGCTCCCGCGCGGCCTGCTCCGTCCGGTCTGCGGCGTCGAACGCCTCGGCCGCCTCCCGGCGCTTCTTCGCCTCGCGAGCCAGCACCTTCAGCACCTCGGCGTCCGAGAGCTCCCGCTTCTCCTTGCCGGCCACCTCCTCGCTGGTGATGGCGGAGAGCGTCAGCCGGATGGTGGCCGAGCGCAGCTCGTCCCGGTCCCGGATCGCGGCCGTGAGGTCCTGGTGCAACTGCTCCTTGAGCGTGGTCATGGCCCAGAGTCTCCCACCTGCGGCGATCGGCTGCCCGCCATTAACGCCGGCGCATCGGCGGTGGAGCGCGCACGGGCCGCGGTCGCGGGAGGTGCTTCGCACCATCCGGTAACTTTTTATAGTGGTTACATGACTGACGAACGGGCGACCGGACTGGTGCTGCACACTCCCGGAGGTGCGCGCTACCACTTCGACCCCGGCGCGCTCTGCCTGGAGCTCCTCACCACCGGTGGCCCCGGCGACTACGCCCGGTACGAGGTGCTGCACCACCCCGAGGACCTCACCCGATGGCTGGAGCTGTCCCGACTGGAACTCCCCGAGGAGGGCGTCCGCGTCGACGTGGGGCAGCTGACCGCCACCCGGACCCTGCGGGACGCGCTCTGGCGCCTCGCGGCGGCCCGGGCACACGGGAAGGCGGGGGCCGGGGCGGACTACGCCGTACTCAACCGCGCCGCCGCCCACCCGCCGCTCGTCCCGCAGATCGGCCCGGACGGCGCGGCCGCCGCCCCGCTGCCGGCCGACGGCGACCAGGTCCTCTCCGCCCTCGCCCGTGACGCCATCACCCTGCTCACCGGCCCCTACGCGGACCGGGTCCGGGAGTGCGGCGGCCACAACTGCCGCCTGATCTTCGTCGACACCTCGCGGCCCGGCCGGCGGCGCTGGTGCTCGATGGAGCACTGCGGCAACCTGCACAAGGTCCGCGCCCTCCGGGCCCGACGCGACGAGGCCGAGCGGACGGACCCCGCCACCGGATCGGCCTGACCGGCCAGGGGCCGACCGGGGCGGCGGCACGGTCCGGCGCAGGTGCCGGCACGGGCATTCGGAGCACAGCGGCGTGTCCTCCCCGGCCCACCGGACGTTCACCGGCTGATCCACCGTCTGAGAGCATGGAGCGATGCGACCGCTGTACTCCGTCCCCCTCGGAATCGCCGCCACCGGCGCCGCCTGCCTCGCCTACTCCGCCGGGTACGAGGTCCGTTCCTTCCGGCTCCGCCGGGTCGAGGTCCCCGTCCTGCCCAAGGGCGCCCGCCCCCTCCGGGTACTGCAGGTCTCGGACATCCACATGGTGAGCGGCCAGGGCAAGAAGCAGCGCTGGCTGCAGAGCCTCGCCGGACTCCGGCCCGACCTGGTGGTCAACACCGGCGACAACCTCTCCGACCCGCTCGGCGTCCCCGCCACGCTCGACGCGCTCGGGCCACTGATGGACTTCCCCGGGGTCTACGTCTTCGGCTCGAACGACTACTACGGCCCGGCCCGCAAGAACCCGGCCCGCTACCTCCAGGCGATGCGCAGCGGCGCCCACGGGATGAACAACCCCGACGGCACCGCGCGGCGCGGCATCACCGGCGCCGTGCACAACCCGTGGGAGAAGCTGCGCGACGGCTTCGACGCGGCCGGCTGGCTCGACCTCACCAACACCCGCGGCCGACTGAACATCGGCGGCCTCGACCTCGAGTTCACCGGCCTGGACGACCCGCACATCCGCCGCGACCGCTACAGCGAGGTCACCGGCGGCCCGTCCGCCGACGCCGACCTCTCGCTGGGCATCGTGCACGCGCCCTACCTGCGCGTCCTGGACGCCTTCACCGCCGACCGCTACCCGCTGATCCTGGCCGGCCACACCCACGGCGGCCAGCTCTGCGTCCCCTTCTACGGCGCCCTGGTCACCAACTGCGACATCGACTCCAAGCGGGTCAAGGGCCTCTCCACCCACCAGGCCGGCGGCCGCCGCGCCTTCCTCCACGTCTCGGCCGGCTGCGGCACCAACCGCTACACCCCCGTCCGCTTCGCCTGCCCGCCCGAGGCCACCCTCCTCACCCTCACCCCCTCCGGCTGACCTGCGGCGGAGCCCCCCTGGGAATCGGATTTCGTCTCTCGGCAAGCGTCCGGTAGAGTTCTACTCGTTGCGAAGGAGACGGAGCAACAAACCGCAGGACCGGGGTGTGGCGCAGCTTGGTAGCGCGCTTCGTTCGGGACGAAGAGGCCGTGGGTTCAAATCCCGCCACCCCGACCCAGTAGTACGAGGAAGGGCCCTACCGGAGAGATCCGGTAGGGCCCTTCCTCGTTGTGCATGACTAGCTGCGTGACTGATCCTCAGCATCTTGCTTCGACGAGAATCATCCGTGATCTGGATCACCTCTCGGCCTGACCCCCTGGTGGAACTCCTCATTGCGGGCTGCGTCGGAGTGACTGCCGCTGATGCCTGGGACAGAAGCACGAAGCCGTGGCACAGCTCAGGACACCAGCTCCCCTGTCGCTGAGAGCGAGATCATCCCAGCCCTGCCCACCCACTACTCCTGGACGCGTCGACACATCAGGGTCGCCGGCCTCGGCCTGCACGCATTGACGATCTGATTGCAGAGACCTCGCCCGGAGCGGTCACTGATCACAGCCCGATACAGGCTCCGAGACGGTGGGGATGGCTCCCGGGACTGCGGCAGAGCAGTCGGCGCCGCGTGACTACGCTGTGGCTACGACATTGGGGGAGGGGAAGCCATGACAGCGTGGGTACTGGTCTGCAACCCGGCGAAGTTTCGCATCGATGACCTTCGGGCGGCCGGCGCCGAGTTGGACTCGTGGACCGTCCGGCGCCACCTGAAGGAGATGCAGAAGGGCGATCCGTTCGCGCTGTGGATAAGCGGTCCAGGAGGAGGCGTTGTAGCGCTCGGCGAGCTCTCTGGAGAACCGCACTGGACTGACGCCGAGGGAGCCGACCATGAGTACTGGACCGAGCCGCCTGGGGGCGGGAACGCCGTTGCACTTAAGGTCAGCAAGTGGCTGAACTCTCCCATCCCACAAGCATGGTTTAAGGGCAATAGCGTCTTCACCGGCGCCGGCATCCTCTCTCAACCCTTTGCCGGGAACCCTCATCGCCTCACGGATGACCAGTGGGAGGCACTGGTCTCCGAGACAGAGCGAGCCATGAGCTCAGGGCTTGGCAGCGCAGTAGCTAAGGACGACGACTGGCACCTCCAGCCTGGCGAGGAGATTCGTCGAGTCGAACTCCACGACCGCTACGGGGGAAGCCGCCAAGGGGGGATCAGCCCGTCGCAACAGTCCGGGAATGTCCTGTTCTTCACGGACGCCAGCACAGGAGAGCAGCACGGGTACAACGATGTTTGGGAGTCTGACGACCACTTCCGCTATACCGGTGAAGGGCAGACCGGCGATCAGGTCTTCACCAAGGGGAACAAGGCGATCCGGGATCACCTCCAGGACGGCCGGCACCTTCGCCTGTTCATTGGCAGCCGGGGCATTGTCCGTTACGCCGGCGAGTGGATCCTGGATCCCAACGAGCCGTACTCATGGGGGCGCGCCAAGTCCACGAACGGCGGCCCGGAGCGGAAGGTCATCCACTTTCACCTCATCCGAGTTGGGGCCGCGGTAACCGCCCCCGGCGTACCTGTGGGCAGCGACTATCGGGTCGAAGACGAGACCACCGTGCCAGCACAAGCCGTCCCAAGTTCTCCGGACCCAGAATTGATGGGTCGGAACCTCAGTAAGCATCGAGAACTACAGAATGCGCTCGCCAAGCAGGCGCAAGCCCGTGGCATGAAACCGTTGTCGCCGACTCCGGCCGACCCGGCCTTTGACATTGCGTGGCACGACGGGGACACGCTGACGGTGATCGAGGTGAAGTCCTTGCGCCCCGAGAATGAGTCGCATCAATTGCGGACTGGAATAGGTCAGTTGCTCGATTATGTAGACCAGCTCAGCGCGCGTGCACCGCAGGTTCGTGGGGTGCTATGGCTGGAGCGGACCCCGTTGGAGGAACGCTGGTTGGGCATCTGCGAGCGGGCCGGGGTGGTTCTCGCATGGCCGGAAGCAGACGCGAAGGTCTGGGAGTAGGGGATTCTGGCGCGCTTCCCCCACGACGGACCCTCGTCGAACCCTGAGATGGTTCCTAACCACACACGCCGGCTCGCTCCGGAGCTGAGCACCCGATGGTGCAGCGCCACCATTCGCCAAATCAAGCGAACAGGCGTCCGCTTGGGTCCGAATGAGGACCTGCGAATTTAAGTCCTGCTGCGCCACGACTGAGGGGCCAGCCGAATAGCTCTGGCTGGCCCCTCGGAAGTCCACCGTCAGCTACCGCGGGTCAGTGGGTGGGGGCGTCGGGGTGGGGGACGACGGTGACGACGGTGGAGCAGGAGGTGGCGCCGTCGGGGCCCTGGTGGAGGGTCACGCCGATGCGGTCGCGGCCGGCCGGGTCGCGGGCCAGGCGGGCGGCGTCGACCAGGCAGGGCTCGTCGAGTTCGACGTAGCTGCTGAAGACGCACTCCATGGCGACCGCCAGGACGGGGGCCGGGGAGCAGAGGGCCTGGGCGGCCTGGCGGCAGGCGTCGAGGAGCAGGGCGCCGGGCGCGTGGTCGACGGGGTGGTCGAAGTAGACCGGGTGGGAGGTGTCGACCCGCAGCTGCCAGCGCCGGGCGTGGTCGGTGGCGGAGAGGGCGACGTCCTGCGAGGTGGTGGCATCGGGTCTCGCGGTGCGTATCGGGGGCCCGGGCGGCACGGCGCGTGCCATCGCCGTGGCGGCGTCGGCGTGGTCCCCGCGCAGCCGCCGGTAGATGGCCGGGGCCTGGACGGTGAAGCGGGTCTGGGCGGTGGCGAGCGGCTCGCCGGCCCGGCTCACCATGTAGGAGAGGGTGAGGGCGCAGACCCGGTTGCCGCGGCGGACCACGTCCTGGCAGACCACGTCCAGCTGGATCTCGTCGCCGTCCCGCTCGGCGGGGCGGTCGGCCAGGAGCAGCTCGGGGACCAGTGCGAAGCTGAACCGGTCCCAGACGAGGTGGTGCCCGAGCGGGACGTCGAAGGCGGCGTGGGAGAGCAGCGGGAAGCTCTGCCGGACCGTCTCGACCAGCAGCATCGGGTCGTAGAGCCCGCTGTCGGCGCGATCGCGGGGCCAGCGGGCGGTCACCCGGTAAGCGTCCGGGCCGGTGGTCTCCCAGCCGGTCAGCAGCACTTCTTCGGCCGCGCGCTTGTGGACGAGTTCCTTGGGCACGGTGGTCGCAGCAGTCATGGTGCTGCCGTGGTCTGTGCGATACATGTGTGCACTCCCCCAGAATGGCCACTGGCGTGGTTGGTGGAGCCTCCGTTGTGTACGCCGGGCCCCGCTGCAAATAACGTAGAGGTCGTTCTTTTTGTTTGTCGAGGAGTTTGGAGTCACTGTGACGCGAGCGAAGCAGGACCGAGCCGTACGCACCCGCGGGACGATCCTGAGGGCCGCCGCACAGGTCTTCGACGAGTACGGTTTCAGCGGCTCAAGCGTCAACAAGATCATCACACAGGCGGGCACCACCCAAGGCGCAATGTACTTCCACTTCCGGTCGAAGGAGGAACTGGCCAAGGCGGTGATGGACGAGCAGGCCGCCGACCTGGAACTGCCGGACCGGCCGGCCGGTCTGCGTCAGCTCCTCGACCTCAACCTGTACCTGGCCGACGAGCTGCGGGAGAACGTGCTGCTGCGCGCGGGCGTCACGCTCGCCGTCGAGCAGGGCCAGCTCGGCCTGCGGGACGTCCGGCCGTACGAGATGTGGGCCGAGCAGTTCTGCGCCGAGCTGGAGGAGGCCCGCAAGGCCGGTGAGCTGCTGCCCGACGTCGACTCGGCGGAGTTCTCCCAGGTCCTGGTCGGGGCCTACACCGGCACCCAGGTCATGTCGCACCTGCGCAGCAACCGCGCCGACCTGCCGGAGCGGATCGCCCGGCTCTGGTGGTACCTGCTGCCCGGGATCGCGACCGCGCCGGTCGTGAAGACCTTGCGGGGCGTCCTCGCGGAGCGCGGGCACCGGGCGTGACGCGCATCCTGCTGACCGGGGCCGGCGGCTTCATCGGCTCCGCGGTGCTCGCCGCGCTGCGCGCCCGGCCGGAGACCGGCGTGATCCGGGCCGTCGCCCGCTCCGCCGCGCCGCCCGGGACGGTCCGGGTCGCGGCGGACCTCACCGACCCGGCGACGCTGCGCGGCGCGGCCGAGGGCGCCGACGTCCTGGTCCACCTCGCCGCCGCCGTCTCCGGTGACGAGGACGCCTGCGCGGCGGTCAACGTGCTCGGCACCCGGGCGCTGCTCGCGGAGGCCGCCCGGGTGGGCGTGGGGCGGATCGTCCACCTCTCCACCACCGCCGTGTACGGCCCCGGCCCGCACCGGGGCATCGACGTGGACGGGGTGACGCCGGCGCCCGTCTCGGCGGCCAGCCGGACCAGGCTGATCGGGGAGCGCGCGGCGCTCGACGCCGGCGCGGTGGTGCTGCGCGCGCCGCTGGTGCTGGGCGCCGGGGACCGCTGGGTCGTACCCTGCCTGGCCGAACTCACCCGGCGGGTGCCGGCCCGGTGGGACGGCGGCGCGGCCCTGCTCTCGCTGGTCGCGGTGGAGGACCTGGCCCGGCTCGTCGCCGGGCTGGCCCTCGGGCCGGAACGGCCACCGAGCGGGGTCCACCACGCCGGCCACCCCGAACCCGTCCGCAGCGGCGCCCTGTTGGACGCCCTGGCCGAGCACGGGGTACTGCCCCCGGCCCCCGGCCAGGACTGGCCCTGGGAGCGCTGCCTGGCCGAACTGCGGCGGGTGCCCGGGGCGTTCAGCGAGCGGCAGTTCGCGCTGCTGGCCCAGGACCACTGGTACCGCAGCACGGAGATCTGGCGGTCGACCGGCACCGATCCCGGACCGGGACCGCTGCACCGGCTCGCCGCGGCCGCGCCCTGGTACCGGGACCACCTCGCGCGGACGGACGCCACGGCCACCGAACGGAGTTCCGAGGGAGTTGCCAAAGCTGCAAGCGGATGACGGCCGAGCGGTGCGTATGCGGCCCGCTCCGCGTAGCGTCGGGACTCCGTCGGATCGGCTCGGACCGACGCAGGGGTCCCGGCCTTCCGCCCGCCCCGCTCCGTCTGCTCGAAGGAGCCACTCCCGCTCATGCGGTTCGTCAGTCCCCCGCTCCAGGCCGTGGAGCCGGTGCCGACGCTCGGCCGGTGCGCCAGAGCAGCCCTCCCCGACGGCGGTGGGCGATGAAACAGGAACGCGCCCAGCACACCCGACGGGCCCTGCTGCGGGCCGCCGCAGGCGAGTTCGACCAGCACGGCTACGCGGGCACCTCGCTCTCCCGGGTCAGCCGGGCGGCCGGGGTCACGATGGGCGCGCTGACCTTCCACTTCCCCACCAAGGCCAGCCTGGCGGACGCCGTCCGCGCGGACGCCGTCGAGCTCACCCGGGCCGCCCTCGGGGGCCCGGCGGAGGACGGGGCCACGGCGGGCGACAGGGCCCCGGCGGGCGAGGGGAGAACGGACGGTAGGCCTCCGGCCCGCGACAGCCCCGGCGGGGCCGACAACGCCCCGTCGGGCTGCGGCACCGGCGAGGTGGCGCGGCTGACCGACGTGCTCACCCGGCTGCTCCAGGACGAGCCCAGCGTCAGCGCGGCGGCCAGACTGGCCTGGGAGCAGCCCGGCTCGGCCGACAACTGGTACGCCAGCTGGATCCCCGTCCTGCGAGGGCACCTGACGCGGCACCAGCCGGGCGTCCCCGGGCCGCGGGCCGACGGGTCGAACGGCTCCGGGCCGCAGGGCCCTGCGGCCCGGCACGACCTCGAAGCCCAGGGCCCCGCAGCACTGGGCCCCGCAGCACAGGGCGACCCCGACGGACAGGGCCCCGGGGGCCGGGTGGTGGCCCCGCCGGCGGCGGCCGCCGATGCGCAGGACCTCGAAATCCTGGTGCACTGCCTCGTGGTGGGCTCGGAGGCCCTGCGGCGCGGCGTCGTGCCGGTGGGCGGGGCGACCGCCCCCACCGGGGACGAGCTCCGGCAGCGGCTCCGCAGGCTCTGGCACCGCACGCTGGCCGGTCCCTCGGCCTGACGCCGTCCCTCCGTATGCGCCCCGTGGCCGGGCTCGACACCGGCGCGCTACCGGCGTGGTACCGGCGCAGGAGCAGCGCACCCCCATGCTCCGCGCCCTGCGATGGCAGGTGTGCGCCGGGGCGCACACACCCCGGCATACGAACTTGTCAGAATCGTGCCAGCGCTCACCTCGACCCCCAAAACAAAGCGATCGTTCGCTATTCTTCCCGGGACGGCATTCACGGCACCTCACGATCCCGGGGAGCTCACATGGACGCGCAACACCTGCCGCCGGCCGGCGAAGCATCGGTCTCCCGGTTCGCCGAGCAGGTCTTCGCCCACCTGCCCCGGATAGACCAACGCCGCTGGGCCCACGCCTATCTACGCGGCCTGCTCGCCGCACCGGGCCGCAAGTCGTTGTCGAACATGGCCACCAGCCTGACCACGAGCCGGACCGCCGCACTCTCGCTGCAGCAGTTCATCAACGGCAGCCCGTGGGACTGGCGGCCGGCCCGCCGCACCCTGGCCCGCCTCACCACCACCGGCCCGCGCCCGGTACGGGCCTGGACGGCCACCCTGGCGGTCATCCCCAAGCGGGGCGACCAGGCGGTCGGCGTCCACCGCCGCTTCGTCCCGGAGTTCGGCCGCACCATCAAGTGCCAGGCCGCGGCCGGGATGTTCATCGCCACCGACCGGCACGCCGTACCGGTCGACTGGTCGCTGCTGCTCGACGCCGACTGGACGGAGGACCGGGACCGCCGGGTCCGCGCCCGGATCCCGGACTCCGTCACCCCGCGCCCGGCCGACCGGACGGTGCTCGACATGGTCGACCGGCTGGCCGCCCACCTCCCCGTCGCCCCGCTGGTCGCGGACCTCACGGTGGTCGACGACCTGCCGCCGCTGATGTCGGCGCTCGCCCGCCGGGGCGTCCCGTACCTGCTGGAGGCCCGGCCGCACCAGGCCGTCCGCCCCGTCCTGCAGGCCACCACCGGGCGGTTCGGCCGGATCCAGCAGGACGCCGTGCCGGTCGAGTCGCTCCTCCCGCGCCAGCGGCCGCGCACGCCCGGCACCCCGCAGCCGACGCTGCGCTGCGTCCCGGTCCTGACGCCCGGCGTCCAGGGCGCGCCCGTCCACCGGCTCTGGGTGCAGGACGCCCGCGGCGGCAGGGACCGGCGGTACTGGCTGACCAACCTCAGCGAGGACGCTCCCGCCGTGCTCGCCCTGCTCGGCACCGCGGCGACCACCCGGGACGCCGTGGACCGGCTGGGCGCCGACTTCGGCCTGCTGGACTTCTCGGGCCGTTCCTACCTCGGCTGGCACCACCACATGACGATGGTCTCGGCCGCGTACGCGCTCGGCCACGACCGGCCGGACCTGACCGGCACGCCGGCTCGCGAGGTGTTCCGCACCTCCGCCTGACCCCCGCCCCGACCGCCGCCCACCCGGGGCCGGCCGCCCGCGCGGCAGCGGGCCGGCCCCGGGAGCGCCGGCGCCCTACGCCACCAGCGCCGCGGCCTCCGCCTCCCGGGCCGCCGCGACCATGCCCGCCAGGGCGGCCCGGCTCGCCCCGAGGACCAGCAACTGCCGGTCCAGCGCCGCCAGCCGGTCTTCGAGCACCTCCAGCACGCACGAGTCCACCGTGTTCTCACCGCTCACACAGGGCAGCACATCGCGGATGGCACTGGTCGAGAGCCCCGCGCCCAGCAGGGCCCGGATCCGGCGCACGACCACCGGCGCCTCGGCGCCGTACCGGCGGTGGCCGCCGTCGCGCCGGCTGCTCTCCAGCAGCCCCTGCTCCTCGTAGTACCGCAGCAGGCGGACGCTGACCCCGGTCTGCGCCGACAGTTCACCGATCCGCATGTGACCCTCCGAACGCGCGGCCGCGCATCGCCCACCGACGGTGAGTGTAACGCCGCAGGGAACACCGGAGCGGGCCACCGACTTTGCTGCAGCGCAAATGATTTGACGATCCGTCGGACCGATGGGGGGATGACGGCCGGACAGCGGAGAGGGCCGGGTGGCCGGGGACGGGCACCGCTCTCCGTCCCGGTCGCCCGGCCCACCGTTCGCGCCTGCGCCGATCCGTCAGCCGAGGATCTGGAACACCGAATCCGCCTGCCCCGCGTACGCGTTGCTCAGCGCGAAGGTCCGGCTGCTCGGGCGGAAGATCCCCGCCTGCTCCGCGTTGCCGAGCCGGGAGCGGCGGCGCCGACGAGTTGCCGGCACGTCGGCCGTCGCCGGTCTGCGGGGGCAGCGTCAGAGGAGGTCCGGGAGGTCGGTGCGGGCGGTGACGCCGAGCTTGGGGTAGGCCTTGTAGAGGTGGTGGCCGACCGTGCGCGGGCTGAGGAAGAGCTGGGCCGCGATGTCGCGGTTGGTGAGCCCCCGCGCCGCCAGCCGGACGATCTGCAGTTCCTGCGGGGTGAGGGTGGCCAGGGGCCCCACCGGGGCGTCGGCGGGGGCCGGGGCGCCGGCTCCGGTGGCGGTGAGTTCGGTGCGGGCGCGGTCGGCCCACGGGTGGGCGGCGAGCAGTTCGAAGGTCTCCAGGGCGGCGCGCAGGTGCGGGCGGGCGTCCGTGCGTCGGCGTTCGCGGCGCAGCCACTCGCCGTAGAGCAGCGCGGTGCGGGCCTGCTCGAAGGGGCGGTGGGTGCCGTCGTGGAGGTCGAGGGCCGCGCGGTAGGCGGACTCGGCGAGTTCGTCCGGCCCGAGCAGTGCCTGGCAGCGCAGCCGCAGCGCCTCGGCCCACGGCACGGCGGCGGCGCCGGCCCAGCGGGCGAAGCGCTCGTACGGTTCGGCGGCCCGCTCCGGGGTGCCCAGCCGGACGGCGGCCTCGACCAGGTCGGGGACGGCCCGGGTGGCGCCCACGTGGTGGCGGTAGGGGCCGGTGGTGAGCGCCTGGAGGCGCTCGGCGGCGTCGGCGGCGCGGCCCCGGCCGAGGTCGAGCAGGGCGAGCGCCCACTGGGCCCAGGGCTCCCCGGGCGCGGGCGCGGGTTCGCCGCCGCCGGGCCCCGTCCCGGTGTTGGTATGGGTGAGCGCCGTCGCCGTCCGCGCGGTCGCGGTGAGCGCGGCGCACTCCTGCTCCGCGCCGCGCAGCGCGGCCAGGAAGCCGAGCAGGGCGCTGAGTTGGCTGACCCACTGGTGCTGGCCGGTGTCCCGGGCCAGGGCCAGGGCCTCGGAGGCGGTGACCTCGGCGTCGCGGTGCCGCCCGTGGAACAGCTCCGCCTCGGCGAGGAAGAACTGCAGCGTGGGCAGCGCCCCGACAGTGCCCTTGGCCCGGGCCTCGGCGACGAGTTCGGCGCCGAGTTCCACCGTTTCGGCGTCCCGGCCGAGGACCAGCGTCACCCCGCAGAGCTGGACCAGGTCGCTCGGCGTCTCGGCGCCCGCCCGACGGGCCGCCGCCGCGGTGTCGCGGGCGGCCGGCAGCGGCGGGGCCGGGCGGCCCAGCGCGGGCAGGACGGCCGCCGACAGGTGACGGGCGAGCGGAGTGAGCGGATCCCCCTCGGCCAGCGGGAGCGCGGCGAGCCGGTCGAGCACAGCGACCACCGGCCCCTCGCCGGCGTACCAGGCCGCGTGGAAGGCCTGGAGCAGCATCCGGGCGGCGTGCGGCGCCTCGATGTCCGTGCCGGCCGCGTCCAGCAGCAGCCGGTAGGCCGCCGGGTAGGAGCCGCGCCAGAAGTGCGCGGTGGCCCGGACCTGGTCCAGCAGGGCGTGCGCGAAGACGCTGTCCGTCCGGGCTCCGGCCTGCTCGGCGAGCGCCTCGGCCTGTGCCAGCTTGCCCTCCTCGGTGGCGGCCTCGGCCGCCAGCACCAGGCGCCGGGTGGCGCCGTCGCGGTCGGGGGTGAGCCGGGCGGCGCGCTCGTACGCGGCGGCGGCGCCGCCGTGCGCGCCCCTGGTCTCCGCGCTGACGGCGGTGCGCTCCAGGGCGTCGGCGAGGTCGGCGTCGGGTGCGGTGGCGGCGAGGGCCAGGTGCCAGGTCCGGCGGTCGCCGTTCTCCAGGGCTCCGCCGATGGCCCGGTGGACCGTCAGACGCTGTTGTATCGGGGCGCGTTGCAGGATCGCGGCGCGCAGCAGCGGGTGCCGGAACGCGAGGCGGCGGTCGGTGCCCAGGGCGACCAGGCCCGCCTCCTCGGCGGGGGCGAGGTGGTCGGCGCTCACGCCGAGGGCGGCCGCGGCCGCCAGCACGACGTCGAGGTCACCGTTCTCCTCGGCGGCGGCGACCAGCAGCAGGGTCTGGGTGGCCGGCGGCAGACCGGTGACCTGGCCGTGGAAGGCGATCTGCAGACGGCTGGTGAGCGCCAGCCCGCCGGAGGCCGCCCCCGCCCGGTCGGCGGCGGATCCCTCGACCGGGACGGGCAGTTCGGTGAGCGCCAGCGGGTTGCCCGCGGACTCGGCGAGCATCCTGCGGCGGACGTCGCCGGTCAGCGCCGACGCGGTGCGGGCGTCGAGCAGCAGGGCGGCGGCGGGCTCGGCGAGCCCGGCCAGCCGGAGTTCGGGCAGGCCGGTCGGCGGCAGACCGTCGCCGGAGGTGCCGGAGGCGCCCGCGTCCCGGGTGGCGAGCAGGAGGGCGACGCCCTCCGCCTGGAGCCTGCGGGCGGCGAGCAGCAGGGCGTCCAGCGAGGCCCGGTCCAGCCACTGCACATCGTCGACGACACACAACAGGGGCTGGTCGGAGGCGAGTTCGGCGAGCAGGCCGAGCGTCGCGAGACCGGTGAGCAGCCGGTCGCCGCCCGGCCCGGCCGGTGCGGCGGCGTCCCCCAGGCCGAACGCGCCCTCCAGGGAACGCCGTTGCGGACCAGGCAGGGCGGCGAGCCGGTCCAGCCCGGGGGCGAGCAGCAGACTGAGCCCGGCGAACGGGAGTTCGGCCTCGTACTCGACGCCGGTCGCCCGGATCACCCGGAACGCGCCGCCGCCCGCCGCCACCGCGTACTCCAGCAGTGCGGTCTTGCCGATCCCCGGCTCGCCGCGCAGCACCAGCACCCCGCTGCGGCCCGCCTTCGCGCCGTCGAGCAGCGCGTCGACGACGGCCTGCTCCTGTTCCCGCCCGTAGAGCATCCCCATCCTCCGACCCTACTGGCGTGGCCTACCTACGGCCCCGGCGGTGCGCCCGCTCCCCTACCTATCCGTGACGGATTCGCCCACCGGGCGTCGTCCGTACCTTCGTGAGCAGCGGGAACGACCCGCCGAACCACCCAGCAGGACACGGGAGAAGACGATGAACGACATTCAGGTGACCGACCTCCACCGGCTCGCCGAGCGCTACCTCGCCGCCTGGAACGAGACCGACCCGGCCGCCCGCCGCAAGCTGGTCGACGAGGTGTGGGCCGAGGACGGCAGCTACACCGACCCGCTGGCCGCCGTCACCGGCCGGGACGGCGTCGATGCCCTGATCGGCGCGGCCCAGGCGCAGTTCCCCGGCCTGGAGTTCACCCTCGGCCCGGTCGACGCGCACCACGACATCGCCCGGTTCACCTGGAACCTCGGACCGGCGGGCGGGGAGGCGCTGGTGGTCGGGTTCGACGTGCTGGTCGCCGGGCCGGACGGCCGGATCGCCTCGGTGTACGGCTTCCTGGACCGCGTCCCGGGCGCCTGAGCCGCCGGAGGAGGCGGCGGGGGCGGGCGACGCACCCGCCCCCTCGCCCGGCCGACCTCGTGCGCACCCACGCCCGATCCCCGCCCCGCTCCCGAAACCGCTCCCGACTCCGCCGAGGAGAGCCCGCGATGAGCACCGCCCCGCCCACGCGTACCGACCTGCGTACGAGCACCGCACCGCCCACCCGCACCGCCCTGCCCACGAGCCCGGTCACGGTCACGGCCGGGGCTGCGGACGAGGCCGGGGCCGGGGAGCCGGCCACCCGGGGCCTGCTGCCGGTCGTCCTGACCGCCACCTTCATGACCGCCCTCGACGTCTTCGTGGTGAACGTCGCCGTCCCGTCCGTCCAGGCCGACCTGGGCGCCGGCCCGGCCGCCGTCCAGTGGGTGATCGCCGGTTTCGCCCTGGCGCTGGCCGCCGGGCTGATCACCGCCGGCCGGCTGGGCGACCGCTACGGGCGGCGCCGGGTGTTCGCCCTCGGCCTGGCCCTGTTCACGCTCGCCTCTGCCGGCTGCGGCCTGGCCCCGACCGCCGCCGCCCTGGTCGGTGCCCGGATCGCGCAGGGGCTGGCGGCGGCACTGATGGGCCCGCAGGTGCTGGCCATCCTGCGCACCGCGTTCAGCGGTGCGGCGCAGGCCTGGGCGTTCGCGATGTACGGGCTGACGATGGGCGTGGGCGCGGTGTTCGGCCAGCTGATCGGCGGCGCGCTGATCCGCGCGGACCTCTTCGGCCTGGACTGGCGCAGCTGCTTCCTGCTCAACCTGCCGGTCGGCCTGGCCGCGCTGGGCCTGGTCCGCCGCTGCCTGCCGGAGTCCCGCGCCCCGCACCGCCCCGGGCTGGACCCGGTGGGCGTCCTGCTCGTCACCGTCGCGCTGACCGGCCTGGTGCTGCCGCTGATCCAGGGCCGCGAGGCCGGCTGGCCGCTCTGGACCTGGCTCTGCCTGGGCACCGCCCTCGCCCTGCTCGCCGGCTTCGCCGTCCACCAGCACCGGCACACCGGGACACCGCTGGTCGACACCGGCCTCTTCCGGAGCCGGGCCTTCGCCGCCGGGCTGCTCGCCCAGCTCGCCTTCTGGCTCGGCCAGGCGTCGTTCTTCCTGGTGCTCGCCCTGCACCTGCAGCAGGGCCGCGGCCTGGACGCCCTCGGCTCCGGCCTGGTCTTCACCGCGATCGGCGCCGGCTACCTGCTCACCTCCACCACGGCGCACCGCGTCGCCGCCCGCCTCGGCCGCCAGGCGATCGCGCTCGGCGGGCTGCTGATGGCCGGCGGGCTGGGCCTGCTCGGCCTCGCCGTCCACGCCGGTGGGACGACCGGCGGCGTCTGGTGGCTGGCGCCGGGCCTGTTCGTGGACGGTCTCGGGATGGGGCTGGTGATCGCCCCGGTGACCAGCGTCGTGCTGGCCTCGGTCGAGCCCCGGCTGGTCGGGTCGGCCGCGGGGCTGCTGGCCACCGTGCAGCAGGTCGCCGGGGCGCTCGGGATCGCGCTGATCGGGATCGTCCACTACGGCGCCGGCGATCCGGTCACCGCCCTGGAGCGCTGCGTCGCCGCGCTGGCGGTGCTGGAGTTGCTGCTGGTGGGCCTGGTGCAGCTGCTGCCCCGCCGGACGCCCTGAGGGGAGCGCGGCAGGGCGGGTGGACCGGTCCCGGTCCACCCGCCCGTTCCGTTCACTCCCCCCGATCGGGTTGGATGGGTGGATGAGCGAGGAGAAGAGCGCCGTACCGGCGTGGGAGCAGCGGTTCAGGGCAGCCAGGGTTTCCCTCCCGGACTGGGCGGAGGACGCCCCCGACCGGTCGCTGTACGTGTCCAACGCGACCGGTACCTACGAGGTGTACGCCTGGGACCGCGCCACCGACACCCACCGGCAGGTCACCGACCGGCCGAACGGCACCACCGACGCCGAGCTGTCGCCCGACGGCGCGTGGATCTGGTGGTTCGACGACAACGACGGCGACGAGTTCGGGATCTGGCGCCGCCAGCCGTTCGCCGGCCGCCCGGAGGACGGCGCCGGCTCTCCCGACGAGGAGGCCGTGCCCGGCCTGGCCGCCTCCTACTCCGCGGGCCTCGCCCTCGGCCGGGACGGCACGGTCGTGGTCGGCCGCTCCACCGACGAGCACGGCACCACCCTCCACCTGCGCCGCCCGGGCGCGGCCGAGACGGTGGAGATCTACCGCCACGAGGAGTACGGCGGCATCGGCGACCTCAGCTACGACAGCGCGCTGCTCGCCATCGACCACACCGAGCACGGCGACGCGATGCACTCGGCGCTGCGGGTCGTCCGGCTCGCCGACGGCGCGACCGTCGCCGAGCTGGACGAGGTCACCGGGCACCCGGAGCCGCGCGGCATCGCCTGCCTCGGCTTCGCACCGGTCGACGGCGACACCCGGCTGCTGGTCGCCCACCAGCGCACCGGCCGCTGGGAGCCGATGATCTGGGACGTGGCGACGGGGGCCGAGACCGCGCTGGCGCTCCGCGACGAGCAGGGCCGCGAGCTGCCCGGCGACGTCTCCGCCCAGTGGCGCCCCGACGCCCGCGCGCTGCTGGTCGAGCACGAGTACGAGGCGCGCAGCGAGCTGTTCTCGTACGCCCTCGACACCGGGGTACTGACCCGGCTGGAGACCCCGCGCGGCACCGTCGGCGGCGCGACCGCCCGCCCGGACGGCACGGTGGAGTTCCTCTGGTCCTCCGCCGCCGAGCCGTCCGCCGTCCGGTCCACCGCCGGCACGGTCGTCCTGCGGGCGCCGGGCCCGGTGCCGCCGGGCTCGGTCCCGGTCGAGGACGTCTGGGTGGACGGCCCGGGCGGCCGGGTGCACGCGCTGGTCCAGCGCCCGGTCGGCGACGGCCCGTTCCCGACCGTCTTCGACGTCCACGGCGGACCGACCCACCACGACAGCGACTCCTTCGCCGCCGGCCCGGCCGCCTGGCTGGACCACGGCTTCGCGGTGGTCCGGGTCAACTACCGCGGCTCCACCGGCTACGGCCAGGCCTGGACGGACGCGCTGCACGAGCGGGTCGGCCTGATCGAGCTGGAGGACATCGCCGCCGTCCGCGCCTGGGCGGTCGCGAGCGGGCTCGCCGACCCGGAGCGGCTGGTGCTCACCGGCGGCTCGTGGGGCGGCTACCTCACCCTGCTCGGCCTCGGCGTGCAACCGGAGAACTGGACCCTCGGCGTCGCCGCCGTCCCGGTCGCCGACTACCTGACGGCGTACGACGACGAGATGGAGGCGCTGAAGTCCCTGGACCGCACGCTCTTCGGCGGCACACCGACCGAGGTGCCCGAGCGCTGGACCGCCTCCTCGCCACTGACCTACGTCGAGCGGGTCCGGGTGCCGGTCTACATCAGCGCCGGGGTGAACGACCCGCGCTGCCCGATCCGGCAGATCGAGAACTACGTGGAGCGGCTGGAGCAGCTGGGCCGGCCGCACGAGGTCTACCGGTACGACGCCGGGCACGGCTCGCTGGTGGTGGAGGAGCGGATCAAGCAGCTGCGGCTGGAGATCGACTTCGTCCGGCGGCACCTGGGCGCGGGGAGCGCCGGGGCGGGTCAGGGCGAGCCGAGCGACGGGGGCAAGGGGTGAGACGTCGGCTGACGCTCATGGGGGTGGGGGTGGCCGGGGCGCTCGCGCTCACCGGCTGCTCGGGTCAGGACGGCAGCGACGCGGCCTGCCCGCCGCCGCTGTCGCCGTCCAGCCGGCCGACGGCGACCGCCACGGCGACGGCGACGGCCACCGCGACGGCGGCCGCGGCCGGGGCGGCGGCGGGCCCGGCCGTCCGGGCGGTCTCCCGCGCGGCCGACGTCGCGGTGGGCGTGTCGGGTGCGTCGGGTGCGTCAGGTGCGGACGTCACGGACGTCACGGCCGTCACGGCCGTCACGGACGTCACGCGGGCCGCCGCCGGTGACGGGGCGGTCGTGCTCGCCTCGTCCAAGTCGTCCGGGTCGAAGTCGTCCGGGTCCAAGGGGTCGAAGAGCTCCAAGAGCGGGCGCAGCACCCGCCACCACACCGACCACTACGACTCGGACGACGACAGCGGCAGCGGGAGCGGCGGCAGCCGGTGCGGCAACCCGCCCCCGACGGTCTCGCCGTCCTCGACCCCGTCCGGCACGCCCTGGTCCCCGCCCGCGGCGACCCCGCACCCGACGCCGGCCGTGCCGACGGCGCCCGTTCTGCCGCCCAAACCGGCCGTCCCGCCGGCGAAGCCCTCGCGCTGAGCCCGGCGTCCGGGGGGCTGAGCCCGGCGTCCGGAGCGCTCAGCCCCGCGCCCGGCGAGCTGGGTCCGGAGGGCTGAGCCCGGCGTCCGGAGCGCCGAACCCGCCCCGGGCGGCCGCCCGCACCCCGGCCGGGGCTACTCCAGGACCGGGTCCAGCCCGAGGGCCCGGTCCTGCGCGGCCTCCGCCTCGCGTCGCACCAGGCGGAACCACATGAAGACGACGAAGCCGCCGAAGACGAACCACTCCAGGGTGTACCCGAGGTTCTGGAACGCCCGCAGGCTGAGGCCGTCGCCGCCCTGCGGCTGCACGGTCGGCACCGGGGTCAGTCCCGCCGGCACGGTGTCCGAGGACACCCAGCCGTCGTACCAGCCGTCGTACCAGCCGTCGTAGGAGAGCTTGTTGACGAGCGAGGCCTTGTTGATCGTGCCGAGCTGTCCGGCCGGGAGCCCGCCGGCCACGGCGCCGCCGCTGCCGCTGCTCTCGCCGGCCTGCAACCGCCCGGCCACCGTGACCTCGCCGACCGGCGGCAGCGCCGTGGCGGCCGCGCCCTCGGCGGGCGTGCCCGGCGCCCAGCCGCGCACCACCGCGACGATCCGGCCGTCGTCGGTGCGCAGCGGGGTGAGCACGTAGTAGCCCTGCTTGCCGTCCAGCACCCGGTTGGGTACGAGCAGCTGGTGTTCCTGGTCGAAGGTCCCGGACACCGTCACGGCCCGGCCGACGGTGTCGGTGGTGACCTGCGGCCGGTCGGGGCCGAGCAGTTCGCCGAGCGGCGCGGCCGTGCCGGCGTCGTCCACCGCCTTGCTGATCTCCTGGTGCGAGGAGACCTTGTCCTCGAACCGGCCGAGCTGCCAGGAGCCGAGCCAGACGCACACCGCCACGGCCGCGACGGCCAGCGCGGTGCCGCTCAGCCAGCGCGGAGTGAGGAGGAACCGGTACACACCCCCCACGGTAACCAGTCCTCACACCCCGCCTGACCACAGGGGCCCCCGCCACGCCCGCCCCGACCGGGGCCGGGCACCGCGGCCGGGGCCCGCACGCGTGGGCCGGCGCCCGGCGGCGGGGTCAGTCGGAGGACGGCGAGGT
This sequence comes from Kitasatospora sp. NPDC028961, assembly GCF_055564815.1. Lineage (NCBI taxonomy): Bacteria > Bacillati > Actinomycetota > Actinomycetes > Kitasatosporales > Streptomycetaceae > Kitasatospora > Kitasatospora sp. NPDC028961. The sequence continues at coordinate 338,880 of NZ_JBVHVO010000001.1, read as the reverse complement.
GGACGGCGCCGAGGTCCCGGTCGGGGAGGGCGCCGCGACGGCCTGCGGCGCCGTGCGGTAGACCGTGCCCGAGCAGGCCCCCGGCAGGACGACGGAGGCGGCGCTCGGGCTGCCCGGCGCCGGGGTGTGCGCGAGGGTGACGCCGGCCGGCGGCGCGGTGGGGCCGGAGGTCGGGGTGGCCGAGGGGCTCGGCGCCGCGGTCGGGCCCGCCGTCGGGGTGGTGGACGCCGGGGGCGCCCCGGTCGGTGCCGCCGAGGCTCCGATCGCCGGGGCGACGCCGCCCGTGCCGGAGCCCGCGGCCGAGCCGCCCGGTCCGCCGGACCGCAACGCCTGGGCGCCGCCCGAACCGGAGCTGCCCGGACCGCTCCGGCCGGCCGTCGCACTGGGCGAGACGCCGCCCGCGGTCCGGCAGCCGCCGCCGTCCGGCACCCAGCCGAAGTCCACCCGGTAGGCGGCCTGCGGTGCAAGGAGCAGCCCGGGACCGTCCCCGCCGCCCGGTCGCGGGGCGGGCAGGTCGGTCGCCGGATCGTCCGCCGTGTGGTCGGTCACCCGGATCCGGGACTGGTCCGTCCCGGTGGCCCCGGTCACCGCGACCGAACCCGGCCCGCCGAGCCGGCAGGTGTGCGCGGAGGTGTTGACCACCGCGAAGTACCCGTAGATCCGCCCGTCGCCGTCGGCCGCGCCGACCCTGGCCGTCCCCTGCCCGAGGTCGCCCCGGAGGCAGAGCGGTACGGGCGCGTCGTCGCCCCCGCCGGTGCTGGAGGCGCTGGGCGGGGCGGACGCGCCCGCCCCGGCGTCGGCGCTGCTGGCTCCCGGGCGCGGCGTGGTGCTCGCCGCGCCGGACGGGCTGCCGGCGCCTGGTGAACCACTGGCCTCGGGGTGCGGCAGCGCGTTCGGGCCCGCGGCGTCGGTGCCGGCCGTGCCGCCCTCGACGGTGGCCGAGGGCGTCGCGCCGGACGCGCCGGGGGTGCCGGGGCCGCCGGAGAGTCCGAGGTGGTCGTCGTCGTGCAGGGCCGGCAGGCCGATCGCCACCGCGACCGCCAGTGCGGCGGCCGCCGTCCAGGCGCCGCGCCGGGCCGCCCGCCGCCGGGGTACCGCGCGGCGGATCCGGTGCAGTCCGGCGGGGTCGGGCTGCACCTCGGCCACGGCGCGCTGCAGCAGCACGCGGACCAGCAGCTCGTCGGTGTCGAGCCTGTCGGTGGGCGGCCCGTCGGGCTTCGGGGCGAGCGCGTGGGGGCCCAGCGCGTCCGGGCCCAGCGCCTTCGGGCCGGGCGCCTTCGGCCCGCGCACGTCAGGACCGTCCGCTCTCGGGCCCTGCGCCGTCGGGCTCTGCGCCGTCGGGCCGTTCCCGTCCGGGCCACCGCCCGTACCGATCCGGTCGTCAGCCATGCCCGGCCTCCATCTGGACCCGCAGCGCGGCGATCCCTCGCGAGCCGTAGGCCTTCACCGAGCCGAGCGAGATGCCCAAGGTATCCGCGACCTGTGCCTCCGTCATGTCCACGAAGTAACGGAGCACCAGAACCTCCCGCTGACGACGTTGCAGACCACGCAGCGCGGCCTTCAACTGGTCGCGCTCCAGCGCATCGTAGGCTCCTTCTTCTGCACTGGCCATGTCAGGCATCGGCTTCGGCAGCAGCCGCAGGCCGAGGATCCGCCGTCGCAGCGTGGAGCGGGACAGGTTGACCACGGTCTGCCGCAGGTAGGCGAGCGTCTTCTCCGGCTCACGCACCCGGCGGCGTGCCGAATGCACCCGGATGAACGCCTCCTGGACCACATCCTCACAGGTCGAGAGGTCGTCGAGGAGCAGCGCCGCCAGCCGCAACAGGGAGCGGTAGTGGGCCTGGTACGTCTCGGTGAGCAGGTCCTCGCTGGTACCCGCGCCGGTACCGGCGCCGGAGCCCGCCGTGCCGGGTGCGACCGCCGTCATCTGGCTGTCTTCCGGCCTATCCGCAGGTCGCTGGGCACGCGGCGAGAACGTCACCACGGCCGCTGCCGAGATGCCCGCCCCTGCCCCCACCATCACGTTCGCCACGCCCGTTGGACACTCGATCCCCTGTCATGGTTGCCCCAGCCCACGGAGCATTCTCGCGTACGGGCGGCGGCCCGCTCCAGGGGATTCCGGCGGATTGGGCAAGTGACCTCCGAAGGACCGCAGAAGGCGCACGGAATCTCACGACGTCTCACGGTTCTCGCCGCTTTCGGAGCCCGTCCGGTCCCGCCCCGGTCCCGCTCCCATCCTTGGGGCCTTACGGAGGGACACGATCCATTCCCGTCCCCGGCCCCTACCGGTCTCACGGTCGGTCCCGCTCCGACGGTTCATCCGGCCCCCCGCGTCGTCCGGCGTCACCCGGCTCCGCCCGGCCGTCAGGCGCCTCGCGGCCCCGCCCCGGCCCACGGCGCGTCAGACAAGGAGTTCGCCCGCCACCAGCTCGGCGATCTGCAGGGCGTTGAGCGCCGCGCCCTTGCGCAGGTTGTCACCGCAGAGGAACAGGTCCAGCGCCGCCGGGTCGTCCAGCGCCCGCCGCACCCGCCCGACCCAGACCGGATCGGTGCCGACCACGTCGTTCGGGGTGGGGAACTCCCCGGCCGCCGGGTCGTCGTACAGCACCACGCCGGGGGCGTCACGGAGGATCTGCTGGGCGTGCTCCTGGGTGACCTCGCGCTCGAAGACCGCGTGCACGGCCAGCGCGTGGGTACGCACCACCGGGATGCGGACGCAGGTCGCGGAGACCCGCAGGGCCGGCAGGCCGAGGATCTTGCGCGACTCGTCGCGGAGCTTCAGCTCCTCGGACGACCAGCCGCCGTCCATCAGCGCGCCCGCCCAGGGCACCGCGTTGAGCGCCAGCGGGGCGGCGAACGGGCCGTTGTCGGCGATCACGGCACGCAGGTCGCCGGTCTGCTCGCCGACCTCGGTGCCCGCCACCAGCGCGACCTGGGCGCGCAGCGCGTCCACCCCGGAGCGGCCCTCGCCGGAGGCCGCCTGGTAGGAGGCGATCACCAGTTCGCTGAGCCCGTACTCGGCGTGCAGCGCGCCGATCGCGGCGATCATCGCCAGCGTGGAGCAGTTGGGACCGGCCACGATGCCGCGCGGCCGCATCCGGGCCGCCGCCGCGTTGACCTCGGGGACGACCAGCGGGACGTCCCCGTCCATCCGGAACGCGCCGGAGTTGTCGACCACCACGACGCCCTTGGCGGCGGCGATCGGTGCCCACCGGGCGGAGACCTCGTCGGGCACGTCGAACAGCGCGACGTCGATCCCCTCGAAGGCCTCCTCGGTGAGCGGGAGCACCTCGACGGACTCCCCGCGCACGGTCAGCTTGCGGCCGGCCGAGCGCGGGGAGGCGACGAGGCGCACCTCGCCCCAGATGTCCTGACGGAGGGAGAGCAGGCCGAGCAGCACCTCGCCGACCGCGCCGGTGGCGCCGACGACGGCGAGGTTCGGCCGGCGGGTCATCGCCCGGTGCCTCCGTAGACGACCGCCTCGTCCGACTCGCTGTCCAGCCCGAAGGCGCTGTGGACGGCGCGCACGGCCTCGTTGACGTCGTCGGCCCGGGTGACGACCGAGATGCGGATCTCCGAGGTGGAGATCAGCTCGATGTTGACGCCGGCCTCGGAGAGCGCCTCGAAGAAGGTCGCGGTGACCCCCGGGTTGGAGCGCATGCCGGCGCCGACCAGGGAGATCTTGCCGATCGCGTCGTCGTAGCGCAGCGACTCGTAGCCGATGCCCTCCTTGACCCGGCCGAGCGCGTCGATGGCCTTCTGGCCCTCGGTCTTCGGCAGCGTGAAGGAGATGTCGGTCAGCCCGGTCGCGGCGGCCGAGACGTTCTGCACCACCATGTCGATGTTGACCTCGGCGTCGGCGATGGCGCGGAAGATGCGCGCCGCCTCGCCCGGCTTGTCCGGCACGCCGACGACCGTGACCTTGGCCTCGGAAGTGTCGTGGGCGACTCCGGAGATGATGGCCTGCTCCATCTCGCCCCCTTCGGGCTGGTTCGGGTTGTCGTTGCTGACGATCGTCCCGGGAAGACCCGAGAAGGACGAGCGTACGTGAATCGGGATGTTGTAGCGCCGCGCGTACTCCACGCAGCGGTCGAGCAGCACCTTGGAGCCGGACGAGGCCAGCTCCAGCATGTCCTCGTAGGCGATCCAGTCGATCTTGCGGGCCTTCTTCACCACCCGCGGGTCGGCGGTGAACACGCCGTCCACGTCGGTGTAGATCTCGCAGACCTCGGCCCGGAGGGCCGCGGCGAGGGCGACGGCGGTGGTGTCCGAGCCGCCGCGACCGAGCGTGGTGATGTCCTTGCCGGTCTGCGAGACGCCCTGGAATCCGGCCACGATCGCGATGTTGCCCTCGTCCAGGGCGGTGCGGATGCGGCCCGGCGTCACGTCGATGATGCGCGCCTTGTTGTGGACGGAGTCGGTGATGACACCGGCCTGGCTGCCCGTGAAGGACTGGGCCTCGTGACCCAGGGATTTGATCGCCATGGCCAGCAGCGCCATGGAGATGCGCTCTCCAGCGGTCAGCAGCATGTCGAACTCACGGCCGGCAGGGAGGGGTGACACCTGCTCCGCGAGTTCGATGAGCTCGTCCGTCGTGTCGCCCATCGCGGACACCACGACGACGACCTCATGGCCGGCCTTCTTGGCGTCAACGATTCGACGGGCCACGCGCTTGATGCCCTCGGCATCCGCAACGGATGAGCCGCCGTACTTCTGCACGACAAGGCCCACGTGCGCTCCTCGACTTGTGTCGTTTCCGGGGGCTCTGGGCCCCCGCACCCCCGGGTGGCGGGGGTTGTGCGGTCCGCGCCAGTCTACCGAGCGGGGGTGCCCCGACTGCCGCTTTCCATATGATGAGACGCCCGTTTCAGCAGGTGGGCGGCGGTTCGGAGGTGGCGACCGGCAGGTCTGCGGGCTTTCCGGTGCGGCCCCGGAGAATCGGCGGACGAACGGACGGCGGCCCCGGGGTTTTCCCTTCCACCGGAATCCCTGAGGCGTCCGTCACAGTCCGTTCCCGCCCGTTCCCCGCCTCCGGGGCTGCCCGTCACCGTGCGCCTGTGCTGCCCGCACCGCTCGTGCCGCCCGTCGTACGGCTGCCCGGTCTGCTACCTGCCCAGGCCCAGCTCGGCCGCCATCAGGTCGCCGGCCTGCTGCTCCAGCTGCTCGTCGGTGAGCCCGTCGTCGTCGGTGTCCGCACCGTCCGGCACCGCCCCGATCGGGCTGTCCAGCCGGACGTGGGCGATCAGCGACTGCAGCGCCCGCAGCACCGCCGAGCAGGTCGTGCCCCAGTTGGAGAGGTACGAGAACTGCCACCACCAGAGCGCCTCGCTGACCCGCCCCTCGCGGTAGTGGGTGAGCCCGTGCTGGAGCTCACTGACCACGCCGGCGAGGTCGTCCGAGATCCGGAAGGCGTTCGGCTTCTCCGGCGGCCCGTACGGGTCGAAGACCTCGTGGTAGACGTCGATCGGCGCGAGGAGCACGGCCAGCCGCTCGCGCAGCTGCTCGCTGTCCGGCTCCGGACCGGTGTCGGGCTCGAAGCGGTCCTCCGGGACGACGTCCTCGATCGCGCCGAGCCGACCGCCGGCCAGCAGCAGCTGCGAGACCTCCAGGAGGAGCAGCGAGACGGCGCTGCCGGGCTCGTCGCCCTTGGCGACCTCGGTGACGGCGAGTACGAAGCTCTCCACCGAGTCCGCGATCTGCACCGCGAAGTCGTCCGGCTCCGAGCCGTGCGCATGGACGTGCGGGGCGGGCCGGTCCTGCTGCGGGCCTGCCTGGTGGGGCGTGTGGGGCTGCTGGTTGATCGTCCGGTCAGACATCGAGCAGTCGTCTCCCTTCGAAGGCGCGGCCGAGGGTCACTTCGTCCGCGTACTCCAGATCCCCGCCGACGGGCAGACCGCTCGCCAGCCGGGTCACCTTCAGGCCCATCGGCTTGCAGAGCCGGGCCAGATAGGTGGCGGTCGCCTCCCCCTCCAGGTTGGGGTCGGTGGCAAGGATCAGCTCGGTGACCGTGCCGTCCGCGAGGCGCGCCAGCAGCTCGCGGATCCGCAGGTCGTCCGGGCCGACGCCCTCGATCGGGCTGATCGCGCCGCCCAGTACGTGGTACCGGCCGCGGAACTCGCGGGTGCGCTCGATCGCGACGACGTCCTTGGGCTCCTCGACCACGCAGATCACCGCGAGGTCGCGGCGCGGGTCGAGACAGACCCGGCACTGCTCGGCCTCCGCGACATTGCCGCAGGTCGCGCAGAACCGGACCTTGTCCTTGACCTCCAGCAACGAGTGCGCCAGCCGGCGGACGTCGGTGGGGTCTGCCTGCAGGATGTGGAAGGCGATCCGCTGCGCGCTCTTGGGCCCGACGCCGGGCAGCCTGCCCAGTTCGTCGATCAGGTCCTGAACCACGCCCTCGTACACGTCGCGCCTTCCCTCAGGGGTCTGTGGTGCACCGGTTGCCCGATGTCCCGGTGCCATCATCCAACGAATCGGGCGCCGGGCACACCGCCCGACGCCCTACTCCCGCATAAATCACACAGGTCTGTTATCCGAACTTCAGACCTTCATGACTTCGGTCTTTCCGCCCCGATTCGGCCATCCGACCAGGTCAGAACGGCAGACCGGGGATTCCGCCGCCGCCCAGGCCCTGGGTCAGCGGGCCCATCCGCTCGGCCTGCAGCTTCTGCGCCGCCTGGTTGGCGTCCCGGACGGCCGCGAGGATCAGGTCGGCCAGGGTCTCGGTGTCCTCCGGGTCGACGGCGGCCGGCGCGATGGCCAGGGCCACCAGCTCACCGGCGCCGGTCACGGTGGCCTCGACCAGGCCACCGCCCGCCGAACCGTTCACCTTCGTCTCGGCCAGCTCCTGCTGCGCCTGGGCGAGGTCCTGCTGCATCTTCTGCGCCTGCTTGAGCAGCTGCTGCATGTTGGGCTGGCCACCACCGGGGAACACGGCTCACTCCTTGCGTTCTGCGTCCGTCGTGCTTCGCTTCGTCCTGGCACGCCTGCGCCGACCGCGCCGCCGGCCGTGCCGGCCGGGCGTCGCGCGGACGTCGCCGCGTCGTCGCACCGAGCCTACGTGCTACCGGTGCCGGGCGTCCGATCGGTCACCGGCCGGGTCCCGCTCGGGCCGCCGACTCACCGGCCGCCCCCTGCCGGCGCGCCGCCCGTCCGCCGGTCAGTTCCCGCCGTGGCGGATCTCCTGCAGCACCGTCGCGCCCAGCTCGCGGATGATCAGCTCCTGGCCGGAGAACGTCTCCTCCTTGAGCTCCGGATCGTCCTCCTCCGGGATGTCGTCCTCCAGCGCGACCGACTGCGCCGGGCGCCCGGCCGGCGGAGCCGACGGGGCCTGCACCGGCGGAGGTACCGGCGCGGGCGGCATCGCGGGGGGCGTGGCCATCGGCGCGGGCGCCGGTACGGGCGCCGGCGCAGCGGCCTGAACCGCAGGCGCGGGCGCCGCCGGACGCGCCGGTGGGGCCCCCCAGCCGCCGGTGGAACCACCGGGGCTGCCCGGGTTGCCGGAGCCGCTGCCGCCGGGATTCCCGCCCCCGGCGCCGCCGGTCCCGCCGGAGCCGCCCGACGGGTCGATGATGCACTCGATCCGCCAGTCCACACCGAGCGCGTCCGCCAGCGCCTGGCGCAGTACGTCGTCACTGTTGCTGCTGACGAAGCTGTCCCGCGCGCCCGCGTTGATGAAGGACACCTGGAGCACGCTGCCGTCGAACCCGGCCACCTGGCCGTTCTGGCTGAGCAGGATCCAGGTGAAGCGGCGGCGGTTCTTCACCGCCTCCAGGATCTGCGGCCACATCTGCCGGACCTGCCCGGCCCCCTGCTGGGCGGCGCCCGACGGCTGCCCGCCGCCGGGCGCGGCGGCCGGAGCGGGGGCGGGCGCGGCCACCGGGGCGGCCTGGACCGGCGCGGGAGCCTGCTGCACGGGCGGCGCCGCCACCGGAGCGGGCGCACCCCCGCCCGGGGAGAAGCTGCGCGGGATCGGCCACGCACCCGGCGCGGGCGCTGCCGGCGCGGCGGCCTCCTGCGCCGGGGCCGCGGGCGCTACCGGCGCCTGCACTGGGACGGCCTCCGCCTGGGGGGCCTGCACGGCGGGAGCCTGCGGGGCAGGCGCGTGCATCACAGGGGTCTGCATCGGGGGCTGCACGGCGGGAGCCTGCATGGCGGGAGTTTGCATGACGGGAGCCTGCATCGGGGCCGCGAAGCCGCCGGTGGCCGCCCGGCGCTCCAGCTTGTCCAGCCGCGCCTGCAACGACAGCTCGTCGCTGTACGCGCCCGGCAGCATCACCCGGGCGCAGATCAGCTCCAGCTGCAGCCGGGGCGCCGCGTTCCCGCGCATCTCGGTCAGCCCGGTGTTGACGATGTCCGCGGCCCGGCTGAGCTCGGCCGCGCCGAACGCGTCCGCCTGCGCCTGCATCACCGCGACCCGGTCCGCCGGGGCGTCGATCAGCCCCTTCTCCCCGGCGTCCGGCACCGTGGCCAGGATCACCAGGTCCCGGAGCCGCTCCAGCAGGTCCGTCACGAACCGGCGCGGATCGTGCCCGCCCTCGACCACCCGGTCGATCACCTGGAACACCGTCGCGCCGTCCTGCCCCGCGAAGGCGTCCACCACCTCGTCCAGCAGCGCGGAGTCCGTGTACCCGAGCAGCGCGGTGGCCATCTGGTAGGTCACACCGCCCTCGGTCGCACCGGCGAGCAGCTGGTCCATCACCGACATCGAGTCACGCACCGACCCGGCCCCGGCCCGGACCACCAGCGGGAAGACGGAGTCCTCCACCTGGATCTGCTCCCGGCCGCAGACCTCCGCCAGGTAGTCGCGCAGCGTGCCGGGCGGCACCAGCCGGAACGGGTAGTGGTGCGTCCGGGAGCGGATCGTCCCGATCACCTTCTCCGGCTCCGTGGTCGCGAAGATGAACTTGAGGTGCTCCGGCGGCTCCTCCACCACCTTCAGCAGCGCGTTGAAGCCGGCCGAGGTCACCATGTGCGCCTCGTCCAGGATGAAGATCTTGTACCTGCTGTGCACCGGCGCGAAGAACGCGCGCTCCCGCAGCTCACGGGCATCGTCCACACCACCGTGCGAGGCGGCGTCGATCTCGATGACGTCGATCGAACCGGGCCCGCCCGTCGCCAGGTCACGGCAGGACTGGCACTCACCGCACGGCGTCGGCGTCGGCCCCTGCGCACAGTTCAGGCAGCGGGCCAGGATGCGCGCGCTCGTCGTCTTCCCGCAGCCGCGCGGGCCGCTGAACAGGTAGGCGTGGTTGACCCTGTTGTTGCGCAGGGCCTGCTGGAGCGGAGCGGTCACGTGCTCCTGCCCGATGACCTCGGCGAAAGTCTCGGGGCGATAGCGGCGGTACAGGGCTAGGGACACACCACCGACGATATCGGGACGAGCCGACAAACGCGTCGCCCCTCAACGGCCCCCGCCCGCCCCCGGGAACGCAAAGACCCCCCGCGCACCCGCCAGAGCCCTCCTACCCTTGCTGCCTTCCGGCCCTGGGGGGGTTCAGAGAGATAACGCCACACGAGGGGCTGACACCCACAGTACCGGATCCCGGCCCCCGTCCTCCACCACCCACCCTCCCCACCCCCGCTCCGCGATCCGCAGGCCACACCCCCGGACCACCCTCGACATACGTGGTCGCAACCACCCCCGAACATGTACTAAGCTCTCCCACGGAGGATTCGCCTAGAGGCCTAGGGCGCACGCTTGGAAAGCGTGTTGGGGGCAACCCCTCACGAGTTCGAATCTCGTATCCTCCGCCGGCAGAAGGCCCGGACCGCATCGCGGTCCGGGCCTTCGTCGTCTGCAGGGGTGCTGTTCGCCCGAAGTACGTCGGGACAACCTCGCATAAGTTTCGGACGCCATGCCCCCAGCTTCGACACTGAACTCGTCCGACCGTTGGCGCCCCCCGGGGAGACACCTCTGGCACCTCTGGCACCTCCGATGCCTTGACGGACTCCCGGGTACGACTTCGCGCGGTGCCGCCCTCCCGGGGCGGCACCGCGCGTTTCCGCCCTCCGGTCCGGCGCGCCGGACGAGCCCGGGGCACCGGTCGCTCCGGGCAACGCAGTGGCCCGGATCACAGGAGCGCTTGCCGGGTGGGCGAAATGGAGGGGCCCGCGAAGTGGTTGACACCTGAACATCGCACCCGCCGTCCGACCACGAGGGAACCCCATGACCAGCACCGCGTCCTCCGCCTCCCGTGCGGCCGAGCTGCTCGCGCGGCCCGTCGAGCTGAACGGGCTGACCGTCCCCAACCGCATCGTGATGGCGCCGATGACGCGCCAGTTCTCGCCGGGCGGCGTGCCCGGCGAGGACGTACAGGCGTACTACGCCCGGCGGGCCGCCGCCGGGGTGGGGCTGATCCTCACCGAGGGGACGTACATCGGCCACGAGTCGGCCGGGCAGAGCGACCGGGTGCCGCGGTTCCACGGGGAGGAGCAGCTGGCGGGGTGGGCCGAGGTCGCCGCGGCCGTGCACGCGGCGGGCGGCACGATCATGCCGCAGCTGTGGCACATCGGCATGGTGCGCAAGCAGGGCGAGCCGCCGTTCGCCGACGCCCCCGCCGTCGGCCCCTCCGGCCTGCGGATCGACGGCACCGAGGGCACCGGCAGGGCGATGACCAGGAGCGACCTGGACGACGTCATCGGCGCCTTCGCCGAGGCCGCCGCGGCCGCCGAGCGGATCGGCTTCGACGGCATCGAGCTGCACGGCGCCCACGGCTACCTGCTCGACCAGTTCCTCTGGGCGGGGACGAACCGGCGGACGGACGCCTACGGCGGCGACCCGGTCGCCCGGACGAAGTTCGCGGCCGAGATCGTGGCCGCCGTCCGGGAAGTGGTGTCGCCGGAGTTCCCGGTGGTCTTCCGATACTCGCAGTGGAAGCAGGAGGCCTACGAGGCCCGGCTCGCGGAGAGCCCGGAGGAGCTGGCGGACATCCTGACCCCGCTCGCCGAGGCCGGCGTCGACGTCTTCCACGCCTCCACCCGCCGCTACTGGCTGCCGGAGTTCGAGGGCTCGGACCTGAACCTGGCGGGCTGGACCAGGAAGCTCACCGGGCGGCCCGCGATCACCGTCGGCTCGGTCGGCCTCGACGGCGACGTCATCCGCAGCTTCGCGGGTGAGGGTGCCACCGTGCAGGGCATCGACAACCTCCTCGACCGGCTGGAGCGCGACGAGTTCGACCTGGTCGCCGTCGGCCGGGCGCTGCTCCAGGACCCGCAGTGGGCGGCGAAGGTCCTCGCCGGCCGCTTCGACGAGCTGAAGCCGTACGACGTGTCGGCCCTGACGACGCTGAGCTGACGTCGCGTCATGTTCCGTGTCCGCCAACCGCATCACAGCGGGCGGCGGGCACGGCCGTGCCGCCGGCCTCAGGCGGCGCGGGCGGTGCGGCGGTAACTGCCGGGCGGCTGCCCGTACTCGCGCTTGAAGGCCTTGGCGAAGGCGTACTCGGAGCCGTAACCGGTCCGGGCGGCGACGGTGGTCAGCGGGGCCTCGGACTCGCGCAGCAGGGTCGCCGCGGTGGTCAGGCGCCAGCGGGTCAGATAGGCCATCGGCGGTTCGCCGACGAGCGTGCTGAAGCGGCGGGCGAAGGCCGCGCGGGAGAGTCCGGCCCGGTCGGCCAGCGACTCGACGGTCCACGGCGCCGCGGGGGCCTCGTGGATGGCGGTCAGCGCCGGGGCGACGGCGGAGTCGCCGAGCGCGGCGGCCCAGCCGGCGGCCGCCGCGGGGGGCTGGTCCTCGAACCAGGCGCGCAGGATGTAGAGGAGCAGCGAGTCGATCAGGGCGGGGACGATCCCGGCCGAACCGATCCGCGGCTTCTCCAGCTCGGTGCCGAGGAGTTGGACCGCCGCGCTGAGCTCGGGGTGGCGGCCGTGCCGGGTGGGCAGGTGGATGACCGCCGGCAGTTGGCGGACCAGCGGGTGCGGACGCCCCTGGTCGAGGTGGTAGTTGCCGCACAGCAGGCTGGTGCGGGGGCCGTCGCCGCCCAGGGTGACCATGCCGATCGGTGAACCCGGCCGGTACTGGTCGGGCCGCTCGGTCTCGGCCGGGGTGGCGGGGTGGTCGGCGAGGATGTGGCCGCGGCCGTCGCGCAGGAAGACCACGTCGCCGGGGCTGAGCGCGATCGGCTCCGCGCCGGGCGCGTCCTCCAGCGGGACCAGCCAGCACGTCCCGTACAGCACCACGTGGAACCCGGCCCCGGCGACCGGGGGGAGGCGCAGGCCCCAGGGGGCGCGGCCCTCGGTGCGTACGGACGTGGGCTGCCCCGTCCGCATCGAGCTCAGCGCCTCGGTCAGGATGTCCAACGCCTTCCCCCCGCTTCCCCGTTCGTCCGACCTGTTCGGCCCATCCGGCCCATCCCGAATATCCGGCACGTCCGGCCCTCCACTGTAGGACCGCGCTCAGGCGACGGTGAGGACGACCTTGCCCTGCACCCGGCCGGACCCGACCAGCTCGTGGGCCTTGGCGGCCTCGTCGAGCGGAAAGGTCTCGGTGACGTGCGGGCGGACGCGGCCCGCGTCGACGAGTGCGGCGATGGCCTCCAGCGAGGCGTAGTCGGGCTCGACCGAGATGCCCGCGAAGTGCCGGCCGGCGGCCTCGATCCGGGCGGCGAGCTCCTGGTTCCAGTGCTCCATGATGCTGACCAGGGTGCCGCCGGGGCGCAGGACGGCCAGGGCGCGGTCGCCCTCGGAGGAGGAGTCGAAGACGACGTCGACGTCGCGGACCGCCTCGGTGTAGTCGGTGGTCCGGTAGTCGATCACCTCGTCGGCGCCCAGGCCGCGAACGAACGCGTGCTTGGCCTCGCTCGCCAGGGCGATCACATGGGCTCCCCGGGCCTTGGCGATCTGCACGGCGAAGTGGCCGACGCCGCCGGCCGCGCGGTGGATCAGCACCCGCTGGCCCTCGGTCACCCCGGCCGCGTCCACCAGGCCCTGCCAGGCGGTCAGGGCGGCGAGCGGGAGGGCGGCGGCGTGCACGTGGTCGATCGTGGCGGGCTTGCGGGCCACCTGCCGCGAGGGGACGGCGATGTACTCGGCGTACCCGGTGGCGGCGCGGGGGAAGAACGGCATGCCGTACACCTCGTCGCCCGCCTTGAACCGGGCGCCCGGGCCGGCCTCCTCGACGACGCCCGAGATGTCCCAGCCGACACCGAACGGCGGCTCGCCCAGCAGCGGGTAGGCCCCCGACCGGACGGCCACGTCGACCGGGTTGACCCCGCTCGCGTGGACCCGGACGAGGACCTCGCCGCCGAGCGGGGTGGGGCGGTCGATCTCGACGGTCTCCAGGACCTCGGGGCCGCCGAAGGACTGCTGGGTGACTGCGCGCATGGGAGGACTGCCTTCCTGGCTCGCCCGGCCCTCGTGCGGACCGGTTCTCGTTGTCCCCAACCCTAGGAAGGTCCGATGAGCCGATGAATATCCTTCAGTCTTCGGAAGATGTCCCAGCGTCTCGTGCGGCGGGCGCTCCGCTCCACGGCGACCGGACCGGCCCGCGACTGGTGGAACGAAGGCAATTGACCCACCATCATGCTGCTGGAATGCACTGCTCCACCGGTCTTCCGAATCGCTAGATTCATGGTCATGACGAACGCCGCCGCAGCCGCGCCGACCACCACGCCCACCGGCACCCCCGGCACCCCCACCACCCGGTCTCCCCGGATCAACTTCGCCAAGGCCGCCCCGGCCGCCTTCAAGGCGCTGATCGGCTTCGACGCCGCCGCCCGCGAGGGCCTCGACCCGGCGCTCGTCGAGCTGGTCCAGATCCGCGCCTCGCAGCTCAACGGCTGCGCCTACTGCCTGCACCTGCACACCTCGGACGCCCGCAAGGCCGGCGAGAGCGAGGAGCGGCTGCACCTGGTCGCCGTCTGGCGGGACGCCGCGCACTTCTTCACCGCGCAGGAGCAGGCCGCCCTCGCGCTGACCGAGGCCGTCACGCTGATCGGCCAGGCCGGCCTGCCCGACGACGTCTACGCCCGGGCCGCCGCGCAGTTCACCGAGGAGGAGCTGGCCCGGCTGCTGGCCCTGGTCCTCACCATCAACACCTGGAACCGGATCGCGCTCAGCACCGCCAAGGTCCCCGGCACCGACGAGCGGGCGGCGCACTGACCGCCCCGTCGCGGCGAGCCGCCGTCGACCCGAGAGCCCGGCCCCACCCCCGTCGGGGCCGGGCCCTCGGCCGCACCCGGTCCGGTGACCGGGCGGAACGGGCGGCAGCTGGCTCAGAGGTGCCCGAGGACGGAGCGGACGGCCTGCTCGACGGCCGCGCGCGACTCGTCCGTCGGGTCGACGGTGTCGAACCCGTGGTGGCCGTGCGGGACGTCGATCACCTGGAGGTCCGTGTCCCGTGCCTCGGCGGCGGCCACGAACTCCTCGACCGTCGCGGCGATCTCCGTGACCTCCAGGCCCACCCGGGTCAGGACGACGGGCAGCCGCCCGGCCCCGGCCAGCGCGTCCACCGGGCGGAACCGGCTGTCCACGCCCTGCCAGCCGGGCAGCGGCGCGAGGATCGGGTAGGTCACGGCGAGGCAGCGCAGCCAGGACGGGGGCGCGGAGAGCCAGTCCGCCGAGAGCGGGCCGCCGCCGGAGAAGAACCAGAGAGCGATGCGGTCGCCGTCGACGCGCGGGTCGGCGCGGAGCAGTTCGACGGCCTCGGCGACGTCCGCCGCGGCGAGCGGGTAGTCGGCGAGCGAGTGCAGGCGGTGGTCCAGGGTCGCGCCGATCACGCCCTGGCTCGCCGCGTACCGGCCGTAGCCGACGTAGGTCGTCCAGTCCCGTGGGGTGGGCCGCACGGTCTCGGGGACGGGGCCGCCGTGGACGAACAGCACCGCCGGACGCGGCGCGGCGGCCGCGTCGGTCGCACCAGCCGCATCGGTCGCACCGGCCGGGTTGGTGCCGGCCGCACCGGCGCCGGCCGGGTCCGCCGGCAGGTAGAGGTCGACCCGGCCGATCCGCTCGCGGGTCTGCTCGGGCACGTCCAGCACGAACGGGCGCAGGTAGCCCGGCAGTTCCTGGGCGGGCGCCGCCGCCAGCCGGTGCCCCTCGCCGGCCGCGGCGCCGAGCAGGAGCTCGGCCAGCTCGTCCGGACGGGAGAGCATCGGCCAGTGGCCGGTGTCCAGGTCGAAGAAGCTCACCCGGGGGTCGGCGAGGGCCTTGAACTGCGGCATGCCGAGCGTCATCAGGCCCTCCAGCTTGGCGATGCTCATCCCGCTCTCCGTGCAGAAGATGCCGGAGGTCGGCACGGTGGCGAGGGCCCCCGAGAGCCTGAGCGGCTGGGTGAAGGTGGCACTCGGCTGCGGCGAGGCGAGACCGGTCAGCCGGGCCAGCGCCTCCTCCGAGAGGCCGGCGGTGCTGCCCCAGCGGTGCCACCCGTCGGCGGCCGGCGGGTCGATCCACCCGGTCCCGCCGTCCCGGTCCGCCGGGTCGAGCAGCCGCCGGCGGACCTCCTCGTCCGGGACCAGCTGAACGGCGGCGTCACCGTCCTGGGGCAGGCCGGCGTCCAGGTAGACGATCCGGGCGATCCGCTCCGGGCGCCGGTCGGCCGCGCCCAGCACGGGGTGGATGCCGTAGTCGTGGCCGACGATCACCAGCTCCGTCGCCTCCACCCCGTCGATCAGCCGCACCACGTCCTCGATGTGCGTCTCCAGCCCGGTGTCCGGACCGCCCGCCTCGCGGCGCTCCCCCAGCCCGGTGAGCGTCGCCGGGTACACCTCGGCCCCGGACTCCTCCAGCCTGGCGGCCACCTCCCGCCACACCTCTCCACCGGTGAAGGGCCCTGACACCAGCACGAACGCCGTCATGATCGTCTCCTTGCGCGGATCGTCCCCGCAGGCGGCCCGCCGGCCGCCCGCGCACACCGGTACGGTAGGAACTCCCCCTGAGGGAGGTTCAAGCCTTGCTGTCGTCAGACGTCATGTGGAGCATCGGCGAACTCGCGGAGCAGGCGAGCGTCACGGTGAAGACCGTCCGGTACTACTCGGACCGCGGCCTGCTGCCCGAAGCCGGCCGCAGCTCCGGCGGCCACCGCCGGTACGGCCCGGAGGCGCTCGACCGGCTCCGGCTGATCCGCTCCCTGCGCGCGCTCGACCTGCCCGTCCCGGAGGTCGGCCGGGCCCTGGAGGACGAGTCGGCACTGGAGGGCGCCGTCGCCCGGCAGTTGCGCGAGCTCGGGTCCCAGCTGGCCGCCCTGCGCTGGCGCGAGGCCGCCCTCCAGCTGCTCCAGGACTGCACCCCCACCGAGCGCGCCGACCGGCTGCGTCTGATCGGCGCGGTGACCAGTCCGCCCGACACCACCGTGCTGGCCCGCTTCTGGCGCCGGGTGCTGCCCCCGCGGCTGCCCGCCCCGCTGCTCACGGCGGTCGTCGACGCGGCCGTCCCGCAGCTCCCCGACGATCCGACCCCGGCCCAGGTGCTGACCTTCGCCCGGCTGCACGCGCTCACCGCCCCCGGCCGGCTCAGCATCGACGTCTGCCGGCCCGACCTCCGCGAGCCCGACGAGGACTACCGGCCGGCGGTGCTCTACCAGGGCCTCGGCACGGCGTACGAGCTGGCGGCGGCGGAGATGGCGGACGGGGCGGGGCGGCCCGGCGAGGCGCTGGACTGCTTCGTGGCCGCGCACGCCGACTCGCGCGGGCTGCGCGACACCCCGGAGTTCCGCCGCCGGCTCGGGTACGTCCTCGACCAGACCGCCGACCCGGTGATCGGCCGCTACTGGCAGCTCGCCGCGGAGCTCGCCACCCCGGCCGGCGGCCCGCCCGCCGTCACGGCCGGCTCCGCCCACGAATGGCTCCGCGCCGGGCTGGGCACCACCGCGTTGGGCGCCACCGCCCTGGGCGCCACCGCCCTGGGCGCCACCGCGCCGGGCGCCTCCCCGCTGCGCACCACCGCCCCGGACGTCCGACGCCCCGAAGCCGCCTGAGCGCCCGCAGCCCCCGCTTCCGGCGCAGCCCGCAGGGCCGAGGCCCTCAGCCCATCGTCTTCGCCCCGTCCAGCGACTCCCGGATGATGTCCGCGTGCCCGGCGTGCTGCGCGGTCTCCGCGATGATGTGCAGCAGCACCCGGCGCACCGACCAGCCGGCGCCCGGCTCGAACCACGGCGCCTCCGGCAGCGGGTGGACGAGGTCCAGATCGGGCAGCGTCGAGACCAGCTCGTCCGTCTCGCGCGCCACCCGCTCGTACGCGGCGAGCAGGCCCGCCAGCGTCTCGCCGTCCGTCATCCGGAACTGGCCCTCCCAGTCGATCGAGCCCCGTTCCATCGCCTCCGCACCGCCGACCGCGAACCGCGACCAGCGCTCCTCGACGCCCATGACGTGCTTGATCAGACCGCCCAGGCACAGCTCGCTCGCCGTGGTGCGCCGGGCGGCCCGCTCGTCGTCGAGGTCACGCACGGTGTACCGGAGGAAGCCGCGGTGCTTGTCCAGCGTCTGGAGCAGGTCGGCACGCTCGCCGCCCGCGGGTGCGCCGGCAGCCATCAGGCGTCCGCCATGGTCGGCATGGGCCCGGAGGTCGTGCCCAGGTCGATGACGCCGAAGGCCGCGCCCTGCGGGTCACCGACGGCGGCGAACCGGCCGAACGGGCTGTCCATCGGCCCGAAGAACAGCTGTCCGCCGTGCTCGGTCACCTTGGCGATGGCGGCGTCGCAGTCGTCCACCGAGAAGTAGACGCTCACGTACGAGGGCGCCTCGGGCGGCATGTCGTCCGGTCCGACCTTCATCCGGCCGAGCGCGGGCCGGTCGGCGACCTGGAAGATCTTGTAGTCGACCTGGTCGGTGTCCATCCGCTTGGTGCTGTAGGGGAAGACCGCGGGGAAGAAGACGTCGGCCTTGCCCGGCTCACGCGTGAGCACTTCGGCCCAGGTGTACGAACCCGGCTCGTTCTGCTTCTCGAAGCCCTCGTGGCGGCCGGCCTGCCAGACGCCGAAGGTGACGCCGCCCGGGTCCTTGGCGATCGCCATCGAACCGAAGTCGCCGACCTGCATCGGCCCCATCAGCACCTCGCCGCCCGCGGCGCGGATCTTCTCGACGGTCGCGGCGGTGTCCGGCGAGGCGAGGTACAGGCACCAGGCCGACGGCACGTCGTCCCCGGGCATCGGCGGGACGACGGCGGCCACTGCCTTGCCGTCCGAGTACGCCGTCGTGTAGTTGCCGAACTCCGACGCGCTCTCGCCGAAGGTCCAGCCCAGCACCGCCCCGTAGAAGGCCTTGGCGCCGTCCAGATCCTTGAACATGGCGTCGGCCCAACAGGGTGTGCCCTCAGGTAGCACGGTCATGATCCTGCCCTCCATGTAACGATTTGCCCCGATTCGTCACAGTAGCCAGTCCCCCGTCGGACCGCGCCCCGAGTACCCGCACCGCGCCGCCCGCGCCCTCCGCACCCGCCCTCCCCGGCTCCTGCCCTTCCTGGCCTCCCCGGCCTTCCTGCCCTTCCTGGCCTCCCCGGCCTCCCCGGCCCTCCGCGGCCTCCCCGGCCGGACACGGCGACGGCCCGCCGGAGCACCCCGGCGGGCCGTCGCGAGAACCGGTCACCGCTACACGTCGGCCGCACCCGCCGGGAGGGTCACCGGAAGGGCCGCCGCGAAGGCGAACCGCGACGCCGCCGTCCCCAGTCCGGGCGCGCCGAACGGGAGCGCGCCCCCGGCACCGACCGGGGCGCCCTCCGGCACGACCGTGGCCGGGGCGACCACGCCGTCGGCCGGCACCTCCGCCGCCGGCGCCGCGTCCGCCTTCGGCACCTCATCGGCCGCCGGCCCGGCCGGGAGCTCGGCCGCCCTACCATCCGCCCCCGACCCGCGCCCGAAGTGCCGCCGAAGGTCCGCCTCGCCGTACCGGCGGCAGTCCCGGTGCCAGACGTGGATGCCCGCGAGCCAGTTCTCCAGCTCCTTGACGTACCCGTCCAGCAGCGCCCGGGCCTCCGGCTCCAGCCCGAAGTCGTCGTACAGCACCGGGAACTCGTTCTGCGCCACGTGCTCGAACTGCCGCAACCGCGAGTGCATCAGGTCGTCGACGATGCCGACGGCCGAGGGGTAGTCGCAGTTGAAGAAGTTCTGCACCACCAGGACGGCGTTGTGCACCTCGCCCTCGTACTCGACCTCCTTCTGGTACGAGAAGAGGTCGTTCATCATGCACGCGTAGTCGGCGGCCGCGCTCTCCAGCGAGCGCATCGGCCCGCTCTCGTAGATCTCCGGCGGGACGGCCTGGCCGTGCGCCAGTCGGCACAGGCTCATGGTGAGGTCGGAGCCGAAGGTCTTCCGACGCATCTCGATGTAGTCCACCGGGTCGGGGATCCGGTGCTGCGCCTGGTTGTTGAGCTCCCAGACCCAGCTCAGGGTCATGTCCTCGATCGCGGCGCGGAACTTCCGCCGGGCGTCCGGCGTCATCGGGGCGCTGGTCCGCTCCCAGAGGTCGGCCAGGCCCCGCTCCAGGGCGTTGACCGGCACCGGCGCCGGGCTGTCGTCGACGGGCATGAACGTCGAGAAGCGCTCGGTGAGCAGCTTGGCGCCGACCAGGTCGCGGGTCCGCCCGTAGACCACCGGGTAGTAGTCGTCGCCGTAGGTCCCCCACGTCAACCAGGCCGAGGTGAGGTCGAGTTGTTCGGGGGTGGCGTCCGGGTGGATGCCGGCCGAGCAGAGCGGGAAGTCGTAGTCGGCGAGCTTCTCGGCCGTCCAGATGCCTGAGCCCGGTACGCCCGGCTGCGCCTCCAGCATGCCCATCCGGGCTGCCCACGCCACGGTGTTGACCCGGGAGGCGTCCAGGTGCGGGCTGAGTTCGACGGTGTACGGGAGCCTGAACTCCGGCAGCCTGGAGGCCCCGACCCGCTGGTACGGCACATGGCCGTGCGAGCGCGCCCGCCGCACCGCCGGGTCGACGCCACCGGGCGAGCCGGGCGTCCCGTCGAGCGTGTTCACCCCACTCAGCGAGCCCAACTCACCCATGCCGCCGGGCAGTCCGCGCCCCGACCCGGCCCGCAGCACGTCCAGCGCCGACGTCCCGACCCCGCCGATCGCGTACTGGTCCCACCAACGGGCCGGCGCGGCGGCCGCGCCGCCGCCGTTCATGTACCGGCTGGACCGCATGTGCCACTCGTGGCCGCCCGACTGCCAGTCCTGCAGACCCTTGACGTACGCCATCACCCGCGCGACGCCCGCCGGGTCCAGCCCGGTCTCGGTGAACAGCCAGGGCAGCTCGGTGAACACGGTGTTCTCGAACTGCTGGAGCCGCGAGGTGAGCAGGTCGTTGACGGCGTCCGCGGCTTCCTGCGTCGTGCAGCCCAGGAAGGTCTCCAGCACGAGGATGCCGTTGCTCAGCTCGCCCTCGTCCTCGACCTCCCGCTGGTAGGAGAAGATGTCGTTGCGCAGGTGGACGCCGTCCGAGAAGGCGTCCATCAGCACCCGCAGCGGTCGCGAACCCGAAACCTCCTTCGGCACTTCGGCGTTGGCCGCGTACTCGATCAGACCGGCCGACCAGGGCGCGCCGCCGACCTTGCGGCGCATCTCGATGTACTCGACCGGGTTGGCGATCCGGCCGGCGTTGATGTTGGCGAGTTCCCAGAGCGACTCGTTGAGCAGGTTCCGGGTGCTCTCGGCGAACCGGATCCGCCAGTCCTCCCCCATCGAGGGCACCGTGCGCCGCCACAGATCGGCCAGGCCCGCCTCGACCGGGTTGGTGGGCTCGGGCATCGGGGTCGACGGGTCGGCCGGCATGAACAGCGGCAGCCGGTCCAGATAGGCCTTGCCGCCCTCGCGGTCGTTGCTGCGCTTGAAGATCTCCAGGAAGTGGTCGTCGAAGAAGAAGACCCACACGTACCAGTCGGTGACCAGCGACAACGCCTCGGCGGAGGCGTCCGGGTGGGTGTACGCGCAGAGCAGGCCGTAGTCGTGCGCCTCCAGATCGGCCTGGTCCCAGATGCCCGACCCCTCCAGCATCCCCATCTCCCGGGCCCACGCGGTGGAGTGGGCCCGGGCGCCTTCGAGATGGGGGTTCAGGCGCGCCGGGTGCGGCACGTAGAAGGAGGGCAGTTCGAACGGCTGAGTCACCGGGCGAGCCTTTCTGGACGCGTCGAGGAGGCCGACCGGCCCGGCGGAGCGGAGCCGGTCGGTCCGCTGCCCCACGACCCGGTCGGCTCAGCATTACCCCTCGCCGACGATCTCCACCGGACAACCGCAACAGTCGTATGAGATAACCCACTTCCCCCGAACACCCGCCCGATAGAACGCACGCCTCTCGGTCACCTGTGCGGACGGAACAGCCCGGCATCCACCCTCGGGGGCGATCCGTCCTGCGGGAAAGGACGTTGGCGGCGGGTCACCGATCCGGACGGATTACCCGGCCCATTCCGACCGCGCGACGATACGCCAACGAACTACCCAGGCGGGCCAAGGGCGGCCAACTCAAGCAATCCGTTCCGACGGGCGTGTTGACCCGCTCCCCTCATCCCCCGTCCACCAGACTGGGCGACGATCCGAGTCTCCACGATCCGAGGAGGGCCTGCCCATGAACGTCACCGTCCGGCTCGCGCAGCAGCCCGAGGCCGACGACCTGCTCGGGCGCAGCGCGCTCGCCGCGCTCGTCGGGATGCTTCTCGACCAGCAGGTGCCCATGGAGTGGGCGTTCACCGGCCCGCTCACCATCGCGCAGCGTCTGGGCCGGGACGACCTGGACGCGCACGAGATCGCCGTCCACAACCCCGAGGCGTTCGTCGCCCTGCTCTCCGAGAAGCCGGCCGTGCACCGCTACCCGGCCGCGATGGCCAAGCGGGTGCAGCAGCTCTGCCAGTTCGTGGTGGCGCAGTACGACGGCGACGCGGCGGCGCTCTGGCGCGACGTCGCGACCGGCCGGGAGCTGCTCAGCCGCCTCAACGCCCTTCCCGGCTTCGGGAAGCAGAAGTCGCAGATCTTCCTCGCGCTGCTCGGCAAGCAGTACGGCGTGCGGCCCGAGGGCTGGCGCGAGGCGGCGGGTCTGTACGGCGAGGAGGGAGCGTACCGGTCGGTCGCGGACATCACCGGCCCGGAGTCGCTGGAAAAGGTGCGCGCCCACAAGCAGGAGGTGAAGCGCGCCGCCAAGGAGGCGAAGACCGCCAAGGTCTGATGACCGATCACTCCTGCTGCCCGGCACTCCCGAGGAGTGCCGGGCAGCGGCGCGCGGCGCCCGCCCCGAAAACGGGTTGCCCGCCCACGCCCCGCCGGGTGAGGCTCGACGGATGACCGACACCGACAGCCAGGACAGCCCCGGCGTGCGTTCCCTCTTCTCCGGCGACGGCCGGCTGACCACGATCCCCCGCAAGGCGGCCCGCCGCGAGCAGTTGCTCGCCCACCTCGCCGGCACCCTCTTCGAACCGGGCCGCTCCTACAGCGAGCGCGAGGTCAACGAGACGCTGCGGGCGGTGCACGACGACTACCCGGCTCTGCGCCGCTTCCTGGTCGAGGCCGGCCACCTGGCCCGGCCCCAGGACGGCAGCAGCTACCGCCGCGCCGCCTGAACCCCGCCCCCCGGGGAGGCGAGGGCCTCAGCGCACCCGCCGGTACGCGTACCGCCCGCGGATCCTCCGGGCGAAGTACCGCCCGTGGCTCTCCGCCGCCATCAGCTCCCGGTGCACCCGCCCGGGGACCGCGTCGTACCGGTAGACGCTCCCGCCGGTGAACTCCAGCTCCAGTACCCGCCGCGCCGCGTCGTACCCGACCGAGCGCAGCGCCGAGGAGTCCACCGCCAGCCGCTCCATGCTCCCAGTGTGCGCACGAGGGCCCCGGCCGCGCATCGCGGCCGGGGCCCTCCACCCACCGTCAGACCAGCACGGGCTCCTGCTCCTGCTCCCGCTCGGCCTCGTCAGAAGAGGACGCGGAGGAGGTACCGGCGGCGACCGCCGCCTTCCGCCTCGGCAGCGCGAACATCAGCAGGAACACCGCCGCCAGCACCGCGACGACCCACCACATCGCGTGGACGAAGGCCCCGCCGAACGCCGTCCCGACCGCCTCGGGGGCGACCACGTCGTCCATCGCCCCGAAGAACGCCACCGACACCAGCCCGAGCCCCAGCGCCGTCCCGAGCTGGTTGACCGTGTTGATCAGGCCCGACGCCGAACCGGCGTGCTCACGCGGCACCTCGGCCAGCACCGCGTCGGTGATCGGCGCCACGATCAGGCCCATCCCCAGGCCCATCACCACCAGCGGCAGCGCCATCTGCCAGGACGTGATCGCCGTGCCGTACCGGTCGGCCTCCCAGATGTAGGTCAGCGCGCCGACCGCCATCACCAGCGCGCCGGCCTGGAGCACCTTGCGTCCGAAGCGCGGCACCAGCTGCTGGACCGAGAGTCCGGCCGCCACCGAGACCGCGATCGAGAACGGGATGCCCGTGGTTCCGGCCTTGAGCGGGCTCCAGCCCAGCCCGATCTGCATGTAGAGCGTCCAGACCAGGAAGAAGATCCCGGTGACCACGCCGAAGGTCAGCTGGACGCCGATGCCGGCCGCGAAGCTCTTCACCCGGAACAGCGACAGCTCGACCAGCGGCGAACCGTCCCGCCGCGTCTTCACCTTCTCGTACGCGACGAACAGGGCGAACACCGGCAGGCTGCCGGCCATCGAGAGGTGGCCCCAGAGCGGCCAGCCGGCCTCCCGGCCGTGGGTGAGCGGGTAGAGCAGCATCAGCAGGCCGACGCTGGCCAGCAGCACGCCCACGAGGTCCAGCTTGAGCGCCTTCTCCGCCCGCGACTCGCCGATGAACGCCCGGCCGAGCAGCAGCCCTGCGATGCCGACCGGCAGGTTGATCAGGAAGATCGGCCGCCAGGCCAGCCCGAAGAGGTCCCACTCCGTCAGCAGCGCGCCGATCAGCGGTCCGGAGACGGCGCCCAGACCGACCACCGCGCCGAACAGGCCGAACACCTTGCCGCGCTCCTCCGCCGGGAAGGAGGCGTGGATGATCGACAGCACCTGCGGCACCATCAGCGCCGCCGTCCCGCCCTGGAGGATCCGGGTCGCGACCAGCATCTCGGCGCCGGTCGCCAGACCGCAGAGCGCCGAGGCGACGGTGAAGCCGCCGATTCCGATCAGGAACAGTCGCTTCCGGCCGTAGATGTCGCCCAGTCGACCGCCGGTGATCAGCCCGATCGCGAAGGCCAGGGCGTAGCCGCCGGTCACCCACTGGATGGCACTGAACGAGGCGCCGGTGTCCTCCTGAATGCTGGGGATGGCGATGTTCACGATGGTGACGTCCACCAGGTCCATGAACGAGGCCGTCATCACGATCGCCAGCGCGATCCACCTCCGCCGGTCGGACACCACACCGGAGCCCGCTCCGGAGCCCTCCCCGGAATCCGCTGTCATCGTCTTCTCCTCTACCTCGCTCTTCGGCACGTCTGCGACAGTAGAGGGGATGTAGGTCAGCTCTTGTCCTCGTTGTCCGGCATCCTGGGTGCCATGACGGACACTCCGGCGCGGCTGCTGAACCTGCTCTCCCTCCTCCAGACCCCGCGCGAGTGGCCGGGCAGCGAACTGGCCGAACGCCTCCAGGTCAGCTCCCGGACGATCCGCCGCGACATCGACCGGCTGCGCGCCCTGGGGTACCCGGTCGAGGCGACGATGGGCGCGATCGGCGGCTACCGGCTGGTGGCCGGAACGGCGATGCCGCCGCTGCTGCTGGACGACGAGGAGGCGGTGGCCATCGCGGTCGGCCTGCGGGCGGCCGCCGGGCACGCCGTGGTCGGCATCGAGGAGGCGTCCGTCCGGGCGCTCGGCAAACTGCTCCAGGTGCTGCCGGGGCGCCTGCGCCACCGGGTCGGCGCGCTGAACACGGCCACCGTGCCGCTGCTCACCGGCGACGGACCGACCGTCGACCCCGAGGACCTCACCGTGCTCGCGGGCGCCGTCACCAACCGGGAGCGGCTGCGCTTCCACTACCGGGCGGGCGACGGCGCCGAGACCCGGCGCCAGGTCGAGCCCAACCGCCTGGTCTCGACCGGTCGGCGCTGGTACCTGGTCGGCTACGACCTCGACCGCGACGACTGGCGGCTCTTCCGGGTGGACCGGATCAGCGAGCCCTTCCCGACCGGCGCCCGCTTCACCCCGCGCGAACTCCCCGCCGAGGACGCGGCCGCGTACGTGGCGAGCAAGCTCCGCCGGCCGGCGGCCACCCACACCCTGGTGGCGACCCTGCACATGCCCGCCTCCGAGGTGGAGAGCTGGATCAGCCGTGCCGCCGACACCACGGTCGAGCCGGTCGACGACCGGAGCTGCCGGCTCCGCTCGCGGTCCGACTCGCTGGGGTACCTGGCGATGCGGCTCCTCATGCTGGGCTGCGAGTTCGAGGTCCACGAGCCCCCGGAGATGAACGCCCACCTGCGTGCCCTCGCCGCCCGCGCGGGCCGGGCCGCCGACAGCGGGGGTCCGGTCCACCCCGCCGCCGACAGCGGGGGTCCGGTCCGCCCGGCCGCCGACAGCGGGGGTCCGGTCCGCCCGGCCGCCGACAGCGGGGGTCTGGTCCGCCCGGCCGCCGACAGCGGGGGTCCGGTCGGGCCCTGAGCCGCCCGCGCTACGCCGCCACCCGGTACCAGGCGTCCCCCGAGCGGAACCGGAGCACGCCGTCCCGCCCGTAGGCCCGCTCCCGGTCCAGCTCCCCGGGCAGCCGGAGCCGGCGCCGCCCGGTCTCCTTCCACTCCGTGCCGACCAGCAGGCACCGGACCAGCTCACCCGCGTGCGTCAGGAAGATCCCCTGCCGGCCGCCGACGGCGAAGCCGAGCGGCAGCCGGACCGGGGACCGCCGACTCACGGACCCTCCGGCCGGGTCGATCCGGGTCAGGTAGCTCGCGGTACTGCCCGGGTACCAGGCCAGCCAGACGGCGCGGCCCTCGGTCGCCCCGGCCAGGCCCTCCAGCGGGTAGCCGGGCAGTTCGTCCCGCCCCGGTCGCCAGACCATCCGCCCGGCCGGGTCCGCCCCGACCAGACCGGGGTGGGCCATTGGGTGGTCCCCGTAGATGCCCTCGTCCCCGAAGGCTATCCAGATCCGGCCGTCCCGGTCGGCGACCAGCGTCCGAATGTCGTCGCCGAGCACCAGCTCGTGAGCCGGCTCGCCGTCGGGCCCGAACACGACCGCGTTGGGCGCCCATCCGCCCGGCTCCTCGTCGGCCCGGTAGCTCGCCACCAGCAGCCGGCCGCCGGGCAGCAGCGCCAGGTGGTCCGGGTCGACGGCGAGCCCGCGCAGCGCCGTCCGCCGCTCCCCCTCCGGCGTCACCGTCACCAGCTCGGCGTCCGGGGGCGGGTCGGGGCACGTCCGGCCGCAGGCGCCGGACGGCTTCTCCCCGGGCACCAGCAGCACGACCAGTTCGCCGTCCGGTCCGACCGTCCAGCCGGAGGCCCGGCGGCCCGCGCCGGCATCGTGCTCGGGCAGCCGCCAGACCTCCACCGGTTCGTTCATCCGACGAGGATCTCAGACCCCGTACTCGGCGGTGATCACCGCACGGGCCAGCGTGTGGAAGGTGATGTGGAAGCCGATCTGGGCCGCCGGCGTCTCCGGGGTGACGTCCAGCGCGTCCACGTCCAGCGCGTGCACGGCGAAGGCGTACCGGTGCGGGGCGCCGGGCGGCGGGGCCGCGCCGTCGTACTTGTTGCCGGGGAAGTCGTTGCGGCCGTGGAACGAGGCCGCCCCGGGCAGGTCCGCGTCGGACGAACCGGCGCCGCGCGCCAGGCCGGCGGTGTCACCGGGCAGGTTGAGGGCGAGCCAGTGCCACCAGCCGGAGCCGGTCGGGGCGTCCGGGTCGTAGCAGGTGACGGCGACGGACCGGGTGCCCTCCGGCAGGCCCGACCAGGCCAGCTGCGGCGACAGGTTGCCGCCCGCGTGGACGAACTCCTCGGCCAGCTTGCCGCCTTCGGCGAGGTCATCACTGGTCAGCTCGAAGGACGGCACCTGCGGCAGGAACTCGTAGGGCAGCGGCGGACGAACGCTCATGAAACGGTCACCTCTCGACAAGCCAGGACAGCCCGGACCAGGCTGAATGACGCGATTCACTGTAGTGGGGTGCCACCGTTCACGGGCCCCCTCTACAGTCGGGTCATGGCTTCCACACCCGCCCGCCTGCTGGCCGACTCCCGACGAGCCCTCCTCACCATGGTCGGCCTGCTCGCCGTCATCTGGCTGGTGCAGTTGGTGAACTGGATGGACGACTACGGCCTCACCTACGAACACGGCCTGATGCCGCGCCGGCTCGACGAGCTGCCGGACGTGTTCGCCATGCCGCTGCTGCACTTCAGTTGGGAGCACATCGAAGCCAACTCCTGGCCGCTGTTCGCCTTCGGCTTCCTCTCCGCCTACCGGGGCATGAAGAGGTTCCTCTGGGCGACCCTGATGATCGTCGTGGTCGGCGGCCTCACCGTCTGGCTGTGCGAGCGCCCCGAGACGGTCACCGCCGGGGCCAGCGGCCTGGTCTACGGCTACTTCGGCTACCTGGTGCTGCGCGGGGTGCTCGACCGCAACCTGCTGGACGCGGTGATCGCCGTCGTCGTCGCGGCGGTGTACTCCTACCTCCTGATCGGCGTCCTGCCGGTGACTCAGGGGGTCAGCTGGCTGGGCCACCTCGGCGGTCTGATCGGCGGGCTCGCCGCCGCCTGGCTGCTCCGCAACCGCGGACCGAAGACGGCCGCAGCCCCGGCGTCCGAGCCCGCCGCCGGCCCCCGGTCCGCCCAGCACAAGGAGCTGGACGACCTCGGCCTCTGAGCGCCGGAGGAGCACGCCAGGAGCACGCCAGGAGCACGGCAAGGGCCCCCGCGAGCGCGCCGCCGACCAGGTATAGACCAATCCCGGACCTGCGACTAGCGTGGGAGAGCCCTGCCTCTGCCCTCTGCCTTCTGCCCTCTCCCCCTGCCCCCTGCTCCGGAGCCGCACCGTGGAGTCGTCCGTCCTCGCCTTCGCCACCGACCTGCTGGACGAGGGCACCGACACCTTCTTCGGCAACCTCGCCGACCGGGCCGGGGTCGGCGGCGTCACCCTCGCCTCGGTCTACCACGAGGCCCGGGACGTCTTCCCGCACAACCCGCGCCGGGTGATCCGCTACCTGGAGCCGGGCGCCGCCTACTTCCGCCCCGACCCGGCGCGCTGGGCCGGGCGGCGGCTGCGGCCCACCCCCTCCACCGCGATCGGCGACCGCGACCCCTTCGCCGAGGCCGCCGCCGAGGCGCGGCGCCGCGGGATGAAGCTGCACGCCTGGACGGTGTTCTGCCACAACGACCGGCTCGGCTTCGAACACCCCGACTGCGCCCCCGCCAACGCCTTCGGCGACCGCCACCTCACCGAACTCTGCCCGGCCGCCCCGGAGGTCCGCGAGTACGCGGTGACGCTGGTCGCCGAGCTGGCCCGGTACGGCGTGGACGCGATCCGCGCCGAGTCGCTGCACTTCCACGGGCTGCGCCACGGCTACCACCACGAGCGCTACTTCGAGGAGCTGGGCCCGGTCGCCGAGGCGCTGCTCGGGATCTGCTTCTGCGACCACTGCCGCGCCGCCGCCGTCCGGGCGGGCGTCCCGGCCGACGAGGTGGCGGCGACCGTCCGCGCCGAGCTGCGCCGCCGGCTGGCCGACGACACGGCCGCCGCCGAGCCCGCCGCCCTCGACGAGCTGGCCGACGGCGCCCTGGCGGCCTACGTCGACGCCTCCGCCGCGACCGTGACCTCACTCGCCGCCGAGGTGGCCGAGGAGGCGCGACGGCACGGCATGCGGCTGAGCTTCATGGACGGCGGCGGCCCGGGCCGGGGCTGGCTCGCCGGCATCGACCTGCCCGCGCTCGCCGGGGTCGCCGACCAGATCGAGACGCTCGGCTACGCGCGGACCCCGGAGGCCGTCCGGGAGAAGATCGCCGCGTTCGCCCTGCACGGCGTCCGCCCGCGCGACATGGCGGTGATCCTGCGCCCGATGGCCTCGGACTGCGACGGCCCGGCCAACCTCGCCGCCAAGATCGCCACACTCCGTGAGCTCGGCGTGCCGGAGGTCGAGTTCTACCACTACGGCCTGATGCGGCTCTCCTCGCTGGACCGGATCGGCACCGCGCTCACCGGCTGAGCGGAGCCGGGCCGAGCCCAGCTGAGCCGGGCCGAGCCAGCCGACCACACTCCCGGCACCACGACCCGGCTCAGCGCCGCCGCCGGGACGTCCCGAACAGGCTGCGCGAGATCTCCCGCCCGAGCTGCGTCCCGGCCGAGCGGGCGAAGGACTTGAGCGTCGGGTTGCTCAGCAGCGACCCGAGCAGCCCACCACCGTCCCCGGTCCCCTCCCCCGACCCCGCCTCGGACCTCCGACGCGGTTCGGGCGCCGGCCGCGGCGCGGCGGGCTCCCCGGCCGGCACCGACTCCGGGACCGGCTCGGGCACCGGTGCCGGCTCCGGCCGCGCCGCCCGGGCGGCCAGCTTCTCGTAGGCCGACTCCCGGTCGATCGCGTCCCGGTAGCGGGCCGCCAGCGGCGACGCGTCCACCGCCGCCCGCAGCGCGGCCGGTTCGACCGGACCCATCAGCGACCGCGGCGCCCGCAGCCTGGTCGCCGCCACCGGCGTCGGCGCGCCCCGCTCGGAGAGCACCGTGACCACCGCCTCGCCGGTGCCGAGCGAGGTCAGCACCTCGCTCAGGTCGTACGAGGACCGGGGGAAGGTCGAGACCGTCGCCTTGAGCGCCTTGGCGTCGTCCGGGGTGAAGGCGCGCAGCGCGTGCTGCACCCGGTTGCCCAGCTGGGCGAGCACCTCGGCCGGGACGTCCTTCGGCGTCTGGGTGACGAAGAAGATCCCGACGCCCTTGGAGCGGATCAGCCGGACGGTCTGGGTGATCGCCTCCCGGAACGCCTTGGAGGCGCCGCTGAAGAGCAGGTGCGCCTCGTCGAAGAAGAACACCAGCTTGGGCTTGTCGAGGTCCCCCACCTCGGGCAGCTCCTGGTAGAGGTCGGCCAGCAGCCACATCAGGAAGGTGGAGAAGAGCCGCGGCCGATCCTGCACCGCGGGCAGCTCCAGCGCCGAGACGAGGCCCCGCCCGTCCGGGGCGGTGCGCAGCAGCTCGGCGGTGTCGAACTCCGGCTCTCCGAAGAACGCCCCGGCGCCCTCGTTCTCCAGCATGGTGAGCGAGCGCAGGATCACTCCCGCGGTGGCGGCCGACAGCCCGCCGATGCCCTTCAGCTCCTCCTTGCCCTCGGGCGAGGTGAGGAAGGTGATGACGGCGGTGAGGTCCTTGAGGTCGTACAGCTCCAGGCCGTTGCGGTCGGCGTAGTGGAAGACCAGCCCGAGCGAGGACTCCTGGGTCTCGTTCAGGTCGAGCACCTTGGCGAGCAGCAGCGGGCCGAAGCTGGTGACGGTGGCTCGGATCGGAATGCCCGTGCCCAGGCCGCCCAGGGCGTAGAACTCGGTCGGGCAGCCCTGCGCCGACCAGTCCTGGCCGACCTCGGCGGCCCGGGCGGCGGTCCGCTCGCCCGGCGCGCCGGGCGCGGAGATCCCGGAGACGTCGCCCTTGATGTCGGCCAGGAACACCGGCACCCCCTGGGCGGAGAGCTGTTCGGCGATCAGCTGGAGGGTCTTGGTCTTGCCGGTGCCGGTGGCGCCCGCGACCAGCCCGTGCCGGTTGAGCACCCCGAGCGGGATGCGCACCTGGGCGTCCCGGTAGGCGGTGCCGTCCAGCAGCACCGCCCCGAGGTCGAGGGCGGGCCCGGCGAAGGCGTACCCCTCGGCGATCTCCCGCACCGCGGGCGGGACGACTTCCGGGACGGCCTCGGTGCCGGAGGGGGCGGACGGCGGCTCGGCGGTGGACATCGGTGCACACTCCAGGGCACGACTGAGGGGCGACGTTCACGACATTTCCCATGAAACAGCCGCAATCGTCCGCCCGCAGCTCGCGCCGGTGCGCGTGGCGCGGTCGCGGCTGCTGCGCCATCCGCCGCCCAAACGGTAGGCTTTCCGTGTGATCTTCAAGCGCATCGGCAATGGGCGGCCGTACCCGGATCACGGCCGGACCAGCACCCGCCAGTGGGCGGACGTCGCCCCGCGTCCGGTGCGGCTGGACCAGCTGGTGACCACCAAGGGCCAACTCGACCTGGAGACCCTCCTCGCGGAGGACTCCACCTTCTACGGCGATCTCTTCGCCCACGTCGTGAAGTGGCACGGCGACCTCTACCTGGAGGACGGGCTGCACCGCGCCGTACGCGCCGCGCTCCAGCAGCGCCAGGTGCTGCACGCCCGCGTCCTCGAAATGGAGTGACGGGCTCGTCCCGCACCCCGCGACCCGTGTGGACACCGCCCTCCGGCCACCTCCGGAGGGCGGTCCGCGCATGCACCGGTACCCCCGTTCGGGTGCCGGCGTACTCCAGATGATGATCATTTAGTACCTTCGCAGCCGTCCGGCACTAATCTGCTGACTACGGCCGCAGTCCGTGGCGTACGCCGCCCACCCAGGCCGTTTCCGTCACCCGATCCCCGCCCTGGCACGAGGGGGAGACAAACCGTGAGCATGTTGACTCCCCAAGGCCTGAAGGGGAAGCAGTACCGCGTCACCGGCAACAGCTATCCACGGCTGGGCCGGCCGCCGAAGAAGAGCCGCAAGGTCCTCGCCCTGATCGGCTCACTGCTCGCCCTGGCCCTGATCGGCCTCGGCGGCGTGCAGCTCTGGGACATCTTCACCGGCAAGGGCAAGAACGCCTCCGCCCAGGCCTGCGCGTCGCCCTCGGGCAAACCGCTGGCCGCCCCCACCCCGGACGGCTCGGCCCCGCCCTCCGGCGCCCCCACCGATCCGAACGCCATCCCGCAGCCGGCCTCGATCACGGTGAACGTCTACAACGCCACCGCCAAGTCCGGGCTGGCCGCGCGGACCGCCGAGCAGCTGAAGAAGCGCGGCTTCACCATCGGCAAGGTCGGCAACGCGCCCGCCGAGCTGGACAAGAAGGTGCCCGGCACCGCCCAGGTGGTCGCCGGCCCGGCCGGCGCCGGGGCGTCCACCCTGCTCGGCTCCCAGATCGCCGGGGCCCTCACCACGGCGGACGCCCGGACCGACACCACCGTCGACTTCGTGATCGGCGACAGCTACAACGCCCTGCTGGACGAGACCCAGGCCGCCGCCGCGCTGGCTCTGGCGACCAAACCCACCCCGACCCCGAGCACCACCGGCAGCTGCTGAGCCGGCCCCCGGGCACAACGGAGCCCCCCGGCACCGCCGGGGGGCTCCGTTCGTCCGTTCGTGGCGCGCGGGCTCAGCCCGCGGTGCCGTACAGGCGGTCGCCCGCGTCGCCGAGGCCGGGGACGATGTAGCCGTTCTCGTTCAGCCGCTCGTCGACGGCGGCGGTCACCACGGTGACGGGCAGCCCGGCCAGTTCCTTCTCCATCACCGCGACGCCCTCGGGCGCGGCCAGCAGCACCACGGCGGTGACGTCGGTGGCGCCCCGCTCGATCAGCATCCTGATCGCGGCGACCAGCGTGCCGCCGGTGGCCAGCATCGGGTCGAGCACGTAGACCTGGCGGCCGGAGAGGTCGTCCGGCATCCGGGTGGCGTAGGTGGAGGCCTCCAGGGTCTCCTCGTTGCGCACCATGCCGAGGAAGCCCACCTCGGCGGTCGGCAGCAGCCGGGTCATCCCGTCCAGCATGCCCAGGCCGGCCCGCAGGATCGGGACGACCAGCGGCCGGGGGTAGCTCAGCCGGGTGCCGGTGGTGACCGCCACGGGGGTGGTGATCTCCACCTCCTCGGTGCGGACGTCCCTCGTCGCCTCGTACGCGAGGAGGGTCACCAGCTCGTCGGTCAGGCGACGGAAGGTCGGCGAGTCGGTGCGCTCGTCGCGCAGGGTGGAGAGCTTGTGGGCGACCAGGGGGTGGTCGACGACGTGGATCCGCATACGTCGAGGTTAGCCCGGCCCCGGACGCCCGTACGCCACCCGGTGGCCCACCGGGCCGGCGCCGCGTCCCGGCGCGGAGCCGACCGGGGTCACCCAGCGGTGACGCGCCGTGACGCACCGCGAATGTCGGGGCGGAACGTCCTCCTGTGGTATCAATCCGGCCGATCTGGGAAAGTCAGGTCCTATGACGAGCAACCCGAAGAACGGGGACGGCTCGGCGGACGGGTCCACGGGCCCGTCGGGCGGGCGCTCGGGCCTGCCCCCGGACCACCCGGAGACCGAGGCGGAGCGCCGCAAACGGCGGACGGTGTTCCTGCGCGAACTCGCCGAGGCGCGCGAACTGCGGGAGCGGGTCCAGCCCCGGCGCACCAAGGAGCGCCGGATGCGCGAAGCGATGCGGATGCGAACCTTCCGGTTCTGACGGGCCCGCGGCGCGCCCACGGGGATCCGACGGCGCGCACCCGGCGCACCCGGCGCCCGTTCACCGGCTCCGGGCCGGCCCTTCCGACACGACCTGCAAAGACGCGCTGCCGAACACTCCCCGCAAAGCCGGGCTTTCTGTCACGATTCCGAGGGGACGGTCCGAACAGCGGGCCGCCTCTGGCGCGGGGGCGGCCAGATTCCGCGTTGCCCGGAGCGCCGAGCCGAGACCGATGATCTTGGGAGTGTCCCTGGTGGCGTACTTCGCTGCAGTGCTTGCTCGCACCGAGGACGGGTGGGATGTGAGCGAGACGGAACTCGACGACGTCGAAACCCTGGCGGACCTGGCCGATCTGGCCCGCGAAGCCGCCCAGGACGACGACAGCGTCCTGGTCTTCATCGAACAGGAGGACGTCTGGTTCGCCATCGTCCGGGTCGACGGTGAGGAGGACCCGCGGATCTTCGTGTCGGACGGCGCCGCCGCCGCCCGCAGCAGCTACGGCTCCGTCCTCACCGACGAGCTGGTCGACCAGGCCGGCGAGAGCGAGTTCGGCGACCTCGACGACCTGGTCGCCGAGCTGGAGGACGAGGAGGCGCAGGCCTCGGCCGGGCCGGAGGACGAGGACGGCGACGCGGACGCCCGCGGCGGCGTCCCGGTCGGCCCGCTCGGCGACGCCCACCTGCTCACCGAGTTCGGCCTGCCGTCCGAGGAGCTGCTCGCCCTCAGCGGCGAGGGCGCGGTGCCGGGCGACGCCCTGGAGGAGATCGCCGAGGCCCTCGGCTGCGGCGAGGTCCTGGAGGCCGTCCGGTAACGGGCCGGTGCCCCTCGCCGGATGCCGGACACTGGATGCCATGCAGTCCGCGTCCACCCGCCAGATAGCCCCGCTCCCCGCCCCCGTCCGCCCCGACCCGGTCCGCGACCGCTGGGCGGCGCCGATGCGCCTCGCCATCGCCGAGGCCGCCCTGGCGCCGGCCACCGGGGACGTCCCGGTCGGGGCGCTCGTCCTGGGCCCGGACGGCGAGGTGATCGGTCGCGGCCACAACGCGCGCGAGGCGGTCGGCGACCCGACCGCCCACGCCGAGGTGGTCGCCGTCCGGGAGGCCGCCGCCGCGCTCGGGGAGTGGCGGCTCGTCGGCTGCACCCTCGTCGTCACCCTGGAGCCCTGCACCATGTGCGCGGGCGCCCTCGTGCTCTCCCGGATCGACCGGGTGGTCTACGGTGCCCTCGACGAGAGGGCCGGCGCCGCCGGCTCGCTCTTCGACGTGATGCGCGACCGCCGGCTCAACCACCGCCCCGAGGTGATCCCGGGCGTCCTCGCCGACGAGTGCGGCGAGCAGCTCCGCGCGTTCTTCGAGAACCACCGCTGAACGCGGCCGCCGGCCGCCGTCCCGATACGGATTTCGTGACCTCGCCACCCGTCCGGTAGAGTTCCCCTCGGTAGCGTGTCCGAGCGGCCAAAGGAGCACGCCTCGAAAGCGTGTGTGGGGGCAACTTCACCGTGGGTTCGAATCCCACCGCTACCGCCAGCAGCACGAGGGCCCCGACCGGGAACGGTCGGGGCCCTCGTCGTTCCCGCGCACCCTCGGGCGCGGAAGGGCTCCGCACCCGGGGCCGATGACCACCAACGCCCGGCGAGTACGGAGCCTGGAGGGGGAGCGGCTCGGGGGACCAACCGCTCCCCCGGCGGAGTCCCACAACCGGCGCCGCGTCGGGGGGAAGTCACGGCGACCGGTCCCACAGCGGGGAGCTCCGGATCCACGTGCCGGGGGATTCCTGCCAGATCCGCGGCACACCACCCATCCTGCGCGACGGTCCGCGCCCGGGCACCCGGAGAAAGGCCCCACTCCCGGGGACCTTCGTCCCGCCGGGTGAACGCGTCGCACACTTGATGGGCCGTCCGGTGGATAAGCTGCGCTCTGCAGAGGGCCGCTCGGGGACCGAATGGCGGCGGCCCACAGCAGGGAGGAAGGTCACCGGATGGCGCAGGCGAAGAAGATCGGCATGGTCCTCCTGCTCATCTTCGTGCTCTACACGATCATCACCTCGCCCGCCCGCGCGGCCGAGCTGGTCCAGCTGGGGTTCGAGGGCATCTCGAACGCCGCCAAGGCGGTCGGCACCTTCATGACCGGGCTGGTGAAGTAGCGGACCAGGGGGCGGTCCTCCGGCCCCGGCGGCTCCGGCTACGGTGTGCGGGACCCTCAGTCCCCCGTCCGCGAGGAGCGGCATCGTGATCCGGCACCTGGTCCTGTTCAAGCTCAACGAAGGCGTCAGCAAGGACGACGAGCGGGCGCTCGCCGGCGCCGAGGCCTTCGAGGCGCTCGGCCCGGTCATCCCCGAGCTGCGCGAGTGGGAGTGCGGCTGGAACACCACCGAGCGCGACATCGCCCACGACTACGCGATCAACAGCCTGGTCGAGGACCGTGCGGCGCTGCAGGCCTACCTCACCCACCCGGCCCACCAGGCCGCGGCCGGTCAGTGGCGGGAGTTCGCCACCTGGGTGATCGCCGACATCGAGGTCTGACCCCGGACCGTCCCCCGGACGGCCGCAGGCGCCCCGCCCGGGTCCCGGGCGGGGCGCCTTGCGCTGTCCGGAAACCGCCCCCCGGCCCCGCGCCACCCGGGGGGGCCGGGTGGCGCACCGGCGCAGCACCAACACACCTCCCCTCGGTACTTGCCCGACCTGCGCCCGGCTTGTGATGCTATGACCGGTTTTGCCGGACACGGCGAGGTGGTGAATCGAGCCGCGACACCCGATCCGCAAGTCCCACCGTTTGTCGACTTTGGGAGGGGTGACGTGTCCGTGCGGACACCAGGGAGTGCGCCGGACACCGGCACCGGCCAAGCCGCCGGGCAGATCACCGCGGAGACCGTCGTCCAGGCCGTCGTCCAGACCGCCGGACCGACCACCGCCCAGGCCCAGGCCCCGACGCAGGCCCAAGCCCAGGCGCAGGCTCCGGCCCAGGCGCAGGCCCCGGCCCAGGCGCAGGCCCCGGCCCAGGCCCCGACGCAGGCCGCCGCACCGGACGCCGGTCGCCCGGCGCCCCCGCCCGGGGACGAGGTCCTGGCCACCGTCATCGGCCCGGCCGGCGAGCTCCGCCCGGACGGCCTGCGCGGCCCCGGC
The DNA here is from genome assembly GCF_055564815.1 of Kitasatospora sp. NPDC028961. Taxonomy (NCBI): domain Bacteria; kingdom Bacillati; phylum Actinomycetota; class Actinomycetes; order Kitasatosporales; family Streptomycetaceae; genus Kitasatospora; species Kitasatospora sp. NPDC028961. The sequence goes on along the minus strand of NZ_JBVHVO010000001.1, from coordinate 302,527 downwards.
GGCCGCCCGGTGGTGGACGTCCGGACGCTCACCCGGGTGCTGTTCGAGCGGCTCGCCGAACTGCCCCCGGACGCCCCCGAGCGGGAGCGGGTCCGGGCGGCGCTGATCGAGGTCAACATCCCGCTGGTGCGCTACGCGGCCACCCGCTTCCGCAGCCGCAGCGAGCCGATGGAGGACGTCGTCCAGGTCGGCACGATCGGCCTGATCAACGCGATCGACCGGTTCGACCCGAACCGCGGCGTGCAGTTCCCGACCTACGCGCTGCCGACCATCCTGGGCGAGATCAAGCGCTACTTCCGCGACAACGTCCGCACCATGCACGTCCCGCGCCGGCTCCAGGAGCTCTGGGTCCAGGTCAGCGGCGCGATGGAGGAGCTGACGGTGGTGCACGGACGGGCCCCCAAGGTGCCCGAGATCGCCGCCAGCCTGCGCATCCCGGAGGAGGACGTCCGGGCCTGCCTGGACGCCGGCCGGGCCTACAACGCGGCCTCCCTGGAGGCGGCCCAGGAGCACGAGGGCGGGCTCGCCCTGCTCGACCGGCTCGGCTACGAGGACTCGGCACTGGCCGAGGTCGAGCACCGGGACATGGTCCGCCACCTGCTGGTCCAGCTGCCCGAGCGGGAGCGGCGGATCGTCATGCTGCGGTTCTTCGCCAACCTGACGCAGTCCCAGATCAGCACCGAGCTGGGAATGTCGCAGATGCACGTCTCGCGCCTGCTCTCGCGGATCCTGACCAGGCTTCGGACCGGCAATTCCTGGGAAGACTGACCGTCACAATCACGGACAGAACACCGCGAACCACTGGGCCCGCCCGGGATTGCTGCGCGTTACCGCCGCGTGACGTCTTGCGACCTTCGGGTTTGCCGGGGACTGTGTTCCGGTATGCAGGGGGAGGGCGTCCTCGGGAACCACCGCGCGACGGAATCCGTTCAACTGTCAGTCACAAGGGGGTGGGTGCATGTCCGGAGACCTGGGCACTGCGGAGATCCACGCTGGTCAGGCCCATGGCACCGCGGTCGCCGTCGACCGGATCCCGCTCCAGCGGGGCCCGGACGCACCGTCCGTCGCCGAGATCGACCCCGCGCCGGCCGCGGAGGCCGCCGCCGCGCCGCAGGCGCCGCCGGGCCCCGGGCTGGACACCCGGACGCTCTCGCGCTCGCTCTTCCAGCGGCTCGCCGCCCTGGAGGCCGACAGCGCGGAGCACACCTACGTCCGTGACACCCTGATCGAGCTCAACCTGCCGCTGGTCCGGTACGCCTCCGCGCGCTTCCGCAGCCGCAACGAGCCGATGGAGGACATCGTCCAGGTCGGCACGATCGGCCTGATCAAGGCGATCGACCGGTTCGACCCGAACCGCGGGGTGGAGTTCCCCACCTTCGCGATGCCGACCGTGGTCGGCGAGATCAAGCGCTTCTTCCGGGACACCAGCTGGTCGGTCCGGGTGCCCCGGCGACTGCAGGAACTGCGGCTGGCGCTCACCAAGGCCGGTGACGACCTGGCCCAGAAGCTGGACCGCTCCCCCACCGTCGCTGAGCTGGCCGTCTGCCTCGGCGTCAGCGAGGAGGACGTGGTCGAGGGGCTCGCGGTGGGCAACGCCTACACCGCCAGCTCCCTGGACTCCAGCCCCGGCGAGGAGGACGGCGACGGCCCGCTGGCCGAGCGGCTCGGCTACGAGGACCTCGCGCTGGAGGGCGTGGAGTACCGCGAGTCGCTGAAGCCGCTGCTGGCCAAGCTCCCGCCGCGCGAGCGCCGGATCATCATGCTGCGGTTCTTCGGCAACCTCACCCAGTCGCAGATCGGCGAGGAGATCGGCATCTCCCAGATGCACGTCTCCCGGCTGCTGACCAGGACCCTCACACAGCTGCGCGAGGGCCTGATCAGCGAGGGGTGAGCCGGGGCCCGGACCGGGCCGGGGCGACTCAGGGTACGAGCAGGTTGGCCCGCAGGCCCGCCAGCACGGCGTCGTCCAGGCCCAGGCCGTCCCGCCAGAACGACGCGAAGTCGGGCCAGCCGGCCTCGACCTCCTCGAAGGCCGCCTCCAGGTAGTCGCGCTCCGCCCGGAACACCGGGAGCAGCAGCTCCGGCTCCTGCATCAGACCGCGGGTGCCGAAGCTGTCCACGATGGTCTCGACGATCGCGGCGGAGCGCTCGTTGGTGAGCAGGTAGTCGGCGAAGACCGTCTCGCGGTCCACCCCGAGGGCGGTGAGCAGGACGGCGGCCGTCCACCCGGTGCGGTCCTTGCCGGCCGAACAGTGGAACAGCAGCGGCGCGCCGTCCGGCGCGGCCAGCAGGCGCAGCACGGTGGCGAACCGCTCGCGGGCCACCGGGTCGGTCACGAACCACCGGTAGAGGCCGGTCATCATCGCGGCGGCCCGGCCGTCACCGAGCAGGGCGCGCTGCTTCTCCGGGCTGCGGTCGGCCAGGGCGTCGCGCAGCGCGACGTAGATGTCGAAATCCGCGGCGAAGACCGGCAGGTGGTGCAGGGTCACGCCGTCCGGGGCGGTGCGCTCGACGGTGATGGGCGCGGCGGACAGCTCGGCGGCGGCGATCACGGCCACCGGCAGGCCGCGAACCCGGTCGGGGCCTGCCTCGCGGACCTCGTCGAGGCTGCGCAGGTCGACGACCTGGCGCAGGCCGAGCGCCGCGAGCAGGTCGAGGTCCTCGTCGGTGAGGCGGTTGAGGCCGTCGCTGCGCAGCACGGCGCCGTGCTTCAGCACCCGTCCGTCGGCCGTCCGGTAGCCACCGAGGTCGCGGGCGTTGACGGCGCCCCGCAGGCCGAGGCTCCGGGCCTGCTGGGCGGCTTCCGGAGCGGGCTCCAGGACCTCTTCCCGGGCACCGTCCCGGTCGCCCTCCACCGACGTCCCCACGGCATTCCGCAGGGCCTCGATTGCGGCGGTCTCGGTCTGCTGCTCGGTCACGCGGCGGCCTCCATTGGATATTCGAGCGGTGCCGTGGCACAACCCGACGCGATATTGCATGAACCTGCCCGACGGAACAGGGGGATGTGCAAGAGTGTCATGCGCAACGCCGCCAGTGTAGGGCGCGGCATACATGTCATCACCGCACGGTCGGTGAGCAGCGGTAACGCTCCGGCGCCGTTTTTAATTCTCAATTCATTATTTGCGCAACAGGCGCTCTTCCGGTCACAATCAGCGCCTTCATGGCATCGCCATGAACGTTGGTAACAGATTCGCTGCACTCCTGCCCATTTGGTCCCAATCGGTGCGGAGTCTCCACCAGGATGGGCGCCGGGCAGCCTGCTGCCCGCGAACAGCGACCGGGCAGGCGAGCGTCGAGCAGCGAAAGCGCCCTGCCCAGGGGAGGAACACACATGGGTCGAGCGACCCGAAGAGTTGCCGCCTGCGCGGCAGCAGTCCTGCTGGCCGGCGGCCTGCAGTCATCCCTCGCACACGGTGCCACCGCAGCACCCAGGATCGACCTCACGGTCCTGGTGATCAGCGACGGCGGCCCCGCCTCGGCGGCCATCGCGGCCGAGCTGAAGAGCCAGGGCACCCCGTACAAGTTGGTCGACCTCAACGACGCCGGACGCCCGGTGATCAATGCGGCCTTCCTCAGCGACAGCCTCAACGGCCAGCCGCGCGGCAAGTTCCAGGGCATCGTGCTGCCCAACGACAACCCGTTCGCGGCCGGCTCCGCCGAGATGGCCGCGATCGCCGCCTACGAGGCGGCGTTCGGCGTGCGCCAGGTCGACGCGTACACCTACGCCAGGCCGGAGGTCGGCCTGAACTACGCCGCCGACCCGGGTTACATGGGCAGCCTCGACGGCTTCCAGGGTCAGGTCTCCACGGCCGGTCTCGCGGGTCCGTTCGGCTACCTCAAGGGCAGCGTCCCGTTCGAGGACAACGACCCGGCGGTCGGCGAGAGCTACGGCTTCCTCGCCACCCCGCTGACCACCCTGCCGGCCGGTGCGAGCTTCACCCCGCTGGTCGAGACGACCATCCCGGGCACCACCACCAAGGGCTCGCTGGTCGGCGAGTACAGCCACGACGGCCGCAAGGAGCTGGTCGTCACCTTCGTCTACAACCAGTACCAGCAGCAGTACCGCCTGCTGGCGCGCGGCATAGTCGACTGGATAACCCAGGGCGTCCACCTCGGCTACGACCGCAACTACTTCGCGGCCCACGTGGACGACGTCTTCCTGGCGGACGACCGCTGGGACACCGTGCTGAAGTGCACCCCCGGTGACGTCACCTGCCCGCCCGGCACCCCGGAGACGGCCGACCCGATCCGGATGACGGTCGCCGACGCGCAGTACGCCAAGCAGTGGCAGACCGCCAACAACTTCACCATGGACATGGTGTTCAACGGCGGCGGCAGCGAGGACTGGAAGGCCGACCACTCCGTCACCACCGACCCGGTGGTGGACCAGATGGTCGCCGACCAGACCAGCTACCGGTGGGTCAACCACACCTACACCCACCCGTACCTGGGCTGCCTCCAGGACGTCTCGGTGGTGCCGTGGAAGTGCACCAAGGACACCGCCGGCAACACCGTCTGGGTCGACCAGGCCACCATCACGTCCCAGATCAAGAACAACATCGACTGGGCCGCGGCGCGCAACCTGCACATCGACAAGACCGAGCTGGTCACCGGTGAGCACTCGGGCCTGCTGACCGCTCCGCAGGAGACCAGCGACAACCCGTACCTGGCTCCCTCGCTGGTCGCCAACGGCGTGAAGTGGACGGCCAGCGACGCCTCCCGCGAGACCGGCCAGCGGGCCGTCGGCTCGTCGGTGCTGACCGTGCCGCGGTACCCGATGAACGTCTTCTACAACGCCGCCACGGCGAAGGAGGAGACGGACGAGTACAACTGGATCTACACCAGCGTGGCCAACGGCGGCAGCGGGGTCTGCGAGAACAACGCCAACTCCACCTGCCTGCCGACGCCGCTGGACGTGAACACCGGCTACCAGTCGTACATCGTGCCGCTGGAGGCCCGGATCGACCTCGGCCACGTGCTGAGCAACGACCCGCGACCGCACTTCATCCACCAGTCGAACCTGTCCGAGGACCGGATCGTCTACCCGGTGCTGGAGAAGGTCCTCTCCACCTACCGCGCGCTGCACGCCGACAACGCGCCGATCGTGAACCTGGCACAGAAGGACCTCGGCGCCGAGTTCCAGCGCCGCGCGGCCTGGAACGCGGCGCTCACCGCCGGCCAGGTCACCGCCTACCGGGTCGGCGACACCGTCACGGTGAGCGCTCCGGCCGGCGTCCAGGTGCAGGCCACCATGCCGACCGGCACCACCCAGAAGCTCGCGATCGGCTCGGGTGCGTTCGGCACCGCCTACGCCGGTACGCTGTCCGGCTGGGTGAAGCCCGGAGCGCTCCAGAGCAGCGTCCAGCTCAAGCTGGCCGCGGCGGTCACCCCGGCGGCTCCGGCCGCCGCGCCGAACACCGCCAAGACGCTGACCGCTCCGGCGCCGGCCGACAAGAAGATCGTGCCCCAGGGCACCGCCGACGCCGTCCCGGCCGGCCCGGGCGACACCGCCCGGACCGACGCCCCGACGCTGGTCCCCGGTAGCGGGGTCCCGGTGCCGGGCAAGGGCGTCACGGCCGGCAAGAGCAGCACCAAGGGCAACGCCAAGGGCGGCGCCCAGACCGGCAAGGCCTCCGGGGGGAAGGCCGACCCGACCAAGAAGACCGCCGGCCAGTCCGGCACCCGCTAACAGGTGACACCGGTGGTGGGACGGGCGACGGCCCGCCCCACCACCGGCCACCGGGCCCGGCCGTCCAGGCCGGCCGCTTGACGCAAGGACAGGAGGGGGGACAGGAATGCGCGTCACCCTGCTCACCGAGGGGACGTACCCGCACCAGCACGGCGGCGTGAGCGTCTGGTGCGACCAGCTCGTCCAGGGCATGCCGGACGTCGACTTCGACGTCATCGCCGTCACCGGGACCGGCCACGAACCGCTGGCCTGGGAGCTGCCCGCCAACGTGCGGTCCGTCACGACCGCACCGCTCTGGGGCCCTGCCGCCGACGGCAGAGCACCCCGCGGCCGCGAGATGCGCCGCTTCCTCAACGCGTACGAGCGCTTCCTGCACTCCATCCTGGACCCCGTCTACACCACCCACTTCGGCACCGAGCTGTACGGCTTCGCCGACCTCGCCCGGCGCGGGCTGCTCAGCCCGGCGCTGCGCAGCGAGCGCGCCCTGCGCACCCTCCAGCACGTCTGGACCCGCGACTACCTCTCCACCGGCGTCTCCCGGCCTACCCTCCACGACGCGCTCAACGCCACCGACCTGCTGGAGCACGCGCTGCGCCCGCTGTCGGTCGAGCCGCCCCAGGACGGCGTCGCGCACGCGGCGAGCGGCGGCCTCGCCACCCTGCCCGGGCTGATCGCCTCGCAGCAGTACGGCGTACCGTTTCTCCTCACCGAGCACGGCATCTACCTGCGCGAGCGCTACCTCGGCTACCGCACCGGCCCCTACCGCTGGCCGGTCAAGGCGCTGCTGCTGGGCTTCTACCGGATGCTCGCCGAGGAGAGCTACCGGCGGGCTGCGCTGGTCACCCCCGGCAACCGGTACAACCGGCGCTGGGAGGAGCGCGGCGGCACGCCGTCCGCGCACATCCGGACCGTCTACAACGGCGTGGACCCGGCGGCCTTCCCGCCCGCCGGGCCGGAGCCCGAGACGCCCACCCTCAGCTGGGCCGGCCGGGTCGACCCGATCAAGGACCTGGAGACGCTGATCCGCGCCTTCGCGATCGTCCGCGACGAGATACCCGACGCGCGGCTGCGGCTGTTCGGCGGCACGCCCAAGGGCGGCGAGGCCTACCGCGACCGCTGCATAGCCCTGGCCGCCGAGCTCGGCGTCGCCGACTCGGTGGCCTTCGAAGGCCGCGTCGCGGACATCACCGACGCGTACGCGGCGGGGAACGTGGTGATGCTCTCCAGCATCAGCGAGGGCTTCCCGTTCACCCTGATCGAAGCGATGTCCTGCGGCCGCTCCACGGTCTCGACCGACGTGGGCGGCGTGCGCGAGGCCGTCGGCGACACCGGTCTGGTCGTCCCGCCGCGCGAACCCGAACCGATGGCGGCCGCCGCCGTCGAGCTGCTGCGCGACCCGGAGCGCCGGGCCCGGCTCGGCGAGCAGGCCCGGCTGCGGGTGATCGAGCAGTTCACGCTCCGCCAGAACATCGACGGCTTCCGCGGCATCTACACCGAGCTGCTGGGCACCTCCCGCTGGCTGCCGAACGGCGTCGTCGCCGTCACCGACGGCGCGTCCGGCGCGGACTGGGACGACCCGGTGCCCCTCGAAGCGGCCGCCGAGCGAAGCGAGGTGGGCGCGTGAACGACCGCAGGGAGCGAACCATCACAAGCCGCGCGTCCCGCGAAGCGGCTGCCGAGCGAAGCGAGGTGGGCGCATGAGCGGCCCGCTCCGCCTGGTGCCCGACGAGGCCGGCCCCGACTGGGCCGAGCAGACCGTACAGCTGCGCACCCTCCCGAGGGGGCGCCGCCGGCCCGTACTGCCCGCGCAGCGGCCCGTTCCCGAGCCCGAGGAGCAGCTGGAGCTCTCCCCGGACCCGCTGGACGAGCTCGCCGAGCGGCTCGCCGACGTCTGCGCCGACGCCGTCCACCCCTACGAGATCGCGGCCTTCCTGGAGTCCGACGGCCTCTCCGACGAGCAGGCCGGGCTGCTGTACGGCCGCCCCGACGCGTTCACCGTCGCCGAGGAGCTGTTCGAGAAGGTCGAGCGCCGCTACCCGGGCCCGAGCTCCGAGTTCGCCAACCCCTGGCGGGCCGACCCCTGGCGGTGCGTCGTGCGCGGCCTGGTGTTCGCCCTGCCCGGCCTCGGCTACCTGCTCGGCGCCAACCTGTTCGCGGCCACCCGGATGCGCTTCGGCCTCCCCTCGGGGATGCTCGCGCTCTCCGTCGCCACCCTGGTCAGCTGGTCGTGGAACCAGGCGCTGGCGCACCGCTCGTACGCCTGGCTGGGCCGCGGCCGGCGGCGTGCGGCCGGCGTCTGCCTGGCGGTCGGCGCACCGCTGGGCGCACTGGTCGCCGCCGTCGCCGGGTACGTGATCGGCGGTCCGCTCGGTGCCCTCTGCTTCGCCGCCGGGCAGTCCGGCTACCTGGCGGCGGCCACCGTCCTGCTGGTGCTCGGGCGGGAGAAGTTCCTGCTGGTGGCACTGGCACCGTCGGCGATCGGGGCCGGCGTGGTGCTGGCCGTGGACGTGCCGCAACTCGTCCGGACGGTCGTGCTGCTGGCCTCGCTCGCGCTCGCGGTGGGCCTGGCCGGCCGGGAGATCGTCCGCTGTCTGCGCAGCGAGCAGGACGCCACGGTGCTCAGGCTCCCGCTCCGCAAGGAGGTGCCGCACCTGCTGTTCGGCCTGGCCGTCGGCACCCTCACCATGATCGCCGGCCTCGGCACGACCGTCCACCAGGCGGTCCGCACCGGGGCCGCGGAAGGCGCGTCCGCCAGCCCGACGGGGCCGGCCATGATCGCGCTGACGCTCAGCCTCGGGCTCGCCGAGTGGCTGCTGTTCCGCTACCGGGCGATGGCCGTGGCCGGACTGCGGACCAGCCACACCCCGGCCGCGTTCGCCCGCCGCACCGCCGGCGTGCTGCTCGGCTGCCTGTTCATCTACCTCACCACCGTGGCCGCGCTGGACGCCGCCGCCACCGTGCTCTGGCCCGGCGCCCCGGCGCTCGGGGTCCCGGAGCTCGGTGCGCTGCTGCTGCTCGGCGGCTCCCTCTGGCTGGCGCTGCTGCTGAACGCCTTCGGGTTCAGCTGGAGCACCGCCCTGATCTGTCTGGCAGCCGCGGGCGCCGAGTGCGCCGGACTGCTGACCGGTGTCGACCCGACCGTCCTGCAGCTGATCGGCTGCGGGGCCGCGGCCGCGGTCCTCACCGCCATCGCCGGGCCCGTGCTCGGCCGCACCACCAGGCACCGCTGAACCACCCCAGTGCTGGGTCACCACCGTTCCGCGCCCAGCCGTCCCCACCCGTACCAGAGCAGAAAGCGAACTACCGGATGAGCAACGTCGCCGTTACCGGAGCCGAGGGCTTCATCGGCTCCCACCTCGTCGAGACCCTGGTCGCGGACGGCCATCAGGTCCGCGCCATGGTGCAGTACAACTCCTTCTCCTCCTTCGGATGGCTGGAGACCCTCCCCAAGGAGGTGCTGGACTCCGTCGAGATCGTCCTCGGCGACGTCCGGGACCCGGGCTCCGTCACCGGCCTGGTCAAGGGCTCCGAGGCGGTCTACCACCTGGCCGCCCTGATCGCGATCCCGTACTCCTACCGGGCTCCGCACTCCTACGTCGACACCAACGTCACCGGCACCCTCAACGTGCTGGAGGCGGTGCGCCACCTCGACGTGCCGCGCCTGGTGCACACCTCCACCAGCGAGACCTACGGGACCGCGCAGACCGTGCCGATCACCGAGGACCACCCGATCAACACCCAGTCCCCGTACGCCGCCTCCAAGGCCGGCGGGGACCGGCTCGCCGACAGCTACTACGCGAGCTTCGAGACCCCGGTCGTCACGCTGCGCCCGTTCAACACCTTCGGCCCGCGCCAGTCGATGCGCGCCGTCATCCCCACCGTGATCGCCCAGGTGGCCGCCGGCGAGCGCGAGATCACCCTGGGCGACCTGCGCCCGACCCGTGACTTCACCTTCGTGAAGGACACCGCCAACGCCTTCCGCACGGTCGGCACCGCCCCGGCCGAGACCGTGGTCGGCAGGACCTTCAACGCCGGCACCGGCGGCGAGATCTCGGTCGGCGACCTGGTCGTCCTGATCGGCAAGCTGATGGGCGCCGACCTCACGGTGAAGGAGGACGAGCAGCGCATCCGTCCGGCCAACTCCGAGGTGATGCGCCTGGTCGCGGACGCGACCCGGCTGCGCACGGCCACCGGCTGGGCCCCCGAGTACTCCCTGGAGCAGGGCCTTGAGCAGACCATCGAGTTCTTCCGCGACCCCGCCAACCTGGCGCGCTACAAGACCGACATCTACAACGTCTGACCTGCCGCACCTCACTGGCAGCACCGGCAACCACAAGGCTCCTGTCGCACCATACTTCCGTGGGGGAAACACCATGCACGCAGTGATCCTGGCCGGTGGCAAGGGCGTTCGCCTTCGTCCCTACACCACCGCCCTCCCCAAGCCGCTCGTCCCGATCGGCGACCAGCACGCGATCCTGGAGATCGTGATGCGCCAGCTCGCCGCGGCGGGCTTCACCTCCGTCACCCTGGCCATCGGCCACCTCGGCCACATCATCCGCGCCTACGTCGGCAACGGCTCCCAGTGGGGGCTCCGGGTCGGCTACGCCGTCGAGGACAGCCCGCTCGGCACCATGGGCCCGCTGCTCACCATGCAGGACCGGCTGCCCGAGCACTTCCTGGTGATGAACGGCGACATCCTCACCGACCTGGACTTCGCCGGGGTGCTCAAGCACCACGAGTCCTCCGGGGCGCCGCTCACCATCGCCACCTACGCCCGCCAGGTCAGGATCGACTTCGGTGTGCTGACCAGCGAGTCCGGCTCGATCACCGGCTTCCAGGAGAAGCCGACCATCGACTACCGGGTCTCGATGGGTGTCTACGGCGTGTCGCGCTCGGCGCTCGCCGCCTACACCCCGGGCCTGCCGCTGGGCTTCGACGAGCTGGTGCTCGACCTGCTCGCCGCGCAGACCCCGCCGGCCGCCTACGAGTTCGGCGGCTACTGGCTCGACATCGGCCGCCCGGACGACTACGACCGGGCCAACGCCGAGTTCGCGCTCAACCGATCGGTGCTGCTCCCCGGCGAGCCCGAGGGCCTGTACGCCGTGCCGAACAGCCCGGGAGCGGCGGTCCCGGCCGCCCGCACCGCGGCGGACGCCGCCGACGGGCAGCCGACGGCCTCCGCCGCGACGGGCCCCGAGAACGACGGACGGGCCGCGTGAGAATCTTGCTGCTCGGCGTGGACGGCTTCCTCGGCCGGCACGCCGCCACCGTCCTGCGGTCACTGCCCGGAGCCACCGTGCTGACCGCCGGGCGGCGGCCCGACCACGACCTGCGCCTGGACCTCGCCACCGCGCAGGCCGGTCCGCTCGGCGAGGAGCTGGCCGCGCTCGCCCCGGACGCGGTGGTGAACTTCGCCGGCGCGGTGTCCGGCAGCGCGGTCACGCTCGCCGAGGTCAACGCGCGCGGCCCGGCCGTGCTCTGCGAGGCCCTGGCCCAGGGCGCGCCGAAGGCCCGGCTGGTGCACATCGGCTCGGCCGGCGAGTACGGCGTCTGCGAGCCCGGCAGCTCCCTCGCCGAGGACGCCGACGCCCGCCCGGTCGGCGTCTACGGCGCGACCAAGCTGGCCGGCTCCCTCGCGGTGGCCGGCTCGCCGCTGGACGCCGTGGTGCTGCGGGTGTTCAACCCGGTCGGACCGGGCGCACCGGCCGGCTCGCTGCCCGGCCGGCTCGCCGCCGAGCTGCGCCGGGCCGCGCCGCAGGGTGCCGACGGCGTGGTGGAGGTCGGGGACCTCTCGGCCCACCGCGACTTCGTCGACGCCCGGGACGTCGCCCGCGCGGTCGGCCTGGCCGTCGCCGCCGAGCACCCGCTGCCCCGGGTGCTCAACCTCGCCTCCGGGCGGGCGAAGCCGGTCCGGGCGATCGCGGACGGCCTGGCCGCCGCGGCCGGGTTCACCGGCCGGATCGACGAGAGCGGCGCCGGCTCCGAGCGCTCGGCCGCCGTCTCCTGGCAGCAGGCCGAGGTCTCGGCCGCCGCCCGGGAGCTCGGCTGGCACCCGGAGACGGACCTCGCCGACACCCTGCGCGACCTCTGGCTCAGCACCGATCCCCTGGTCACCGGATGACCGGCGCGAGCCCTGTCGACGGCCGCCTGCTGGTGCCGCTGTACGTCCACCCCGCGGTGGACCCGGCGGCCTGGCAGGCGGTCGCCGCCGCCGACCCGGGCCGGATCGCCGCCGTCGTGCTGAACCTGGCCGACGGCCCCGGCGCCGTCCCCGACAACGTCTTCGCCGAGGCCGCCGACGAGCTGCGCAAGGCGGGCCTCCCGCTGCTCGGCTACGCCGACACCGACTACGGCCGACGACCCCACGCCGCCGTGGTCGACGACATCCTGACCTACCGTCAGCGACACGGCATCACCGGCGTCTACCTCGACCAGGTCGCCACCCACCCGGGTGCGCTGGCGCACTACCGGCGGCTCGCCACCGCGGCCCGCGCCGCCGGTTGCGCGACCGTGGTGTTCGGCCACGGCGACCACCCCGATCCCGGCTACGCCGAGGTCGGACTCGCCGACCTGCTCGTCACCTTCGAAGGGGACTGGGAGGCGTACCGCGCGATGACCCTGCCGGTCTGGACCGGCCGGCACGCCGCCGCCCGGTTCTGCCACCTGGTGTACGACGTCCCCGCCGAGGAGGCCGGGGAGGCCGCCGCGCTGATCACCGCCCGCCGGGCCGGCGTCGGCTGCGCGGTCCCGGGCGCCGGGGAGAACCCCTGGAGCACCCTGCCGCACGCCCTGGCCGTCACCGAACCGACCTGACCCCACCCGGAGTTCGAGTACCGTGACCCGTCCCACCCGGTCCCTGCTGGCCGCCCTCGCCCTGACCACCGCCCTGGTGCTGACCTCGTGCAGCAGCTCGGGCCAGGAGGACGAGGACGACACCTCGGCCGACGCCACCGGCTCCCAGCCGCCCGCGGCCACCGCCGCACCCGTCCCGGGCACCCCGTCCGCACCCGCGACGACCGACCCCGGGACACCGAGCACCCCCGGCACCCCGGCGCCCGCGACCACCCCGGGCACGCCGAGCGACCCGGGAACACCGGGCACGCCGCCGGCCCCGGGCACCCCCTCGGTGCCCGGCACCCCGGGCACGCCGGCGCAGCCCGCCGGCGCCCGCTGGCAGCCCACCCCCGGCCTCGCCTGGCAGTGGCAACTCGGCGGCGGGGTCGACCAGTCGGTGGACGTCCCGGTCTACGACGTGGACGGCTTCGAGACCGACGCCGCCGTGGTCGCCGCCCTGCACGCCAAGGGCCGGAAGGTGATCTGCTACATCAACGCCGGATCCTGGGAGGACTTCCGCCCCGACGCCGCCGCCTTCACCAAGGCCCTCCAGGGCTCCGGCAACGGCTGGAAGGGCGAGAAGTGGTTCGACATCCGCAAGCTGGACCAGCTGAAGCCGCTGATGGCGGCCCGTTTCGACATGTGCCGGAGCAAGGGCTTCGACGCCGTCGAACCGGACACCATCGAGGCCTACAACCAGAACAGCGGCTTCCCGCTGACCGCCGAGGACCAGCTGCGGTACAACCGCATGCTGGCCTCGCTCGCCCATGAGCGCGGCATGGCGATCGGCCTGAAGAACGACCTGGACCAGATCCCCGCCCTGCTGCCCGACTTCGACTTCGCCGTGAACGAGGAGTGCGCGCAGTTCGACGAGTGCGCCCGGCTCTCGCCCTTCATCCAGGCGGGCAAGGCGGTCTTCCACGTCGAGTACAAGCTCGGCACGGAGAAGTTCTGTGCCCGGACCAAGTCGCTGGGCCTCAGCTCCATGCAGAAGAAGTTGGAGCTGGACGCCTGGCGGAAGCCCTGCTGAGGCCCCGTCGGGGCAGCAGGGCGTACCGGCCCGCCAGGCACTCCGTCGGACGGATTACTTGACAGCCAGCCAGATGACGGCGCCCACCACGACCAGCGCGACGACGGCGATCACGGCGATCAGGCCGGTCCGGTTGCCGCCGCTGCTGCTGCCATAGGTGGAGACGGAGCCCGGAGCCTGGGGTGCCGGGGTCTCGTCGACGAACGCCCGGAACATCTGGGTGTTGCCGGCGGGGTCGTAGTCGTTGTCAGCCATGGCACGGACTCTAACGAATCCGCCGACCCCGCCGACACCCCGGACCCTCCTCGGGCGCCCCGCCCCGCCCGACGGCCCGGGCGGGGCGGGCGAGTACGACAGGCACGTGAACTCTGCCGCGACCACGGAATGCCGGTCCGGGCGATCCGGTTGACTCGGGTCATGACCGGAATCCACAGTGACGCCCCCGGCCGGGTCCGGCTCGGCACCTCCGACCTCGCCGTCCACCCGCTCTCCCTGGGCGGCAACGTCTTCGGCTGGACGGCCGACGAACAGCAGTCGTTCGCCGTCCTGGACGCCTACACCGCCGCCGGCGGCAACTTCGTCGACACCGCCGACACCTACTCCTCCTGGGTGCCCGGCAACACCGGCGGCGAGTCCGAGAGCATCATCGGCGACTGGCTGCGCAGCCGCGGCAATCGCGACGACCTGGTGATCGCCACCAAGGTCGGCCTCCACCCCGAGGCGCGCGGCCTGGGCGCGGCCACCATCAAGTCCTCGGTCGAGGGCTCACTGCGCCGGCTCGGCATCGAGCACATCGACCTCTACTACACCCACCAGGACGACGACACCCCGGTGGAGGAGTTCATCACCGCCCTGGACGAGCTGGTGAAGGAGGGCAAGGTCCGCGAGATCGCCGCCTCCAACATCGGCGCCGAGCGGCTCGCCGAGGCGCTGGCCTTCTCCGAGCGCGAGGGCCTGGCCGCCTACGTCGCCGTCCAGCCGCACTACAACGTGGTCTCCCGCGCCACCTTCGAGGGCCCGCTCGCCGACGTGGTCGCCGCGCACGGCCTGGCCACGGTGCCCTACTACGCCCTCGCCTCCGGCTTCCTGACCGGCAAGTACCGGCTCGGCGGCGGCGAGGTGGCCAGCGCCCGCTCCGAGGGCGCCTCCCGCTACCTGGCCGACCCGCGCGGCCCCAAGGTGCTGGAGGCGCTGGACACCGTCGCCGCCGAGCACGAGGCGGAGCCCGCCACGGTGGCCCTGGCCTGGCTGACCACCCGCCCGACGGTCGCCGCGCCGATCGCCAGCGCCCGCCGGGTCGAGCAGCTGCCGCCGCTGCTGGCCGCCGCCTCGCTGCGCCTCACCCCGGAGCAGCTCGCCCTGCTGGACGCCGCCTCCGCCTGACCCCGGTGCGGGGGGGGGGGGGGGGGGGGGGGGGGGAGGGGGGGGGGGGGGGGGGGGGGGGGGGGGGGGGGGGGGGGAGGGAGGGAGGGGGGGGGGGGAGGGGGTGGGGG
>NZ_JBVHVO010000001.1:195755-287471 GCF_055564815.1 Kitasatospora sp. NPDC028961 | reverse complement strand
ACCAACACAACCGAATAGAGACAGGAGGAGAGCGTTTGTGTCCTCTTTCCCCCCCCCCCCCCCCCCACCCCCCCCCCCCCCCCCCCCCCCCCTCCCCCCCCCCCCGCGCCGGACGCGCCGTTACGGGCGCCCGAAATGGGTCGGGTAGAAGCCGCTGCTGAGGGTGGAGACCCGCACCGTCTTCCCTGGCCGGGGCGCCTCGACGAACTTCCCGCCGCCGAGGTAGATCCCCACGTGGTGGATCCCGGAGGCCCGGCCGCTGTCCGACCAGAACAGCAGGTCACCGCGGTGCAGCTGTCCGGCGGTGATCGGGGTGGTGGCCGCGTACTGGTCGTCCGCCACCCGCGGCAGGCTGATGCCGCTGCGCCGGTAGGCCTGCTGGACCAGCCCCGAGCAGTCGAAGCCCGACGGGCCGTCACCGCCCCAGACATAGGGCTTGCCGAGCTGGGCGAGTGCGTAGTCGATCGCCGACTGCGCGCTGCGGGAGGACGGCCCGCTCCCGGCGGCCGGCCGGTCGGGCGCCGGGTCCGACCCGCCGCCGGTCCCGCCGGTGCGGCTGAGGTAGATGTCGTAGTGGCTGGTGTACCGCCACTCGCCGCTGCCGTTCTTGAACCAGTACTTCGAGCCGTCCCAGCCCTGCCGCAGGCCTGAGGACGACCCGCTCGACGAGGTGGGCGCCGGCGTGGACGCGGCGCCGTTGGAGACGGCCGCCTTGCCGGATCCCCCGGACGCGCCGGTCGCGCCGGTCGAGCCGGTCACGCCGGTACGGGCGGCGTAGACGTCGTAGTGGCCGGTCCAGCGCCAGGTGCCGTTCGCGGCCTTGAACCAGTACTTCGAGCCGTCCCAGCCCTGCTTGCCGGGCGCGGCGTGCGCGGACCCGGCACCGGCCGTCAGACCGACCACGCCGGCTCCCGCCAGCACGGTGGTGGCCAGGCAGGTGGTCCGCACGGCGCGGTGTATTCGCGCGCCACCGGACGTCCCGGCCGCCGGGCGGGTGCGCGGCCGGGCCGCGCAGTTCGGGCAGCCGCAGCCCGCCACGGCGGGGATGCTGCCGAGGGTCTCCTCGAAACCGATCAGCGCGGCGCCGGCACCGGCGAACTCCGCCTCGAACTCGGCTTCGAAGTCGGCTTCGAACTCGGCCTCGACGTCGGTCTCGAAACCGGTCTCCGTGCCGATGGCTATCCTCATGCCGGTCGTCCTTCCTTCCGCCCGGCCCGGGCGGCCGGGGACGGTACCGAAGCGGCCACTCCGGCCGGGGCGACGAAGGCGACCAGCAACTGCTCCATCAGAGCGCTGCGGGCGGCCTCGTCCAGCTCGTGCGCGGTCGCGCGCTCCAGTCGGCGGACGGCGAGCGCCGCCGCCTCGACCGCGTCGTCCACCAGCACCGTGCGCAGGCCCGCGTCCAGGTCGGCCAGCCGGCGCCGGCGCATCGACTCGGCGACCTCGGGCGCGTAGTCCAGCGCCAGCGGCTGCGCCGAGTAGACCTCCAGCCCGGCCGGGGCGACCTCGGCGGCCAGCGCCCTGGTCAGCTCGTCGGCGAACCACTGGCCGTCGCGCAGCGCCGGGCCGGGGGCCGCGTTGCTGTCGCACGGCAGCATGGACGCCGTCCGGGTCAGCACCGCCTGCACCTGCTCGCGCAGGTAGTGCTCGTGGTCCTCGATCGCCAGCAGCGCCCGGGCGGTGTCCTTGACCCGCCAGACGATCAGCAGCCGCACGACGATCGGCGTACCGGTCCGGTCGACCACCTTGACCGGCTCGCTGCGCCAGTGCCGCAGCCGCACGTCCACCCGCCGCCGGCGCAGCAGCGGGTTGACCCAGACCAGACCGGTGCGCCGGACGGTGCCGCGGTAGCGGCCCCAGCGGCTGAGCACCCGGGTCTCACCGCCCGCGTTGGCCAGCAGCCCGGCCAGCGCGAGGACGATCAGCAGACCGGCCGCGCTGACCGCGATGCCGGACCGCACCGTCACCTCCGCCCCGCCGCTGGCCCGCGCGGCGGCACCGCGCAGATCGGGCAGCGCCTCCCAGGACGGGATGACGCCGTCGTTCAGCAGGACGAGCACGACGGCGGTCACCCCCGCCAGCAGCGCCAGCAGCGCGATCCAGCCGGGCAGCACCGCGGCTCCGTGCTCGCGCAGCGCCTGGTCGGCGCGCGGGGGCCGGCGGGAGGTGGTCGCGGTGACCGCGCCGGCCGGGGTGGCCTCCGGCAGCTCCACCGCCTCCAGGACCGCCGTCTCCAGCGGGTCGCGCAGGTCGACCGGTGTGACCGCCGGACCGGGGACGACCGCCAGCGGCGTGGTCGCCGGCCCGTTGTCGACGGGTTTGCCCGTCTTGGGCGCCCTCGCCATCGGGCTGGAGCCGGAGGCGGAACGTTCCCGCAGGGTCGGCGGCAACGCCTTGGGCAGATTGTCGGGTCGCTGCGAAGAATCGCGGGTGACGTCCATGCACGGATCCTCGGGTTCGGTGTGTCGCGCAACGGGCGGCCCGGATCTGACGGGCAGTGCCAGAGTCAGGCTAAGTTCATACGTCATCAAATGCGACATTTGCGATAGAGCGTGTCGACATTTACTGACGAATCATCCGTAGCCGATCTGACGCGCAGGCACATGAGCGGATGGTCGGAGCGGTTCAGCGTCGTCGGGCGCCGGGGCCTCGGGCGAAGACCCGGCGGGTGATCAGGCCGACCCCGGTGAGCAGCAGCAGGAGACCTGCGAGCCCAGCGCGCCAGCCCTCCGACCGGGAGTGGTCGGACGCGGGCTGCGCCTGCGTCGCCCCGCTCTCCGGGGAGGGCTCCGCGGACTGCTCGGCCGGGGGTGCGGCCAGGGCCCGGGAGGTCTCGGGCGAGACCTGCCCGGCGGGCACCGCCGGCGCGACCCCGGCGGTCGGGGTGGCGGTGGCGGCGGCTGTGGGGACGGCCGCGGTGGGGGCGGTCGACGGGGCGGCCGAAGTGGCTGGAGTTGCCGAAGCGGCCGGTGAGGTCGGCGCCGCCGGGGCCGCCGGGGTGGCCGTGCCGGTCGCCCCGGAGGCGGACGCCCCGGCACTCGGGCTCGGGGCCGGTCCGGCGCTCGGGCTCGCAGCCGCACTGGCCGGGGGCACCGTCCCGGCGGCGGGCGGGACGACGATCGGCAGCAACCCGGGCAGGACGGGCTCCGGGACGGCCTCGGCGGCGGGGGCGGTCGGGGCAGTGGGGACGGACGGGCTCGGCGGGGCGGGCACCGACGGCGAGACCGTCGGCACGGGCACGGCGGGGGCCGTCGCCGTAGGCCGGTCGGCCGACGGCGAGACGGCGGGCCCGGGCGGCGTAGGAGCCGCCGCCGGAGCCGGAGCCGCCGCGGACGGCACCACCACGGCGGGCGCGGAGGACGGCACCACCGGCGACGGCACCGCGACCGCCGGCCCCGACGCCGAGGGAACGGACGCCGAGGGAACGGACGGCGAGGGAACGGACGGTGCGGGAACGGACGGTGACGGCGCGCCGGGCACCGGAACCGCCGGGGCGGCCGACGCCGCCGCAGGAGTGGACGCCTGCGCCGAGGGCGACGGCGAGGCCACCGAAGGGGACGGCGCAGGGGACGGCGTCCCCGGCGCGGGCGGGACGGCCGCCGCGACCCGGACGGTGACCGCGTCCGCCGCCGTCCCGTTGCCCGCCAGGTCGGTCGCCGTGACGACCAGCCACTGCTCGCCGTCCGTCAGGTCTCGGTTGGCCGCGCAGGTCCAGCTGCCGTCGGCGGCGACGGTGGCCCCGCAGGCCACGATCCGTTCCGCCGAGGCCGAGCTGCCGGCCCGGGCGGTGACGATCACCCGGGCCCCCGGCTCGGCCCGGCCGCCCAGCTTCGGGCGCGCCACCCGGACCGTCTCGCCCGCTGTCGGCGTGGTCAGCACCGGTCGGTCCGGCGGCACGGTGTCGACGACCAGCGTGAAGACCTGGCCCGGCGTCCGGTTCCCGGCGGCGTCGACGGCGTTCGGCGTCAGCTGGTGGCGCCCGTCCGGCAGGTTCTCCACCGGCAGGCAGGACCACCCGCCGTCGGACCGCACCGCCGTGCTGCACAGCTCGCCGCCCGTACCGCCGCCGGCGCCGCCTCGTACCCCGGCCGGCCGGTCGGTGACCGAGACGGTGCTGCCCGGCTCCCCCGTGCCGGTCAGCTGGAGGCCGGGGTCGTTGGTGTACTCGGGGAGGGTGAGCACGGGAGCCGTGGGCGGGGCGGTCTTCACGGTGACCCGGACCGGATCGCCGCGCAGCACCAGCCCGCCACTGGTGGTCTCGACCGGGGTGAGGGTGTGCGCGCCTGCGGTCAGCGGCCCGCTCGGCCGGCAGGACCAGTCACCGCCCTTCTCGACCCGGGTCTTGCAGACCACCGCGTCCCCGTCGCGCACCTCGACGGTCGCTCCGGCCACCGCCCCCTCACCGCGCACCTGCGGGCGGGCGTCGGCGACGACGGTGCCGTCGACCGGGGTGGCGATCTCCGGCCGGGCGGCGCCGACCGTCAACCTGATCCGCTGGTCCGAGACCTGCCCGGAGTCGGCGAAGCCGCCGGCCGACACCAACTGGGCCGCGTCGCGGCCGATCCGCAGCCGGGCCCAGGTCTCCCCCGACGACGCGTTGGCGGGGACGGTCCACTCCAGGGTCGCGCTGTCCGCCGTGGCCGGGACCTCGGTCTGCACCCGCTCGGCGGGGTCGAACCGGCCGTTGCGGTCGAAGTCCACCCAGCCGGCCAGGGTGGCGGGGGCACCGCCCACCGCGACCGGGACGGTGACCCGGTAGTACCGGCCGATCGCGGCCTCGGCCGGGTAGCCGACGGCCGGGTCGCCGCCCTGGTACTCGCCGCGCCCGGGCTGGAGCCGGGGCGGTGCCGGGCTGGAGAACACGCTGCGCCGGCCGGCGCCGTGGTCGAGCTGGACCAGCGGCTCGCCGGCCGCGTCCGTGCTCCCGGCCGGGGTGGCGGGCGGCACCAGCGGGGTCGTGCCGGTGGTGGCGGCCCGCCGGGCGAGCCGGGCGGCGCCGCCGGCGTCCGCTCCGAGGAAGAGGTCGGAGAGCAGGTGGGAGGCGTTGTCGTAGCCCTGCGGGGCGGTGCCGACGCCCTCGTCCAGGGTGACGGTGTAGGCCTGGAGGAGCGGCGACGGCGCGGGCGCGGCGGTGGAGCCGGCCCGGGCGGTGGAGCGCTGCTCGACCCGGAAGACGGCGGTGCGGAAGGTCCCGACCAGCTCCAGGCTGCCCTCGGCGGCGGATCCGGCCTCGGCGTCGGCGGCGGCGCCCGCCCCGGCGGGGGCCAGACTGTTGCCGTCGACCGTCCAGCCCGGCCAGTCGGTCCGGTTGACCAGGGCGGGTGCGCCCGGTGAGCCGCCGGTGAGCGACAGACGCGAGACGGTGCTGGTGGCCCCGCCCTTTCCGGTGGCGACGGCGGAGAGCCCACTGACGTGCAGGCGGGGATTGCGGACCGGCCGGGAAAAGGCGATGCCGAGTGTTCCGACCGTGCGCCAGGAACCGTCCGTCTGCGGACGGTTGTCGGTGATCCGGAAGGTCTGCGCGGGATCTCCGGGCCGCAGTCCGTCCGTATAGAGGGCGGCCGCCCGACCGCCGCCGAACCGCTCGGCCAATTCCCCCGGCTCGGCCGCGACGTCGAATCCCGGGGCGGCGGAGAAATCGATGTGGACGGTGAGGCCGGAGGGAAGGACGGCACTCCGGTCCCCCGACCAGGTGTCGGGGGACTGCTGGGCGGCGGAGGTGGGCGGGTTCCAGCCGATCAGCAGCGCGGCCGCCAGAGCCGCCGAGGCACCGGCCGCCACCAGACGCGGCCGCCGCATTCCTCCCGTCCGGTGCGCGGGCCGGGCCGGGGCCGGGGCGGACAGGGCGGCATCGCGGGGGAACTGTCGGCTCATCCGGCTCTCCTTCGGTATCGGCTGCCGGGGTGGCCGGGCAGTCTGGGCACAAGATCTGACAAAACGGAATCACGATCCTGGGCCGGTCATACTGCGACACCTGCGCTATCGGCCGGGTCCCACCCGTTCGGCGGTCATCCGACCGGCAGGAAA
Source organism: Kitasatospora sp. NPDC028961 (assembly GCF_055564815.1). Lineage (NCBI taxonomy): Bacteria > Bacillati > Actinomycetota > Actinomycetes > Kitasatosporales > Streptomycetaceae > Kitasatospora > Kitasatospora sp. NPDC028961. The sequence continues at coordinate 281,444 of NZ_JBVHVO010000001.1, read as the reverse complement.
GGATGTACCCGAAAGGAATGGATTTCATCCATTAGGCGGCGTATCGCGGGGAATCCGGGGGATTCCGATCGGGCGCCGCGGACCGGTACCTGACCGTGCGTCGAGCACTCCCGTGCGCACGACCGGTGCGCACCACCGGTGCGGACGATCGGTGCGGACGATCGGTGCGCTCTGCCGAGCCGGCACCCGCACCTGTCCACGCCGGGAGCGACTTCGCGACCTTTCGACCACAGGACCGGCTTCGCCGAGGGGCTCCACCGGCAGCCGTCCGAGCCCGGCCGTGGCGCCCTCGGCCCGGCCGCCCGGCTGCCCGGCCGCCCGGAAAGCGGAACCCGGAGCCCGCAGTCCGGCCGCGGCGGACGGCCGGGCGGTCCGGAGCCGGGCCGAGCGCCCGGGCCGCGCGGGGGCCGACGGCCGGCACGCGCCCGGAAAACGGAGAAGCCCCCGGCCGGTGGCCGGGGGCTTCTCGCTGGTGCGCTCAGCAGGATTCGAACCTGCAACCTCTTGATCCGTAGTCAAGTGCTCTATCCGTTGAGCTATGAGCGCAAGTGCCGGGCGGAACCCGGTCTTGCGAAGGTTTGGTGCGCTCAGCAGGATTCGAACCTGCAACCTCTTGATCCGTAGTCAAGTGCTCTATCCGTTGAGCTATGAGCGCTCGCCCTGGTGAACGTGCCAGCGGGGCGTTGCGGGGACAACATTACATGACCTGCGACGCGGGGCGAAATCGATTGATCCGGGCCCCGGAACGACCGGGCGGCGGCCCGTCCCCCGGCCCTCCGCGACCGGGCGCGCTCGGCGTCCGGTCCGGCCCCGACCGGGCCCCGGACATGCGAGAAGCCCCGCCGACGTGATCGTCGACGGGGCTCCCGGCTGGCGGAGGCTGAGGGATTTGAACCCTCGATGGGCTTTAAGACCCAAACCGCATTAGCAGTGCGGCGCCATAGACCGGACTAGGCGAAGCCTCCCCACATGGATCGCGCCCGCGTGGCGGACTCGCTCCGTGTGCCAGTGATGATGCCACAACCCGAGGGCCCGGCACCAACCACCGCCAACGTTACTAGGCGGGTCGTCCCCGCCGCAAAGAAGAATGAGATACTGCCTTCTCCGGAGGAGCTGCCCTGAGCCGAGGAGACCTGTCGACGTGAGCAGCAGGCCGATCCGAGGCGCTGCTCGCCTCGCCGCCATACTCGACGCCCTGCCCGACGCGTTGTTGCTGGTGAACAGCAACGGCACGGTCGTCGATGCCAACAGCGCAGCGGTCCAGGCGCTCCAGACACCCGGCACCTCACTGGTCGGCATGGGCGTACTGGACCTGCTGCCGGAGTTCGACCCGAGCCGGATCCCCGGCTCGATGCGGCCGAAACCGCGCGAGGACGACGCCCTCGACCGCCCGGTCCGGATGACCGCCCGCCGTACCGACGGCAGCACGTTCCCGGTCGAGGTCTCGGGCAACGACTTCGCCGACGACGGCGCGAGCGAGGGGCGGGGCTACGCGCTCTCCCCGCTCGTCCCCTACGACCCGTACCGCGAGGGCTCCCGGCCCTCCGGCAGCGACCTGCTCCTGCTGCTGGTCCGCGACCTCTCCAGCCGGCTCGGCGTCGAGGCGGAGCTGCGCCGTCAGCACAAGCAGACCGAGATGATCCTGCGGGCCGCCGCCGAGGGCGTGCTGGGCGTGGACCTCGAAGGCCGCTGCGTGCTGGTCAACCCGGCCGCCGCGCACATCCTGGAGTACCGGGCGAGCGAGCTGGGCGGGCGCGAGCTGCACCCGCTGATCCAGCACTCCCGGGCCGACGGCACCCCGCTGGCGCTGGAGGAGTCCGCGCTGCTGGACACCCTGACCTCCGGGCGCAAGCACCGGGTGCGCGGCACCGTGCTCTGGCGCAAGGACGGCCGTCCGGTCACCGTCGACCTCACCACCGCCCCGGTGCGCGACGGCGACCAGCTCGTCGGCGCGGTGATGACCTTCACCGACCGCAGCCGCGAGCTGGCCCTCGTCGCCCGCAACGAACACCTCACCGCCGTCCTGGAGAGCGAGCTGGGCGGCGCCCTGACCGCGCTGCACCGGCGGATCGACGCGCTCGCCGCCGACCCGGCCGGCCAGCTCTGGCCGGAGGCCAACTGGACGCTGCGACGCCTGGCCGACGAGTGCCGGCGGTTCGGCAAGCTGATCGACGGCGTCCTGGCCCACCAGCGCTCCGAGGCCGAGAACGCGGCCGGCGGCCCGGCCGACGACAAGGACGGCGCGAAGCCCGCCGCCGACCGGGTGCCGGTCGGCCTGGACAAGGTGATCCGCAAGGCCGTCGAGCACGCGGGCGAGCTGGTCGGCGCGGGCCGGGTGCGGTTCTCCGTGCACGCCGCCGCCGTCGAGGTGATCGCCGACCGGGAGCGGCTCGCCCAGGCGCTGGCCCACCTGGTCGCCGACGTCAGCGGGGTGGCGCTCTCGCTCGACGCCCCGCCCGCCGTCGGCTCCCCCGGGCTGAACCCCGCCGGGACGGCCGCGCCGGCCCCGGCCGAGGGCGACGCCCCGATGGTGGTGCTCGCGGCCGCCCAGCGCGGCGACGTCGCCCGGGTGGAGATCCGCGGCCCCGGACGCGGCGGCAGCCCCGTCCACCTGCCGATAGCCCGCACGGTGGTCGAGCGCCACGGCGGCGTGCTCCAGCCGCACGAGCTGCCCGGCAAGGCCGGCACCACGTACGTCGTCGAGCTGCCGCTGGACCCGGTCGCGGCGAAGGCCGCCGCCGAACGCGCCTCGGCCGAGGGCCGGTCGGACCGGCCCAAGGAGAGCGACAGCGCGGTGCTGCCCGACCTGCCGGGCATCCCGCAGCTGCCCGCGGCCCGGCGCCCCCAGGACGACGACGAGAAGGCACCGGCCGACGGCCCGGCGCCCGCCGGGGCGTCCGACCCGGCGCCCGGACCGGCGCAGGCCGCGAACGAGGAGCCGGCGCAGCCGCCGGTGGCCGAGCGGCGCGGGCGCCGGGGCCGGCCGGCGGCCGAACCCGAGACCGCGCCGGAGACCGACGCGGCCGCCGCCGACCGTTGGCCGAATGCCCCGGCACGGGTCGAGCGGGCCGTCCCCGAGCAGTGGAACGGCACCGGCAACGACCCCGCCTACGGGCGCCAGGGCGTGAGCGCCACCACCGCCCAGCCGAGCGACCCGTGGGGCAAGGACGACGGCCGGTCCGGCACGGCGTACGCGGTGCCGGTCGACGGCCTCCCGGAGGAGCCCGCCGCGGCCGCTCCGGCGGCGCCGCGCGGCCCGTTCGCGCTCGGGCCCGGCACCGCACCCGCCGACCCCGCCCCACCGGCTCCGGCCGACACCCCCGCCGCCGGTACGCCGGCCGGCGGCACCCCGGCGACCGGCGTACCGGTCGGCGCGGCCGAGGGCGTTCCGGCCGAGGCCTTCGGCCTGCCAGGCGCGGAGGGCGACGGCGCGGAGGAGCCGAAGCCGTCCCGGCGGCGCCGCGCGCTGCCGGCCAACGAGGACTCGTCCGGCGGGTTCGCGCTGCCCGGCATGCCCGAGTCCGCCCCGGTCTACCCCGGCCTGGAGCACGCGCTGCCCGCCGGTCCCGCGCCGGCCCCGCCCCAGCCGCCCGCCGCCCCGCCCACCGGTCGGCGCCGCCGGCTGGCCGTTCCGCCCGGCCCCGACACCGAGGCCCGGGAGGCCGCCGCACAGCCGCCGTCGGCGCGCGGAACGGCCGAGGGCGCTCCCGGCGCCCTGGAGCTCGCCCGGCCCGCGCTGCCCGCCGCCGGCTCGGACGGACCGGCCACGACCGGCCCGGACGGCCCGCAGCCGGTCGGCACCGGCCTGGCCGAGCTCGCTCCGCCGCGCCCGCTCGGCGCCCCCGGTGCTCCGGGCGGCTCCGGTACGGGCGTTCCGGCCGGACCGGCCGAGGCCTTCCAGGCCGGCCCGGCGGCGCCGGCCGCCGCACCGCAGCTGCCCGCCGCGCCCGAGGCCAGGACGGCGCCGCGCCCGATGGCCGAACTGCCCGCCGCCGGTCACGACGACCCCGTCGAGCACCCCGCACGCCCCGTCCCCGCCGGGGACGGCGGCCCGCGCCGGCTGCTGGTCTGGCCCGAGCCCGACCCGGCCACCCGGCAGGCCCTCCAGGACCGCGGCTACCGGCCGGTGATCGTCCGCTCCCGCGAGGAGGTGGACGCCCAGATCGCCGGCTTCCCCGCCGCGCTCTTCGTCGACCCGCTGACCGGCCCGATCACCCGGACCGCCCTGCAGTCGCTGCGCACCGCCGCCCTCAACAGCAGGGTCCCGGTCCTGGTCACCGCGGGCCTCGGCCAGGCCACCCGGGACGCCGCGTACGGCGCCGACCCCGCCGTGCTGCTGCGCGCCCTCGCCCCCCGCGACGGCGAGAACCACGCCCCCCGGGTGCTGCTGGTCGAGGGCGATCCGGACATCGCCGCCGCCATGATCAGCAGCCTGGAGCGGCGCGGCATGCACGTCGAGCACGCGGTGGACGAGACCGACGCCGTCGCCCGCGCCAGCAGCGTGCAGCCGAACCTGGTGGTGATGGACCTCTTCCAGATCCGCCGCCGCCGGGTCGGCCTGCTGGACTGGCTGCGCACCAACGACCGGCTGCACCGCACCCCGCTGGTCGTCTACACCTCGGTCGACCTCGACCCGCGCGAACTGCCCCGGCTGCGCACCGGCGAGACGGTGCTGTTCCTCGCCGAGCGCTCCACCAGCGCCGACGTCCAGTCCCGGATCGTCGACCTGCTCGGGCGGATCGGCGCGATGGGCGAGGCGGGCGTCGCGGCCACCGGCTGACACGACCGGGGGCCGGCCACCCCGTGGTGGCCGGCCCCCGGGCCCGGCTGTTCCCGCCGCTGTCCGCTACTCCTTGCCGAGCACCGTGACGTCCAGCTCGTCGGCCGCGTAGCCGGCCCGGATGACCTTCTTGTCGAACTTGCCGACCGAGGTCTTCGGCACCGCGTCGACGATCGCCCAGCGCTCCGGCAGCTGCCAGGAGGCGATCCGCTCGGCCAGGAACGCGCGCAGCTCCCGCAGTCCGGCCGTGGCGCCCGGCCGCAGCACCACGGTGGCCAGCGGGCGCTCGCCCCACTTCTCGTCCGGGACGGCGACCACGGCGGCCTCGGCCACCTCCGGGTGGGCCATCAGGTGGTTCTCCAGGTCCACCGAGGAGATCCACTCGCCGCCGGACTTGATGACGTCCTTGGCACGGTCGGTCAGGGTCAGGTAGCCGTCCGGGGTGATGGTGCCCACATCGCCGGTGCGCAGCCAGCCGTCCTCGGAGAACTTGTCGTCGGGGCGCTCCGGGTCGTGGCCGGCACCGCCGTAGTACGCGCCGGCGATCCACGGCCCGCGCACCTCCAACTCGCCCGCTGAGACGCCGTCGTGCGGCATCCGCTCGCCGCCCGGACCGGTCAGCCGGGCCTCGACGGAGGCCGGGAAGACGCCCTGGGTGACCCGGTACGGCCACTCCTCCTCGGGGGTGAGGCCGCCGGGGGCCTGGGCGAAGGCGCCGAGCGGCGAGGTCTCGGTCATCCCCCAGGCGTGCACGACCCGGATGCCGTGCCGCTCGTCGAAGGCCTTCATCAGGGCGGGCGGGCAGGCGGAGCCGCCGATGACCACCATGCGCAGGCTGGAGGTGTCGTAGTCGCCCGCGTCCAGCTCGTCGAGCAGACCGCTCCAGATCGTCGGCACCGCGGCGCTGACGGTGGGCCGCACCCGGGCGATCATCTCGGCCAGCGGCTTCGGCTGGAGGAAGCGGTCCGGCATCAGCATGCCGGCACCGGACATGAAGGCGCCGTGCGGGATGCCCCAGGCGTTGACGTGGAACATCGGGACGACCGGCAGCGCGATGTCGCGCGGGGTGAAGGCGAAGTTGTCGCCGGTGTTGACCTGGAGGGCGTGCAGGTAGACCGAGCGGTGGCTGTAGAGCACGCCCTTCGGGTCACCGGTGGTGCCGGAGGTGTAGCAGAGCACGGCGGCCTGGCGCTCGTCGATGTCGGTCCGCCACGGGAACGTGGTGGGCCGTCCGGCGATCAGGTCCTCGTAGTCGTGCACGGCGCCGGTGAAGCCGGCCAGCACGGACCGGTCGCCGGGGCCGCTGACCACGATGTGCTTGAGGGTGGGGGCGAGTTCCGGCAGGACGGCCGCCAACAGCGGCAGCACGGTGCCGTTGACGATGATCACGCGGTCGGCGGCGTGGTTGACGATGAACGACAGCTGGCCCGGCGGGAGCCGCAGGTTGAGCGTGTGCAGCACCGCTCCCATGGACGGCGCCGCGAGGTACGCCTCCAGGTGCTCGGCGTTGTTCCACATCAGCGTGGCCACCCGGTCGTCCCCGGTCACCCCGAGCTCGTCCCGCAGCGCGTGGGCGAGCTGCGCGGCGCGCGCGCCGACCTCCGCGTACGTCCGGACGACCGGGCCGGTGCCGTCCCAGGTCGTGACGGTCGACCGCCCGTGGATGGTCGACCCGTGCTCCAGGATCCTGGCGACGGTGAGCGGGACGTCCTGCATCGTGCTGAACACGGGTCCTCCTTGACCGGGCGGCACTGCGGCGGCGACTGCGACGGTCACCGGGCGGCTACTGGGCGGTAATAGCGGCAGTCGAGCCCGATTGTGCCTCTCCACCTGCCCGCTGTCAGCATTCCGGCGCCGTTGCACGGGTCACGGATTCGCCGCGTCGGCCGGGGGCGGGGCCCCTGGGCGGTTCGGCCGTGGGCGGGGTCCTTGGGCCGTGCCCGCCGCCCGTGACGCTACGGGGCCAGTCCGTCCCGCTCGCGCTCGCGGGCCAGGGCCGCCAGGTCGTCGAAGGTCCGCAGCAGGACGGCCCGCCGCTCCTCCTTGTGCCCGGGAGCGGGCTCCAGCCCGTCGATGCTCTGCTCCCAGACCGCCATGAAGTCCGCCTTCCAGCCCTCGATCGTTGCCGCGGCGGGCAGACCGGCGCCGACGTAGTGGCGGGAGGCGATCAGGTGGAGCAGTTCGAGGTTGCACGGGACGGCCGTGCCCCCGTACTCGTCCGCCTCCAGCTCGACCCGGTCACCGGCCATCGCCTGCTCGACCTCGCCGATCAGCCGGGCCGTGAACTCGCCGAGGTGATCGGCGGCCGCGTCGCTGTCGAAGTTGCCGCTGCCCCAGGTGCCCATGAGTCCTCCGTGATCCGGTCGATCGGTCAGCCCTGTTGTAACCGGCCGCACTGACACCGCCGCGGCCGGTCGCACCGACAGCGGCACGCGATACTGGGCGGCATGAGCGACAGTCATGACGATCGCCGGGTACAGCCCGAGCCGGCCGGGTTCCGCGTGCCGTGCCCGTGCTGCTCCGACGGGGTGCGGACGCGGGCGCGGCTGGGCGTCCGGGCCGACCGCTCGGGTACCGGGCACATCCCGGAGACCTGCCGGGACTGCGACGGGCGCGGCTGGCTCTCCCTCGGCCTCCGGGACTGAGCCGCGCCCGCCGGCCCGAGCCGCGGAACCGCACCGGGTGGCCGGGCGGGGCCGGCGGGTGAGCCGTACCCGCGCGGGCGGGCGGGGGCAGCGACCGGTCAGACCTGCCGGTCGGGGCGGTACAGGCGGACGCAGACCCCGGGGTCCGGCAGGTAGGCCGGGTCCAGGACGTACCCCTGCTCGGCGGCGACCCGCAGGACGTGCTGGGCGCCCGCGCCGCGATAGGTCGCGAGGTTGACCCGGATCCGCCGGGGCGCCTCGGCGCCCTTGCCGTTGCCCGGGCGGACCTCGCGCGCGACGATGCGGCGGACGTGGCGGTCCCAGGCGGCGGCGCTGCCGGTGAACTCCGCCCGGAAGGCGCGCGGCCCGACCGCCCAGCGGGCGCCCCAGCGGTCCCAGTAGTCGGGCTCGGGGTGCTTCACCCAGAAGGCCAGCAGGCTGAGCACCCCGCAGACGGGGACGTAGGCGATCTGCAGCACGAACATGAACGGCAGCAGGAACGCGGACCGGCCCGGTCGGGCGCCCCACGGCGTACCCGGGGCGGCCGGCGGATCCTGCGGGCCGGGTGCGGACACCCGGGGCGGGGCGGGGTACCGGCGGCTCAGCCGGACACGCGCCAGGTCGCCGCCGGCGGGCACGCCCTGCCAGCCGTAGCGCTCCGCGAGCCGGACCACCCCGGCCGCGCCCAGGCCCCGGTAGAGGCGGACCGCCAGCTTGACCCCGACGGTGCGGCCGAAGTCGGCCCCGACGTCGCCGTCACCGGCGGCGTACCCCGCCTCGGCGAGCCGGATCCGGCGCTCCAGGATCGGGGCGACGTACCGCTCCCAGTCCTCCGGGCGGCCGGTGAGCTCGGCCTTGAGGCGGCGCGGTGGAACGAAGGTGCGGTTGACCTTCAGCCAGGAGTCGGACTCGGGGCCGGACGGGCCGCTGGCACCGGTCCAGAGCAGGATCGCGAACAGGGCGACCAGGGCGGCGATCCAGACCGGTGCGTAGATCCACTGGAGGGTGAACTGCAGCAGCACGGCGATCCGGCTGCGGCGCGGCCGGGGGCCGGGGAAGCCGTCGTCGAAGGACGCGGCGGCGGGTGCGGCGAGCCCGGCGGGCGCTGGTTGCGGGGGGAGCGGCTGGGCGTACGGGTTCGGCCCGGCGTACGGCTGGGGCTGGGGCTGGGGGTACGGCTGGGGGTGCCCGTACGGGCCGGCGGCCGGGCTGTACGGCTGCGGGTAGGACTGCGGGTGCGGGTGCGGGTGCGGGTGCGGCTGCGGCTGCGGCTGCGGCTGCGGCTGGAGGTACGGCTGCGGCTGGGCGTACGGGTTCGGGCCGGTGTACGGGCCGCTCTGCGGGTACGGCCCGGGCGGTGGGATCGCGCCCTGCCCACCCGCTCCGGCGTAGTGCCCCTGACCCTCCGACATGCCCGTCCCCCTCCGTGCGGCCGATCGACGGGACACCCTATCCGGCCCGGGCGCCCGGCCCGTCAGCCCGCCAGCGGCGCGTCCACCTGGTTGCGGTCGACAGTGAGCGTGGCGCCGCCGTACGTCTCCGTCACGTTGCCCCGGTACTGGTGGACGCGCTGGCGGTCGGCCCAGAGGTCGGAAGTGAGGGCGCCACTGTCGGCGGTGTCCGCGTGGTCGTCCCAGCGGGCGTACCAGAGCGTGTCGGGCAGCGGGGAGCTGCCCGCGCGGGCGGCCGCGGCGAGGTCGGCGACGCCGGAGTCGAGGCTGGAGTAGAAGCCGGACCGGTAGCCGACCGCGTGCAGCCCCTGGGTCCAGCCGAGCGCGAAGTCGACGACGGCCTGGCCACAGGCCGGGTCCTGCATCGGGTACGACTCGATGTCCAGGAACACCGGGCTGCCCTTGCCGAGTCCGACGGCCGTGAGGCCGCGGACCGCCTCGGCCGCTTCGGCCCGCCCCTGCTGGGCCGCACGGGCCGGGTCGATCCGCTGCGGCTTGCCCTTGAGCTCGCTGCACGGCGCCTGCAGCCCGACGTGGACGGGGAGGAAGCGCCAGCCCATCGCCCGCGCCTGGCCGACCCAGTCGGCGGTGAGCCCCGGCTGCGCGCAGCCGCGCTGGGACCCGCTGGTGTAGATGCCGACCGCGCCGTAGGGGGAGGTGCCGCGCCAGGCCCGGAGGGTGTCGAGCGGGGGTGCGGTGCAGGCGTCGAAGGCCGCGCCGCTGTAGAGGTCGCGGACCCGCTGGGCGGGCGGGCCGGACCGGTCGGGCAGGACGGTGGCCCGGATGCGGGGTGCCGCGGCGGCCACCGGAGCGGTCGCCCCGGCGCTCACGCCTGCCCCGTCGATCGCGAGCAGGAGCACGAGGGAGGCGGCGGCCAGGGCCGCGGGGCGGAGATAGCGCACCCCGCCTTGATACTGACGGGGCATCGGACGAATGCGGCAACCGCGCCGCACGCTCCGGCGAAGCTCACCCTTTCGGACGCACCCGTCCGTATCCGTCCGCATTTTGGTAACGAGCTTGCCCCCAAGTCACTCCTTACGGCAAACTCGCCACCATGCCCACGTCCCACACCGGCCAAACCACCTCCCCGACGCCGGCCGCCGCCGTCGCCGAGGCCCTTGCCATGCCGCCCGCCCCCAAGGGCGAGCCCGCCGGCGAGCGCGGTGGTTGGCGACGAGGCGGGGCCCCGGGCCAAGGGCTGTCACCGGGCAGGCGACCCGCCGAGCCGTCCGGCCGGCGGTACTGGAAGCTCGTGCGGCGCCCGGAGCGAATCCCGGCGCCGTTCCTGTGTCTGGCCGCGATGTTCCTGGTGCAGCTCGGCATCGCGCTGTCCAAGCCGCTCTTCGACCCGCTCGGGGTGAGCGGCACGACCTTCCTGCGGCTCGGGTTCGCGGCGGTGATCCTGCTCGCCGTCACCCGCCCCAGGCTGCGGGGCCGGCGGCCGCGCGACCTCGCAGCCGCCGGTCTGCTCGGGGTGGCGTCCGCCGGGATGACGCTGCTCTTCGCCGGAGCGATCGACCGGCTGCCGATGGGCACCGCCGCGACGATCGAGTTCCTCGGCCCGCTCGCGGTCGCGCTGATCTTCGCCCGCCGGGCCAGCCATCTGGTCTGGGCGCTGCTCGCGGCCGGCGGAGTGGCCCTGCTGACGCTGCTCGGCGAGGGCGGCGGCGGATCGTCGCTCGACCCGGTCGGCCTGGCCTACGCCTTCGGCGCGGCTGCCTGCTACGCGGCGTACATCCTGTTCACGGACAAGGTCGGCGCCGCGTTCCAGGGGTTCCAGGGGCTGGCGGTGTCGATGACGGTCGGCGCCCTGACCCTGGCGCCGTTCGGACTCGGCCAGGCCTGGGACGGGCTGACCGCGCCCGGCGCCTCGCCGCTGACCCTGCTGCTCGCGGTGGCCGGGGTCTCGCTGCTGCTGCCGGTGATCCCGTACGCGCTGGAGATGACCGCGCTGCGACGGATGCCGCAGCGGGTGTTCAGCGTCCTGGTCAGCCTGGAGCCGGCGGTCAGCGCGCTGGTCGGCCTGGTGGTGCTGGGCCAGCTGCTCGGCGCGGTGCAGCTGGCCGGTATCGGCTGCGTGGTGGCCGCCAGCGTGGGGGCCACGCTCACCGGGCGGCGATGACGGGGGCGGAGTGACGGGGCAGCCTCCTGCACGGAGGAGGCCCCGTCGGGCAGCCGTTACGGCCAGAGCAGGGTCCGCGACCACTCCGGGGTGCGGACCGGGCCCGTCCGGGTGTAGCGCAGCCGGACGTGGCGGCGGTTGGCGTCGCCCTGCCAGTACTCCACCTCGTGCGCCCAGAGCGTGTAGACGGCGTGCCCGGCCGCGACGGTGTCCGGAGTCGTCTCCAGCCGGCGGCGGGCGACCGCCTCCGCCTCGTCGTACTCGGCCAGCGAGGCCAGCGGCTCGCTCTGCCGGCCGACCAGCGCACCGACCCGGGCGGCCGGGGAGCGGGTGGCGAACTCGGCCGCCGCGACCTGGTCGGCGGCCCGCTCGACCGTGCCGCGAACCCGGACCTGACGGCCCAGCGGCGGCCAGTAGAGGGTGAGCGCGGCGGCCGGGTGATCGGCGAGCTGGTGGCCCTTGGGGCTGTCCGCGGCGGCCGAGAAGACCCAGCCGGTGCCGGAGGCGTCGACATCGCGCAGCACCAGCACCCGGGCGTCCGGCAGACCGTCGGCGTCCACCGTGGAGAGCGTGGCCACCTGCGGGTCCAGCACACCGGCCGCGAGCGCGGTCGCCAGCCACTCGGCGAAGAGCAGGCCGGGCTCGGCCGGTGCCGACTCGGCGTCGAAGGACGGCAGCGGGCGGGCCATCGGCGGGCGGCCGAGCAACAGCTCGGGTACGGACCTGGGCGCGGGCCTCGACTCGGGCCTCGGCTCCGACCCCGGGGCAGGCCTGGCCTCGCCCGGGCCGCTCAGGCCCTCCTCCGCCGCTGCCATCGCGCCCTTCCTTCCGGTTGCCGCGGACGCAGCCCCTCGCCGGCGGGGCCGTCGGGGCCCCGGGCGCGAGGTGCGCTGTCGGAGCGCAACCGTACCGCCGACGGGTGACCGCTCGGTGCGCGCCCTCGTCGGGAGCGGGCGTAGGGACCGGCGCGAGCCGGCCGGAGGCGGCTTCCGGCGCGCGTGGGTGGCGGCCGCGCTCCGTCCGGGGCTCCGGGGTGCAGCGCTCCGGGCACGGCGCTCCGTGGCCGCGCCTTCCGGGGCCGCGCCTTCCGGGCTGGGTGCGTGAACGCACTCGTGGGCGGTGCCGATCGACGGCACCGCCCACGAGGCCGGTTTGCGGTGACCCTTTCCGCTACCCGGTTCCCTGCATCGAGTTGTCTCACTTCGAGCCCCACCGCGAGCGCTCGACCCACTCGCGGTCACCCACCTCCGGCGCCCCCGCCGGTGGTGGCACCCGTTCCCGTCAGTTGAAGACCGGAGCAAAGACGATGTTGAAGTTCTTGTTGGACTGACCGGCCAGGATGGTGCCCGAGTTGTCCTTCACCGCGAGGGTGTTGGCCTGGTTCGAGGCACCGGACCCGGTGGCCGTCTGCTGGGTGGACACGTAGTTGCCGTCGACGGAGCCGAAGACGTTGCCCGTGCCGACGTTGGACACCACACCACTGTTGGAACCGTCGTTGGCCAGCGCGCCGTTGTCGGCGGCGGCGGCGCCGGCGCCCGCCAGCAGCAGACCGGCCGCAAGCGGGGCCGCGACCAGAAGACCGGCCAGCCGGCGGTGGCGAGTGCGAACCATGAGAGCCTCCAAGAAAGCTGTAAATCGTGCATTGTGTGCGGGAGTTCGTCGGCCAGACGAACCCCTGCGGGCTGCGACGCCGAGAGACAGACTTCCGCAACAAATCGACAAAGCACCACCTAGCGCCCCCGTTTTCGCCCGTTAGCGTGATATCCAGGGCGACGGTGAATAACGAGCGCTCCAGCGGACAGTGCGCCGACACACCGGCACTCACCTGGTATTTCGCCCGAACGGTGGCGCCTGACGCGACGTTTGGGAGCGGCGCGCGGGGAGCACACGAAGGACTGGGCGCACCACCCCGGCGCACGACATAGGCGAACGCGCCCCCTTTGCGTAGGGTCACTCGACCTTGTCGATATATCCAGCCATCCTGCGACTATTCCACCATCCTACTTAGCCCATGGGAATGCGGCAGCCGAAGGCCCTGGAAAGTCGCTCAGGGCTGATTGTCAGACCGCCTTGCCGGGGTTGAGAATGCCCAGCGGATCGAAGACCGCCTTCAACTGCTGCTGCAGTTCCAGCGCCACCGGCCCCAGCTCGCGTGCCAGCCACTCCCGCTTCAGCAGCCCGACCCCGTGCTCCCCGGTGATCGTGCCGCCCAACTCCAGCCCCAGCGCCATGATCTCGTCGAAGGAACGCTGCGCCCGGGTCGACTCCTCCGGATCGTCCGCGTCGAAGATGACGATCGGATGGGTGTTGCCGTCGCCCGCGTGGCTGACCACCCCGATGGTCAGCGCGTGCCGCTCGGCGATCGCGGCGACGCCGTTCAGCATCTCGGCCAGCCGCGAGCGCGGCACCGCCACGTCGTCGATCATCGTGGTCCCCAGCCGGTCCATCGCGGGCAGGGCCAGCCGGCGTGCCTGCAGCAGCAGTTCGGACTCCGCCTGGTCCTCGGCCGGCACCACCTCGGTCGCGCCCGCCGCCCGGCAGATCTCGCCCACCACCGCTAGCTCGGCCGCCGGGTCCGGCCCGTCGAAGGCCACCAGCAGCAGGGCCTGGGTCGACTCCGGCAGCCCCATCTGCCCCAGCTCGTTGACCGCCCGCACGGACACCGTGTCCATCAGCTCCATCAGCGACGGCGTGAGGCCGCGCGCCATCACCTCGCAGACCGCCGCGCCCGCCGTGTCCGCGCTCGGGAACTCCGCGGCCAGCGCCAACTGCGGTGCCGGAGCGGGCCGCAACGCCACCACGGCGCCCACCACCACGCCCAGGGTGCCCTCCGAACCGACCAGCAGCCTGGTCAGGTCGTAGCCCGCCACCCCCTTGGCCGTCCGGCGACCGGTGGAGAGCAGCCGCCCGTCCGCCAGCACCACGTCGAGGCCCAGCACGTACTCACTGGTCACGCCGTACTTGACGCAGCAGAGCCCGCCCGCGCCGGTGCCGATGTTGCCCCCGATGGTGCAAGACTCCCAGCTGGACGGGTCCGGCGGGTAGGCCAGCCCCACCTCTCCGGCCGCCCTGGACAGTTCCGCGTTCACCACGCCCGGCTCCACCACCGCGATCCGGTTCACCGGATCGACCTCCAGGATGCGGTTCATCTTCACCATCGACAGCACGATGCAGCCGTCCACCGCGTTGGCCGCGCCGGAGAGCCCGGTCCGGGCGCCCTGCGGCACCACCGGTACGCGCAGCTCGGTGGCGGTCCGCAGGACGTGCTGCACCTGCTCGACCGTCTCCGGGAAGACCACCACGGCGGGGTTGCCGGCCGCGCAGAAGCCCGCCATGTCGTGGCTGTAGGCGGCCATCACGTCCGGGTCCACCACCAGGGCCCCACCCGGGAGCCCCGTCGCCAGTCGGTCCGTCAGATCACTCATCGCCGCCTCCGATCGCCGCCCGGCACGCACCGCCCCGGCCTCACGCCGCCGGTCGTACGCGGTCGCGCCGCACGCCGCCGAGTCGTAGGAGATCGAGCCGTACGCCGCCCATCGCCTCTGCCCGCACTCTGCCCCGCCACCGCACGACCGGCAAGTACGCCGCTCCGGCCCGCCCCTGTCCGGTTCTCGGCCCTCGGTCCACGAAGCGACGGCGCGGGCCGCTGCTCAGACCCGGCGCAGTGCGGAGGACGCCCAGGCCGCCAGCCCCGCCCCGCCGGCGGCGAGCGCGCAGAGCGTCGTCGGCCACCTGGCGCCGGCCACCTCGGCGAGGAGACCGAGCAGTCCGGTGGACAGCACCAGCGCCGCACTCTGGACCAGCGTCAACAGGGCCTGGACCCGGGCGAGATGACCGACCGGGGCACCGTGGAGCACCAGCGGTCCGAGGTGGCAGGCGAACAGCCCCGACCCCGCCCCGGCCAGCACGCTGCCCGCCACCGCCGTGGCCGGTGCGGACGCCCAGGCCAGCACCGCGGTCCCCACCGAGGCCACGCAGAGCCCGGCCGCCGCCCCGGCTCCTGCCCTCCGCAGGCCGCCCCGCCAGGAGACCAGCCCCGCCACCGCGAGCACCCCGGCCCCCTGTCCACCGGCGGACAGCCCGGCCGACCAGGCGCCCCAGCCGTGGGCCCGGGCGAGCAGCGGCGCGAGGAGGGGGACCACCGGCAGCAGCGCCCCGGCCGCGGCGCCGGTGAGCAGCAGCGCGGCGCGCAGCAGCGGATCCGCCAGGGCCAGCCGGACCCCGGCCGCCGCATCGCGCAGCAGCCCCGGCCCGGACGGTCCGCGCCCCGCCGCCTCCCGGTCGGTCGGCCGCGCCGCCGCCGGCTCCACCGGCCGGATCCTCAGCAGCACCAGGAGGAGCACCCCGAAACTCGCCGCGTCCACCAGGGCCGCCCCCGGCAGGCCGCCCGCCGCGACCAGGACACCGCCGAGCGGTGCGCCCAGCAGGGCGGCGGTCTGCCCGCCGGCCTGCCGCAGCGCGAGGGCCCGTGGCAGCTGCGCCGCGCCCACCAGGCGGCAGGGCATCGATCCGCTCGCCGGGAGGTAGAACGCGTCGACGGTGCCGATCACGGCAGCCGCCAGGAGCAGCAGCCGGAGCGGCGTGCCCCAGACCGCCGCGGCGGCCGCGAGGGCCAGGGCGGCCACCAGCATCACCGCGTCCCCGGCGAGCATCACCCGGCGGGCACCGAACCGGTCCGCCACCGCGCCGCCCAGCAGGACCAGGACGGTGCGGGGCAGCGTGATCGCGGTCAGCACCAGACCTGCCGCGCCCCCGCCGTGCGCGGAGGCCGCCCAGCCCAGGGCGAGGTACAGCGCGGCGTCGCCGAGCAGACCGGCCTGGGTGCCGGCCAGCCAGAGCAGGTACGGGCCCGGGAGCGCGGCCCCGGCGGGTGGGTCGGCGGGCTTGGTGCCGGTGTCCGTCGCGGGTGGGTCGGCGGGCGTGGTGCCGGTGTCGGTGGCCATGGCCGCCGACCGTAGGGGCCTCGACCAGGTCGAGGGCAAGGCCGCCGACGGCTCCGCCGCGCCCACGCCTCCCCTCCCCGCGCCTCCCCTCCCCTCCTCGCCGGGCTACAGGCGGACCACCGGCTCCTGGAACTCCGTCACCCAGTCCGCCGGCGCGTCCGGGCACTCCAGGTACAGCTCCCGCGCGTAGCCCGTGGAGCGGTAGCCGTTCTCGTCGATGAACCGGGCCAGCGTCTGGAAGGCGCCCAGCGCGTCGTCCATCGATCCCCGGTGCACGATGGTCGCCGCCTCCGGGATCTCCGGCAGGTCGACCACCTCGAAGCCGTGCTCCGCAGCGCCGGAGACCGTCGCCCCGACCGGCACCGCCACCCGGATCAGCACCGCGCCGTCCCCCTGCGGGATGTCCTCGTAGCGGGCCACGGACGGCCCGGTCTCCGTCACCCCGGCCTCCGCCAGCCGTCGGCAGAGCTCCTGGAACAGCGGTCCGATCACCGGTCCGATGTCCTCCGGCTCGTAGCCGGCCGCGACGGCGGTCAGCTCCGCCACCCGGACCGACGGCACGCGCTTCACCACGACATCCTGTGCAGGCATGGTCCCCTCGCTCTCGATCGTCCGGAGCCTCGCCTCGACCCGGGCCAGCCGCTGGGCGTCCGCCGCCATCGCGGCGGCCAGTTCGGCCTGCCGCAGCCGCAGCATCCCGCGCAGCTCGGCCGCGTCCACCCGCTCGTCCAGGACGGCCCGCACCTGCTGCAGGGTGAAGCCGAGGTCCTTGAGGGCGATGACGCGGTTGAGCCGGGCGAGCTGGGCGGCCTCGTAGGAGCGGTAGCCGCTGACCGGGTCGACCCGGGCCGGGTGCAGCAGCCCGATCGCGTCGTAGTGGCGCAGCATCCGGACCGACACCCGGCCGTGCTTGGCGAAGTCTCCGATGTTGAACATGATGCCTCCAGTGCAGAGCCTCACACCGTGTCATGGTCAAGCACCGGCGCCCACGGCCGGGTCGGGCACCCGGCCCGGCCGCCCGTCCGCACTTCCGTCCGTCCGCCCGTCAGTCCGTCACGTCGAACCCCCGCCGCTGCCCCAGCTCCCGCAGACTCCGCTGACCGGGGATGCCGTTGGCGTCCGAACCCGCGTAGCCGAGGCTGCGCTGGAAGGCCGCGTACGCCTGCACCGTCGTGCTGCCCAGCGAGCCGTCCACCCAGCGCTGCTCCAGGAACCCCTCGTCGACCAACGCCTGTTCGACGATCCGGACCTCGCCGCCGTAGGTCTGGTGGCCCTGCTCGGCGCCCGGGTCGGTCCGGGCCGCCGCGACGACGTGAGCCAGCGAGACGCGGCGCGGCGAGGGCAGCCGGCCGAGCAGCCGGCGCAGCGACTGCTCGCCCGGGACGCCGTCCGCGTCACTGCCCGAGTACCCCAGACTGCGCTGGTAGTCCTGGTAGTTGAGGGTGTCGGCATCCCGCCAGTCCTCGTCCGGACCGGTCGTGTAGTGCGCACCGTGCCCGGCCGCCACCAACGCCTCGCCCACCTCGCGGACCTGCGGCCCGTGCGCGCCGTAGCCGTACTCCAGGCCGTTGATCGTCACCCGTCGGCGGACCGGCGCGGTGTCGGACCGGGGCGGCGGCGGCAACGGACCGCCGCCCGCGGCGGCGGCGATCCCGGGCAGCACGACGTCGTAGAACTGCCGCACCCGGGCGTCCCCGGGGCACGACGTACCGCCGTCCGACCACTCCGGGAAGAGCCGGTGGAAGCCGAAGCCCGGGTCGTTCGCGCTCCGGCAGGCCCGCACCGGGATCCCGTGCCGCCCGTGCAGCCAGACGCCGAGCGCGACGAGGGCGGCGACCTGCGCGTCCGTCCACGGATCGGTGTTCTGGTCGTTGCTGGCCGACTCGACGCTCACCGCCCCCGTGCCGTCCGCCCTGCGGTTCGCCCCCATGTTGGCGTCCGCCCGGGTCTCGGTCCCGATGAACTGGCCCACACTGCCGTCGTATCCGACCCCGAAGTGCGACTCCAGATTGGTCGAGTCCCGCCAGTACTCGTAGATTCGGCGCGGCGCCCACGGCGCCGCGATGCTGTGGAAGATCACCTGCGTCGGCACGATCGCCGGCTGGTCGTCCGACTCGGGCTGAAGCTCCAGCTTCTCAGCGCCGGGGTACCAGGCCATCAGTCTCTCCTCGCCGGGCCCAGGGCAGTCCGCCCCTTACGCCCGACACACGAACCCCTCACCCCCTCACGAGCACACCCCCACCCCAAACCCCCCGTTCAGGTGAATTCCACCCCCGAACCTGGCTCTTGACGCCCGCGTCGGAGGGCTTGGGTCCCTGTCAGTGGGAACCCATAGGCTCACCCTCGGCTACGGGCATCGAGTCGATTGGGGAGTGATGCAGAGTGACCAGTGCGTACGAATCGGATCCCATCTTTGAGGCAGCACCCAGGCAGCTATCCAATCTGGTCACCCGCATCAGATCGGGCGAGATCGCCCTGCCGGACTTCCAGCGTGACTTCGTGTGGGACTCCTCCAAGACCGAGGAACTCATCAGGTCGATCATTTCGAAGTTCCCTGTCGGGACACTCCTCTTCTGGAAGCAAGGCAGCAATGAACTCTTCGCGAGCCGAAGCTTCGAGGGCTCGCCCGAGCTTGGCCAGAAGAAGCCGGTAGAACTTGTCCTCGACGGGCAGCAGCGCCTCACAGCCCTCTACCAGGCTCTTACCGGCACGGGCGACGAGCGCTTCTACCTCAAGGTCGACGAGTTCGTCGACCTTGAGAACGACCGCATTCTCGACTTCCATGAGGTGGACTTCGACAGGGCCATCATCTCGCTACCCGTGGCGACCGGCGCGGCCCAGGAGAAGAAGAACGCGGAGGTCCTCAAGAGCTCCCACTTTCCAGTGGCCGATGTCAGCGGTTTCGACAACTGGCTCGATGACTACGTCGACACCCTGGGCAGCGAAGATCCAGCTCTCGACCCGAAGTTCACGAAGTCTCTGTATCGAAGGATGCGGGACAAGTACGTGATTCCACTTCGCGCGTATGGCCTCCCGGTGGTCACCCTCCCCGAGACGACTCCCATAGAGGCAGTTTGCACGATCTTCGAGACTCTCAACAGGACAGGAAAGCCGCTCGGCGTCTTCGAACTTCTCACCGCACGCTACTACCCGCGCGGAGTGAATCTGCGGGACCACTGGGTCGACGCTCAGGCAAGCTACAAGACTCTGATCGACTTCAACGTCGACCCTTACAACGTGCTCCAGGCGGTCTGCCTGCGGGCCCACGGCTCCGCACAACGATCCGACCTGCTGAAGAAACTCGAAGCAGACGACATCAAGGAACACTGGAACGCCATAATCAAGGGAATAGCTGGGGTGATCGACATGCTCCAGGTGGATTGCGGACTGGTCGCCCCCAAGTGGCTCCCCTACGGGATGCTCCTGATCCCGATGGCCGCCGTGTGGCCAGAGATCTCAGAGCTGGACCCCCTGGATCGAGCGACCGCTTACGAGCGACTCCAGAGGTTCTACTGGTGCAGCGTGTTCACTACCAACTACGACCAAGGGGCGAACAGTCAGGTCGGCGCGGACTATAGCCTCCTCAAGTCCTGGGCTGTTTCCGGGACCGGCGAACCACCAGAGGCGGTGGCCGATCTTCCGCTGAGCGCATCGACGTTCCGAACCGCATCCGTTCGACGGAAGGCGCTCTACTCCGGCCTGATGTGCCTTCTGGTGACGAGCCGGGCGAAGGACTTCCACACGGGACAAGCGATGACGCCACACCGAGTGAGCGAGTCCCAGATCGACTCGCACCACATCTTCCCAAAGGCACATCTCAAGCGGACTAATTCAGCGACCAGCTCCGAACTTCTGTTGAATCGGAGCTTGATCGACGCCGAGACCAATAGGATCATCAAGGACAAGGCGCCCAGTGTGTATCTGAAGGAAATGTCAGACGCCTATGGTCCGGACAAGTTGAAGTCGGTCCTCGCCTCCCACGCGATCAAGATCGATGCAGCCAGTGGCATAGTTCAGGACCAATACGAGAAGTTCCTCGATGAGAGGCTTGAGACGGTGGTCAAGATGGTGGAGCGAGCGACCGGACGCTCCCTCATCGGCAGCTAGCGATGCGGTTCCGCGCCTGACGACGTGAGTGGCCCACGTGCCGCCCACCCCGAGGCGGGCGAGCACGGATCGCCTCGGGGTGGATACCTGCCGTTGAGGGACGACGACTGCGGCGGGCTTGGTGTGGCTAGCCGTCAGCCCGCGCGTGACAGGGTCTGACGCGGCACGCGCGACCGAGCCAGGCTCCGCGTCAGACGGACATCCGGGTGGGACAGCCCGGGACGGAATCGAAAAGGGCGGGTATCGGCATGTTGCCGATACCCGCCCTGATCTGGGCTTCCGCCACTAGCGGAGAGCGTGGGATTCGAACCCACGGTGCGGGGTCACCGCACGACAGTTTTCAAGACTGTTCCCTTAGGCCGCTCGGGCAGCTCTCCAGGCGGAGGTCAGCCTAACGGGTCCGGCGGGGTTCGGTGCACCGGTTTCGGGGTGGGGGTCAGTCGCCCACGCGCTCGGCCAGGGTGACCTTGGTGGTGCTGGTCTGGCCGTTGCGGGTGTACTCGACGTCGACGGTCTCGCCGGGCTTGTGCGTCCAGATCTTGCTGACCAGGGCCGGGCCGTTCTCGATCGGGCTGCCGCCGAGCTTGGTGATGACGTCGCCGGGCTTGAGGCCGGCCTTGTCGGCGGCGCCGCCGGGGGTGACGGCCGGGGTGCCCTGGATGTCGCGGGTCTGGATCTGCGCGCCGTCGCCCTTGTAGTCGTCGTTGCGCAGGACGTCCAGCTTGGCGTAGACCGGCTTGCCGGTCTTGATCAGGGTCTCGGCGACCCACTTGGCCTGGTTGATCGGGATGGCGAAGCCCAGGCCGATGCTGCCGGCCCGGCCGTTGGCCGAGGCGTTGGACTGGATCGCCGAGTTGATGCCCATCACCGCGCCGCCGGCGTCCAGCAGCGGGCCGCCGGAGTTGCCGGGGTTGATGGAGGCGTCGGTCTGCAGCGCGTTCATGTACGAGGACTGCGCGCCGGTCTCGTCGCCGGAGGCGACCGGGCGGTCCTTGGCGCTGATGATGCCGGTGGTGACGGTGGACTCCAGGCCGTACGGCGCGCCGATGGCGATCGTGGAGTCACCGACGTTGACCTTGTCGGAGTCGGCCAGCGGAAGCGGCGTCAGCTTGTCCTTGGGCGGGTTGTCGAGCTTCACCACGGCGACGTCGTAGCCCTCGGCGCGGCCGAGCACCGAGGCGCTGTAGGAGGTGCCGTCGGCGAACTTGACGGTCAGTTTGCCGCCGTTGGAGGCGGGCGCGACGACGTGGTTGTTGGTGAGGATGTGGCCCTCGGTGTCGAAGACGAAACCGGTACCGGTGCCGGACTCGCCGTTGCCCTGCGCCTTGATGGTGACGACGCTGGGCAGCGCCTTCTGCGCGATGCCGGCCACCGAGCCGGGGGCGGGCTCGTTCTTCTGGGTGCTGGCCTGGACGGTGGTGCTCCGGTGGTCGTCCGCGGCACTGATGCCGTTGTCGTCGCGGTCCGCGACGGCGACGCCGAGCGCCCCGCCCGCCACACCGGCGACCAGGGCGACGGCGGCGATCAGCGCGATCAGGCCGCCGCGCTTCTTGCGCGGGCCGCCGGGCCCGGGGGTGCCGGGGTACTCGGCCGGGTAGCCGAGCGGCCCGCCGGGGTAGCCCGGGCCGCCGGGGGCGGCGGGGCCACCGGGCGGGGCCTCGTGGCCGCCCCAGCCGCCGAGCGGCTGGCCGGCGCCGAACGGGTGGTGCGGCGCCGGCGCGGCCGGAGCGCCGTACGGGTCGTGGGACGCCGCCGCGACCGGGGCGCCCGGCGTGGCGTACGGGTTGGTGACCGGCGCGGCCACCGGGGCGGCCGGGGCCGGCGGCAGGACGGGCGGAGGTGCGTCGATGTACCCGGCCTCGGCGGCCGGAGCCGCCACCGGCTCGGCGGGCACGGCGGGCGCCGGGTCCGGGGCGCCGACCTTGCTGAACGCCAGCGTCGGCGTGAACCCGCCGGACGCGGGCGCGGCCGGAGCGGCGGGCGCCCCGGCGACGGTGTCCGTCACGGGCCGGTCCGCCTCGGGCGCCGCCTGGACGGGACCGGGCGCCACCTGCGCCCGACCGTCAGGAGCGGGACCCACTACCCCCTGGCCGTCGGAGGGCTGCTCCCCCTGTGGCCCGGTGGGCCCAACCTCGCGCTCGGTGCTCACGGACGACCTCCATAGCTGACAGGACCAACAACCATAGTTTTTCGCACACTCGATTCGATTGCCGTAAGGACCCCTCTGAAGAAGTCATAAGAATCCTTAGCCCGGCCCGACAACGGCCCCCACGCAGGCCCCCGCGGCGGCCCCCCGGCACCCCGTGCGAGGCCGCCCCGCGGCGTCCCGCGATGCGGACCGCCGGACGCCTGGCCTTGGCGTTCACTCCCGCGCCGGTTAGCCTGTCGCTCCAAACTGACACGCGGGAGCTTGGACCCACCAGGCTGAGAGTGCGCCGGTCGACCGTACGCCACGAGCTCCGTGGACGGACCGTCGAGGGGGCGCAGACCGCCGGAACCTGTCCGGGTAATGCCGGCGTAGGGAGTATCGGCCATGCCGCCTGCTTCGCCATCCTCTTCTTCGGGCGCGCCCGCGTCCAAGGGTTTCCCCGAATCGTCCGCGACCGATCCCTGCGACGCCACCGGCGGGGCGGCCGGTTCCACCGGAGCGGGCACCGCCGTCCTGGACCGGCCGGACCGGGCGGACCGGGTCGAGGCCCCGTTCGTCCTCGACACCGAGCCGCCGCGCACGCTCCGCTTCCGGGACCACTTCGCGCTCTGGATGAACCTCGGCGTCAGCCTGATCGGCTTCACCACCGCCGCCACCGTGCTCGGCGCACCCGGCAGCGAGCTGTCGCTGGCCGCCGCCGTCACCGCGATCGTGGTCGGCACCGTGGTCGGCACCGCGATGCTCGGCGTGGCCGCGCTGATCGGGGCCCGGACCGGCGCGCCGGCGATGGCCAACCTGCGCGGACTGTTCGGGACGAAGCTCTCCTACGTGCCGACGGTGCTGAACATCGTCCAGTGCATCGGCTGGGGCGTGTACGAGCTGCTGGTCATCGCGATGGGCGCGCAGACGGTGGCGCACACCGACGGCTACCGCTGGCTCTTCGTCGTCCTGGCGGGCGCGGTGACCACCGCGCTGACCATCTGGCCGCTCGGCGCGATCGCGGTGCTGCGCCGCTTCGTCGCCGCGGCGGTCGCGGTGGCGATGGTCTACTTCACCGTCCAGCTGGGCCGGGGCGGCGTGTCCGACCCGGGCGCGGGCAACTGGCACGGCTTCCTCCGGGCCACCGACGCGATGATCGCGGTGTCGATCTCCTTCGTCCCGCTGGCCGCCGACTACACCCGGCACTCCCGCACCGCCCGCTCCGCGTTCTGGGGCAGCTTCTCCGGCTACACCGTCGCCCAGGTCTGGTGCTACGTGCTCGGCCTGTTCGCGCTGCTGCAGGCCGACGGCGACGCCTCCCGGATCTTCGACTCGTTCCTGGGCGTCTGGGCCGGCTGGTTCTTCCTGCTGGTGCTGGTGCTGCGCGAGACCGACCAGTCCTTCGCCAACGTCTACTCGACCGCGATGTCGGTCCACAACCTGCTGCCGAAGGTGGACCGCCGGGTGCTGACCGGCGCCACCGGGCTGCTGATCACCGTGCTGGCCCTGCAGATCACCGAGTTCACCGACTCCTACTACGCCTTCCTCGGTCTGATCGGCTCGGTGTTCGTGCCGATGTTCGCGGTGCTGGCGGTCGACTACTTCCTCGGCGCCGGCCGGCGCGGCTGGAACCTCGCCGCCGACGCCCCGTCCCGCTGGCTGATGCTGCTGCCCTGGGCGCTCGGCTTCGCCGTCTACCAGCTGATCGCGCCGACCGCGATCGCCGGCTGGTGGACGGACTTCTGGACCTCCGTGCAGGAGGCCCTGCACTTCACGCCCCAGGAGTGGACCTCGGCGTCCCTGTTCGGCTTCCTGGTGCCGGCCCTGGTCACCTGGGCGCTCACCCCGCTCACCCGCCGGACCCCCGCCGCCTGACGCCCGAGAGGCCCGAGGCCCGACCCGGGCCCGCGGCAGCGCGCCGGGAAGGGCGGACGACGCGGCGCGCGGGCGAAGACGGCCCCGCAGGTTGGGGCCGTCTTCGCCCGGGTGTCACCTCCGCCGCCTATCGTGGACGGCGTGACCAGCCCTGACCTCTCCCCGGCGGCGGCGCGCACCGCGCGGCCCGTCCAGGTGATCGCCCACCGCGGTTCCTCGCACGCCCTGCCCGAGCACACGCTCGCGGCCTACCGCCGGGCGCTCGACGAGGGCGCGGACGCGGTCGAGTGCGACGTCCGGGTGACGGCCGACGGGCATCTGGTCTGCGTGCACGACCGCCGGATCGGCCGGGTCTCGGACGGCCGCGGCACGGTCTCCTCGATGACGCTGGCCGAGCTGGAGGCGCACGACTTCGGCGCCTGGAAGACGGGCGAGCCGAGCGCGGACCCGGACCTGCGCGGCGTCCTGCGGCTGGAGAGCCTGCTGGAGCTGGTCACCGACTGCGGGCGCCCGGTGGACCTGGCGATCGAGACCAAGCACCCGGTCCGTTTCCGGGGCCGGGTGGAGTCCGAGCTGCTGCGGATGCTCGACCGGTTCAAGATCGGCGGGGCGCCGGAGGGCGACCGCCCGCAGGCCCGGATCATGAGCTTCTCCTCGCTGGCGCTGACCAGGGTGGCCGCCGCCGCGCCGGAGTACCCGCGGGTCTTCCTGTTCGAGCGGATGCTGCCCCTGCAGGGCCGGCTGCGCCCGGGCGCCTCGCTGCCCGGCGGGGCCCGGATCGCCGGCCCGGGCATCGACCTGGTGCGGGCCCGGCCCCGGCTGGTGACCCGGCTGCGGGAGCTCGGCCACCAGGTGCACGTCTGGACCGTGGACGAGCCGGCCGATGTCGAGCTCTGCCTGGAGCTCGGGGTCTCGGGGATCATCACCAACCGCCCGGCGGAGGTCCTGGCCCAGCTCGGTCGCTGAACCGGTCCGCCGCGGAAAACCTCCCTCGCGCCCCACGGGTTTCTCCGGTTATTTCCGGCCCCCCGAGACCCGGTGGCCGCGCGCCGCGCTCCGGAATCACCCGGCACTTCCGCCCCGGCGGACCGCGATCGCTTGGGTAGGGCTCAAACCTTCATCCGCCGTTTTCTGACGGAAATCATGCGTTCTCACGACAGAGGGTGAGCGGGGAATCACCTGCAGCGCACCGTGTGTCGCCCGGCTTGAAATGTCCGCGCGGGATCGCCGTACGGTCGTTTCCGACCCATTACCAAGGGGCATCCATCCCTCGGCATACGCTGAAGGAGGTCCGGGGGTGGCGTTGATGGTGGCGCGTGAAGTGCCGACTTCATCGACCATGGCAGTGCCGCACGGCCCATCGAGTGTCGGGGTCGCACGGCGCCGACTGCGTCGAGATCTACGTGACCGGGAGATTCCGGAACCGGTCATCGATGATGCTGTTCTGATCCTTTCCGAACTGCTGAGCAATGCATGTCGTTACGCACGGCCGCTCGGCCCGCTGCCCGTGCTCGGACGCAGCGCCCGGGCGGAGATCGTCGACCAGATCCTCGTCGGCGTCCCCTCCGGTCCGGCCGAGCCGGCCAGGCCGGCCGGTGCTCCCGCGACGGGCGGCCCGGCCGTCCACGCCAGGAGCCGGGACGCGGGACAGGCCCGGCCGCAGGCCCACCCGGACGAGGGCGAGGGCAACGGCGGGGTGCTGGTCCGCTGGCAGCTGCACGCGGACGGGGTCCTCACCCTGGAGGTGACGGACGGCGGCGCGCAGACCCGGCCGTCGCCCGCCAGTCCGTCGCTGACCTCGCGCGGCGGCCGCGGGCTGAGCATCGTCGACCAGCTGTCCAGCGACTGGGGCGTGCGCGACGCGCCCGGCGAGGTCACGGTCTGGGCCGCCCTGCCCGCCCGGGCCCGGCACGCCCGGCGCACCGGCGGTGACGCCCGCAGCGCCTGAGCGTCGCCCCCGGCCGTCGGAGCGGGGCCCGGTGGGGCCTCCGCGGGGCGCCGCCCACGGCGGTCCGGGCGCCGCCCCCACGGGGTACTCTCCGCCCCGGCGCGTGCCCACGTGCCGGGGGAACGTCAGTAGGCTGCCCGGAGCACACCGAAACCGCCACCGGGAGAGCCGCACCATGGGCAAGAAGGCCGCCAAGAAGGCGCCGCAGCGCAGCCAGTCCACCACCGCCGTCACGGGCGAGATCCCCGTGGTCGGGGCCCGCGAGAACTGCCCCTGCGGTTCGGGCCGCCGGTACAAGGCCTGCCACGGCCGGGAGGCCTCGCACGCCGTGCAGGAGCTGGTGCACCGCCCGTTCGAGGGGCTGTCCGGCGAGGCCGACTGGGTGGCGCTGCGCGAGCTGGTCCCGGCCGCGACCGTGCCGCTGACGCTGGCCGCCGGGGTGGCCGAGGCCGCCAACGGTGACGTCCCGTCCGTGACCCTGGCCACCGTGCTGCCGCTGGCCTGGCCGGCGCTGCGCCGCCAGGACGGTTCGATCCTGCTCGGCCTGCAGACCCAGTCCTCCTCCGGCGACCTGAGCCGTGACCTGGCGGACGCCCTGGAGCTGGCGCTGGCAGCCGAGCCCGGCTCGCCCGTCCCGGCCCGCCGGACCGTGCCGGGCGGCCGCCGCCTGCAGGACCTGCTGGACACCACGGCCGAGTTCACGCCCGCCGTGCACACCGGCTTCGAGTTCTGGCTGGAGGACGCCGAGACCGCCACCGGCGAGGTGGCCGCCTCCCTGGAGCGCGCCAACGCCTCGGCGATCCCGACCGAGAAGCTCACCGGCGTGGACTCCGCGTACTGGTGCGGCACCCCGGACAAGAACCACCTGCGCTGGGTGATGACCGTGCCGGAGGAGGAGCTGCTGGACGCGCTGGCCCGGCTCACCGCCGCCGACCTGTCCTCGCTCGGCCCGGACACCCGGCTGGTCGGCTCCTTCCGTGCGCACGGCCTGACCGTCCCGGTCTGGGACCTGCCGCTCGCCATGACCGCCACCGACTGCGAGAAGCCGGCCGCCGAGTTCGCCGAGCGGCTCGCCGCGACGCTGGCCGACCCGGCGCCGCTGACCGGCGAGGAGCGGCGGGCCCGCGCCAACCTGGTGAACCGTCAGGTCACTTTGAACTAAAGGGGACTCGGATCCGGGTGATACGCGTCACATTGGCCGCCGGTACGGCAATTTCCGGGCGGGCAGGGGCTCTTGGAAATTGGCGCGGGCGCGGATCCTTGTTACTGTCTAAAGAGTCCGGTCGCTGGTGCATCCCCCGTCGCCAGCGGCCGGATCTTTTGTTTTCCGGCCCCGGCCCGCTCCGACGGGTGGACCGTGCCCGATCAGTACCCCGGCCGATCGGCCCGCCGGCCCGGCCGCGACCGACGCACCGGCCCCCGCCGCACCGGCCACGGGGGGCCGAACGACAGGGGCCGGACGAGGCGCGGAAGCCCCGTCAGTACGCCGAGCGCCCGCTGTCCAGCTGGACCGTCGCCTCGACCAACTCCCCCAGCAGCGGCCCGACCTCGGGCAGCCACACACCGCCGTCGGCCGCCGGACGCGGCGGCAGCACCCAGCGCACCCCGCCGCCCGAGCCGCCGCCCGGCGGCAGCGCCAGGAAACCGCCCGAGCCGTGGTAGCGCAACGAGCCCGGAACCCAAGGAAGTTGGGCGAGCATCTCGCCGAGCGCCTCCAGCGAGTAGGGGGCGACGAGCATCGCGTAGCGGCCGGGCATCGACAGGACCGGGCCGAGCGGGAGCCGCAGCGCGGCGAGGTAGGCGAGCGCCCGGGCACCGGCCGCCGCGGGCAGGCTGACCGCCGAGACCGTCCCGCCGGTCGCCGCGAGCACCGGCGCGTCCGGACTCTGCCGCTCCCACCACCACCGCACCATCCGGGCGTCGGTGGTGGCCGCCAGCAGCGACGGGTCGTGCGGGTGGGCGCCGGGGACGGAGCAGTCCGCGTCCCCGCACGAACAGTGGCCGCCAACCAGCAGCGTGCCGGGCACCACCGGCCAGCGGTGGTCGACCGCGGCGGCCAGGGCCGCGGCCAACCGGACGGAACGGACTGTCGACCGGCTCCTTGAGTTCTCGCGCATGGCGCTCGTTCCTTTCCGTGACCGCTCGGGTCGCTCCGGCCCCGCCGGCCGGCGGCCGGGGAAACGCCGCACGGGCCCGTACCGGGCCGGTGGGCTTGGCGAACGGCGTGGCGGGGATGGAGCACGGTGTGGAGCACGACATGAAAGAGCCGCGATGCGAACAGCCCTTGGAACGAGAATCCCGTATGCGACCGGATGGACGCCGCCCGGGCGCGGTTGGTTCCACCGTACGAGTGAGTGACTTCCGGCCGACCCGGCCGACGGGCGGCGAAAGCATACGATCCGGACGGCCGCGAGAGCCGTCCTGACGGTTCTGCCCGTTCTCCGGCGCTCCATGCCCGCGGGCCCGGCAGGGGCGCGCACGAACGGAGCGGGCCCCGGCCGGGCCCGGCGGGACGGAGAACCGGCCACCCGCGTCGTCATGGATCTGGACATGCCCCGAATGGCCTGTGTAGAAGTGGTGGCATTGCTGTCGATCAATGACGAGTAGTAGCGAATCGAGGCGAATCACGCCCTTTGGCCGTGCTCGCCCCCATCGGCCGTACCTGGGGGATCCGCATGACACGTACCACCGCGTCAGGAGTGGCGGCATGACTGAGTCCCACCCGTCGTCGACAGCCTCCGAGCCGGGCGATCCCCGTCGCCCCCGCGGGCTCTCGGTGCTCGACCATCCGGGCTTCCCCACGCCCCCCGCCGGACCGGCCGGGCAGCCGGGCTGCGCGGCCGACGAGCCGCCGGCCCGTACCGAACCGGCCGGCGGTACCGAACCGCCCGGCGCCCCGGAGGCCCGCCCGGCACCCCCGGCCGGGTTGCAGGACCGTTTGGCCGGACGGCTGTCCGATTTCACCAGCCTCCACGAGCACTCCGAGCGGCTGGCCCGCGCCCGCGGCCTGACGGCCACCCTGGAGGCCGTGCTGGCCTCCGGCGCCGCGCTGCTCGGCGCCGACCGCGCCCTGCTGGTCACCGCGCTGCCCGGCGGCGGCCCCAGCCAGCCGGTCGGGTACGGGCTCGACCGCGCCAGCCTCGGCGCGCTGGAGACGGTGCCCACCGAGCAGAGCCCGCTCGCCCGGCTGCTGCGCGATCACGACCGGCCCGACCGGCTGCAGTCGCGCGACCTCGCCACCGACCCCGCGATCGGCGCCCGGCTGCGCGAGCTCGCCGGCCACCTCCACCTCGGCGGCTGCCACGGGCTGCCGCTCGCCACCGCGGAGGACGGCCCGCTGGCCGCCGTCCTCTGGTTCTACGACGAGCCCGCCGAGCCCACCGAGCGCCAGTGCGAGCTCGTCCGCCGGTACTGCGACGTCGCCGCCCCGCTGCTGGCCAAGGAACTCGAAGCGGACCGGGTCCGGCGCACCACCGAGGCGCTCTGCCGCGGCCTGCTCCCGGACCGCCTCCCGCAGCCCGCCGGCCTGCGGCTGGCCGCCCGGCTCGTCCCGGCCGGGCTGGACCGCTCGGCCGGCAGCGACTGGTACGACGCCATCCCGCTGCCGGACGGCACCGTCGGCCTGACCGTCGGCAGCGTCTCCGGTGACGGTCCGGGCGCCGGCCCCTGCTCCGCCCCCGGCGCGGCCGCCGCGATGGGCCGGGTCCGGGCCGCGCTGCGGGCGTACGCCGTCCTGGAGGGCGAGGACCCGGTCTCCGTCCTGGGGGACCTGGAGCTGCTGCTCAAGACCACCGAGCCGGCCCGCAGCGCCACCGCCCTCTACGCCTGGATCGAGCCGGACGAGCGCCGGATCACCCTGGCCGGGGCCGGGCACTGCCCGCCGGTGCTGGTCACCCGGCAGGGCGCCGAGTTCGTGGAGACCTCGCTCTCCGCGCCGCTCGGCATGCTCTCCTGCTGGGAGGCGCCGGGCGTCGAGCTGACCGCCGGGCGCGGCGACACCCTGGTGCTCTACACCGAGGGCCTGGCCCGCCGCTGCGGCCCGACCCTGCACGCCGGACAGGCCAACCTGCGCCGGGCCGCCGCCGACGCCCCGCGCGACGTGCGGATCGACCCGGACCGGCTCTGCGCCCACCTGCTGGCCGTCTGCGCGACCCGGGAGGCCGGGCCCGCCACCGACGACCTGATGGTGCTGGCCGCGCGCTTCGAGTAGCCGGCGGCGCCCGTGGCCGCGGCCCGGCGGCGGGGCTTCCCGGGCCGAGGCCGCCGGAGGCCGGGCGGCCGGGCGTCCGTACCATGGACGCACGGCCGCCCACGTGTGTCGCGATCCGACGCCCCCCGGCCCTTCGCCCGGGGGACCCCCATGGGCGGCACCCGCGCAAGGAGGCGACGTACGTGACCGAGGACCGCACCCCGGCAGTGGCCGAGAACCCCGAGGCCGCCGGCGGCGAGGAGCCGCAGGAGTTCAAGGGCCGCAAGAACGGCCTGTACTCGGAGGTCTCCGACGAGCTCGCCGCCTCGATGAAGTCCGGCTGGGCCGACACCGAGCTGCACGGCCTCACCCCGGTCGCCCAGGCCCCGTACGCCGCCGAGCGCCGCGCCCGGCTCTCCGCCGCCTTCCCCGGCGAGCGCCTGGTCGTGCCGGCCGGCACCCTGCGGGTCCGGGCCAACGACACCGACTACAACTTCCGCGCCGCCAGCGAGTACGTGCACCTCACCGGTGACCAGACCGAGGACGCGGTGCTGGTCGCCGAGCCCACCGGCGCGGCCGGCCACGACTTCGGCCTCTACCTGCTGCCGCGCTCCGACCGCGAGAACGGCGAGTTCTGGCTGGACGGCTACGGCGAGCTGTGGGTCGGCCGCCGCCACAGCCTCACCGAGCAGGAGCAGCTGCTCGGCCTGCCGGTCCGCGACGTCCGCAAGGCCGCCGAGGAGCTGGCCGGGCGCGCCAAGGCCGACGCCGTACCGACCCGGATCGTGCGCGGCTACGACGCCGGTCTGGAGTCCGCGCTCGCCGAGGTGCTGGACGCCGACAAGGACGCCGGGCTCAAGGAGTTCCTGAGCGGCCTGCGACTGGTCAAGGACGAGTGGGAGATCGGCGAGCTGCGGGCCGCCTGCACCGCCACCGTCAACGGCTTCACCGACGTGGTGCGCGAACTCGGCCAGGCCGTCGCCACCTCCGAGCGCTGGATCGAGGGCACCTTCTGGCGCCGCGCCCGGGTCGAGGGCAACGACGTCGGCTACGGCTCCATCTGCGCCGCCGGCCCGCACGCGACCACCCTGCACTGGGTGCGCAACGACGGCGAGGTCCGCCCGGGCGAGCTGCTGCTGCTGGACGCCGGCGTGGAGACGCACAGCCTCTACACCGCCGACGTGACCCGCACGCTGCCGATCGACGGCCGGTTCAACGAGCTCCAGCGCAGGATCTACCAGGCGGTGTACGACGCCCAGGAGGCCGGCATCGCGGCGGTGAAGCCCGGTGCCCGGTTCCGCGACTTCCACGACGCCTCGCAGCGCGTGCTGGCCGAGCGCCTGCTCGCCTGGGGCCTGCTGGACGCCTCGGTGTACGACCTGGAGAAGGTGCTGGAGCTGGGCCTGCAGCGCCGCTGGACCCTGCACGGCACCGGCCACATGCTCGGCCTGGACGTCCACGACTGCGCGCACTCCCGCACCGAGGAGCACGTCGACGCGCTGCTGGTGCCCGGCATGGTGCTCACCGTCGAGCCCGGCCTGTACTTCCAGCAGGACGACCTGACCGTGCCCGAGGAGTACCGGGGCATCGGCGTCCGGATCGAGGACGACATCCTGGTCACCACCGACGGCAACGAGAACCTCTCGGCGGGCCTGCCCCGCCGTGCCGAGGACGTCGAGGCGTGGATGGCCTCGCTGGCCTGAGCCCGACCGGCACGCCACGGGCCCGGCTCCCCGGTGGGGGGCCGGGCCCGTGGCGCGGGCGCTACTTGGCCACCACCCGGACCGGGACGGTGCGGGTCCCGATGACGGTGGGCGGCCCCTGCTCCGGGGTCAGAAGCGCGCTGACGGTCACCGGCATGACCCCGGCGCCGTCCTGGGCCGTCAGCTTCATCCGGTACCTGATGGTGAAGGCGTTCCCCGGCTCCAGCGGGCCGGCGTCGTCGAAGACCGGCTTGCCCGCCGCCGGCGGGGCGATGGTCAGGGCCTTCCACGATCCCGCGCCGTTCGCGCGCTCCAGCGTTCCGGTCACGGCGCCCTTGCTCCCGGCGTAGGACTCCGCGACCAGCTGGGGCACCACCTTGGCGTAGCTGGTCCGGCCGGTGTTCTTGAAGGTCACGACGAACTCCACCGGAGTGCCGTCGTTCGGGAGCTGCTGACCCGTGGTGAGACCCTCCACGGTGACGCTGATGTCGTTCTGGCCCGCCACCGAGGGTGCCTGACGGCCGCTGAGGTCGATGGTGTCGAGGATCGACACCAGACCCGGCTGGTAGTCCGGCTTCAGACCGTTCGCCGTGATGAACACCTGATCGTCCTTCAGACCCCACATCTGGGCCGTGAAGTCCTCCCCGGGCTTGCAGGTCACCTGCCACTGCGTCTTCGAGATCGCCCGCCCGGCCACGATGTCACGGCTCTTGGCCGGCTCGCCGATCTTCGTGTAGGGCGCGGTGGGGACGTAGGGGTGTCCCCAGACCGGGCAGCTGGGCTGGTGGCTGAAGCCGGACGAGGAGTCCAGGTCGAACGCCGTCGGCCAGATCGCGTGCTCGGCCTCGTCGGCGGTGTTGTACGCGGTGATCAGCACGCCGTAGGGCGCACAGGCCTCCTGGGTCCAACCCGGCTGGGCACCCGTGGGCGCGCCCGGGCTCAGGACGCACAGACTGGTCCCCGCCGGGTCCGGCGGCACGACCCGCCAACCCGCCTGCACCTTGAACTTCACGCCCCGGAAGGTGTACGGGGTCGCGGGCGTGGTGGGTGGGGCGGTGCTGCTCTGGGTGCTGCGCGGGGTGGCGGCGCCGCCCGGGGCGGCCGGCTCGCCGGTGCCCGTGGGGTCGGCCGCCGGGGCGGAGGTCTCGGTGCCGGCCGCCGTCGGAGTGTCGGCGGGGGTCGGCTCCACGGTCGGGACCGCGCTGGGACTCGGGCTCGCGGAGGCCGTCACGGTGGCCGCCGGGCCGGGATCGCCCCGGTCGGCCACCGTGTCGCCGCGGAAGCCGAGCACGCCGAACGCCATCGCGGCGGCCAGGCCGAACAGCGGCACGGCGGCGAGGTAGACCGGCTTGAGCCGGCGCAGCCGCCGGTTCGGGGGTGCGGCCGGGCGCAGGTCGTGTGCGGTGATCTGCATCGCTCTGGCGTTCATGGCCTCGCGGAGCAGTCGTTCCATCGGGGTGTCGTCCGGCCCGTCACCGTCACCGCCGGTTCGGCGGGGAAGCTTGTCGGTCATCGAACCTTCTCCAGATGCTTTTCCAAGGCGTCCAAGGCCCGGCTGGCGGTGGACTTCACAGCGCCCCGGGAGAGTCCCAGGGTTTCCGCTATCTGTGCTTCGGACATGTCGGACCAGTAGCGCAGGACGAGTACCTCGCGCTGGCGGGGGGTCAGCTCCTGCAGGGCGACGAGGACGCGCCGGTGCTCGTCGTTGAGTACGGCGTGGTCCTCGGCCGAGGGTGCGTCGGCCTCGTGCGGGGGGACGTACTCGCGGGCGGTCTTGCGGCGGCGCAGCATCGAGCGGGCGCCGTTGACCACGCTGGTGCGCAGGTATCCGAGGGCGTTGTCCAGGTCGTCCAGTTGTTCGCCGTGGCGCTGGTAGAGCTGGGTGAAGGCTTCCTGTACGACGTCCTCGGCGAGGTCCTGGTGGTCGACGAGGAGGACGGCCATCCGTACCAGGCCCAGCCGGTGGGCGTGGTAGAGGCCGGTCAGGGTGGGGCGTTCCTCCGCCTCCTGCTTGCGCCCGCCGCGCAGCAGCCGGAATCCCGACCGGCGCTGCACCGCCTCGTGCTCGGAGCTCGACGGGTCGCCGTCCGACGGGGCGTCCCGGGGAGTGGCCGCCCCGCCCGCCTCCTGTGCGCCGAAGAGCAGTCCGACCAGCCCGGCGCGGAGGAAGCCGCCGCTCCTCCCGCCTCCCACGATCGGCCCGATGGCCATGGACATCCGCGTTCTGCTTTCCCCCAGGGACGGTTCCCGGCGTGGACCGGACCGTCGTGACACATGATCAAGATCTTGATCGGCGGGAATCCTGCCATCGCCTCGACCGCCGGCAGAACCCGCCCCCCACTGGTGATGGACGTGCGAGGAGGGCTGAGGTTGCAGGTGGCTTCGCAGAAGTTTTCGACCTGGCCGGAACGGCTACACTCACCCGCATCCCGCCACCGCTGCCCAGTCCGAGGGGACCTCATGGCCGACCAGCAGACCACCGGCCCGGTGGCCGTCGCGATCGGACGGCGGCCGGAGCCGGTGCACGATGTCGCGGTGTACGCCTTCGACGGCATGACGCCGTTCGAACTCGGCGTGGTGGTGGAGGTGTTCGGGCTGGCGCGGCCCGAGCTGAGCGGCCTGCTGGCCGCCCCCTGGTACGGGCTCAAGGTCTGCGCCGACCGGCCGGACACCGCGCTGCGGTCGGTCGGCGGCTTCTCGCTGACGGCGCACCACGGCCTGGACGACCTCGCCGCCGCCGACACCGTGGTGGTCCCCGGAGTCCCGAACGCCTTCAGCGGCGAGGTCTCCCCCGGGCTGGTCGCCGCGCTGCGCACGGCGCACGAGCGCGGTGCGCGGATCGTCTCGATCTGCTCCGGCGCCTTCGCGCTGGCCGCCGCCGGTCTGCTGGACGGCCGCGAGGCCACCACCCACTGGCGGTACGCCGAACTGCTCCAGCGCCGCCACCCGTCGGTCCGGGTCAATCCGGATGTGCTGTACGTGGACAGCGGCTCCGTCCTGACCAGCGCGGGCAGCGCCGCCGGGATCGACCTCTGCCTCCACCTGGTCCGCCGGGACCACGGTGCCAAGGTGGCCAACAGCGTGGCCCGCCGCTTCGTGGTGCCGCCGCACCGGGACGGCGGGCAGGCCCAGTTCATCGAGGCGGCGGTCCGGCCGGTCGACGAGGAGGACGACGGGATCGCCCGTTCCATGCAGTGGGCGCTGGACCACCTGTCCGCCCCGCTGACGATCTCCCTGCTGGCCCGGGCCGCCCGGATGTCCGACCGCTCGTACCTGCGGCACTTCACCGCCCGCAACGGCACCAGCCCGATGCGCTGGGTGATCAGCCAGCGCGTCGCGGCCAGCCTGCCGCTGCTCGAATCGCCGGACGGGTCGGTGGAGGAGATCGCCACCGCCGTCGGCTTCGAGAGTGCTGCGACCTTCCGGCACCACTTCGGCCGGGTGATGCGCACCTCCCCGACCGCCTACCGGCGCGGCTTCGGACGCGGCGTGGCCTGAAGCCGGGCGTGGCCCGAAGCCCAGCGTGGCCCGGGCCTGGGCGTGGCCCGGGCCGGCGGCCCTACGCCTGCTCTCCGGTGCGGAAGGCCGCGTTGGCGAGCATCGCGTCGTGCAGCCACTGGGCGAGGCCCGGGGCGAGCTCCTCGTAGGTGGCGGTGAACCGCGGGTCCGCGACGTACATCCCGGCGATACCGCGGTGGATCTCGAAGGTGCAGTCGTAGAAGTTGTCGCAGATGTGCTGCCGGTGGACCTCGGCGAGGTCCATGGCCGGACCGCCGTCGGCCGGTTCGCCGGCGGTGAAGGCCGCCACCAGACGGGCGTTGAGCGCGTCCGTCTCGGCCTTGATCCGCTGCCAGTCGCCCTTGTCGTAACCACCGGTGCGGCGCTGGGACTGCGCCCAGGCGTCGGTGTCGCCCCAGCGCTGCTCGGCCTCGGCCTCCCACTCCTCCCGGTAGGACTCGCCGAAGA
Source organism: Kitasatospora sp. NPDC028961 (assembly GCF_055564815.1). Classification (NCBI taxonomy): domain Bacteria; kingdom Bacillati; phylum Actinomycetota; class Actinomycetes; order Kitasatosporales; family Streptomycetaceae; genus Kitasatospora; species Kitasatospora sp. NPDC028961. The sequence goes on along the minus strand of NZ_JBVHVO010000001.1, from coordinate 245,587 downwards.
CCTCGAACTTCTCCTCCGGGGTCAGCTGGATTCCCATCTTCTGTGCCTCCATGGCGTGTTCGACGGCCGCGGCCAGGTCCTGGAGGTGGCTGATGCGGTCGGTCAGCAGTCGGTGCTGGCGCCGCAGGTGCTCGCTCGGGCTGACCGAGTGGTCGTCCAGGATGGCCGCGATCTCTTCCAGGGGGAACCCGAGTTCGCGGTAGAACAGGATCTGCTGCAGCCGGTCGAGGTCGGTGTCCTGGTACCGGCGGTAGCCGGCCGGGGTACGCCCCTGCGGGGCGAGCAGTCCGATCTCGTCGTAGTGGTGCAGGGTGCGGACGGTGACCTTGGCGATCTTCGCCACGGCACCGACCGAGTAGCCGCCGCTCATCCGGGCGCTCCCTTCTCGTTGGCCACGACTCTCCCGCCTCCCGTTGCGTGAGGGTCAAGCCCAGTCTTCCGGCGCGGCGGCGCGGGGAGGGCCCGCGCCGCGACGTCCGCCACGCCCGGTCCGCCCCGTCCCGCCACGCCCGCCCGGTTACGTCGCGCCACGCCCGCCCCGCCCGGCCCGGTCCGCCCCGGGGGCCGTCAGCCCCGTGCGAGTCTCCGAGCGGACCGCCCCGGACGGGCCCCGGCTTGGACGAAGCCGCCTATTGCCGGGCCGGACGGCAGCCGCCAGCATGGCGCCATGACCACCACCGCTGCGCCCCTGGTACGACGGCTGGCCGCGGAGGCGGTCGGTACGGCCGCGCTGGCCGCCGTCGTGGTCGGCTCGGGCATCCAGGCGGCCGCGCTGAGCCAGGACGGCGGGGTCCGGTTCCTGGCCAACGTCGGTGCCTCCGCGCTGGCCCTGGCCGTCCTGATCGAGCTGTTCGGCCCGCTCTCCGGCGGGCACTTCAACCCGCTGGTGACGGCCGGCGCGTGGTGGGCCGGCCGGCGCGACGGCAGCGGGCCGACGCTGCCCGAACTCGGCGGGTACGCCGCCGCGCAGCTGGCCGGCGCGGTCGCCGGGACGGGCCTGGCCAACGCGATGTTCGGGCGGCCGTTCGTCGAGCCCTCCGGACACGGCCGGGACGGCGGAGCGCTCTGGCTCGGCGAGGCGGTGGCCACCGGGACGCTGCTGCTGGTGGTCGCCGGGCTGACCGGCAGCGGACGCGGCCGCCTGGTGCCGGCCGCGGTCGGTCTCTGGGTCGCGGCGGCCTGCTGGGCCACCTCCTCCGGCGGGTTCGCCAATCCGGCGGTGACCCTGGGGCGGGCGCTGACCGACAGCTACACCGGGATCGCGCCCGGCTCCGTCCCCGGCTTCCTGCTCGCCCAACTGGCCGGGGCGGTGGCCGCGCTGGCGCTGGGCGCGGTGCTGTTCACCCGCTCCGGACCGGTCCGGAGCGGGTCCGTGCCGGACGACGCGCGGGAGCTCGTCGCGGGCCGGTCCGCCGCGACCGGCTGAACCGCCGGCCGGCACCCGAGCACCCACCGCCGTTCAGCCCACGGCCCCACCGCCGTTCAGCCCACGGCCCCCGCGGGCACGCGCTCGCGGCGCCGGGCGGCCCTGCCCCCGGTGTCTCCCCCGGGGCGCGGCCGGCGGCCCCGCCGGGTGGGCCAGAGCAGCACGTACGCGGCCGACAGCACCACGAAGGCCAGCCGGACGAAGCCGCGCGCCGAGTCGGACGGGATCAGCAGCGTGCCGCCGTACAGCGCGGCCAGCGCGATCCAGCTCCACCACGGCACCAGCCGCTGCTGGCCGACCGCGTCCCAGAGCAGGGTGCCGAGCAGGATCGAGGCCGTGTAGTAGGTGTAGACGCTGGGGTCGAACAGGATCCGGGCGTCCGCGCCCAGCAGGACGACGGCCGGCCACCGGCCGCGCCACACCGCGATGCTGCCCAGCGCGAGGCCCAGGCCGAACTGCAGCGGCCGGTCCCACCACGGCGTGGTCGGGTCGGTCACCCCGAACCACCGCAGCGCCGAGGCCGGCTGGTTGGGGATGGTGAACTTGGCGGCCGCCACCGTGTCCAGGTCGCCCAGGTAGAACGGCAGCCAGGCGACGGCCACCAGCCCGGCGAACCACAGCGCCGTGCGCAGCCAGGCCGGCCGGGGCAGCGCCAGGATCAGCGGGGCGAAGGCCAGCGCCCAGGGCTTGGAGTCCACCGCCAGCGCCAGGTAGACGGCGACCTGGACGGCCCGGCCCCGGCTGAGCGCGTGCGCGGCGAGGGTGGTGAAGAAGAGCGCCAGCACGTCGTCCAGGTGCGCGAAGCGGACCGAGACCTCCACCCACATCGGGATGAACGCCAGCCCGGCGACCAGCAGCCGCTGCTGCAGCCGGCGGTGGTTGGTGCCGGTGCCCAGGTAGTACCAGGCGGCGGTGCGGCCGACCAGGACGAGCATCACCAGGCCGAGCCCGGACATCGCGGCCTCGGCCACCAGCTGGCCGGTGTGCGCGGGGAACGGGCTGAAGAGCCGGGCGACGGCCAGGCTGACCGGACCGATCTGCAGTTCGGGGTGGTGGGCGTAGAGCGCGAGCCCGCCGTCGGTCTGGCCGCTGAAGAGCAGCTCCTCGCCCTGACGCAGGTAGTGCCAGGAGAAGCCGCCGCTGGGCTCGACCAGCAGGAACCAGAGGACCGTCCAGGCGACCAGCAGGACGTGGTGTCTGCGCACCGGCAGACCGGCGATCCGCCCGGTGGCGGCCTCGTAGTCGGTGGTGGACCGTGCCGACCGTACTCCCCGCACCCCTGTACCTCTCCCGCGCCGAGCCCCCCCTTCGGCCGGTCATCCTATGTGACCCGACGGAAGCGACCGCGCCCCTCGGGTGTCCGTGGAAGGACACCCGAGGGGCGCGGTCGTCGGCCGGGCCGGGCGGACCCGGCGGTGCCGGGGCCCGGCGGGCCGGATGGCCGGGCTCGGCCCGGGCCGGGTCAGCCCTGCTGGGCGGCCTTGCGGCGGCGGAGCAGCACGAGGGTGCCGGCGCCGACCGCGAGGACGGCGCCACCGGCGATGGCGATGCCGGTGGTGTCGTCACCGCCACCGGTCTGGGCCAGTGCCTTGTCGGCGTTGTCGGCCGCGTTCTTGGCCTTGGCGACGGCGGCCGGGGTGAGCTTCGGCGGCGTCACGGTCGGCACGGTCACCGGGAAGTCGATCGGCTCCTGGGCGCCGGTGCCGCCGGTGGACGGGGCGGAGGTGGTCGCACCGGTCGGCTGCACGCTCGCCGAGGACGACGGGCTGGTCGACGCCGAGGTGGTGGCGGTGGGCGTCGCCGTGGCGGTCGCCGTGGGCGTCGCCGTGGCGGTCGCGGTGGGCGTGGCCGTGGCGGTGGCCGTGGGCGTCGCCGTGGCGGTCGCGGTGGGCGTCGCGGTGGCGGTGGCCGAGGGCGAGTGGCTGGGCGAGTGGCTCGGCGACTGGCTGCCGGTCGGCTTGCCGGTGGTCTGGCTGGCGGTCGGGCTCGGCTTGCCGCCCCCGGCCTTGATGGTGAAGCCGGCGCCGGTGATGCCGTCGCAGCTGAAGTGGCCGTTGCCGACGGGCTCGTGGGACTGGTCGTCGAGCTGCTCGGAGAAGACGACCGGCACCACGCCGGCCTTGCCGAGCGGGGCGTCCTTGGTGAACGAGGCGCGGACCTTGATGGAGACGTCCTTGCCGCGGTTCACCGCGAGCATCGCGTCGTCGGAGTCGGCCCCGCCGAGCAGGATGAGCACCGCGTCGTCGTCGGAGTCCCCGCCGCCGGGGGCGACCGAGCCGGGCAGCCAGGCGCCGCCGGGCAGCTGGTACTCGACCTTGAGGTCGCCGGCCTCCAGGCTGCCCGCGCGGTTCTTGAACTTGAGCAGCGGGTAGAACACGAAGTCGTGCCGGGTCGAGTTGTCGATCCGGAAGGTGAACTCCCGGGCGTCGCCGCCCGCGATGAAGGTGTCCGGCACCCCGCGCACGGAGAGGTCCAGGCTCTGGCGCGAGGACTTGTCCGCCTGCGGTGCCGCGGTGGCGGACGGGGAGCCGGTGGTGCCGACGGCGACGGCGCCCTGGGCACCGGCCAGCACCATCGAAGAGGCGAGGGCGGCGGCGCCGGCGAGGGCGAGGCTGCGACGTATGGACATGGGCAAGGAAGACCTCACGGATGAGTCCGGGCGTGGCCCGGGAGCGCGGAAGGACTGGGTTGTCCGAACTGTGGTCCCCCCACGAAGCTGAAAGTCCGACGGAGACTACCGAAAGATCCAGCCAGATCGTAAGGCGGGTGCCACCCTTCGTGCACCACCCTGACCGGATACTGTCCGATTGGCCCAACTCCGTCACTCGGTAAGGCTTTTGTGCCCTACCGTCAGATGACCGCAGGGTGACCGGTACACGTCCGGAACACCGCGTCCGACAGCGCCGCACTGGCGGGAAACCGCTGTCGGGCGGCCATGCTCCCACGGACCGCCGCCGGGGCCGGCCGGTCGGGCCTCCCCGCCCTCGTCGGAGAGGTCCGGCCGGTGGGCGGGCGTCAGCCCGCGAAGAAGGACTTGGCGGCGACCAGCGCCCGCTCGTCGTTCAGCACGTCGCCCGGCCGGGTGCCGTTGCCGAGCAGCGCGCCGCCCCAGCGCATGCCCATGTAGTCGGCGCAGAGCCGCAGGGTGGCGATCAGCGGGTCCGCCTTGTCCGGCTCGGTGGCCAGGGCGGTGACGGCCCAGATGGTGCCGCCGGAGAGCCGGGCGCGGAAGTCCGCCCCGGGCACCCGCAGCCAGGCGGACCAGTGGTCGAGGTAGAGCTTGGCGCTGGTCGGCAGCGAGTACCAGTACACCGGGGCGACGAAGACCAGGTCGGTCGCGGCCAGGGTGGCGTCCAGCAGGGTGCGTTCGTGGCCGGCCGGCTCGGGGAAGCCGCCGTCCTCACTGTGCCGGCGGTCCTCGAAGGGGGGCAGCGGGTGCTCGCTCAGCCGCAGCCACCGCTGCTCGGCACCGGGCGGCAGACTCGCCCCCGCGGCCAGCCGGGCCAGCTGTTCGGAGTTGCCGTCCGGGCGCGAACTGGCGTTCAGGAAGAGGAACGAACGCGGCGCAGCGGCGCCGGCGGTGTGCTCGGACATCAGGACCCCCGTGCGGATGGCGACAGAAGGCCCGAGCGTACGACAGCCCTCCGACGGGCCCGGCGGCGACTACTCCGGCAGGCCCGCCCGGCGGCGGGCGACGGCCGCGACGGCCGCCCAGTCCTTCTCGCCGTCACCGTGCGCCAGGGCGTCGAGGAAGGCGTCCCGCAGCACGCTGCCGAAGGGCAGCGGCACGTGCGCCCCGGCGCCGGCGGTCAGCGCGAGATCGACGTCCTTGAGACCCAGCGGCAGCTTGAAACCGGCCGGTTCGTACCGGCGCTCGGCGACCATCGCCCCGTAGCCGGAGTAGACCGGCCCGGGGAAGAGCGTGGCGGTGAGCATCTCGACCAGATCGGTCGGGCGGACGCCGTTGGCCTCGGCCAGGCTGCACGCCTCGGCCATCGACTCGATCGCGCAGGCCAGCAGGAAGTTGGCGCTGATCTTGGCGGTGTTGGCCTGGCGCGGGTGGTCGCCGAAGTGCCACGTCCGCCGCCCCATCGCGGCGAGCAGCGGTTCGGCCAGGGCGAGCGCCTCCGGGGCCCCGGCGGCCAGGATGTTCAGCTCGCCGGCTGCCGCCACCGGGGGCCGGCCGAGGACCGGCGCGGCGACGTAGCCGATGCCGTGCTCGGCGTGCAGGGCCTCGGCCCGCTCCGCGAGCGCCACCGAGACCGTGGCCATGTTGACGTGCAGGGTGGCCCGGGCGCCGGCCAGCAGGGCCGGATCGAGCAGCAGCCGCTCGAACGCGGCGTCGTCGGCGAGCATGGAGACCACCGCCTCGGCGGCGAACGCACCGGCCGGGCCGTCGGCCGCCTCGGCGCCCCGGTCGACCAGCGCGGCCACCGGCCCGGGCGAGCGGTTCCAGACCCGCACCCGGTACCCGGCCCGCAACAGGCTGGCGGCCATGCCCTGCCCCATCGCGCCGAGCCCCACGAAGCCGACCGTCGTCACTGCCATCGCCCACTCCCGTCGTCGCCGCCCGGCGGACCGCGCCACGGACCGCCGGGCCGGAGCCACCGGTACGGCGAACCGGGCACGTCGAAGCGGGCGGGCCGGTCCGACGGAGCCGTCGGACCACGATCCATGTCGCCCCGACTGTACGTCAGCCCGCCGCCCCGGCCGTGCTCAGGCGCACGCGTGCTCCGGCAACCGGGCCCGGCCCGACTCCAGTTCGGCGACGACCCGGTGGCGCAGCAGTTCGTACTGGGCCTGGAGCCGGCCCGGGCGCTGCGGGCGGGCGACCGGCCGGCCGGGGCCGACCCGCTCGTCGGGGCCGAACTGCTCGCGGGTGAGGTCGATCTCGAAGCCGGTCGCGAACCGGTTCCACCAGTGCAGGTCCGTCCGGACACCGCCGACGTGCACCTCGCCCATCATGAGCTCGCCGCCGAGCAGGTCGTGCAGGACCATCGCGGTGACCCCGCACTGGCCGCGGGCGGGATTGTCGGGACGCCAGTGGGCCAGGTCCTCGGGCGCACAGGTGTCGACACCCCAGGAGGAGCGGATCGCACGTTCGATGTCGTTGAGGGTCCACGCCGTCATAGCGGGAAGCCTGCCACGCCCCACTGACAGCGGCACAGGCTTTTCAGTGGGCCACCCCGTGTTCTGCGGTGACCTTCTCGATCTTCACCCGTACGAGCAGCTCGCCGGGGACGCCGTTACGGGCGCCGTACTGCTCGGCGAGTTCCTCGCCCATGTACCGGGCGGCGATCCGGGTGGCCCAGTCGCGCACCTCGGGCAGATCGTCGCTCAGCCGGGCGGTGCCCTGGACGAGGGCGTAGGAGAAGGGCGGCCGGTCGTCGTCCACGCAGAGCATCACCCGGCCGTCACGGGCCAGCGTGCGGCCCTTCACCGTGCCGGCGCCGGTGTTGAACACGATCTCGTCGCCGTCCAGCAGGAACCAGACCGGCGCGACGTGCGGGCGGCCGTCGGCCCGGGTGGTGGCGATCTTGGCGGTACGGGTGCCGGCGGCGAGGAAGGCGCGCCACTCGGTCTCGGTCATGTGAGGCATGCGCCCATCCTGGCCGCTGCGGCGCTCCGGCGCACCGGGTTCCCGGGGCGACCGGGTTCCCGGGGCGACCGGGTTCCCGGGGTGACCGGGGCGGATGCGCCGGGCGCGGGCGGGCGGCGGGCAGCGGCGCGCGGGCATGCCGGCGCACCGGAGCGGTCGGGGGTCCGCTCCGGTGCACAGCGTCGGACGTGCGCGCCCGCCGGGCGCTACTTGCCGAGCGCCGCGACGCCCGCCTGGGCGAACTGCTCGTCCAGGTCGCCACTGGGCGCGCCCGCGACGCCGATGCCCGCGATCGGCGCGCCCTTGGCCTGCACCGGGGCGCCGCCGGCCAGGAACAGCGTGCCCGGGATGTCCTTGAGGTTCGGCGCCTGCGCCAGCCGCTTGGCCAGCTCGGAGGTCGGCGCGTTCCAGGAGACCGCCGTGAACGCCTTGCGCTCGGCGGACTCCGGCGACTGCGGGCCGGCGCCGTCACCCTTGAGCAGCACCCGGGTGATGCCGTCGCGGTCCACCACGGCGACCGTGACGTGCTGGCCGGCCTTGGTGGCCGCGTCCAGGGTGGCCTGGGCGGCCTTGGTGGCGGCCTCGATGGTCAGGCCGGTGGTCTGGGTGAGGTTCTTGTTCTGGGTGTCGGCCTTCACCGCGGCGGTGGCGGCCGGGGCCTCGGTGGTGTCCGCACTGGCCGAGACGGCGCCGACGGTGGCGGCGGCCAGCGCGGCGGCGGCGACGGTACCGGTCAGCACACGGGTACGCAGGGAGGTCTTCATGGTCGGGCTCCTCGTCGGATCGGTCGGTGCCACGGCCGGGATCTGGGGGCCAGGTCGGGCTCGGCGGCTTCGGTACCGATCCTCCGGCCGCCGGCCCCCCGGGCACATCGACGGTCCGGCGGCCGCTCGCGCGCAGGATGGAGGACGGTCCCGTCAACCGATCGGCTGATGCGCGGCCCGGTCGGACGGGTCACCATCGAGGGATCGGACCAGGTCAGCGCGGTGGGCCGGAGTGCCGACCGCAGAGAGCCGCCCGCAGAGGGGCGACCGCAGAGTGGAAGGAGCCGCCCCGTGCCGCAGGACCGTCCCGCCGGCGGCGAACCGGCCACCGGTGCCACCGCCCCGGCCCCCGCGGGCCCGGCGGCAGCCCCCGACCCGGCGAACCCGCCGAGACCGGCGAACCCGCCCGACCCGGCGGACCTTTCCGGCCCCGGGGCCGACAATCCGGACGACGGCCGGCTGGCCGTCCTGCTCGACTCCGCCTTCCTGCTGCTGCTCGCCACCTCGCTCAGCCGCTACCTCAGCCACCACCCCGGCAACCCCCGCATCCCCTGGGTGATCGGCCTCGGCCTCGCCCTGGCCGTCGCCCAGCCGGTCGGCTCCTGGCTGGCCCACCGCCGCCCGCCCGCCCCCGGGCGCCGGCGCAGGCTCTGGCCGCTGGCCCTGGTGGTCGCCCTCTGGGTCGTTCTGGTGCTGGTCGCGCCGAGCTTCGCCTGGTGCGCCGTCCCGCTGGTCTACACCGCCCTGCGCACGCTGCCCGCCCGGGCGGCGATCCCGCTGGTGGCCGCGCTCACCCTGCTGGTGGTGATCGGCGAGGTCCGGCTGCCGGGCGGGGTGGACGCCAACCTGGTGCTGCTGCCGCCGGCCGTGGCGGCGCTCGCCACCGCCGTCTTCCTGTACATGGAACGGCAGGCCGAGCGGCAGCGGGCGCTGATCGCGGACCTCGTCCGCACCCGGCGAGAACTCGCCGCCACCGAGCGCCGGGAGGGCACCCTGGCCGAGCGCGAACGGCTGGCCATGGAGATCCACGACACCCTGGCGCAGGGGCTGTCCAGCCAGCAGATGCTGCTGCAGGCCGCCGACCGCACCTGGGAGGCCGATCCGGCGACCGCCCGCACCCATGTCCGGACCGCCGCCGAGGTGGCGGCCCGCAACCTCGCCGAGGCCCGCCGCTTCGTCCACGACCTCGCGCCCGCCGAACTCGCCGACGGGCGCACCCTCGACCAGGCGCTGCGCTCGCTCGCCGAGCGGGAGTCCGCCGAGAGCGGGCTGCCGGTCCGGTTCCACCTGGACGGCGCCCCGGTGCCGCTGCCCGCCGCCGCGCAGTCCGCGCTGCTGCGGATCGCCCAGGGCGCGCTGGCCAACGTCCGGGAGCACGCCGGGGCCTCGGCCGCCGCGCTGACCCTGTCCTTCCTCGGCGACCAGGCCGTCCTGGACATCGCCGACGACGGCCGGGGGTTCCGGCCCGCCCGGCCGGGCGGCGGCTCCGGCGCGCCGGAGCCCGGCAGCGGCGGGCGCGGGCACGGTCTGCCCGCGATGCGGGCGCGGCTGCGCCAGCTCGGTGGCACGCTGACCGTCGAGAGCACCCCCGGCGAGGGCACCGTCGTCTCCGCCGCGATCCCGCTGGAGCCCCGACGAACCCCCCTGGAGCCCCGATGAGCACCGCCCCCTCGACCCCGCCGGTGCGGCTGCTGGTCTGCGACGACCACGCCGTGGTCCGGGCCGGCCTGCTGGCGCTGCTGGCCAGCGCCGGTGACATCGAGGTGGTCGGCGAGGCGAGCACCGGCGAGGAGGCGGTCGCCCTGGCCGGTGCGCTGGCGCCGCAGGTCGTGCTGATGGACCTCCAGCTCGGCGAGGGCATCGACGGCGTCGAGGCCACCCGGCGGATCACCGCCGCACCGGGCGCGCCGCACGTCCTGGTCCTCACCACCTACGACACCGACGCCGACATCACCCGGGCGATCGGGGCGGGCGCCACCGGCTACCTGCTGAAGGCCGAACGGCCCGAGGAGCTGTTCGCGGCGGTGCACGCGGCCGCGCGCGGCCGGACCGTGCTGTCACCGCCGGTCGCCTCCCGGGTGATGGCTCAGATGCGCGCCCCCGTACCGCAGTTGACCGAGCGTGAGCAGGAGATCCTGGCCCAGCTCGGACAGGGGCTCGGCAACCGGGAGATCGCCCGGGCGCTGTTCATCAGCGAAGCCACCGTGAAGACCCATCTGGGCCGGATCTACGACAAGTTGGGCGTGGACACCCGGGCTGGCGCGGTGGCCGTGGCCAAGGAGCGCCGGCTGCTGCGCTGAGAGCCCGTCCGGTGCCGCTGCGTGCCCGTCCCGCCCCGGAGTGTCGGATTCCGCGCCGCCGGGCGCCCCGCCCCCGAGTGTCGGATTCCGGGCCCCGGGAGCCTCGCCCCGGACCCGCCGTTCGCCCGGACGGGTGAGGGCGGAGGCCCGTGACCACCCTCCTCCGACACCGTTTCCTTACGCACCCGGAGCACCCACGCCGGAGTCGGGACGCCCCGGCACCCGGCCGATGACGGCGCACCGTCCGACTGCGGCCCACCTGCGTCCCACCCTCGGCCCGACCTCGGGCCGCCCGCACACGCCCGCCGGAATGTGGATGTTTCGTGGAACTCTCTATTGACAAACCAACCACTCGGTTTGTTAGCGTGGAGATCAACGACGCCTCCGGTGGTGGGGCCTCGCCGGGGTCTGTGCGAACCATCCTCGCCGGAGGGTGGCTGCCAGGGGGGTGCGGCGGGGGACCGGAGAGTCGGGGGGTACGGCGCGCCGATGCCGTGTGCGGAGAAGGCGCGGAGCGAGTCCGGGGGGACTCGCTCCGCGCCTTCTCACCACCCACCGGCCCAGGTCAGCCCAGGGCGCTCCAGAACGGACAGCGGATCTCCGGCAGTGCCGCCGATCCGCCTACCGCGTAAGGGACTTCGGGACCGCCGGGCGCGCCCCGCACCGGCTCCGAACGGGCCACCCCCGGCGAGGTCGCGGTCAGCCGGGCCTCGCCCAGGACACCGAACTCCAGCGCCAGCCGGTAGCCGTCCGGCGTGACCGCGGCGACTCCGGGCAGCTCGCGACAGGCGTTCACCGAGGTGACGGTCCAGCCGCGCCGCCGCCACCCCGCCTCCACCATGGCCGGTAACTCGCCCCGCCGGGCGCCCGAGATGATCGTGACGATGTCCCGGCCGCGGCCGACGTACCACTGGACGCCGCCGTCGGCCGGTCCGGAGCCCGGCGGCGGCAGCCGCGCACCCGCGCGGGGTGCGGCGTACCGCCAGGACAGCGCCGGCCGGACGGCGTCCAGCGTCCGCTGCAGCAGCCACTCACAGCGTTCGCCGGCGGCCGCCTGGTCCACGACCGTCCGCGCGGGCCGCGCGAACGGCCCGGCGGGCTCCGGGCACCGGGGACCGGCCGGGTTCTCGACGTTCACTTCGGTTCCACCTGACTGCACCGGGCCCTCCGCGCTTCTCCCGGTGTTCGGCCCGGGAAGGGATTGCGTCACTCCGTGGACGGCGTGCCGAACCGGCACAGTTCCCCGCCCCGCCCGACACGCCGGACCGGCACGGTCGACCGCGCTGCCCGGCCGCGCCGAACCGGCACCGGACACCTCCTGGCCTTCGAGCAGTCCGAGGCCTTCACCACCACCGTCCGCACCTTCCTCGCCGCCGCGTGACCTGGCAGTGACCTGCGTCACATTAACGGCCGCCGTCGTCACATTCCCGGCGTCCGATCCGCTCAGAGGGTGTCGCCAACGAACGCCACCCCTCACAGACAGGAGGCAGCCGCAGATGAAGCTCACCATCCTCGCCGCCACCGGCGGCATCGGACGACACCTGCTCACCCAGGCCGTCGCGGCCGGCCACGACGTCACCGTCGTGGTCCGCACCCCGGCCAGGCTGGCCGACCCGGCCGGGAGCGGCCGCGCCCCGGCCGGCGTCCGGGTCGTCCGCGCCGATCTGGCCGTCGCCGAACCGGCCGAACTGCAATCCGCGGTCGCCGGCTCGGACGCCGTCCTCTCCGGCCTCGGCGCCCGCTCCAGCGCCGAGGCCGGTGTCGCCTGGCGCGGCACCCGGGCGGTCATCACCGCGATGCGTGAGGTGGGCGCCCGGCGCCTGATCGTGGTCAGCGCGGCCCCGATCGGCGCCGTCCCCTCCCCCGCCCGCCCGCGGCCGCCCCGGCACGACCCGGGCGACGGCTTCTTCATGCGCCACCTCGCCGCCCCGCTCACCCGGGCGGCCCTGCGCACGCACTACGCCGACCTGGCCCGGATGGAGGACGAGATCCGCGCCGGCGGGCTGGACTGGACGATCGTCCGCCCGCCCCGGCTCACCGACCGGCCGCTCACCCGGGACTACCGGACGGCGTACGGGCGCAACCTCCGCCGCGGCCTGTCGGTGGCCCGCGCCGATGTCGCCCACTGCATGCTCGGGCTGGTCGACCGGCCCGATTCGGTCCACCGAACCGTCGGCATCGCCGACTGACCGGGACCCCACCCCTGTTCCCGACCCATCGTCAGACCCCCGGCCGAACTCCGCCGACCGCTCCGGTCGGCGGGGCCCACGACGGATTGCGACGGCGCGCCCGATGAACGACAACGACTCCCTGGCCCGGCGGTTCGAGCAGCACCGCCCCCATCTGCGGTCGGTGGCCTACCGGATGCTCGGCTCCCTGAGCGAGGCCGAGGACGCCGTCCAGGAGACCTGGTTCCGGCTCAGCCGCTCCGACGCCTCCCGCGTCGACAACCTGCCCGGCTGGCTGACCACCGTCGTCGGCCGGGTCTGCCTGGACCTGCTCCGCTCCCGCACCGCCCGGCGCGAGGCCCCGCTGGACACCCATGTGCCCGACCCGGTGATCGCCCGCGCGGACACCGCCGACCCCGAACAGGCCGCGCTGCTGGCCGACTCGGTGGGCCTGGCCATGCTGGTGGTGCTGGACACCCTGCCGCCGGCCGAACGGCTCGCCTTCGTCCTGCACGACATGTTCGCGGTGCCGTTCGAGGAGCTCGCCCCGATCGTCGACCGCACCCCGGCCGCCACCCGCCAGCTCGCCAGCCGGGCCCGCCGCCGGGTCCGGGGCGCGGCCGCCCCGGAGACCGACCTCACCCGCCAGCGGGTCGTCGTCGACGCCTTCCTCGCGGCCTCCCGCAGCGGTGACTTCGACGCCCTGGTCGCCCTGCTCGACCCGGACATCACCCTGCGCGCCGACGTCGGCGCCACCGGGGCGGGCGGCTTCCCCGGCATCCAGCACCTCGTCCACGGCGCGCCCGCCGTCGCCCGGCAGGCGCTGCTCTTCCGCGGGCTGGCACCCTTCGCCCGCCCGGCCCTGATCAACGGCGCCCTCGGCCTGGTCACCGCCCCCGACGGGCGGCTCTTCTCCGTCCTGGCGCTGACCGTCGTGAACGACCGCATCACCGAGATCAACCTGCTCGCCGACCCCGACCGCCTCCGCGACCTCCCCGTCCCGCCGCTCTGAGCGGGGCCACCGGAGGAACGCAGGCAACAGGAGCAGGAAGAGCAACAGGAAAAGCAGCAGCACACTTCACCGTCGCCCGCAAGACCCGTGACAGAACGTCCGATAATCGATCCTGCCGGGAACAGGACCTGATCGGTCGTCAGTTCACGGAGAGAGCGGGCCCACTCGTACCGCCAGCCCCGTTCGACCCGAATGAACGACCAGGAGACGATCGTGCGCATACTCTTCACCGGCCCGGCCGCGCCCAGCCACCTCTTCCCGATGGTGCCGACCGCGCAGGCCCTGCGCGCAGCCGGACACGAGGTCCTGTTCGCCAGCCCGAAGCCGATGGACCAGCTCCGGCAGGCCGGCTTCCCGATAGCCGAGATCGGCGACGGCCGGCCACTCCGGGAGGCCTTCGAGGAGGCCACCGGCGAGGAGGCCCGGTACTCCAGGCCGGACCTCGACCAGGACCAGATCTTCGACATGGCCGCCGCCGCCTTCGCCCACGCCTCCCGCTCCACCGTGGACGACCTGCTCGCCGTCGCCGGCGCGTGGGAGCCCGACCTGCTGATCCACGACTCCTGCCTGGCCTCCGCCCAGCTGGTCGCGGCCAAGCTCAAGATCCCGGCGGCGCTCCAGAACTTCGGCCTCACCTCCGGCCTCGACCTGGCCGGCCGGCTGGCCACCCACTTCACCGACGTCTACGAGGCGCACGGCGTGGCCGGCCCCGCCGAGACCACCCCGCTGGACATCGTCCCGGCCTCGCTCGGCGGCGACGGGGGCGGCCTGCGGATGCGCTACCTCCCCTACAACGGCGGCGGTGTCGTCCCCGGCGACCTGCTGCGCCGCGGCACCCGGCCGCGGGTCGCCGTCACCCTGGGCACCGTGGTCGCCGAGATGGACGGCGTGCACGCCATCAGCCGGCTGATCGAGGCCGCCGCCGGGGTCGACGCCGAGTTCCTGCTCGCCGTCGGCGAGGCCGACCTCAGCCACCTCGGTCCGCTCCCGGCCAACGTCCGCCCGCTGCCCTGGGTCCCGCTCGCGGAGCTGCTGCGCGTCTGCGACGCCGTGGTCCACCACGGCGGCTCCGGCAGCACGCTCACCGGTCTGCAGGCCGGCGTGCCCCAGCTGCTCCTCCCCCAGGGCGCCGACAACTTCGCCGTCGCCGACATCCTCACCGCCACCGGGGCCGCCCTACGCTCGGCCTCGGCCGACGTCGACACCGCCCTGCTCACCCGCCTCGTCGAGGACCCGGCGCTGCGCGAGGCCGCCGCCCGCCTCCGGGCCGACAACGAGGCCCTCCCCACCCCGGCCGCCCTCGTCCCCGACATCGAGGCCCTCGCCGCTGCCCCGCGCTGACCCGGCCCACCCCACCGGGACGCCGCAGCCGCAGGTCGGGTGACCTGCGGCTGCGGCGTCCCCGGGCGTCCCCGGAGGTCCCGCCGTACCGGGCGTCCGCTCGGGCCGACCACTCGAAGCCGCCCGCTCAGGCCGCCCGTTCCCCGGCCCGCAGCGCGACCCGGGCCGGGAGCCAGGTGCCCACCGCGGCGAGCGCGGCCGCGCCGGCGACGACGATCACGAGCTGTTCCACCGGCACGGCGACCCCGGCCGTCCCCCGGGTGATGCCCTGGGCGTAGGTGGTGAGCACCGCGAAGGCGATCCCGAGTCCGAGCACGGTGGCGATCACGACGGAGGCCGCGGTCTCCCAGCCGAGCATCCGGCGGACCTGGCGGCGGGTGGTCCCGATCAGGCGCAGCGCGGTGAACTCCTGGCGGCGGTCGGTGATGCTCATCGCGAGGGTGTTGAGGACGGCGATCGCCACGAAGGCGATGATCAGGCCGAGCGTGACGTAGCCGATCTGGGCGCTCACCCGGTTGCCCGCGGACTGCGCGGCGGCGCGGTCCAGGACGCCGATACCGGGCTCGGCCCGCAGCGCCGAGGCCAGCGCCTCCCGGGTGACCCCCTCGCCCCGGACCAGCAGGTTGTCGTCGAGCGGGACGTCGACGTGCGCGGCGACCGGGCCGTGCGCCAGCGTCAGGTCGCCGAAGCCCAGGCCACGGGCGTACAGGGCGACGACGGTGACCTCGGCCGGGGTGCCGTCGGCGAGGGTGAGCCGGACCCGCTGGCCGAGCCGGTAGCCCAGCCCGTCCGCGGCCGCCGCCGTGCCGTCCGCCAGCGCGCCGAGATCGCCAGCGGTCACCGCGAGGTCCAGGGTGTCGGTCAGCCGCTCGGGCGTGACCGCCTGCACGCTGCGCCTGGTCAGGCCGTCGCGGACCTGGGTGTGCAGCACCCGGGTCACCGTCCGCACACCGGGGACGGCGGCGACCGAGGCGGCGGCGGAGGCGGGGACGCGCGGCCCGACCACGAAGTCGGCGACGCTGCCGCGGTCGCGCTGCGCACCCGCAGCGCCGTCCACGGTGGTCTGGGTGAACAGGATGGTGCAGGCCATCGCGACCAGCAGGGTCAGCGGCGTGACCACCGAGGCCAGCCGGTGCGCGGCGGCCCGCAGGTTGTGGGCGGCGAGGTAGCCGCCGACCCGGGACACCCGCAGCGGCAGGCCCAGCACCGCGACCCCGGCCCGGGCCACCAGCGGGCCGAGCAGGGACAGCGCCGTGCACCAGAGCAGGACGGCGACGAAGCAGGCGGGGGTGGAGGCCTGGTCCGAGTGCAGCACGGTGAGCACGGCGGTGAGGACGACGGAGCCCACGGCCGCGACGACGCCGAGGACGATCCGCGCCCAGCCCGGCCGGGGCGGCTTGATCTCGGCCTCGCCGAGGGCCTCCACCGGCTTGATCGCGGTGGCCCGCCGGGCCGAGATCCGGGCGGCGCCCCAGCCGGCCAGCAGGGTGGCGCCGGCGGCGGCGATCGCGGGGAACGGGGAGAGCACCACGGGGAGGTTCGCGGGGATCACGTCCAGGGCGACGAACCGGTCCCGGAGCCAACTGCCCAGCGGCAGGCCGGCGGCGGCACCCAGCACCCCGGCGGCCAGCCCCACCGCGAGCGCCTCGCCGCCGATCATCTTGCGGACCTGTCGCCCGGTCGCGGCGACCGCGCGCAGCACCGCGATCTCGCGCTGACGCTGCTGGATCGAGAGGCCGAAGGTGCCGACCACGACCAGCAGGGCGACCAGCAGGGACGTGCCGCCCAGCACACCGCCCATGCTGACCAGTCGGACCTGGGCGTTGGCGGCGTCGGGGAACTCCACCGGTCCGCGGTCGTCGCCGGCCCGGGCGAGGGCGACCGGGGCGACCTGCGTACCGGTGGTGGCGGCGGTGCCGGCCGGGGTGCTCCGGAGCAGGGCCGCGACGTCGGCGGCGGCCGAGGGCGCCGCCGGGAACACGCCGATCGCACTGAACAGGCCGTCGTGGCCGGCCAGCTGCCGGGCCCGCTCGGGGGCGAAGAACACCCCGGCCTGGGCGTCGAAGACCTGGGCGGTGACGCCGACGACCCGCACGGTCAGCGTCTCCCCGGCGGTGCGGGCCCGCACGGTGGAGCCGACGGCGAGGTGGGTCCGGGCGGCCGTGCCGGCGTCCAGCACGACCTCGTCGGCCGCCGACGGCGCGGTCCCCGAGGCCAGGGTCAGGCCGGCCAGCGGCGCGGACTCCCAGCCGTGGCCCCAGGAGTTCGCCGTGGGGCCGCCGGGCAGCAGCACCGGGAACGTCACCTCGGTGCTGACGGACCGCACCGAGGGCAGCGCCGCGATCCGGTCGGCGAGCGCGGCGGGCACCCAGGCCCGGCCGGCGATCGGCTTGGCCTTCTCCTTGACCTTCCCCTTGCCCTTGTTCTGGACCTGGTGGACGTTCTGGTCCCCGGCGACCACGATCGGCGCGGCCGCGTAGCGCTCCGGCCGGACGCCGCCGAACAGCCCGGTGGCCAGCAGCGTCCCGCAGCCGCAGACCAGCGCGGCGGCGCAGAACAGGGCGACGAAGGCCCCGGCGAATCCGGCCTTGCGGTGCCGGAGGGTGGCTACGGCGAAGCTGAACATCATCGGTTCCACGCTCCCAGGCGGATCATGCGGTCGGCGACCTTGGCGGCGGTCGGCGCGGACATCGTGTCGGCGACCCGGCCGTCGGCCAGGAAGAGCACCTCGTCGGCGTAGGAGGCGGCGACCGGGTCGTGGGTGACCATGACGATGGTCTGGCCGAGCTCCTCGACGGTCTGCCGGAGCAGGGTCAGGACTTCGCGGGCGGTCATGGTGTCCAGGGCGCCGGTGGGCTCGTCGGCGAAGAGCACCTCGGGGTCCGAGATCAGTGCCCGGGCGATGGCGACGCGCTGCTGCTGGCCGCCGGAGAGCTGGCCCGGGCGGTGTCCGGTCCGCTCCCGCAGCCCCACCCGCCCGACCAGCGCGGACAGCCTGGCGGCGTCGGCCCGGCGGCCCGCCAGGCGCAGCGGCAGCGTGATGTTCTGCTCGACGGTCAGCGACGGGACGAGGTTGAACGACTGGAACACGAACCCCGCGCGCTCCCGGCGCAGTTCGGTCAGCTTGGTCTCGCTGAGCCGCGACAGGTCGGTGTCCCCCAGCCGGACCGTCCCGGAGCTCGGCCGGTCCAGCCCGGCCGCGCAGTGCAGGAAGGTGCTCTTGCCCGAACCGGAGGGCCCCATCACGGCGGTGAAGCCGCCCTTGGGCAGCCGCACCGTCACCTCGCGCAGCGCGGCGACCGCCCCCCGCCCCTTGCCGTACACCTTGCTCACAGCTTCCAACGTGATCGCTTCGCTCATGCCTCCAGCCTGCCGAGCCGCGAACTCCCGGCCCAGGGACCGCATCACGAGCGACCCGTGACATCGTCACGGGTAGGGTCGTCGCATGATCAGACTCCTGCTGGCGGAGGACCAGCACGTGGTACGCGGCGCGCTGGTGGCACTGCTGGAGCTGGAGCCCGACCTGGAGGTCGTCGCCCAGGCCGGCTCGGCCGACGACGTGGTGCCGCGCGCCCTCGTCGCCCTGCCCGACGTCGCGGTGCTCGACATCGAGATGCCCGGGCGCACCGACGGTCTCCAGGCAGCCGCGACGCTCAAGGAGAAGGTGCCGAACTGCCGGACCCTGATGCTCACTTCGAACGGCCGCCCCGGACTGCTCCGCCGCGCCCTGGACGCCAAGGTCGACGGCTTCCTGCTGAAGACCGCCCCGCCGGAGGAGCTGGTGGCGGCGATCCGGCAGGTGGCCGGCGGCGGCCGGGTGCTCGACCGGGGGCTCGCCGTCGCGGCCTGGGACCTCGCGGACAACCCGCTGACTCCGCGGGAGAACGACGTGCTGCGGGAGCTGGCCCAGGGCGCCGAGCCCCCGGAGATCGCGGCGCGGCTGCACCTGTCGACGGGGACGGTCCGCAATGTGCTGACCGCGGTCGTCGGCAAGCTCAACGCCCGCAACCGGACCGACGCGGTACGCATCGCGCGCGAGGCGGGCTGGCTGTAGCCGCCGCGCCCGCCCGTTCCCCCGACGCTCCGGGCGTCAGCCCGCGGTGAACGCCCCACGCAGTACCGGCCTCAGCCCGCGGGCACCTCGGCGCGCAGCAGGTACCAGCCGTCGTCCGGACCGGCCGCCAGGGTGCCGCCGATCGCGGCGAGGCGGACGGTCAGCCCGCCGATCCCGGAGCCGGGCGCGCTGACGCCGTCCGGCGCCCCGTCGTTCTCCACCTCCAGCCGCACCGCGCCCCCGGCCACCGAGGTGGCGATGCGCGCGTGGCGGGCGGCGCTGTGCCGCAGGATGTTGGTGACCGCCTCCCGGAGGACCACGCTCAGCACGGCGCCGGCCGCCGGCGGCACCGGGACGTCGTCGACCTCCACCGTGATCGCCGCCGCCTCCAGCACCCCGGCGGCCGAGGCGAGTTCGGCCTCGAAGGACAACCGGGGGCTGTCGCTCACCACCGTCCGCAGTTCGGTCTCGCCGCGTTCGGCCAGCCGCACGATGTCCCGCAGCTCGGCCCGGCCGCGGTCGGCGTCCGTGGCCGCCAGCCGCCGGGCCAGCTCGGCCTTGAGCAGGATCGCGGTCAGTCCGTGGCCGAGCAGGTCGTGCAGGTCGCGGGCGGCGCGCAGGCGCTCGGTCACCACCGCGGCACGGGCCAGCCCCGCCCCCGCCCGCTGGAGCTCCCGCACCAGCCGGGCCAGCCGCAGGACGCCGTAGACCACGACGCAGGTGATCAGGGCGTCGACGACGGCGAGCAGCACGGGCACCGGCCCGCCGCCGGTGAGCACACCGCCGGCCACCGCCGCCGCGACGGCGAGAGCCGCGCCGGCCCGGAGCGGCAGGGCGAACAGCAGCGCACCCGCGAGGATGCCGACCGCG
Organism: Kitasatospora sp. NPDC028961; assembly: GCF_055564815.1. Lineage (NCBI taxonomy): Bacteria > Bacillati > Actinomycetota > Actinomycetes > Kitasatosporales > Streptomycetaceae > Kitasatospora > Kitasatospora sp. NPDC028961. The sequence continues at coordinate 226,053 of NZ_JBVHVO010000001.1, read as the reverse complement.
CCGATCCAGTTCCGCCCCGACCAGGGCAGCGGAACGAGGGCGATCACCGCCGAGGCGAGCAGCACGAGCCGGGCGTGGCGCGGCGAGTCCTGCGTCGCGAAGCGGATCTGGAGCAGGCAGAAGACCAGCAGGCAGGGTGCCCCGAGCGCGAGCAGCGGCGCCGGGACGAGCAGCACGGCCTTGACGAAGAAGGTGCCCAGGACGAGGAGGTACAGACCGAGCACGGTCCGCAGCTCGGGCGGGTCGGCCGCGTCCGCCGGCGCGGGCGTGGCCGCGACCGCCGCCTCGACGGCGAAGCGCCCGTCCGGCTCCAGACCGGCCGTCAGCCGACCGCCGACCTCGCGGACCCGGTCGGCGAGGCCGTCGAGCAGATCGGCGCCGAGCGCGGCCGTCGGCACGCCGTCACTGACCACCCGCAGCACCACCTGCCCGGCCCGCTCCCCGGTGACGATCTCGCACCGCCGCGCGTCACCGACCCGCACCACCGCCGTGACCGCCTCACGCAGCACCGCCGCCAGCACCGTCCCGGCCGGTCCGAGCGGCTCCGAGTGCCCGACCCGCAGGTCCGCGGTGATGCCCGCGGACGCCAGCAGCGCCCTGGCACTCGCCGCCTCGGGGGCCAGCGACAGGCTGCGCAGCTCCGCCGCCGTGGCGCGGGTCGCCGCCAAGGTCCGCCGCGCCGCGCCGATGAGGTCCGTCAGGACGCCCGGATCGTCCCGGAGCGCCAGGTCGCGGACCTCCTCCAACCCCTCGGCGAGCCCGCTCCGCAGCCCGGTCGCGATCCGCAGCCGCTCGGCGGTCACCGCGGCCGCCGCCAGCGTGAGCCGGGCCGCGTGCACCCGCGCCGCGAACAGCGCGAGCGTGGTGACGGCGTACAGCATCACGCCGCCGATCGCGACGATGAGCGTCATGTCGACGGCGTCCCGCACACTGCCCGACCGCACTAGCTCGATCAGGGCCGCGGAGACGCCGAACAGCGGCACCAGCACCCGGCGCCGTTCCAGCAGCAACGAGGCGGCCGGGAGACAGAGCAACCCGACCGACACCCCGAACCCCAGCACCGCGACGTACCCGACGGCCAGCTCCGCCGCCGTCCCGACCCCCGGCGGCACCACCCCCAGCACCCGCCGCACCGCCGACGAACTGTGCCGCAGCTGCACCACCACCAGCACGACGCACGCCACGACCACGGCCACCCCGGCCCCCGGCTCCCCCGGAACCCGCGCCAGCCCCTTCAACAGGTGCACCGAAGCCACCGCCGCAGCAGCCGCCCCCACCAGCCCCCGCGCCGGCCACCCCGCCCGCGCCCCCACATCCACCCCCGCCACCCGGCGCATGCTACGCGGCACCCGATCCAGCCGGCAGCTCTGGCCCCACCCCCGAATCCGCCCCGAAAACAGCGAAACCGCAGATCCGAAGACCTGCGGTTTCGCCATGAAGAGCGGGCGACGAGAATCGAACTCGCGCTATAAGCTTGGGAAGCTCATGTTCTACCATTAAACTACGCCCGCCTGATGAGCCGTCAGAGACCGCTCGATCTGCGCCCACTGTACCCCATCCGTGACGCCCGTTGCACAGGTGCCCCGGGGTCGTGGCGGAGCCGCCCGGGGCGGGGGTGGAGGCGTACTGTGTGGGCCGCGTGAGAGTGCTCCGGCGGGTGGGTTCCGGGGCGGCGAGCCATCCTGCGGAATGTCCGGAACATCCCCTAATGTGACGCTGTCCCGACGGCTCGGCCGTTCGGGGTGCGATGAGTACGGGTGAGTACCGGGGTAAGGATGGGAAGGGGACCGATGGAGCAGCGCGCCGTCGTTCGTTGTGCCGAGGGGCACCTGTTCAGCACCACCACGTTCCCGATGCAGAACCTCGGGCCGGGCCGGCTGGGGCCCGGGCGGCTGATCCGCTGCCCGCAGTGCGGGCGGATGCGCAGTTCGGTGCTGGCCGACGTACGGGAGCTGTCCGCGCCGCAACTGGCCCGGGCGATGCGGCTGGAGGCCGCGGAGTTCCTCGCCTGAGGGCGGGTACCAGGACGGACGGGGCCCCGGACGATTCGTCCGGGGCCCCGTCGTGCACGTAACCTCGGAGCGTGCTGCTCTCTGACAAGGACATTCGGGCCGAGATCGACAAGGGCCGGGTCGTGATCGACCCGTTCGACCCCGCGATGATCCAGCCGTCCAGTATCGATGTGCGACTGGACCGCTTCTTCCGGGTGTTCGAGAACCACCGGTATCCCCACATCGACCCCTCCGAGGAGCAGCCGGACCTGACCCGGCTGGTCGAGCCGGAGGGCGACGACGCGTTCATCCTGCACCCCGGCGAGTTCGTGCTGGCGTCGACCTACGAGGTCATCTCGCTGCCGGACGACGTGGCCTCGCGGCTGGAGGGCAAGTCCAGCCTGGGCCGGCTCGGCCTGCTGACGCACTCCACGGCCGGCTTCATCGACCCCGGCTTCAGCGGGCACGTCACGCTGGAGCTGTCGAACGTCGCGACGCTGCCGATCAAGCTCTACCCGGGGATGAAGATCGGGCAGCTCTGCCTGTTCCGCCTCTCCTCGCCGTCGGAGCACCCGTACGGCTCGGCGCGGTACGGGTCGCGCTACCAGGGCCAGCGCGGCCCGACGCCGTCCCGGTCCTACCTGAACTTCCACCGCACGGACATCTGAGCCCGGACGGTCCCGAGCACACCGAGCGCACGCACAGCGGGCGGCCACCCCTCCGTCGAGGGGTGGCCGCCCGCGGCGTTCCCGGTGGTGCTCAGACCCGCTCGGGGCGGGTGACGGCGACCAGCTCGCTGCCGTCCTCGGAGAGCCGCAGCTCGGTGCGGAGCGCGGCCAGCTCGCCGAGGTGGTGCAGGTGGGTGCCGCCGCAGAAGATCTGCGCGGCGCCCTCGGGCAGCTCGCAGTGCCACTGGCGGCGGGCGGTCAGCTCGGGGCCGGGGACGTCGATGCGGACCGGGGCGTCGGCGGCGACCCAGGCGGCCAGCTGCCGGTTGACCGCCTCGGTGAGGTCGGGCAGGGCGTCGGCGAGGGCCGGGAACTCCTCGGTCGCCTCGGCGGTGAAGCCCTTCTTGCGCAGCGACTTGCCGAGCCGGTAGGTGTCGGTGCTCGCCTCGGTGTCCATCACGGAGCTCGCCATCGCGAGGCTGTCGAAGTCCGGGTTGCCGAAGGCGTCGGCGCGGCCCGGGTCCTTGCGCCAGCGCGGCGCGAGGGCCGCGTTCAGGGCGAGCGCGAGCAGGTGGCAGCCGCTGTGCGAGGCGCAGAGGGCGGCGCGCCGGCCCGGGTCGACGGCGAGCGTCGCGGTCTTGCCGACGAGGCCGTCCGGGGCCCCCTCGACCACGTGCAGGACCAGCCAGGACCACTCCTCGTCACCGCGCCGGACCGGGATGTCGGCGCCGACCAGCGGCGCGCCGCCGTCCGGGCCCACCGCACCGGTCAGGCAGTCGACGACGGCCAGTTCGGTGCCGTCCACGGTCAGGGTGCCGAGGTCGGCCGGCTGGTCGGGCCAGGTGTGGTCGAGCGGGTGGAACGGCGTCGCCGCGGTGACGACCGCGTGACGGCCGCCGTCCAGCGGGTGCACCGCGAGCACCGGGGACTCGCCGGTCACCGCCCCGGCCGGGAAGCTGACGTGGGTGGTGGGGAGGGTCATGCCTGGCTCCGTGCGCGTGAGGGTGGTGGACGTGAGGGTGGTGGAAGCGGAACGGGCCCCGCAGGCGGGGCCCGTCGACCATTCTCCCCCGGGCCCGCGCCGCGCCTTCCCCGGTTCCTCGGCCGGGAACGGACCGGCCGACCGGCCGCGGAGCGGGCAGGCCGACCGACCCGGAAGGGGCAGGCCAGCCAGCCCCGGAACGGACAGGCCGACCGGCCCAGGAGGGACAGCCAGGGTGGACAGGGGGTTGATCAGCCCAGAGTGGGCAGCTTGATCAGCACCAGCAGCGCCAGCAGCTGGAGCGCGGCGGCGCCGGCCGCCTTGCCCCACGGCAGGTCGTGCACCCGGCGGACCATCGTGGTCAGCAGCACGGCGCAGAACAGCCAGGTGGCCCAGCCGACGACCTGGACGACGAGGTTGTCGGACGGCAGCACGAGCGCCAGCAGCAGCCGGGGCGCATCCGTCGTCCAGCCGATCAGCACGGCGAGGCCGACCGTCGACTTCCACGGGCCGTCCCCGCCGAACTGGCGGGCCAGCGCGTAGGTGACCGCACCGAGCGTGGCGCCGGCCACGGTGAAGCCGATCGCGGCGACGACCATCGCGGTGAGCGCGCTGGTGAAGGTCGAGTTGACCACGTCGTCGTGGGTCAGGCCGATGCCCAGCACGGCCAGCGCGCCGTACAGCAGCGAGACGGTGAGCGCGGGCAGCCAGACCTGGTGGTCGCGGGTGCGGTCGAACGTGGCCGTCGGGTTGCGGAAGATCCCGATCAGCAGCTCGCGCCAGCGCGGGCGCGGGCCGGTGGCGTGCGGGGCGGCCTGGCCGCCGGCCCGGTACACCGCGACGTTGTCCGGCTGACCGTCCTGGCCGTGGCCGTAGGCCTGGCCGTAGCCCTGGTCGTGCCCTTGGTCGTAGCCCTGGCCATAACCCTGCTCGTACCCCTGCGGGTACGGCTGCTGCCCGTACTCCGCCGGGTACCCCTGCTGCGGGTACGGCTCGCCCGCGTACGGGTCGCCGCCGGTCGGGAAGGCCCGGGTGTGCCCGGGCTGGTCGGCCGCGTACGGGTCGTACCCGCCGGCCTGGGGACCGCCGTGCCCACCGGGGGACGGCGCCCCCGCCCGCGGTGCCGTTCCCCGGTGCGGAGCGGTGAAGTACTCCGGACCGTCCGCCTGCCCGTACCCCCCGGGCGCCCCCGCCGAGGGGGGAGGAGCCGACCACCCGCCACGGGGGTCGGCGCCCTGACCGCTGTCGTATCGATTACCAGCCACGCTCCGAAGGTACCCGTCCGGCCGACTCCGTGTCGGTCGGGCACCGAGCCGGAGCCGGTTTGCAGCGAGCCTGTGACGACGGCGCCCCGGGCGGGGCCCGGGGCACCGTGTCGGGCGGGTCCTACCGCTGCGCGCTCACGGCCGGCGCGTGCACCGCCGCGGCCGCCGAGGCACCGGCCGGGCAGCCGCCCGGCCCGGCCGAGGTGCGGACGGCGCCGACCGGCAGCAGCGTGCCACAGGCCACCCGGATGCCGTTCGGCAGCTCGTTGTCCGACTCGACGATCGCGCCGTCGCCGATCACCGCGCCGTCCAGCGCCGTCCGGTCGCCGACGGTCGCGTACGCGCCCACGATCGAATCCTTGACCAGGGTGTCCGGGCCGATGGACGCGCCGGGCAGGATCACGCTGCCCTCGACGATCGCGCCGGCCTCGATCACCGCGCCCGCGGAGACCACGGTGCCGCCGCTCAGCACGGCGCCGGGGTGCACGGTGGCACCGGGCAGCAGCAGGGCGTCACCGGTGGGGCCGGGGACGGCCGGGGAGTCGACCTTGCCGAGGACCAGGTCGGCCGAGCCGCGGACGAAGGCCGCCGGCGTCCCGAGGTCCAGCCAGTACGAGGTGTCGACCACCCCGCGCAGCAGCGCGCCGGTGGCCAGCAGCTCGGGGAAGGTCTCGCGCTCGACGGAGACCTCGCGCCCGGCCGGGATCCGGTCGATCACCGAGCGGGTGAAGACGTAGCAGCCGGCGTTGATCTGGTCGGTGACGATCTGCTCGGGCGTCTCCGGCTTCTCCAGGAACTCCAGCACCCGCCCGTCCTCGTCGGTCGGGACGAGCCCGAAGGCGCGCGGGTCCTCGACCCGGGTGAGGTGCAGCGTGACGTCGGCCCCGGCGGCCACGTGGCCGTCGCGCAGGGCCGCGATGTCGACGCCGGACAGGATGTCCCCGTTGAAGATCAGGACCGGCTCGTCGGGGCCGCAGGTCAGCCCGGAGGCCGCGTTGCGGATCGCGCCACCGGTGCCGAGCGGCTCCCGCTCGGTCAGGTAGACCAGCTCGATGCCGTACGGCGTCCCGTCCTGGAAGTGGTCCTCGAAGACCTCGGCCAGGTAGGAGGTGGCGAGCACCACGCGGGTCACCCCGGCCGCGGCCGCGCGGGCCAGCTGGTGCGCGATGAACGGGACGCCCGCCACGGGCAGCATGGGCTTGGGGGTGTGGGTGGTCAGCGGACGCAGTCGCGTGCCCTTACCACCGACCAGCATGATCGCCTCGGTCATGGTCTGCGCTGTTCCCCTTGTGGTCTCCGCGGCCCGGCCCGGCGGGCCGATACCTCCGTCAGTGGTCTGGAAACCCGTCCGGACGGCCGGCACGGGTCGACCGGCACAGAGCCGGTCCGGCGCCTACTGTATTTCCTTCCGACCCGGGCCCGGTCGGGCGGGCGGGCGGTTGGCGTCCCGCCCACCGCGCGGCGCTCCGGAGAACGCCGCGCCAAGTCCGGTGGAAAACCGGGTGCGAGCCGCACCGGAGCCCGGCGAAAAGCCCGGCCCGGCGGGCGCTCGTCGCACCCACCGGGCCGGGCAGTTGTAGCAGAACTGTCGAACAGCCGGGCGGTCGTGGCCCGGGCCGACCGCCCTCGGGCCGGAGGCACCGGGCCGACCGTCACCGGTCAGGCGTCGACGGTCTCCGCCGGCTCGGCCGGCGGCAGTGCCTTCACCGAGTCGAGCAGCAGCTGGGCGACGTCGACCACCTTCAGGTGCTCCTTGGCCGCGCCCTCGTTCTTCTTCCCGTTGACCGAGTCGGAGAGCATCACCAGGCAGAACGGGCAGGCGGTGGAGACGATGTCGGGGTTGAGCGACAGCGCCTCGTCCACGCGCTCGGTGTTGATCCGCTTGCCGATGCGCTCCTCCATCCACATCCGCGCGCCACCGGCGCCGCAGCAGAAGCCGCGCTCCTTGTGGCGGTGCATCTCCTGCTGGCGCAACCCGGGGACCTTGTCCATGATCTCGCGCGGCGGGCTGTAGACCTTGTTGTGCCGGCCCAGGTAGCAGGGGTCGTGGTAGGTGATCAGGCCCTCGACCGGGTTCACCGGGACGAGCTTGCCCTCGTCGATCAGGTGCTGCAGCAGCTGGGTGTGGTGGATGACCTCGAAGTGGCCGCCCAGCTGCGGGTACTCGTTGGCGATGGTGTTGAAGCAGTGCGGGCAGGTGGCGACGATCCGCTTCTTCGGAGCGTCCTCCAGCGCCGCGTTCAGGGTCTCGACGTTCTGCGCGCCGAGCATCTGGAAGAGGAACTCGTTGCCCAGGCGGCGGGCGGAGTCACCGGTGCAGGACTCCTCCTTGCCGAGGATCGCGAACTGCACGCCGGCGGTGTGCAGCAGCTCCGCGAAGGCCTTGGTGGTCTTCTTGGCGCGGTCCTCCAGGGCGCCGGCGCAGCCGACCCAGTAGAGGTACTCGACCTCGGCGGGGTCGATGTCCTCACCGATCACCGGCACCTCGATGCCGGTCTCCTTCTTCAGCTCCTTGACCCAGTCCAGGCGGGCCTTGGTGGCCATGCCCCACGGGTTGCCCTTGTTCTCCAGGTTCTTGAGCATCGTCCCGGCCTCGGTCGGGAAGGAGCTCTCGATCATCACCTGGTAGCGGCGCATGTCGACGATGTGGTCGATGTGCTCGATGTCCACCGGGCACTGCTCGACGCAGGCGCCGCAGGTGGTGCAGGACCAGAGCACGTCGGGGTCGATGACCCCGCCCTCCTCGGCGGTGCCGATCAGCGGGCGCTCGGCCTCGGCGAGCGCCTCGGCGGGCACGCCGGCCAGCTGCTCGGCGGTGGCGCGCTCCTCGCCCTCCATGTCCTTGCCGCCGCCGGCGAGCAGGTACGGCGCCTTGGCGAAGGCGTGCTCGCGCAGGCTCATGATCAGCAGCTTGGGCGAGAGCGGCTTGCCGGTGTTCCAGGCGGGGCACTGCGACTGGCAGCGGCCGCACTCGGTGCAGGTGGAGAAGTCGAGGATGCCCTTCCAGGAGAAGTGCTCGACCTGGGAGACGCCGAAGACGGCGTCGTCGGCCGGGTCCTCGAAGTCGATCGGGGCGCCGCCGCTGGTCATCGGCCGCAGGGCGCCGAGCGCGGTGCCGCCGTCCTCCTCGCGCTTGAAGTAGATGTTGAAGAAGGCGAGGAAGCGGTGCCAGGCCACGCCCATCGAGGGGTTGATGCCGATGGTGATCGCCCACGCGAAGGAGATGCAGATCTTCAGCATCGCGAAGAGGTAGATCAGGTTCTCCAGCGTGCCGTGCGCCAGGCCCTTGAAGGCCAGCACCAGCGGGTAGGAGATCAGGTACTTCGCCTCGTACGAGCCGACGTTCTCCAGCGCGCCCTCCAGGCCGCGCAGGATCATGATGCAGAGGCCGATGCCGAGGATCGTGTACTCGACGTAGAAGGCCTGCCAGGCGATCGAGCCGGCGAACCGGGACTTGCGGCCGGACCGCGACGGCAGGCTGAGCAGCCGGATCACGATCAGGGTCGCGATGCCCAGCGTGGTCAGCGTGCCGACCAGCTCGGTGAAGAGCTCGTACGGCAGCCAGCCGCCGAGCACCGGCAGCACGAACTCGGCGTCGAACAGCTGGAAGAAGGCGGTCAGCAGGGTGAGGCCGAGGGTGAAGAAGCCCACCGCGACGAACCAGTGCGCGATGCCGACGACGCCCCAGCGGTTCATCCTGGTGTGGCCGACGAACTCGACCGCCACGGTCTTCACCCGCTGGGCGGGCACGCCGAATCTGGTGGGGTCGGACTGACCCGTCCGCACCACCTTGAAGATGTACATCGCCGCACGGGCGGCGAGCGCGGTGCCGATCACAAACGTGACCAGCGAGATGACGATCGCTGCTAGCTGCATCGGCTCTCCGTCTCCTGCGGCTTCCTGGTGAGAGTTTCTACGCGTGCGAGTGTACTCGTCGGTAACTTGCCGGGCCGACGGCCCGGACATTACCGCCCGTCAACACTCCTCCAGAAGATGCTCAAGGTATGGCGGCAGTCACGCGAGCCCGGCGCACCACGCCTTCCGGCGGGTCGGCGCGATTTTCGGCTCAGCAAAGTTGAGCCGCTTGGGCTCATAGCTGTTGACGCCCTCCGCCGAGTCGTGCATCCTTGAGCCTGTAAAGCTCAACTCTTCCGTGGAGGTACCAACGATGGCACGCGCGGTCGGCATCGACCTCGGTACGACGAACTCGGTCGTCAGCGTCCTTGAGGGTGGCGAACCCACCGTCATCACGAACGCCGAGGGTGCGCGGACCACGCCGTCCGTCGTGGCCTTCGCCAAGAACGGCGAGGTGCTGGTCGGCGAGGTCGCCAAGCGCCAGGCGGTCACCAACGTCGACCGGACCATCCGCTCGGTCAAGCGCCACATGGGCACCGGGTGGAAGATCAACCTGGACGGCAAGGACTTCAACCCCCAGCAGATCAGCGCCTTCGTGCTGCAGAAGCTGAAGCGGGACGCCGAGGCCTACCTGGGCGAGACGGTCACCGACGCCGTCATCACCGTCCCGGCCTACTTCTCCGACTCGGAGCGCCAGGCGACCAAGGAGGCCGGTGAGATCGCGGGCCTCAACGTCCTGCGCATCGTCAACGAGCCCACCGCGGCCGCCCTGGCCTACGGCCTGGACAAGGACGACCAGACCATTCTGGTCTTCGACCTCGGCGGCGGCACCTTCGACGTGTCCCTGCTGGAGATCGGCGACGGGGTCGTCGAGGTGAAGGCCACCAACGGTGACAACCACCTCGGTGGTGACGACTGGGACCAGAAGGTCGTCGACCACCTGGTCAAGGTCTTCCAGGCCGGCCACGGCGTGGACCTGTCCAAGGACAAGATGGCCCTCCAGCGTCTGCGCGAGGCTGCCGAGAAGGCCAAGATCGAGCTGTCCTCGTCCTCCGAGACCTCGATCAACCTGCCCTACATCACGGCCTCCGCCGAGGGCCCGCTGCACCTGGACGAGAAGCTCACCCGCGCCCAGTTCCAGCAGCTGACCTCCGACCTGCTGGAGCGCTGCAAGGTCCCGTTCCACAACGTCATCAAGGACGCCGGCATCGCGCTGTCCGAGATCGACCACGTGGTCCTGGTCGGCGGCTCGACCCGGATGCCCGCCGTCGCCGAGCTCGTCCGCGAGCTGACCGGCGGCAAGGACGCCAACAAGGGCGTCAACCCGGACGAGGTCGTCGCGATCGGCGCCGCGCTCCAGGCCGGTGTCCTCAAGGGCGAGGTCAAGGACGTCCTGCTGCTCGACGTCACCCCGCTGTCCCTCGGCATCGAGACCAAGGGCGGCATCATGACCAAGCTGATCGAGCGCAACACCACGATCCCGACCAAGCGCTCGGAGATCTTCACCACGGCCGAGGACAACCAGCCGTCCGTGCAGATCCAGGTCTACCAGGGCGAGCGCGAGATCGCCGCGTACAACAAGAAGCTCGGCATGTTCGAGCTGACCGGTCTCCCGCCGGCCCCCCGCGGCCTGCCCCAGATCGAGGTCACCTTCGACATCGACGCCAACGGCATCATGCACGTCGGCGCCAAGGACCTCGGCACCGGCAAGGAGCAGAAGATGACCGTCACCGGCGGCTCCGCGCTGCCGAAGGACGACATCGAGCGCATGATGCGCGAGGCCGAGCAGTACGCGGAGGAGGACCACAAGCGCCGCGAGTCGGTCGAGACCCGCAACCAGGCCGAGCAGCTCGTCTACTCGACCGAGAAGTTCATCGCGGACAACGCGGAGAAGCTCCCGGCCGACGTCAAGACCGAGGTCGAGACCGCCATCGGCGAGCTCAAGGAGACCCTGAAGGGCGAGGACATCGCGGCCATCCGCGAGGCCTCCGAGAAGGTCTCCACCACCGCCCAGAAGCTCGGCCAGGCGCTCTACGCCAACGCCGACGCCGCCGGTGCCGCGCCGGCCGGTGACGCCGCCGGCGCCAAGGACGACGACGTCGTCGACGCCGAGATCGTGGACGACGAGAAGCCCAAGGGCGGTGCGGCATGACGGAGAAGCCGCAGGGTGCTGAGCCCGGCGACGACTCCGCCGCCGAGGAGGCCGTGATCGAGGCCGCCGAGGAGGCCGCGGCAGCCGGTGACACCACCGGTGCCGCGGGCGACGCCGCCGCCAAGCAGCTCGCCGAGCGGACCGCCGACCTCCAGCGCCTTCAGGCCGAGTACCAGAACTACCGCAAGCGGGTCGAGCGGGACCGTCTGACGGTCCGCGAGATCGCGGTCTCCAACATCCTGGAGTCCCTGATCCCGGTGCTGGACGACATCGGCCGGGCCCGCGAGCACGGCGAGGTGACGGGCGGGTTCAAGTCCGTCGCCGAGTCGCTGGAGACGGTCGTGGCCAAGCTGGGCCTCCAGCAGTTCGGCAAGGAGGGCGAGCCCTTCGACCCGACCATGCACGAGGCGCTGATGCACAGCTACTCCTCGGACGTCACCGAGGACACCTGCGTCCAGATCCTCCAGCCCGGCTACCGGATCGGCGAGCGGATCATCCGCCCGGCGATGGTGGCGGTCGCGGAGCCCCAGCCGGGCACCCAGACCACCTCCGCGCCGGACGCCGAGTCGGCGAAGTCCGCGGAGTCGGACAAGGCTGACGGTGGCGCGGACAGCTGACACCCCGTGCGCTGCGGAGTCGTACGCCGGCCAGTACGGCGGCCGGCTCCGCAGCGCCGTATCCGTTGACCCGGTTCCCCGCGGCGGGGAGTCCGGTGGATCCGTGGCCGGCGGGCCCACCCGCGCCGGATCCCTACCTGTTGACTCCGGGAGGTGGCGGCAGCCATGAGCGAGCGAGTGGAGAAGGACTACTACAAGGTCCTCGGCCTGCCCAAGGACGCCTCCGCCACCGAGATCAAGAAGACGTACCGCAAGCTGGCGCGCGAGTTCCACCCCGATGCGAACACGGGCGACGCCAAGGCCGAAGAGCGCTTCAAGGACATCTCCGAGGCCTATGACGTCCTGTCGGACGAGAAGCGCCGCAAGGAGTACGACGAGGCGCGCACGCTCTTCGCCAACGGCGGCTTCCGCTCCGGCGGGCCCGGCGGGGGCAGCTACAGCTTCGACTTCGGCGACCTCTTCAGCGGCAGCCAGGGCGGCGGCGCCGGCGGCGGCGGGATCGGCGACGTCTTCGGCGGCCTGTTCAACCGCGGCGGCCGGCAGGCCCAGCCGCGGCGCGGCGCGGACGTCGAGACCGAGGTGACGCTCTCCTTCGAGGAGGCGGTGGACGGCGCGACCGTTCCGCTGCGGATGACCAGCCAGGCCGCCTGCCGCACCTGCAGCGGCACCGGCGCCAAGGCCGGCACCACCCCGCGGGTCTGCCCGACCTGCGTCGGCGCCGGCACCGTCAGCCGGGGCCAGGGCGCCTTCGCGCTGTCCGAGCCGTGCCGGGACTGCCGCGGCCGCGGCATGATCGTCGACGACCCGTGCGCCGACTGCCACGGCAGCGGCCGGGCCAGTTCGGCCCGCACCATGCAGGTCCGGATCCCGGCCGGCGTCCAGGACGCCCAGCGCATCCGGCTGAAGGGCAAGGGCGCCCAGGGCGAGCGCGGCGGCCAGTCCGGCGACCTCTACGTCACCGTGCACGTCGACGCGCACCCGGTCTTCGGGCGCAAGGCCGACAACCTGACGGTGACCGTGCCGGTGACCTTCCCCGAAGCCGCTCTGGGCGGCACCATCGAGGTACCGACGCTCAACGGCCCCTCGGTGAAGCTCAGGCTGCCCCCGGGCAGCGCCAACGGCCTCACCCTGCGGGCCCGCGGCAAGGGCGCCACCCGCAAGGACGGCACCCGGGGCGACCTCCTGGTCACCGTGGAGGTCGTGGTGCCCCAGCACGTCACCGGCGACGCGCTGACGGCCCTGGAGCAGTACCGCGAGGCCACCGCCTCCGACGACCCGCGAGCCGCCCTCTTCAAGGCGGCGAAGGGAGCGTGACGACCAGATGACCCCCGACAGCGGCCCGATCGGGCCCGGCATCGGCGAAGGCCTGCCCGGCGGCGCCCCGCGTGCCCGCCGTGCGGCACCGCCGCCGCACTACGTCCTCACCGAGGACACCCCGGTCTACGTGATCTCGGTCGCCGCCGAGCTCTCCGGCCTGCACCCGCAGACCCTGCGCCAGTACGACCGGCTCGGCCTGGTCTGTCCCGACCGCACCGCGGGCCGCGGCCGCCGCTACTCCAGCCGCGACATCCAGCAGCTGCGCGAGGTGCAGCGGCTGTCCCAGGACGAGGGCATCAACCTCGCCGGCATCAAGCGGATCATCGAGCTGGAGAACCAGGTCACCGCGCTGCAGTCGCGGATCACCGAGCTGGTCGACTCGCTCGAAGGCGCCGCCTCCGCGCTCCAGCAGCGCGAGGCCGCCGTCCACGCCTCCTACCGGCGGGATCTCGTCCCCTACCAGCCGCCGAGCCAGTCCAGCGCCCTGGTCGTCTGGCGTCCCAAGCGGTAACCCCGCCACCACGGCACCCGCCGCCGGCTCCCTCCTGATCGGGGGGTGCCGGCGGCTCGGTCGTCTGTGAGAGAGTGCTGGACCGGAGCGTGCCCCTGGCAGGCAGAGCTGTCGGTGGCAGTCCTTACCGGCCGTGACCGCGACCTAGGATGCCTGGTACAACCGACTTTAGAACGTTGACTACTTGTCCGGTCGACGACAGGGAGCCGAAGATGAGTGGGCGAGAGCAGCCCGGTCCCGCAGGTGGCGGATCGCGAATACTGTCTGCCGACGCCCGCTCGCTCTATCTCAGGACCGTCCACGGCAACGGCCGGCTGACAATCGGCGCCGGCCCGGGCGAGACCGCCGCGCTCCGCGAGCTCATGGACCTCGGTCTGCTCATTCCGGACAGTGACGAACCCGGCTCGCTCATCGCGGTCGACCCGGCCCAGCTCTCCTTCAGCCTGAGCTCCGCCTGGCAGCGCCAGGCCCTCGACCTGCTGGCCCGCGCCGTCGCCCTGCCGGCCGATCTCAGCGAATTGGCCGACGCCTTTCACAGCCCCGACCAGTCGGGCGGCCCCATCGAATACGTCCAGGGCAAAGCGCTCATCAATCAGCGCCTCCAGCAATGCATGGCCACCGGGATGACCGAGGGCCTCGCCATGCAGCCGGGCGGCCCCCGCCCGCCCGAGCTGCTCGCCGCGGGAATGGAACGGGACCTCAAGAGCCTGCAGCAGGGCGCTTCGATGCGCACGATCTACAACGCGAGCACCCGATACCACCAGCCCACCCGCGAATACGTGTCCCGGCTGGCGAAGGAGGGTTATCAGTTTCGCACCCTGGACGAGCCCTATGCCCGCCTCATCATTGTCGACCGGCGGCTCGCGGTAATTCCGGTGGGCGATGACGACCTGGCCGCTTTCATCCACGATCCGGCGGTCATCAAATATCTCGTGGAAGAGGTATTCGAGCGGAACTGGGGCCGGGCGCTGGAGTTCGACGGCGACACCACCGTCCCGCAGCAGGTGGTCTCCCGGCTGCGTCAGACGATCATCGACCTGCTTCTTTCCGGTACGAACCATCGGGTCATCGCCCGCAGACTCGGCATCAGCGAGCGCACGCTGGCGCGACATATCGCCGAGATGCGGGAGGACTACAACGTCGACTCCCTGTTCCAGCTGGGCTACGTCCTCGGCCGGGCCGCGCAGCACCGGCCGGAGTGAGGGCCCCGAACGGCGGCGGGCGCCCGCGCCTGGAGCCTTTCGGCACTCGAACGTCCGCTATGACAGGGAGCGGTCAGCCCCAGTTCATGTCATTGGCGACGAGGTAAACGGCGGCCTTGGCGCGGGAATCCCCGGCACCTGCGTCCACCTGCGGCTGCGTACCGTTTGACAGGACGCAGACACCGGCCAAAGCTCCGGCCGCGATGGCAATCGGAAGCACGACCTTGCGCACAAGCCTGGACATACGGGACACCAGCCCACTCCCTTTCCGAAAGTTGCTCTAGCCGAACTAATAGCACTGGAGTCCACATGATGCCGCACGCCGAGTTGTGGTGTCACCTCCCCGTTGTCCCCCGGCGGCGTCATCTCCCTGCCAGGCAGCCAGATGACAGGGCAGAAACCTGGACGCGAGCGTGACCACTGATAGACGATCAGTTCGCCCCCGATGGTCCAGCACCAGGTCAAAAACCTGTTGCTGTACGGTCAATTCTTCGTCACCACAGGGCACTGGATCCACCTGAAGCAGCAACTACTCTCAACGCCTGCCGGCACCGTCCCCCAATCCGGTCGGCCTTCCCCCGGAGTCGACATGACCGAGCCCTACCTGCGTCACCACGACAGCCAGGCCCCCGAGGGCCGGCGTGCACGTGTGTTCCTGGCCGCGCCGCTGATGCGGTTGACCGGCCCCGCGGACAGCGTGGTGACCCTGGCCAGCCGGACGCGGCTGACGACACTTCGCACCACGCTCCTGCGCAGCGGTGCCGCCGTGTACAGCGCCCACCACAGTGACGCCTGGACGATCGCCGGCCGGGCCCCCGAGCCCCGGGTGCCGTCGGACTTCCGGGCCCTGCAGTCCGCCGACCTGGTCTTCGCCTACGTCGGTGCGCCGCTCTCCGCCGGTGTGAGCCTGGAACTGGGCTGGGCGTCGGCGCTGCGCAAGCCGATCGTCCTGCTGGTGGACGAGGCGATCACGCACAACCCGCTGATCGCCACCATCGAGCAGGTCGCCCCGGTGCTGCCGCTGGTCTTCGACGACACCTGGTCGCAGGAGGCCCTCCACCACACCGTGGAGACCGCCCTCGACTGGGCCGGCATGGCGCTCTCGCTGCGCGAGGGTTTCTGGACCGCCCCCGGCGACCAGTTCAGCATCCCGCGCCAGCAGCCCCCGGTGGTCGGTCCGACCGGCTACTGGCCGACCGGCGCGGCGACCGGCTGACCCCGGCTCACCCATCGGACTCCCCCGGCCGGGCTCCCCGCATCTGCCAGCCGAGCTGGAAGAGCGTCTCCGCGTCGTAGAGCTCGCGCAGACGCGAGATGTGACCGGCCACCGTCCGCTCGCTCAGCCCCAGCCGGCCCGCGATCGTCCGCTGCGTCAGCCCCTGCGACAGCAGCCGGCCGATCTGGTCGTGCACCACCGGCTCGGTGGCGCCGGCGGCCAGCGCCGACCAGTTCACCCCCTCCGCCTGGCGCCACTGCTGCTCGAACACGTCCACCAGGAAGGCGACCGTCGCGGAGTCCTCCACCAGGGCCGCGCTGGTGTTGTCCGGCGCGGCCGGGATCAGCGCCACCCTGCGATCGAAGATCAGCACCCGCCTGAACGGCGCGGCCAGGGTGCGGATCGGGCTGCCGAGCCGGGCCGACGCCGCCGCGTACTCGACCGTCGGCGCGTCGAGGCGGGCGCTCGCCTCGTAGATCGTGCGCATGGTGCCGCCGCGGGCGAGGTAGCGGCGGGTGTGCTCCAGCGCGTCCCGCATGTGGGCGGCCGGCCGGGCGCCGCCGGGCTGGGCCGCCCAGGCCTCGCGGTGGTGCTCGTCGGCGAGCTGTGAGATCAGGTGGCGGATCTGCCCCATGCCGGTGATCCGCCGGGCGCCGCCGGTGCGGTCCTCCCGGCCGGGCGCGGCGTCGTAGGCCTTCGTCAGGTCGTCGATCAGCTCCGGGACGAGCGCCGCCCGGGCCAGCAGGCGCGCCCCCTCCTCGCGCAGCCCGGCCCCGATCCGCTCCCCGACGGCACGCGGGTTCACCACGCTGTACACGCCGTCCGCGTAGCGCGGTGTGAGCAGCCCGACGTCGGTCAGCTGCCGGACCGACCGGGCGTCCTGGGCGCTCACCTCGGCGATCGGCAGCCGGCCGCCCTCGCGCAGGATGGTCCGGTACAGCTCGCGGGCGTCGGCGTCCGGCAGCGGGGCCTCGGTCATCGCGGCATCGGTCATCGCGGCATCGGTCATCGCGGCGTCGGTCATCGCGGCGTCGGTCATCGCGGCCTCGGTCATCGCGGCGTCAGTCATCGCGGCCGCCCCGCATCAGCCAGCCGAGCTGGAACAGGGTCTGTGCGCCGTGGCGCTCGCGCAGCCGGGAGATGTGCGCGGCCACGGTGCGCTCGCTGAGGCCCAGCCGGGTGGCGACGGTGCGCTGGGTGAGGCCCTTGGCGAGCAGCCGGCCGACCCGGTCGGGGGCCTCCTGCGCGACGCCCCGGGCGAGGGTGCCGGCCCAGTCGGTGGGGTCGGCCCGGGCCCAGTCGCGTTCGAAGGCGCCGACCAGGAAGGCGATCGCGGCCGGGTCGGAGATGAAGGCGGCGGTGCTGTGGTCCTCGTTGGCGGAGATCACCGCGACCGAGCGGTCGAAGACGAACAGGCGCTGGAACGGCTCGTCCAGGATCCGGATCTGCGAGCCGTGCCGGGTGACCTCGTCCGCGTAGGCGAGCGCGGCCGGGTCGGAGACCGCGACCGGCTGGTAGACGGTGCGCAGCGAGCAGCCGCGCTGCAGCAGCCGGAGGTCCTGGAGGAGCGCGATCTTCAGGGCGTCGGCCGGGCGGTGGCCCGGCTGGGCGGTGAGGACCTCCGTCCGGCAGTCGGCGACCAGTTGGGAGATGCGCTGGCGGATGTGGACGTGGCCCTCGATGTAGACGGCGCCGCCGGAGCGCTCGGGCGGGCGGGGCATCGCGTCGTACGCCCGGGTGAGGGTGTCCAGCGCGCCGGGCAGGTTCTCGGCGCGGACCAGCAGCCGGGTGGCCTCGCTGCGCAGTTCGGCGCCGAGCCGGTCGCTGACCGAGCGCGGGCTGACGGCGGTGTAGCAGGCGTCCATCGGGTTGGGCATCAGCAGGCCGATGTCGACCAGGAGCCGCAGCGCGGCCCGGTCGGACTCGGGGACGTCGGCGGCGGGGACGCGGCCGCCACGGGCGAGGACGGCCAGGTAGAGCTGCCGGGCCGCCTCGTCGGGCTCACCGCCCGGCGCGCTGGTGCCCGGGGCGGCCGTCGGATCCGCCGTCACCTCGAACACTCCCTGCCGGATGGGTCTCGGATCTGCCTGTGCCGCGCGTGCCCCCCGCACGGGTCGATCGTGGTCGCGGTACCGCGCGCCGCACGCGATCACGGTACTGCCGACCGGCGGACCCCCGGGGACCGGGTGCCGTCGCACACGGGTTTCCCGGGGGTCGCCGGTAGCACGCCAATCCCAGGGCGCTCCCGGCGAGGCGGAGCAGCAACGCCTCGCCGGTTCCGGTCCCGGGGACCATCACCACACATGGCGTCCCGGCCGGCGCTCTTCCCCCCGACATGCAGGTACGGACGTACCTCTCGCATCCAGTATCGAAGAGCAAGTCACCACCATCGGGCTGCGATCGCCCGGACGGCTTGGCGTGTCTCCACCATCACAGCGTGACGGCCGGTGAACAAGTGCCGCCCGACTGCATGTTTTCGCAATTGCAGGAACCTGCACCGTGAATCCGTGGCGGCCCCCGGGCGGACCACCGGGGTCGGGGAAGGAAGGCCAGGTCAGGGCGATGGCGGGGCGGGCGGCGACCGTCCGTTCAGTCGGCTGCGGAGCGGGGCGCTCCGAATCCGGACTGCCCCATCGGGCAGCCTTCGCCGATCCTGCACGATCCCTTCACAGAATCCCCCTCCACGCTCCGGTCACCTATCGTGACCGCTCTTGCCGCTACCGTGACGGCTCTGCTAGCGGGCCAGCAGCCTGCCGCCGGCCAGCCCGGCCGCGGTGCCGCCGGCCGCCACGGCCCAGGCGGCGGCCAGCAGGACGAAGAGCCCGGCCGCGAGGCCGGTGAACCCGGCGAAACCGGTGTGCCGGGCGAGCGCGGAGGCGCCGGTGACGCAGGTGCCGACCGGGAAGGTGTAGGCCCACCAGGTCATCGTGAAGGGCATCCCGGCCCGGCGGGCCCGCAGGTTGGCCGCGGTGGCGATGACCAGCCAGAGCATCGCGACCCCGAGCACCGCCACCCCGTAGAGCTCGGCGAGGGCGAGCGCCACCGGTGCCAGCTGCGGCGCCACCGGGCGTGCGGCGTCGGCGAGTTGGTGGACGGCCGTGGTGGACTGACCGAGCGGGCCGAGCACCAGGAAGAGCGACGGGGTGAGCACCAGGGCGGACAGCTTGCTGTGCACCAGCCCGGTGAGCACCACCGGCAGCAGCGCCAGGATGGCCAGCAGCCCGACCCCGAACAGCGCGCAGCAGCCGTACAGCAGACTCTGCTGCGCGGTGCCGGCCGGCAGGTGCGGGACGAGCGCGGGGCCGGTCGCGGAGGCGACCAGCGGCGCCACCACCGGCAGCAGCCAGGTCGGGTTGGCCTCCAGCGGGGAGACGGCGTGCCGGGTGATCATCAGGTACGGGACGCCGGCCGCGACCGCCAGGGCATAGAGCGTGCCGATGCCCCAGAGCGCCGCGTCCACCGCGACGGCCGGGCCGGTGCCGATCACCCGCGAGCCGAGGGTGAGGGTGCCCAGGCCGACCGAGAGCATGGCGATCGGCGGGCACCCGTAGAAGACCGCGGTGGCCGGGTTGTCCAGCAGGTGGGCGCGGGCCTCGGCGCGGTACCGGAGGAGGTGGACCACCCGCGCGGGGACGAGCACCAGCAGCGCGACCGCGCCGAGCGCCCACATCAGCTCGCCGAACCCGATCAGCCCCGGCAGCCGGACGGGCAGCGCGACCGCGCCGTTGCCGACGATCGCGGTGCCCATCACCACCGCGTACCAGTTGGGACCGAGCTGGGCGAGGTCGAAGCGGGCGGTGCGGGTGAGCGGTCGGACGCCGGTGAGGATGGCCATGGAACCACCGTGCCGTCCGCCTCCGGCCACCGGTAGCGCCCACCGACCTATGAGGGCATAGCCTGAATCTATGGCTCTCTCCCCGCACGTCCCCGAGCTCGGCGCCCTGGAACTGCTCCTCACGGTGGCACGACTGGGCAGCGTCGGCCGGGCGGCGGCCGAGCTGGGCGTGAGCCAGCCGACGGCGAGCGCCCGGATCAAGGGCATGGAGCGACAGATCGGCGTCCCCCTGCTGGAACGGTCCCCGCGCGGCTCCCGACCGACCAAGGCCGGGCTGCTGGTGGTCGAGTGGGCCCGGCACGTGGTCGAGGCGGCGCAGGCGCTGGACGCCGGGATCGACGCGCTGCGCGAGCGGCGGGACGCCCGGCTGGTGGTGGTGGCCAGCCTGACCGTCGCCGAGTACCTGATGCCGGGCTGGCTGCTGGCGCTGCACGACAGCAGCCCGGGCACGGCGGTGATCCTGCGGACGGCCAACTCCTCCGACGTCGCCGGGCACGTGCTGGCCGGCGAGGCCGACCTCGGCTTCGTCGAGGGACCGTCCACCCCGCCGGGGCTGGCCGGCGCGGTGGTGGCCGCCGACCGGCTGGTGGTCGTGGTGGCGCCCGGCCACCCCTGGGCGCGCCGCCGCTCCCCGGTGACCGGCCCCGAGCTGGCCGCCACCCCGCTGGTGCTGCGCGAGCCCGGGTCGGGCACCCGGGAGGTCCTGGAGATGGCGCTGGCGCCGTTCGGCGGCGCCGCCAAGCCGCGGCTGGAGCTGGCCTCGTCCACCGCGCTGAAGGCGGCGGCGATGACCGGCGCCGGACCGGTCTGCCTGAGCGAGCTGGCGGTGACGGAGGAGCTGGCGACCCGGCGGCTGGTGGCCGTGCCGCTGGCCGAGGGGCTGGACCTGCGGCGGCCGCTGCGCGCGGTCTGGCCGGCCGGCCACCGGCCGGGCGGGCCGGCCCGGGAGCTGCTGGTGCTGACCCGGCGGACCGGGCCGTCCGTCCGCAGCGGCTGGCAGCCCGCGCCGCGGCTCGACCGGTACACCGCCTCCGGGCACCCCAAGCGTTCATCCGAAGGTTGAGCGGAATAGACTCAACTTAGTGCATGCTGTACTCAGCAGGGTCGGTGGCCGGGGGCCGCCGCCCGTACGAAGCAGTTCGCCATCAGCGAGGAGGACACCCCAGCAGTGGACGCCAGCAAGTTCACCACCAAGACGCAGGACGCCCTGTCCGCCGCGATCCGGCAGGCCGGCGCCGCGGGGAATCCGGACGTCAAGCCGGTGCACATCCTGATCGCCCTGCTGGAGCAGCCCGAGGGCATCGCCGGGCCGCTGCTCAAGGCGGTCGGCGCGGACGCGACCCGGATCGACACCGAGGCCCGCCGGCTGCTGACCGGACTGCCCCGCGCGATGGGCTCCACCGTCGCCGCGCCCCAGCTGGCCCGCGACACGCTGGCCGTGCTCACCGAGGCCGGCAAGCGCGCCGAGGACCTGGACGACCAGTACGTCTCCACCGAGCACCTGATGGTCGGCCTGGCCGCCGAGGGCGGCGCGGTCGCCGACCTGCTCGCCCAGCGGGGCGCCACCGCGAAGGCCCTGCTCGCCGCGTTCAAGGACGTCCGCGGCAGCGGCCGGGTCACCTCCCCCGACCCGGAGGGCACCTACAAGGCCCTGGAGAAGTACGGCACCGACCTCACCCAGGCCGCCCGGGACGGCAAGCTCGACCCGGTCATCGGGCGCGACCAGGAGATCCGCCGGGTCGTCCAGGTGCTCTCCCGGCGCACCAAGAACAACCCAGTGCTGATCGGCGAGCCCGGTGTCGGCAAGACCGCCGTGGTCGAGGGCCTGGCCCAGCGCATCGTGGCCGGTGACGTGCCGGAGTCGCTGCGCGGCAAGCGGCTGGTCGCGCTGGACCTCGGCGCGATGGTCGCCGGCGCCAAGTACCGCGGCGAGTTCGAGGAGCGGCTGAAGGCCGTCCTGAACGACATCAAGCAGAGCGACGGCCAGGTCGTCACCTTCATCGACGAGCTGCACACCATGGTCGGCGCGGGCGCCGGCGGGGACTCCGCGATGGACGCGGGCAACATGCTCAAGCCGATGCTGGCCCGCGGCGAGCTGCGGATGGTCGGCGCCACCACGCTGGACGAGTACCGCGAGCGGATCGAGAAGGACCCGGCCCTGGAGCGCCGGTTCCAGCAGGTGCTGGTCGGCGAGCCCAGCGTGGAGGACTCGATCGCCATCCTGCGCGGCCTCAAGGGCCGGTACGAGGCGCACCACAAGGTGCAGATCTCGGACGCCGCCCTGGTCGCCGCCGCCACCCTGTCCAACCGCTACATCACCTCGCGCTTCCTGCCCGACAAGGCGATCGACCTGGTCGACGAGGCGGCCTCCCGGCTCCGGATGGAGATCGACTCCTCCCCCGTCGAGATCGACGAGCTCCAGCGCGCCGTCGACCGGCTGCGGATGGAGGAGCTGGCCCTGGAGAAGGAGTCCGACCCGGCCTCGGTCGACCGGCTGACCCGGCTCCGGCGCGATCTCGCCGACAAGAACGAGCAGTTGAGCGTGCTCACCGCCCGGTGGGAGCAGGAGAAGAAGAGCCTCAACCGGGTCGGCGAGCTGAAGGAGCGGCTCGACGACCTGCACGGCGCCCTCGACCGGGCCCAGCGGGACGGCGACTTCGAGCGCGCCTCCAAGCTGATGTACGCCGAGATCCCGGCCGCCGAGCAGGAGTTGACCGAGGCGCAGGAGGGCGCCGAGGAGCGGGACGCCACCTCCTCCATGGTCAAGGAGGAGGTCGGCCCGGACGACATCGCCGATGTGGTCGCCTCCTGGACGGGCATCCCGGCCGGCCGGCTGCTGGAGGGCGAGAGCTCCAAACTCCTGCGCATGGAGGACGAGTTGGGCCGACGCCTGATCGGCCAGGCGGAGGCCGTCCAGGCCGTCTCGGACGCGGTGCGGCGCACCCGCTCCGGCATCGCCGACCCGGACCGGCCGACCGGCTCCTTCCTGTTCCTCGGCCCCACCGGCGTCGGCAAGACCGAACTCGCCAAGGCCCTGGCCGACTTCCTCTTCGACGACGAGCGGGCGATGGTCCGGATCGACATGAGCGAGTACGGCGAGAAGCACTCCGTCTCCCGCCTGGTCGGCGCCCCGCCCGGGTACGTCGGCTACGAGGAGGGCGGCCAGCTCACCGAGGCGGTCCGCCGCCGCCCCTACAGCGTGGTGCTGCTGGACGAGGTGGAGAAGGCCCACCCCGAGGTCTTCGACGTCCTGCTCCAGGTGCTGGACGACGGCCGGCTCACCGACGGCCAGGGCCGCACGGTCGACTTCCGCAACGCGATCCTGATCCTCACCTCCAACCTGGGCAGCCAGTTCCTCGTGGACCCGGCCACCCCGGAGGAGATGAAGAAGCGGCTGGTGCTGGACTCGGTGCGGGCCGCGTTCAAGCCCGAGTTCCTCAACCGCCTCGACGACATCGTGGTCTTCGAGCCGCTGGGCACCGCCGAGCTGAGCCGGATCGTCGACCTCCAGGTCGCCCGGCTGGCCGCCCGGCTGGGTGAGCGCCGGCTCACCCTCCACGTCGACGAGGCCGCCCGGGACTGGCTGGCGCTCACCGGCTACGACCCCGCGTACGGCGCCCGGCCGCTGCGCCGCCTGGTGCAGTCCG
Organism: Kitasatospora sp. NPDC028961; assembly: GCF_055564815.1. Taxonomy (NCBI): domain Bacteria; kingdom Bacillati; phylum Actinomycetota; class Actinomycetes; order Kitasatosporales; family Streptomycetaceae; genus Kitasatospora; species Kitasatospora sp. NPDC028961. Next base: position 202,795 of record NZ_JBVHVO010000001.1, on the reverse strand, counting down.
CGATCGGCGACCAGCTCGCCCGGGCCATCCTCTCGGGCCAGGTGCACGACGGCGACACCGTCCTGGTCGAACGGGCCGAGGAGGGCGACCACCTCACCGTCCGGTCCCGCGGCCCGCTGGAGAAGTAGCCCAGCGCAGCCCCCGGACCGGGCCGCCCCCCGCTCCCCGAGGGGGCGGCCCGGTGCCGCGCTCACCCTCGGTGGCCACAGCCCCGACCGGGGGCCCCGGCAAGATCCACAGGTGCCCGCCCGCCGCCCGGCCGCCCCTGTGAGGCAGGCCCAGGATGAGGCAGGATGGGAGATGGAAGGGCGGCCTCTCATTGCCGGCCACCACGTGCACTGAGGAAGAGGACCCCCATGAGCATCGACCCGTCGTCCATCCCGTCGTTCGGCGTGCCGCAGGGCGGCCAGCCCGGCGGCCAGGGAGGTCGGCCGGCCGGCCCGCCGCCGATCGTCGTCCCGGACCAGGCCCTGGTGACCCAGCTGCTGGACCAGATGCAGCTCAAGCACGTCGTGGACGAGGAGGGCGACCTCACCGCCCCCTGGGAGGGCTTCCGCGTCTACTACATGTTCCGCGGCGAGCAGAAGGAGCTCTTCGCGGTCCGCGCGTTCTACGACCGCGCCTACCCGCTGGAGGACAAGGCCGAGATCCTCGACCTCATCGACGAGTGGAACCGCGAGACCCTCTGGCCCAAGGTCTACACCCACACGCACGAGGACGGCGTGGTCCGCCTGATCGGCGAGGCCCAGATGATCGTCGGCACCGGCGTGAACCTGGACTACTTCGTCACCACCACCGCCAACTGGACCCAGGCCGCCGTCGGCTTCGAGCAGTGGATCGTCGAGCGCCTCGGCCTGCAGAAGGAGATCGAGGGCGAGGAGGGCGAGGGCGAGGCCCCCGAGGGCACCAACGAGGCCTGATCCTCCCGCCACCGCTCCGCTCCGCGGCACGGCCCGCCCCGGCACCCCCGGCGGCGGGCCGTTCTTGTCCCCGGCCACCCGCTGCCCCAGGATGGGGCCGACGACGAGGCGTGAGGAGCCGCAATGGGTACGAGGCCGCTGCTGAACCGACGGCTGGCCGGGATGGGCACGACGATCTTCGCCGAGATGTCCGCCCTCGCCACCGCCACCGGCTCCATCAACCTCGGCCAGGGGTTCCCGGACACCGACGGACCGGCCGAGATCGCCCGGGCCGCCGCCGACGCCGTCCTCGCGGGCCGGGGCAACCAGTACCCGCCCGGCCCCGGCATCCCCGAGCTGCGGAGCGCGATCGCCGAGCACCAGCAGCGCTTCCGCGGCCTCGTCTACGACCCGGACACCGAGGTGCTCGTCACCGCCGGGGCCACCGAGGCGATCGCCGCCGCCCTGCTGGCGCTGCTGGAGCCGGGCGACGAGGTGATCGCCCTCGAACCCTTCTACGACTCCTACGCCGCCTGCATCGCCATGGCCGGCGCCGTCCGCGTCCCGCTCACCCTGCGTGCCCCGGACTTCCGCCCCGACCTGGAGCGACTGCGCGCGCTGGTCACCCCGCGCACCCGGCTGCTGCTGCTCAACTCCCCGCACAACCCCACCGGCCTGGTGCTCTCCGCCGACGAACTGGCCGCGATCGCCGCGATCGCCGTCGAGCACGACCTGCTGGTGGTCACCGACGAGGTCTACGAGCACCTGGTGTTCAGCGGCGCCCACCACCCGATCGCCGCGCTCCCGGGCATGCGCGAGCGCACCGTGTCGATCTCCTCGGCCGGCAAGACCTTCTCCTTCACCGGCTGGAAGGTCGGCTGGGTCACCGGCTCGGCGCCCCTGGTCGCCGCCGTCCGCACCGCGAAGCAGTACCTGACCTACGTCAGTGCCGGTCCCTTCCAGTACGCCGTCGCCGACGCCCTGCGGCTGCCCGACGAGTACTTCGACGGGTTCCGCGCCGATCTGCTGCGCAAGCGGGACCTGCTCGCCGACGGGCTGAGCGCGGCCGGGTTCCGGGTGTTCCGACCGGAGGGCACCTACTTCATCACCACCGACATCACCCCGCTGGGCGAGAAGGACGGCATCGAGTTCTGCCGTGCCCTGCCCGAGCGCTGCGGCGTCGTCGCGATCCCCAATGTCGTCTTCTACGACGACACCGAGGCCGGCCGCTCGCTGGTCCGTTTCACCTTCTGCAAGCAGGACGAGGTCCTGGAGGAGGCGGTCAGCCGACTCGGTCGGCTCTGACCATCGGACGGTACGCGTCGCACGTCCTGACGAATAGTCAATTGATCTGCCGGGGGCGGCGATTGCCCCCGGCCGAGGTTCGCCGGGCCCGCCCCGGTCCTTCGTGTGCCCCGTGCGCGGGGCGCGGTGGGGACCGGGGCGTGCGCGCGTCATGAGTGGCGTGCGCGCAGCGCGCACGGCGCGCGAACCGGGGCGAGGGGCGCGCGCTGTGCAAAGTCGCACACCGGCTCGATCAGAGCGGGGAAGCCGGGGTGCTCGAAACGGTGAATGCTTGACAAAGTTGGGTAAATCACCGACGGACCCGGCGTATTCATGCTTCTCTGCTGCTGAATCTCCAGCCGGAATCCTTCCTTCCACGGTCGGCCGCGCCCTGGACCGCACAGCCACGAACAGCCTCGCCTTTGCCCAGGCCTACTCGCTGCTGCACGGCGGGCGCGCACGGAGCTGAAACGCGGAGCCGAGCATGCTCACCACACTGCAGACCTCCTACACGGACACCCGCGCCGGTGACCTGGCCTGGTGCCTGGGCGGCGACCCGCTGCCCGCTCTCGCAGTCCGCGACCTGAGACTCGCCAACGCCGGGCGCCCCGGGCCGCCCGGCACCCTCCAGCTGCGGCTGCTGGGCGCCTCGCACCAGGTGGTGATCGCCGCCGGGCCCGGCAGATGCCTGGAGACCGTCGCCTGCCTGCCCGGCCGCCGGACCCCACTGCCGGCCCGGGTGGCCAAACAGGTGGACGGCTGGGAGTACGAGTTCGCGGCCCGGATCGAGGCGCTGCCGCCGCACGACTTCGCCGCTCGCGCCCAGGAGTTGCTGGCCCTGGTCGAGGGCCACCCCCGCGGCCTGGCCGGCGTCTTCCCGGGCGACCCGAGCGCGTTCACCGCGCTGGTCACCCAGGGCGCCGCGGACCGGCTGCTCTGGCGCACCTGGCACGCCTATCCGCAGGAGGGCCAGCTGGTCTGTACGCGGTCCTCCCTGGTGGCGACCCGGTGAGCACGGCCGCCGATCCCGATGGGGTCATAGATCCGCACATCGGCCTTCATTCGTACGCAGGAACGATTCGTCAACCTGTCGTATCGCACTGTCCGTCGAATGGACGCAGCCATCCGTACCGAACGTCGCCTAGCGTTTGTTCGTGATCAACCATCCGGCCGGTCCACCCGCACAGCCGGGACTCGACCTCGACAACGGCAGCCCACCCCGGCCCGGGCGGAGCCTGACCCCTCTGCCCGCCCGCCGCAGGGCCCGGCTGCGCGCCCACCCCGCGCTCTCCCGGCTCACCGTCCTGCTGGCGGCGTTCGTCTGCGCCGCCTGCGGACTCGTCTACGAGCTCGAACTCGTCGCGCTCGGCAGCTATCTGCTCGGGGACTCGGTCACCCAAACCTCCGTCGTGCTCTCCGTCATGGTGTTCGCGATGGGGCTGGGCTCGCTGCTCGCCAAACGGTTCACCCGCCGCCCGGCCACCGCCTTCGCGCTGGTCGAGTGCGCGCTCGCGCTCACCGGCGGCCTCTCCGTCCTCGCCCTGTACTCCTGCTGGGCCTGGATCGGCCGGTACCAGGCCGCGATGATCGCCCTGACCTGTCTGATCGGGGTCCTGATCGGCGCCGAGATCCCGCTGCTGATGACGCTCGTCCAGCGGATCCGCCGGGAGGACGCCGGGCGGGCCGCGGCCGACCTCTTCGCCGCCGACTACGTGGGCGCGCTGATCGGCGGCCTCGCCTTCCCGTTCCTGATCCTGCCGCTCCTCGGCCCCGGCACCGGCGCCCTGGTCACCGGCGCCGTCAACGCCGTCGCCGGGGCCGCGGTGGTGCTCTGGCTGTTCCGCGAAGAGCCCCCGCCCCGCACCCGGCTGCTGCTCTGGGGCGGCTGCGCCCTCGTCCTCGCCCTGCTCGCCGCGGCCGCCGTCTGGTCCGGCGCGATCGAACGCGCCGCCCGGCAGGCCCTCTACGGCGGGCAGGTCCGGTACGCCGTCCACACCCGGTACCAGGAGATCGTGCTCACCGGCCCCGCCGAGGGCCCGCTGCGGCTGTACCTGGACGGGCGGCTCGCGGTCTGCGGTCCGGACGAGTACCGGGGCAGCGAGGCCCTGGTCCACCCCGCGATGGCGGCCGGGCCGGACGCCCGGGTGCTGCTGCTCGGCGGCGGTGACGGCCTCGCCGCGCGGGAGGTGCTGCGGCACGGCGGCGTCCGCTCGGTGCTGGTGGTCGACGCCGACCCGGCCCTCGCCCGGCTGGCCAGGACCGACCCGGGCCTGGCCGCGCTCTCCGGCCACTCCCTGGACGACCCCCGGGTGCGGACCGCCACCGCGGACCCGCTGGAGTGGCTGCGCGGCGTGCACCCGGGCGAGGCGTCCTTCGACGTGGTGCTCGCCGATCTGCCCGGCCCCGCCGACAGCGGGACGGTGAAGTTCCACTCGCAGGAGTTCTACGGCCTCGCCACCCGGCTGCTCGCGCCCGGCGGGCGGCTCGCCGTCCGGGCGGACGACGAGCCGAACGGCCTCTGGCAGGTCGAGTCCGGCCTGCGGGCCGCCGGGCTGCGGACCGTCCCGTACGCCGTCCGGGGCGGCCCCGCCGCGAGCTGCCGGCCCGGCTCACCGGACAGCCAGGCCTTCCTGCTGGCCGCCGCCGCCCAGCCCCCGCTCACCCTCGCCCCGGACGCCCCGCCGCCGCGCGCGTTCACCGCGGACGCCCTGCGGGCCGCCGCCGCCTACCTGACCGCCCTCCGCCCGGCCCGCCCGCCGGCCGCGCTGACCCTGCTGGGGCCGCGCTGACGGATCGCCCGGGGTGAAGCGGGCGGAACCGGGCGGGGCCGAGCGGACGGAACCGGGCGGAGGGCGGCCACGAGCGGTCGGCGGAGGGCCGGGTGCGGCCGGTCGGGGACGTCCCGACGGCAGGTAGGGGCCACTGCGGGGACCACCGCGGGTTCGGTCGGTAGGCTCCGTGACATGGAGCATGAGGTTGTCGTCCCGATGCCGGCCGAGCTGGTCCGGCAGGCCCTGCAGGATCCGGCTCTGCTGGCCCGTTGCGTCCCCGGGCTGAGCACCGAGCCGGCCGCCGTCGGCAGCGGGTCCGCCGAGGAGATCAGCGGGCGGCTGAAGCTGCGGATCGGCACCTCCACCATCACCTACAAGGGCGTGCTGTCACTGATCGAGGGCCGCGAGGGCGTCCTCACCGTGTTCGCCGAGGGCGAGGAGGCGCGCGGCAGCGGCGAGGCCACCGCCACCCTCCGGGTCGCCACCGCCGACGGCACCGCGGCCGGGACCACGCTGGTCCGCTTCGTCGGCGACCTGAGCGCCACCGGCCGGCTCACCGAGTTCGACGGCGAGACCCTCGCCGGCGCCGGCCGCCGCCTGCTCGACCGCTTCGCCGCCGCCCTCGCCTCCCCCGAGGCGGAGGCGGCGGCGGCGGCGGAGGCCGCGGACGCCGACGTCGAGGCGCGGGACGTCGAGGTGGAGGCGGACGTCGAGGTGGAAACCGCCGTGGAGGCGGCGGACGCCGACATCGAGGCGGAAGCCGAGGACGCCGAGGAGGCGGCCACCGCCGAGGACACCGACGTCGAGGCAGAGGACGAGGACGAAGCGGAGGACGACGAGGAGCCCACCGCCACCGTGCTCTTCCTGGACGACCACCAGGACAACCCCGGCGACGACCTCGACGACGACCTCTCCGACCTCATCGCCTTCTCCGACGCCGACGCCGAGCGCTTCGGCCTCCCGATCGGCGGCGACCGCGAGGAGGACGACCGTGAGGAGGCCGCCGACGTCGACGGCCCCGCCGCCGAGGCCGGGGACGGCGCCGGCACCGAGCTCCCCGCCGACCTGCCCTTCGGCTACGAGCAGGAGCCGGTGCTCGGCGGCCCGGTCCGCCGCAGCATCGTCGGCCGCTCCGCCGAGGAGGTCGACCACGCCCCGCCGCGCGGCCCGTACGCCCCCGCCCTGCCGGCCCGCAGCGCGCGGGCCCGGGCGGCGTCCCGCTGGGGCGGCGAGGCCGGCGGCATCGTGGTGCCGGGACCGGGCGGCCGCAGCGCGGTGCCGTGGATGATCGGCGGCGGCGTGGCCCTGATCGGCGGCGCCGTGGTCCTGGCCAGGGCCCTGCGCCGACGTTAGAAGGCCGGGCACCCCCTAGACTGAACGCTCATGAGCAACGACCGCGACGCCCTGCTGGCACAGATCAAGGACAAGGCCGTCGTGCACGGCAAGGTCACCCTTTCCTCCGGCAAGGAGGCCGACTACTACGTCGACCTGCGCCGGATCACGCTGGACGCCCAGGCCGCCCCGCTGGTGGGCCGGGTGATGCTGGACGCGACCGAGCACCTGGAGTACGACGCCGTCGGCGGCCTGACGCTCGGCGCCGACCCGGTGGCCGCCGCGATGCTGCACGCCGCCGCCGCGCGCGGCCGCGAGCTGGACGCGTTCGTGGTCCGCAAGGCGGGCAAGGCGCACGGTCTGCAGCGCCGGATCGAGGGCCCCGAGGTCAAGGGCCGCCGGGTGCTGGCCGTCGAGGACACCTCCACCACCGGCGGGTCGGTGCTGACCGCCGTCGAGGCGCTGCGCGAGGCGGGTGCCGAGGTGGTCGGCGTCGCGGTGATCGTGGAGCGGGGCGGCGCCGCCGCGGTCGAGGCCACCGGCCTGCCGTACGTGACCGCGTACGACCTGGCCGACCTGGGCCTCTGACCCGCGCGCGCCGGTAGCCCGGCGGAACGGCGGCACAGCGGAAACGGCCGGGGGCGGGGGGGGGGGGGGGGGGGGGGGGGGGGAGGAAGGGGGGGGGGGGGGATTGGGGGGTGAGAGAGGCGGGGGGGGGGGTTAACACACCCGGGGAGTGTGGTCGTGTAGGTTC
>NZ_JBVHVO010000001.1:134062-195745 GCF_055564815.1 Kitasatospora sp. NPDC028961 | reverse complement strand
ATTCCTCTCCCTTCGCCCTCACCCCCCTGCAGACGAGAAAAAAAAAAAAGACACAGCACCCCCCACCGTCCCTTCCCTTTTTCTCCCCCCCCCCCCCCCCCCCCCCCGCCCCCGGCCGTTCGTCGTGGGGCGCTCAGCCGCGGCGGTGGCGCCCGGCACCCGCCTGGGCGGTCTCGGCGTCGGCGGCCTCGGCACCGCCGGCCTTCTTCTTCCGGCGCTCGCGCACCACCTCGACGAGGATCGGCGACACCGAGAGCAGCACGATCAGCAGCACCGCGGGGATCAGGTACTTGTCGATCACCGGGGCGAGCGCGTCACCGAAGAAGTAGCCGATCAGCAGCATGGACTCGGTCCACAGCACGCCGCCGATCACGTTCCAGAGGAAGAACGTCCGGGCCGGCATCTCCAGGGTGCCCGCGACCGGGTTCAGGAAGGTCCGGACGATCGGCATGAAGCGGGCCAGCACCACGGCCTTGCCGGGCCCGAACTTGTTGAAGTACTCCTCCGCCTTCAGCACGTACTCGCGCCGGAAGATCTTCGACTCCGGCTTGTCGAACATCTTCGGTCCGACCTTCACCCCGATCAGGTGCCCGAGCTGGGCACCCGCGACGGCGGCCAGTGGGGCCCCGATCAGCAGGGCCGCGATCGGCAGCTTCGTGCCCTCCCCGAGCACCGACGACGCGGCGTTCGAGGAGGCGACCCCGGCGATGATCAGCAGTGAGTCGCCCGGGAAGAAGAACCCGACCAGCAGGCCGGTCTCGGCGAAGATGATCGCGATCAGCCCGATGGCACCGAGGGACGAGATCAGTGATTTGGCGTCGAGCAAGTTGACGGCCAGCTGGTTGTAGTCCACGGGCGCAGGATAGCGGGCCCGTCTTGACGCGGGCTTCCGCCCAGGGGGCGAGACGGTGGTCATCCCTTCGTCGCACGTGCGCGGCCGTCCCGACAGGCGGGCCACATGGTGGCGCCGGGGCCCGGGATGGGAAGATGGCTCCGGCGTCCGGACCGCGGTCGCAACACCCTCATTGTCGTACCGCGGTGGCCGCCTCGAACCTTGGTACTGGTGGCCGCCCCGCAGAGCCGCGCGTCGGCCCCGGTACCCCGGAGTCGTAACAGGCGTACACAGCGTCGGACAGCACCGTCCGTACGCCGCAACCCGACAGGAGCGGATTCGCATGCCCATCGCAACTCCCGAGGTCTACAACGAGATGCTCGACCGGGCCAAGGCGGGCAAGTTCGCCTACCCGGCCATCAACGTCACCTCGTCCCAGACCCTGCACGCCGCGCTTCGCGGCTTCGCCGAGGCCGAGAGCGACGGCATCATCCAGATCTCGACCGGTGGTGCGGAGTTCCTGGGGGGTCAGCACAACAAGGACATGGTGACCGGCGCCGTCGCGCTCGCCGAGTTCGCGCACGTGGTCGCCGCCAAGTACGACATCACCGTCGCGCTGCACACCGACCACTGCCCCAAGGACAAGCTGGACGGCTACGTCCGCCCGCTGCTGGCGATCTCCGCCGAGCGCGTGGCCAAGGGCCTCAACCCGCTGTTCCAGTCGCACATGTGGGACGGCTCCGCCGAGACCCTCAACGACAACCTGTCCATCGCCGAGGAGCTGCTGGCCCAGGCCGTCGCCGCCAAGATCATCCTTGAGGTCGAGATCACCCCGACCGGCGGCGAGGAGGACGGTGTCACGCACGAGATCAACGACGAGCTGTACACCACCGTCAACGACGCGGTCCGCACCGCCGAGGCGCTGGGCCTGGGCGAGAAGGGCCGCTACCTGCTGGCCGCCTCGTTCGGCAACGTGCACGGCGTCTACAAGCCGGGCAACGTCGTCCTGAAGCCGGAGCTGCTGCGCGAGCTGCAGGACGCGATCGGCAAGCAGTACGGCAAGACCGACCCGTTCGACTTCGTCTTCCACGGCGGCTCGGGCTCCACCGCCGAGGAGATCGCCACCGCGCTGGAGAACGGCGTCGTGAAGATGAACCTGGACACCGACACCCAGTACGCCTTCACCCGCCCGGTCGTGGACCACATGTTCCGCAACTACGACGGTGTGCTGAAGGTCGACGGCGAGGTCGGCAAGAAGAACACCTACGACCCGCGCACCTGGGGCAAGCTGGCCGAGGCCGGCATGGCCGCCCGCGTGCTGGAGGCCGCCCAGCAGCTGCGCTCGGCCGGCACCCGCCTGAAGTAAGGCACCTGCCCGAAGTAAGGCGGGCCCGAAGCAGGCCACCCGCCCGACACGAGGCACCACCGGAGTCCCGGCGCTTTCCCTGGGCCGGTCCCCGGCTCATGGCCCCCAGTGGTTCACTGGGGGCCATGAGCATTCACCAGAACCTCCTCGGGGGTCCGCCCCCGACGCACCTCCCCGCCGAGCCCGCTCCTCTGGAGCTGCTGGCCGGCGGCGCCTCCCCGGCCGAGGTCGCGGCGAAGTACCCGACCTCCTCGCTGGCCTGGGCTCAGCTCGCCGACGACGCCTTCGCCGCCGGCCGCACCGTCGAGTCCTACGCGTACGCCCGCACCGGCTACCACCGCGGGCTGGACTCGCTGCGCCGGGCGGGCTGGAAGGGCCACGGCCCGGTGCCGTGGGAGCACGAGCCGAACCGCGGCTTCCTGCGGGCGCTGCACGGCCTCGGCCGGGCCGCCGCCGCCATCGACGAGAAGGAGGAGGCCGAGCGCTGCGCCCAGTTCCTCCGGGACAGCTCGCCGACCGCCGCCGCCACGCTGGGCTGACCCGCCCGCCCCCAGGTAGCGCCCCGGGCCGACCCGCCCGGACCGGCCGCCCCCGTACGCGCCCTCCGGCCCGTACGGGGGCGGCCGCATGCCGGGACGCGTATCCGGTACGTGGACAGCCGTCGGGTCTCCGTGTCAGGGTGGTCCGTGCGAGGGGGGCGCACAGAGGTTCGAACGGCTTTGGCGACCCCACAGGTCCGACAGGAAGCCCAGACGTGCCCGCAGCCAGACCCGACCGACGCCGCTCCCGCGCGCGCAGCTCCGGCGCGGCCGGCGAACGCACCGGCGGCTCCCGCACCGGCCGCTCCCGCGCCACCGGTGCCCGGCGCAGGCGCCGCCGGATCCGCCCCGGCATGATCACCGCGCTGGTGGCGGCGCTGGCCGTCCTCGGCGGGGCACTGCTCATGCTCGACCGCCCCGACCCGCGACCGACCACCGGGCCGACCGCGCAGGGCCGGATCGCCCCGCCCGAGGCGAGCACCCCGCCCGCCGCCGCGCCCGCCGCCCCGGCCCTGACCCCGACCCCGGCGCCCACCCCGACCTCGCCCCCGCCACCGGCTCCCGGTCCGACGCCCGGACCGGCCGCGCCGGGCACCCCGGACCCGGGCCCGGCCCAGGGCGCGGGCACCTTCACCGTCGCCCCGGGCGCGGCCGCGGCGGTCGGCAAGGGCACCGTCCGCCGCTACCGGGTCGAGGTCGAGGACGGCATCGGGATCGACCCGGCCGCGGCCGCCGCCCAGGTCCAGAGCATCCTCGCCGACCCGCGGGGCTGGACCAACGACCGCAGGAACGGCTTCCAGCTGGTGTCGAGCGGTGCCTACGACTTCACCGTGAAGATCGCGTCGCCGGCCGCCGTGGACCGGATCTGCGGGGCCGCCGGACTGGACACCCACGGCGAGGTGAACTGCAACGTCGGCAACCAGGTGCTGGTCAACGTCAAGCGCTGGAACACCGGTTCACCCCAGTTCAGCGGACCGATCGACGAGTACCGGGCACTGATCGTCAACCACGAGGTCGGCCACCGGATCGGCCACGGGCACGAGACCTGCCCGGGCAAGGGCAAGCCGGCACCCGCGATGATGCAGCAGATCTACGGCCTCAAGGGCTGCGAACCCAACGCCTGGCCGTACTCGGCCGACGGCAGCTACCTCAGCGGCCCGTCGGTGCTCTGAACCGCGGGTCCTGAGCGGCAGGCCGAGCGCCCGGAGAGCGCGCCCGACCGGAGCCCGACCGGAGCCCGCCCGCATCGGAACGGATCCGATACCCGTTCACCGACCCACCGGTACAAGGCCGTTCTAGGCTGATCGCATGACCGCAGACCGCACCGCAGCAGGGCGCCGCCGCCTCCTCACCGTGGCCGGCACCGCCGGGATCCTCCTCGGCGCGGCCGCCTGTTCCTCCTCCGGAGGCGTCACCGGCACCGGCAGCCTCTCCTACGACCACGTCCGGTCGACCGCCCAGGGGCTCGCCGGGACCGGCCCGTGCCCGTTCGGTCTGGACCTCCCGGCGGCGCTGAAGGAGGCCGGGATCGACCGCCCGGTGACCCCCGGGTCCAAGGGCGAGCCCGCGGTCACCACCGACCTCGGCAACGGCAGGCCGGCCGAGCCCTGGCCCTCCGGCTTCTCCGCGCCGCCCTCGATGGCCTCGGTCCCGGCCACTCCCCCGACCGCCTGGGTGACCTGCGCCTACACGGTCGGCTCGGCCCCGGTCCAGATCGACCTGCTGGCCGTCCCGGAGAACGGGGTCGCGATCAACATGATGCTGCCGTACATCCAGAAGGCCGGGGGCATGGGCGTCGACCAGCTGACCCGGTTCGCCGAAGCGCAGCCGACGGCCGGCCAGACCAAGCTCACCCCGGGCGCGGAGTCGGTGGGCGTCGCCCGGGTCGCGGCCAACGGCAAGGGCGACATCGCGCTCACCCTCTCCCAGAGCTCCTCGGACGCCGGGCCGGAGCAGGCCCTGACCGGGGAGGCGCTCCGCAAGGCCACCGAGCGGCTCGCCGCCCAGCTGCGCCCGTAGGGGCCCGGCCGGTCCCGGGCGTCCTACCCGAGGACCGGCAGATGGGCCCGCAGGTCGCTGCGCTCACCGCTGGCCGAGAGCGCGGCGGCCTCCACCGCGGCGTCCCAGTCCGTCCGGCCGGTGGCGAGCCGGATCCAGGTCAGCGGGTCGGTCTCGACCACGTTCGGCGGGGTGCCCCGGGTGTGCCGGGGGCCCTCGACGGCCTGCACCACGGCGTACGGCGGGATCCGCAGCTCGACCGCGCCGCCGGGCGCCTGGTCGGCGAGGGCGTCGGCCAGCAGCCGGGTGACGGCGGCCAGCGCCCGCCGGGCGTGCGGGAAGGCCGCCGTGCCCACCGCGTCGGCCAGGTCGTCGGCGTGCACCACCGTCTCCACCAGCCTGGTCACCAGCATGTCGGTGAGCGTCATCGAGCCCAGCCGGATCTCGAACCGCCGGCCCGGGTCGGCGGTGCCGGCGTCCGCCAGGACGGCGATCAGCCCGTCGGCCGCCCGCCCGAAGGCCTCCGCCACCGAGGCCGGGTCCCCGCCGTACTCCCCCGCCGCCCGCGTCCTGGCCTGCTCGTCCAGCAGCGGGGCGAGCGTACCGACCCGCCGCACCCACCGCGGCAGGTCCAGCGGCGGCCGGCCCTCCAGCGGGTCGTCCAGGTGTGCGGGCACCCAGTCGACCTGGACGCCGAGGTGGGCGATCAGCTCGCGCACCGTCCACGTGCCCAGCCGGGTGGGCCGGGCGAGCAGGTCGGCGGCGTCCGGGCGGGCGCAGAGCGCCCGGACGGTGTCGCGCAGCGCTGTGGTCTGCTCCACCAGCGCGGCCTGGACCTTGGCGGGCTGGTACGTACGGGACTTGGCGGGCATGCGCCCCAACATACGCCGAGGGGCGGACGGTTCCGTGGAACCGTCCGCCCCTCGAAGCACGCGGATCAGGCGAGCAGGGCCTCGATGACGCCGGTGTGGGCGTCCTTCAGCTCGGCCAGCGAGACGGTGAACTGGCCCTGGACGTCCAGGACATCACCGTCGACCACACCGATCCGGGTGGCCGGCAGGCCACGCGCGGTGCACATGTCGTTGAACCGGAGCTCCTCGCTGCGCGGCACCGCGACGACCGCGCGGCCGGCCGACTCGGAGAACAGGAACACGAACGGGTCCTGGCCCTCGGGCACGATGATCCGGGCGCCGTGGCCGCCCTTGAGGCAGCTCTCCACGAGGGCCTGGCCCAGGCCGCCGTCGGAGAGGTCGTGCGCGGCGTCGATCATGCCGTCGCGCGAGGCGGCGATCAGGATGTCGCCGAGCAGCTTCTCGCGGTCCAGGTCGACCTTGGGCGGCAGGCCGCCGAGGTGGTCGTGGACCACCTGCGTCCAGGCCGAGCCACCCAGCTCGTCCTCGGTGTCACCGAGCAGGTAGAGCAGCTGGCCCTCCTCGGCGAAGCCGATCGGGGTGCGGCGGGTGACGTCGTCGATCACGCCGAGCACCGCGACCACGGGGGTCGGGTGGATGGCGGTCTCGCCGGTCTGGTTGTACAGCGAGACGTTGCCGCCGGTGACCGGGGTGCCGAGCGCCAGGCAGGCGTCGGCCAGGCCGCGGGTTGCCTCGGCGAACTGCCACATCACGTCCGGGTCCTCGGGGGAGCCGAAGTTGAGGCAGTCGGAGATCGCGAGCGGCTTGGCACCGCCGGCGGCGACGTTGCGGTACGCCTCGGCGAGGGCCAGCTGGGCGCCGGTGTACGGGTCCAGCTTGGTGTAGCGGCCGTTGCCGTCGGTGGCGACCGAGACGCCGAGGTTGGTCTCCTCGTCGATCCGGATCATGCCGGAGTCCTCGGGCACCGAGAGGACGGTGTTGCCGAGCACGTAGCGGTCGTACTGGTCGGTGATCCAGGACTTGGAGGCCTGGTTCGGGCTGCCGGCGACCTTGAGCAGGTCGGCCTTCAGGCCCTCGCCGGTGGTCGGGCGGGCGAGCCGCTCGGCACTCGGGGCGTCGGCCTGCAGCGCGTCCTGCCAGCTCGGGCGGGCGTACGGGCGCTGGTAGGTCGGGCCCTCGTGGGCGACGGTGCGCGGCGGCACGTCGACCACCAGCTCGCCGTGCCAGAAGATCTCCAGCCGCTCGCCCTCCGTCACCTCACCGATGACGGTGGCGATGACGTCCCACTTCTCGCAGATCTCCAGGAAGCGGTCGACCTTGCCGGGCTCGACGATGGCGCACATGCGCTCCTGCGACTCGCTCATGAGGATCTCCTCCGGCGAGAGCGTCTTGTCGCGCAGCGGCACGGTGTCGAGCTCGATCCGCATGCCGCCCGAACCGGCCGAGGCCAGCTCGGAGGTGGCGCAGGAGAGACCGGCGCCGCCGAGGTCCTGGATGCCCTTGACGAGCTTCTCGGAGAAGATCTCCAGGGTGCACTCGATGAGGAGCTTCTCCTGGAACGGGTCGCCGACCTGGACGGCCGGGCGCTTGGCGGGCCCGGTCGCGTCGAAGGTCTCCGAGGCGAGCACCGAGACACCGCCGATGCCGTCGCCACCGGTGCGGGCTCCGTACAGGATGACCTTGTTGCCGGCGCCGGAGGCCTGCGCGAGGTGGATGTCCTCGTGCTTCATCACGCCCACGCAGAGCGCGTTGACCAGTGGGTTGCCCTGGTAGCAGGAGTCGAAGACGACCTCGCCGCCGATGTTGGGCAGGCCCAGGCAGTTGCCGTAGCCGCCGATGCCCGCGACGATCCCAGGCAGTACGCGCCGGGTGTCCGGGTGGTCGGCGGCGCCGAACCGCAGCGGGTCCATCACGGCGACCGGGCGGGCGCCCATCGCGAGGATGTCGCGCACGATGCCGCCGATGCCGGTGGCCGCGCCCTGGTACGGCTCGATGTACGAGGGGTGGTTGTGCGACTCGACCTTGAAGGTGACCGCGTAGCCCTGGCCGACGTCGACCACACCGGCGTTCTCGCCGATGCCGACGAGCATCGCGTCGTTCGGCGGAACCTTCTCGCCGAACTGCTTCAGGTGCACCTTGGAGCTCTTGTAGGAGCAGTGCTCCGACCACATGACCGAGTACATCGCGAGCTCGGCGCCGGTCGGGCGGCGGCCGAGGATCTCGCGGATGCGGGCGTACTCGTCCTCCTTGAGGCCGAGTTCGGACCACGGCTGGGCGGAGTCCGGGGTCTGCTCGGCGTTCTTGACGGTGTCGAGGCTCATCAGGCGTTCACCAGCTGCTTCAGGACGGAAGTGAAGAAGCCCAGGCCCTCGGTGCTCGGACCGGTGAGCGGCTCCACGGCGTGCTCCGGGTGCGGCATCAGACCGACGACATTGCCGGCGGCGTTGGTGATGCCGGCGATGTCGCGGTACGAACCGTTCGGGTTGACGTCGACGTAGCGGGCGACCACCCGGCCCTCGGCCTCCAGCGCGTCCAGGACGTGCTCGTCGGCGACGAACCGGCCCTCGCCGTTCTTCAGCGGGACGACGATTTCCTGGCCGGCCGAGTAATCCCGGGTCCAGGCGGTGCCGGCGTTCTCGATCCGCAGCTTCTGGTCGCGGCAGACGAAGTGCAGCGAGTCGTTGCGGGTGAGCGCGCCGGGCAGCAGGTGCGATTCGCACAGCACCTGGAAGCCGTTGCAGATACCGAGAACCGGCATTCCCAGCTTCGCCTGCTCGATGATGGTGTCCATCACCGGCGAGAAGCGGGAGATGGCGCCGCAGCGCAGATAGTCGCCGTAACTGAATCCGCCGGGCAGGACGACGGCGTCGACCTGGTGGAGATCCTTGTCACGGTGCCAGAGGGCGACCGGCTCCGCGCCGGCCAGGCGGACCGCGCGCTGGGCGTCGCGGTCGTCGAGGGAACCAGGGAAAGTGACGACGCCGACTCGGGTGGTCACTTGCCCTCCTCCTCGACGCGGACGGTGAAGTCCTCGATCACGGTGTTGGCGAGAAAGGTCTCGGCTGCTTCGCGGATACGGGCGAGCGCGGCGTCGTCGACCGGGCCCTCCAGCTCCAGCTCGAAGCGCTTGCCCTGGCGGACGTCGGCGATCCCGGCGAATCCGAGACGGGGCAGTGCGCGTTGCACCGCCTGTCCCTGGGGGTCGAGGATCTCCGGCTTGAGCATGACGTCGACTACGACGCGTGCCACTGGCACTCCCGGTGGTGTCTTCGTGAAGGCGGGGGAACTCCAGACTACCGGGGGTTTCGGGCGACTTTGCTGGCCGGGGAGGGTGACGCGCGTAGACCCACGACCCTTACGCCACAAGGGCTCCGACTCCCCGGCACCCCCCGGCGGGCACCCCTTTTCATCGGATTCGACGGCCCGAGCGAGAACGGCCGAAGAGCACCCGAATACCGGCACTCCGGACAGATCGGCCAGCCGAGTGCACCGGGTATCCGGCACCCGCCGAAGACACGTGAATATACGGAAAAGAAAGCCGGACTCTTCGATTTCGACCCGCTTCGGGTGCAGAATAGGGCCACCTGTCGCGGCAAGTGCTGCGTATCCGGCACGCCATCGGGCCTGCCCGTATGCGCTTGCGCGAGTGGTGCACATCAGGCCACGGGAGCGCACCCCGCGCCCTTCGGCCGAATTGCCCGAGAGGATTGACACCCATGGCTCAGCGTGTAGTCGTCACGCTCTCCGACGACCTGGACGGCGGCGCAGCCGCGGAAACCGTCCACTTCGGCGTCGACGGGAAGTCGTACGAGATCGACCTGTCCCTGGACAACGCGGAAAAGCTGCGGGAGGCCCTCGCTCCGTTCGTCGCGGCCGGCCGCCGCCAGAGCCGTACCGGTAAGTCCTTCCGCCGCACCGCGCTCACCCCGGACCCGGCCGCCGTGCGCGCCTGGGCCCAGTCGCGCGGCATGGAGCTGCCCGCCCGGGGGCGCATCCCCAAGCACGTGTACGAGGCGTTCGCCGAGGCGAACTGACCCCGCCGGACCCGGTCGTCCCACCTGCCCCGAAAGGGTGGGGCGACCACCCCGACCGATGGGGTAGAGTATTCCTCGTCGCCGCAACGGAGAGATCCGAAGAGGCGGCCGGTGCCCCACCAGGCACCGTGCGGACGTGGCTCAGTTGGTAGAGCATCACCTTGCCAAGGTGAGGGTCGCGAGTTCGAATCTCGTCGTCCGCTCGCAGTGCGCGAGCACAGCACAACTCAATATCTTGACCTGCGGACGTGGCTCAGTTGGTAGAGCATCACCTTGCCAAGGTGAGGGTCGCGAGTTCGAATCTCGTCGTCCGCTCCAGTACGAAGGGCCCCCTCGATCGAGGGGGCCCTTCGGCATTCCCCGCGGTTGTGCCGGGCCCCGCCCGAGCAGCCGTCCCCGCATTCCCGGCCCGCCCCGCCGCCGGAGCGCCGATGACATTTGTCACCGCCGACCCGTGGATCCGCACCGCCTTCTCATGAGGGCCCGCACTGCCCGGGGCGCCCCGGCGGCGGAAGGCTTGAGCCATGGAAACGAGCCAGCCGCGCACCGCGAGCGACCCTGTGATCGAGGTCACCGACCTCCACCGCCACTACGGCTCCGGCGCCACCGGCTTCCACGCGGTGCGCGGGGTCGACCTGACCGTCGGCCACGGTGAGCTCTTCGCGCTGCTCGGCACCAACGGGGCCGGCAAGACCTCCGCCATGGAGCTGATCGAGGGCCTCGCCGCCCCCACCGCCGGTGCGGTCCGGGTGCTCGGCCACGACCCCTACCGCGAGCGCGCCGCGCTCCGCCCCCGGATCGGCATCATGCTCCAGGAGGGCGGCTTCCCCGGCGACCTCACCGTCGCCGAGACCGGCCGCAGCTGGGCCGGGATGACCAGCGGCGCCCGCCCGCTGGAGGAGGCGCTGGAGCTGGTCGGCCTCGCCGACCGCCGGGGCGTCCGGGTCAAGCAGCTCTCCGGCGGCGAGCGGCGCCGGCTCGACCTCGCGATGGCCCTGCTCGGCCGGCCGGAGGTGCTCTTCCTGGACGAGCCGAACACCGGCCTCGATCCCGAGGCCCGGGCCGCCGTCTGGCGGCTGGTCCGCGACCTGCGCGCCCAGGGCACCACCGTGCTGCTCACCACGCACTACCTGGAGGAGGCCGAGGAGCTGGCCGACCGCCTGGCGATCATGCACCGCGGCCGGATCGTCACCACCGGCACCGTCGCCGAGGTCATCGCCGGCCGGCCCGCCCGGATCTCCTTCGAGCTCCCGGAGTTCACCGGAGCCTCGCTCCCGCCGCTGACCGGGGCCACCCTGGTCGCCGACGGCCGCCGGATCACCGTGCAGACCGGGCAGCTCCAGGCCACCCTCACCGACCTGCTCGGCTGGGCCGCCCGGCACGGCATCGCGCTCGGCGCCCTCGACGCCCGCAGCGCCTCGCTGGAGGAGGCCTTCCTCGCCATCGCCTCCGAGGCCGCGCACCAGCCCCCGGCCGACGCCCCGGCCGCCCCCACCGCCCTCCGCCGCCTGATGGGACTCTCCCGATGACCACCGCCACCGCCCGTCCCGCCGCCGGCCCGCGGACCACCGCCGTCCGCCGGCTGCTCGCCCTCGGCCGGGCCGAGGCCACCCTGCTGCTGCGCAACCGGACCGCGATGTTCACGGCCCTGCTGCTGCCGCTGATGCTCATCGGCGCCCTGCGGGGCGTGCTCGAACAGCAGGCCGAGACCCACCCCGGCCTCGACGTCGACTCGCTGCTGGTCAACGGGGCGATCGGGATGGTGCTCGCCTTCGTCGTCTACTACAACCTGACCGGCGCCTACGTGGCCCGCCGCGGCGAGCTGGTGCTCAAGCGGCTGCGCACCGGCGAGGCGCGGGACGTCGAGATCCTGGCCGGCACCGCGGTGCCCTCGGTCGCCCTGGCCCTGCTGATGTGCCTCGTGGTCGCCGTCGGCGGCGGCGTCGCCCTGGACCTCAGCGCGCCGGTCAACCCGCTGCTGATGGCCGCCGGGCTGGTCCTGGTGATCGGCACCCTGATGGCGCTGGCCGCCCTCTCCAGCGCCTTCACCAGGACGGTCGAGAGCGCCGGCATCACCACCATGCCGGTCCTGCTGGTCTCCCAGTTCGGCTCCGGCCTGTTCATCCCGCTGGAGGTCATGCCCGACCGGATGGCCGACGTCTGCCGGCTGCTGCCGACCACCCCGGCCTTCCAGCTGATCCGCCTCGGCTGGTTCGGCACCGACGGCTCCGCCGCCGCCACCGGCTTCGCCGGCACCTGGGCCCCCGCCGCCCCGCACCTGGTCACCGGCATGGTCTGGCTCGCCCTGGCCGCTTGGGGCGCCGTCCGCTGGTTCCGCTGGGAGCCCCGCCGCTGACCGGAGCCGGGCCGCCCCGGCACCCGCTCCCCACCTGATAGGAAGGGCACAGCACGATCATGATCGAAGGGGGGGCGGGGAGATGAGCGTCCTGACGCCGAGACGGCGCTGGAAGGGGTCCAGCAAACCCCAGCGCACCGAGCTGTACCTCCGCTGGTCGCTCTACTTCATCCCGCTGATCCTGCTCCCGATGATCGTGCTGGCCATCGCCGCCCCCACCGGCCGGGAGGACACCCGCGGCAGCGCCCAGGTCTGCGTGGTCGTCGGCCTGGCCACCACCCTGCTGACCCTGCGGGCCCTGCGCACCTCGCTCGACCACTACCTGAACCGGCCGACCGACCACCTGCGCTGGCTCCTCACCCTCGGCGTCGTGACGATCGCCGGCTCCTGGGCGGTCCTGCTGCTCGGCCCGGCCGACGGCGGACCGGACAGCCCGGGCGCGCCGCCGTTCACCGTCGTGGTCGTCTCCCTCCTGCTGGCCGCCGCCTTCTGCCCGGTGAGCGTCGGCCTGCCGGTGCGCCGGGCCTGCCTCACCGGGGTGACGGCCCAGCTCCTGGTCGCCCCCGCGGCCCTGCTCGCCGGGCTCGACGGCGCGACCACGGCCGGTCTGCTGGTCGGCAACCTGATCGCGCTCACCTTCATCGGGTCCAGCTGCCGCAGCTTCGCCTGGCTGCAGTCCGTGGTCTGGGAGCTGGACGCCGCCCGCGAGGCCCAGTCCAGGCTGGCGGTGGCCGAGGAGCGGCTGCGGTTCTCCCGGGACCTGCACGACGTGATGGGCCGCAACCTCACCACCATCGCGCTGAAGAGCGAACTCGCCGCCCAACTGGCCCGCCGCGGCCGGCCGGAGGCCGCCGACCAGATGTCCGAGGTGCAGCGGATCGCCCAGGAGTCCCAGCGCGAGGTCCGCGACGTCGTCCGCGGCTACCGCACGGCGGACCTGCACGCCGAGGCGATCGGCGCCCGCGCCGTGCTCCGCGCCGCCGACGTGGCCTGCGAGATCGACCTGGGCGAGGAGCCGCACGAACTGCCGCTGCCGGTGCAGTCGGTGCTCGGCTGGGTGATCCGCGAGGCCACCACCAACACGCTGCGCCACAGCGAGGCCGCGCACTGCTCGATCCGGCTGCGCCGCGAGGACGGCCGGGTGGTGCTGGAGCTGGAGAATGACGGGGTGCCGGCCGTGCCGATCCCGTCCCAGGGCAGCGGGACGGGCCTGCACGGGCTGCGCGAGCGCCTCGCCGCCCACGACGGCGAGCTGACCCTCCCGGAGGCCGGGCCGGGCCGGTTCCGGGTGCTCGCCAGCGTCCCGCTCCGGCCCCCGTCCGCCACCGCACCGCTCCCGTCCGGAAGAAGGCCCCGATGACCGAGACCGACCCCGTGCGCGTGCTGCTCGCGGACGACGAGCACCTGATCCGGGGGGCGCTGGCCGCGCTGCTCTCCCTGGAGGACGACATCACCGTGGTCGCCCAGGCCGCCTCCGGCCCGGAGGCGGTGGCGATGGCGCAGGCGCACCGCCCGGACATCGCGGTGCTGGACCTCCAGATGCCCGGGCTGGACGGCATCGAGGTGGCCACCGAACTGCGCCGGCTGCTGCCGGACTGCCGCTCCATGATCGTCACCGGATACGGCCGACCCGGCTACCTGAAGCGGGCGCTGGAGGTCGGCGTGCGCGGCTTCCTGCCGAAGACCGTCTCGGCGGCGGACCTCGCCGGAATCATCCGCACGGTGCGCGCGGGCGGCCGCTACGTGGACCCGGAGCTGGCGGCGGACGCGATCAGCGCGGGCGAGACCCCGCTGACCCCGCGCGAGACGGACGTCCTCGAACTGGCCGCCGACGGCACCTCGATCGCCGGGATCGCCGAGCGCGCGGCACTCTCCCAGGGCACCGTCCGCAACTACCTCTCCTCGGCCGCCGGCAAGCTGGGCGCCGAGAACCGCCACGCGGCGGTGCGGATCGCGCGCGAGCACGGCTGGATCTGAGGACCCGGCCGTGCCCGCGCGGACAGGGACCCCCTAGGCCCAGGAGGTACTGGTCAGCCGCTCGTAGACCTCGATGTACTTGGCCCTGGTCTGCTCGACGACCTCGGCCGGGAGCTCCGGCGGCGGCAGCTCACTGGCGCGGTCCCAGCCGGAGGCCGGCGAGACCAGCCAGTCGCGGATGAGCTGCTTGTCGAAGGACGGCTGCGAGCGGCCGGGCTGCCAGTCGTCGGCGGGCCAGAAGCGGGAGGAGTCCGGGGTGAGCACCTCGTCGCCGATCACCAGCTCGCCGTCGACCAGGCCGAACTCGAACTTGGTGTCCGCCAGGATGATGCCGCGCGACCGGGCGATGTCCCGGGCCCGGGCGTAGACGTCCAGGGTGGTGCGGCGCAGCTGGGAGGCGAGTTCCGCGCCGATCCGGCGGGCGGTCTCCTCGTAGGAGACGTTCTCGTCGTGCTCGCCGACGTCGGCCTTGAGGGCGGGGGTGTAGATCGGGGCGGGCAGCTCGGAGCTGTTCACCAGGCCCTCGGGCAGCGCGATGCCGCAGACCGTGCGGTCCGCCTCGTACTCCGTCAGGCCGGAGCCGGCCAGGTAGCCGCGGGCCACGCACTCGACCGGGATCATCTCCAGGCTGCGGCAGACCAGCGTGCGGCCCTTCCAGTCGGCGGGGGCGCCGGCCGGGACCTCGGTGGAGATCACGTGGTTGGGCACGATGTCGGCGATCCGCTCGAACCACCACAGCGAGAGCTGGGTGAGGATGCGGCCCTTGTCGGGGATCTCGTTGGGCAGGACCCAGTCGTGCGCCGACATGCGGTCGCTGGCGACCATCACGAGGTCGCCCGACTCGGCGCGGTAGAGGTCGCGCACCTTGCCGGTGTGCAGGTGGACCAGGCCGGGCACCTGGACCGGCTCGGGCTTGGTGACAAATCCGCTCAAGGTTGTCTCAGTCCTCAGGGGTCGTTCGCGGGCGTGCGGCGCGAAAGGGGAGGTCAGTGGACCCGAGTCTGTCACGAACGCCCGTCGGGGCCCCGGCCGGGCGCCCTCAGGCGTTCTTGCAGAGGCGGTCCAGCAGGTTGGCGGTGGCCCGCTGGATCCGCTCGTCGGTGAGTCCGGGCCGGTCCAGCGCGGGCGACCACGCGAACGTCCCGGCGGCGAAGACGTACGCGCCGCTCGGCGCCCGGTACAGCGAGGTCTCCTGGTACCGGGTGCGGCCGGCGAGGTCCCGGTACGGGGAGTGCGCGAGCAGCACCCGCTCGGTGTGCCGGGGCAGCGCCACCTTGGGGTAGTACCGGTCGGCCTCGCCGGCGACCAGCCCGGGCAGCTCGTCGCCCTCCTGGACGCCGGTGCCGTCCCAGAGCCAGTGCGCGGTGTGCCGGGCGACCAGCGGGACGGGGGAGGCGACCCGGCCGGAGTACTGCAGGCCGAGCAGGTGCTGCTCCGGTTCGCCGGCGTCCCGCCAGAGCGCGCTGGCGGCGCCGCCCACTCCGGTGGCCGGGCTGCCGGGCTCGACCTTCTGCCGCTTGCGGCAGTTGAGCAGCCGGTTGGGCTCGCCGGACGGCGCGGGGCTCAGCTCGACCCGCCAGTACATGGTGTTGGCGGAGAGGAAGACCAGCGAGGTGCCGCCGTCGCGGGCCCGCTCGACCGTCCGGCGCATCGGCTCCGACCAGTACTCGTCGTGGCCTGGGAAGACCAGCGCCCGGTGCCGGGCCGGGTCGACCAGGCCGGCGTGCAGGTCGGTGGCGGTGGCGTAGGAGAGGTCGTAGCCGTAGCGCTCGGCCCAGCGGATGAAGTCGTAGGCGTGGCCGACGTGCAGCGGCAGGCCCGCGGTGGCGTGCGGGCGGTCGAAGGAGACGGTGACGGCCGCCTCCCGCTCGCCGACCAGCCGTCCCCGGTCGTCCCAGGCGTGGTACAGGCTGGCGCCGCTGCGGCCGTCCTCGGGGAAGAGGTTGTAGGCCTGCCAGGTCACGTCCGGGATCACCAGGAGCAGCTCGGCGGCGTGCGCCTGGTCCTCGAAGTCCCGCACGGTGAACGGGATGTGGCTGCGGTGCAGCATGTCCGCGGTGGTCAGGACGGCGACGTAGGCGCCGGGGCGCCAGTGGGTCGGGATCTGCAGCCGCCAGGAGTGCCACCAGTGGTGGCAGGAGACCGTTCGCCCGGCCACCAGCGGGGCCGGCTGGGCCAGTCCGGCGATCAGCGGGCTGGACGTCATGTGGTGCGCACCGTCGCCGCTGTAGTGGCCGATCCGGTAGACGTCGACGGTGAACTCGCGGGGCGGGTTGACGGTGACCCGGAAGTCCACCGAGCCGCCGGGGCGGACCACGCCCGCCGAGGCGAACCCCTTGATCTGCTGCACCACGTCGTTGGCGCCCTGCGGGGTGCCGACCGGCGGCTTCGGTCTGGCACCCCCGGCCAGCGGCTGCTGGCCCGGTGCGTCCACCGAGACGTACCAGGGGACGGCGCCCTCGGCCCCGGCCAGGTACTGGTCCGGGCTGCGGAGCCAGGGCAGCGGGCCCTGGCCGAAGGGGTCGGAGACGCTGTACGCGTGCGTTCCGGACTCCCAGCGGCGGTTGAGTTCCGTCCCCACGCGCCCCTCCCACAAGGTGCACCCTCCGCCGGTCGGCATGTGCCTCCCGGATGTGCGTGCGGTCAAATACACCACAGAGTGCTGGCGCTGCGTCACCCATCGGTAGCAACTGGTGTCCGGGAATCTTCCGGTCCGCCGGTGGAGGGGCTCCGGCCTGCGAAGACCTGCCGCCGGGGACCGGCCCGGGGGCGCGAGCCCCGGTACCGAGCGCCCTCCGGGCTCAGAGTCGGACCGGCTTCTCCAGCCGGACGTCGGCGGCGTCCAGCCAGGCCCGCAGCGGGCCGTCCTTGCCCTGCTCGACGGCCTGGGCGATCGGCCCGGCCAGATCGGTGCGGCGCACCCCGCCGATCAGCAGCACCGGCCCGTCCAGCCAGTCCAGGCCCGGGGTGGCCCCGGCGGTGTCGACGGCGGCGCAGCAGACCATCGCGGTGACGTGGTCGACCAGCAGGTCCCGCCCGGTGCGGACGGGTTCGAGCAGCGGGGCGGGCGCCGTGGTCCGGGCCAGCTCGGCGGTGAGCGCGGCCGCCAGCTGCTCGCCGCCGCCCTCGGCGAGCCGGCCGAGCAGCCTGGTCACCGTCGGGGCGCCGGGGCGGGCCTGCGGGGCCAGCCGGTCCAGCGCGGACTGCAGCGCGGTGGCGCGGGCCCGCCAGCCGGCGTCCACCACCTCGGCCGGGTAGTCGGTCCACTCGACCTCGCGCCAGGCGCCGGAGGCGGGGCGGCCGAAGAACAGCTCGGCGGCGAGCAGCGAGACCGCCTCGTCCACCGTGCCCGGCTCCTCCAGCAGGTCGCAGGCGGGGCGGTCGCCGAGGCGGCTGCCGTACCCGTCGGCCAGCCGGTCGCGCCGGGACAGCTCGGTGAGCGCGGCGACCACCCCGGCGTTGAGGTGCGCGGGGTGCCGGCCGAGCCGCCAGGCGGGCAGCGCGACCCGGGTGAGCAGCCGGTCCCAGCCGGCGTAGGCCAGGCCGACCTGCTCCTGGGCGGCGATCCGCAGGCCGTAGTCGACCGCCCGGGCCTGCTCGGAGGCCCAGCCGGCGACGGCCCGCTCCAGCTCGGCGGAGTGCGCCCGGCAGGCGCGGAGCAGCCGGCGGGTGATCCGGTCGGTCAGCGCGGCCGGGCCGCGGCGCCCGCGCGGGGCGGCGGGCGCGGGGGCGCCGACCACGCCGGGCCCGGGGGCGGCGTCCAGGCTGGCGTCCAGACCGCGCAGGAAGCGGCGGGCGGCGGCGATGTCCGGGTCGGCGGCGGCCCCGGTACCGGCCACCACCGGGGCGAGCAGCGCCCGCAGCTCGCCGGCCCGCATCCACCAGAGGAACGGCGAGCCGATCACCAGCACCGGCGCGGGCGGGTCCTGCTCGTGGCGCGGCGAGTGGCGCGACGAGCGGCCGGTGCCGGCCGGTCGGCCCGGCGGGACGTCCTCCAGCCAGCTGTCGCAGTCCGGGGTGAGGGCGATCGCCGAGGGCGCGGGGACCGCCAGCCGGTCGGCCAGCTCGTCGATCAGCCGGTACAGCTCGGGGGCCTGGGCCCGGTCGAGCGGGACGACCGGGGTCTGCGGCGGGACGGCCCTGCGGTGGGCGCGGGCGGCCAGGCCCGCGACCAGCAGGGTGGCGGCGGCGACCGCGCAGACCACCCAGCGGACGGCGTCCCAGGCGGCGGCGTCGGCGGAGCCCGGCGCACCGAGCCGGCCGGTGAACCGGCCCGCGAGCAGGACCACCGCCGCGGCGGCGGGCAGTACGGCGGTGGCCAGGGCGATCCCCCGGACCCGCAGGACCGCTTGGGCGTGAGCGCGCGCGGTGTCGACAGCGGCCATACGGTGCGGCACCCCCTTCGGAGCCCTCGGACACCCGGCGACGGGGCCCTGAGCCGACTCGAAACGATCAGTTCCGACCGGGAATCGGCGGCGTCCGATCCCGGTAGTACATGCTGCGTGGCGCTTCTGACATTCTTGACGCCCTTGTCCGGGTGGGTGTTCCGGATCGCCCCGGTTTCCACTCGTCCCGGTGACGGTGCCCGGATTCCGGACGACCGCGCCGCGCGCCGTGCAATGCGGCCCGGGCGCGCCGGTCCGGCCGGACGCCGTCCAGCATCCCCCCGCACGACCGCCGCTACCCGGTGCGGCCGCGCACGACACGGCCCCCGGGACCGCGGACCAGCGCACCATAAGGCCGGGCGGCCGGTTGCGTCAGCCGGATGCGGCCGCTGTCACTCGATGGGCTGGATTCCGGCCGCCGAACGGTGCGGCGGCCCCGGAGCCGCTCCCGTGCCACCCGGCCCGGAAACGCCGCGGGGCGCTGCGTCCATGGGGGTTGTTTCCCCTCGGACGCAGCGCCCCGGAACGCGGCGAAAAGGCCTGCTACTGGGCGGCCTTGAGCGCGATGTCGGTGCGGTGCTGACCACCCTTGAGGCTGATCCGGTCGACCGCCGCGTACGCCCGGCCGCGCGCCTCGGCGAGGTCGACGCCGGTGGCGGTGACGGAGAGGACCCGGCCACCGGCGCTGAGCACCCGGCCGTCCTCGTCCGCCGCGGTGCCGGCGTGCAGGACGAACGCGGTGCCGTCGGCGGCCTCGGCCTCCGCCAGGCCCTCGATCACGTCGCCGGTGCGCGGCGCCGCCGGGTAGCCCTCGGAGGCGATCACCACGGTGACGGCGGCGCCGTCGTCCCAGCGCAGCGGCTCCAGCTGGTCCAGCGCGCCGGTGGCCGCGCCGTGCAGGACGGCCGCCAGCGGCGTGCGCAGGCGGGCCAGCACGACCTGGGTCTCCGGGTCGCCGAAGCGGGCGTTGAACTCGATCACCCGGGTGCCGCGCGAGGTCAGCGCCAGGCCGGCGTAGAGCAGGCCGGAGAACTCGGTGCCCCGGCGGCGCAGCTCGTCCACGGTGGGCTGCAGGACGGTCTCCAGGACCTCCTCGACCAGGCCCTCGGGCGCCCACGGCAGCGGCGAGTAGGCGCCCATGCCGCCGGTGTTCGGGCCCTCGTCGCCGTCCAGCGCGCGCTTGAAGTCCTGCGCGGGCTGGAGCGGGAGGACGGTGGTGCCGTCGGTGATCGCGAACAGCGAGACCTCGGGGCCGTCCAGGTACTCCTCGATGACCACGCGCTCGCAGGAGGCGGCGTGGGCCAGCGCGGCCTCGCGGTCGGAGGTGACCACGACGCCCTTGCCGGCGGCCAGGCCGTCGTCCTTGACCACGTACGGCGCGCCGAAGGCGTCCAGCGCCTCGGCGGCCTCGGCGGGGGTGGTGCAGAGGTAGGAGCGGGCGGTGGGCACCCCGGCGGCGGCCATGACGTCCTTGGCGAACGCCTTGGAGCCCTCCAGCCGGGCGGCCTCGCCGGACGGGCCGAAGACCGGGATGCCGGCCGCGCGCACGGCGTCGGCGACGCCCGCGACGAGCGGGGCCTCCGGGCCGACCACGACCAGGTCGGCGTCGAGCCGCCGGGCGAGCGCAGCGACCTGCGCACCGTCCAGCTGGTCGACGGGGTGGACCGTCGCCACCTGCGCGATCCCGGCGTTACCCGGGGCACAGTGCAGCTCGGTGACGGCGGAATCTTGGGACAGGGAGCGGCACAGGGCGTGTTCGCGGGCGCCGCCGCCGATGACGAGGACCTTCACGGTTGGCAAGGGTAGTCGGTGGCCGGTTCGCGCCGTCCTCCGGTCCCGTCGGAACCTCCAGGCGGAGCCGTCCGTGCGCCGCCCGTCTCAGAGGATCCTCCAAGCCGGGACGGGGCCGGTGCACCCGGGGTGCCCGGGTCAGGACAGCGGGTCACCGGGGGCTCGCTCGGACGGGTGAAATCTCGCCGACCGCCGCAACCCCCTCACCTCGGCATCCGGGCCCCGAATCCGGTAACGATCATTGGTGAAGCGCCCCCACGGTCAGCCATTTGGCGGTAAGAAGTGCTGATGGACAACCGCCGGCCACCGGCCGGTACGCCGTCCCGGGGCACCCACACTCGCCCGGGGGCGCCGTGTGTTCCGATCCGTCGTCCGGCGTTTCACGGCCCATCAGGTCGATGACTTGTCAGGAGGACGCGTTGGAGGACGCGATGTCAGACCCAGCAGTCCGCCCGCCACAGGGAGCCCCACAGGTGAGCCAGCCGGAAATGCAGCCCGAGGAGAGTGCCTGGGGCAAGGAGATCGGCGAGGAGGACCCGCCCCCCGCCGCAGTCGCGCCCCGGGCCGACACGCGTCGCCGGGCCGATCTGAGCGCCCGCCAGTTCCCCCTCGGGGACTGGGGCGAGCCCGCCGAGCGGCTGGAGGAGCTCTACCGCTGGTCCGAGGAGCGGGCGGTCGAGGCGATCGACTGGTACCGCCGGGACCGGGTCTGGAAGCGCCGCTGGGCACGTCTGCTGAGGTTCGGCACGGCCGGCTTCGTGGTGGGCGGCGTCACCGCGCCGCTGGTGGACCTCACCGGCACCGTCGCGAACGCCACCAGCTGGGGCTACGTCGGCCTGGCGCTCGCCGCGGCCTGCTACGGGGCCGACCGGGCGTTCGGGCTGACCTCCGGCTGGATGCGGGACGTCTCCACCGCGCAGGCGCTGCAACGCCGCCTGGAGGCCTTCCAGTTCGACTGGGCGTCGGAGTGCGTGCGGGAGGTGCTCGGCCCCACCGAGGGCACCGCGGGCGAGGCGGCCGAACGCTGCCTCGGGGTGCTGCGGCGGTTCTGCGAGGACGTCTCGGACATGGTCCGCACCGAGACCTCGGAGTGGATGCTGGAGTTCCGCGCGGGCATGACCCAGCTGCCCACCCAGGCCTCCGGCAGCTGGGGCGGCCGCAGCGAGTCGGGGATCGGCGCCCAGGTGCGGATCCTGCCCCCGCCGGGCACCCGGCCCACCATGCCGCGCCAGCGGCCGCCGGAGGGCCCGCTGCGGTAGCGGGGGCGGCGCGCGGAGGCCTTCGAGGCCCGGACGCTCGCGGGCCGGACGTTCTTCGCGGGCCCGGACGTTGGCGGGCCCGCAGACCGACGGGCCCGCAGACCGACGGGCCCGCGGAGCCGGGTGGCTCGCGGGCCCGTCGGCTCAGGCGAAGACAATCATCGAGCCCTGGGTGAGGCTGCGGGTGGCCGCCGCGTACAGGCCCGCCCAGGCGTGCCGCTCCCGGGCGAAGGGGTGCAGGTCGTCCAGCGGCGGGCCGAACGGCTGCTCCAGGCCGGTCGGGCCGAGCGGCCGGGTCGGGTCCGGCGGGCTGGCCGGGTCGATGTCCAGCGCCGGGGCGATGGCCTGGAGTTCGCGCAGCAGCCCGTGGCTGGAGCCCAGCGGACCGCCGGAGGCGAGCAGCGCGTCGTCCACCAGCGGAGCCGCGAACTCGATCGGCACGTAGGCCCCGGCGTGGTCGAAGTGCCAGACCAGGTGCGAGTGTTCCGCGCTGCTCTCGAACATCTCCAGCAGCTGCTCGTAGTCGCCGCCGAGCGCGTCCACCGGCGTGATGTCCAGGCCGGTCAGGCCCAGCAGGTAGGCGCGGCGCAGGAAGTGCAGCGAGTCGTAGTCGAAGGCGGCTATCGGCTCGACCGCCCCGCTTATCCCCGGGACGAACTGGTAGACCGGCACCTCGGGCAGCCCGTGCGCGGTCAACACGGCGTTGTACAGCGCGAGATCGTCCCGGAAGGGGTTGTCGGGGCTGTGGCTCAGCACGTCCACGAGCGGGACGAGCCAGAGGTCGCAGGCCATGGGCCGGCTCTTCCTCTCCGGGCGGCGGAGTCGCCCGCGCGAGCGGGTGACGGATGGGCGGGTCGGGGTCCGGACGGTCGGTACGGGGACCGCCCGGGGCGACGACCGCCCACCCTACCGGCCCGGCGCGCGGTGCGGGCCGGGCCGCCCCTCGGACAGTTGGCCGGCCGACGGGTCGGCCGGCCGGCGGCCGAAGCGCCCGTGCGGCACCGAACGCGGCTGCGGCACCAAGCCGAGGCCCAGCCCCAGCTCGCGGCCGAGCTCCCGGCCCAGCTCCCGGCCCAGCTCCCGTTCGCGGCCGCGGCCGCCCTCCGCCGCCCGTTGCGGCTCCGGTCTGCGGCCCGCCTCCGGACCCGCCGACACCGGCGAAGGGACCGAAGGGACGGAAGGAACGGAAGACCTGCCGGCCGGCACCGGTGAGGGAGCCGGTCCGGACGGCCCCGGCCCACCCGACCGGGCGGCCGGCGGCGCGGCCACCGGCACCGCGTCGAGCCCGGCGGTCAGCAGCGGCAGCACCCCCACCGACTCCTCCGACTCCCCGGTCAGCCCGGCCAGCGCCCGCACGGTGAACAGGTTGTACTCGCAGACGATCCGGTGCGCGCCCGCGAGGTCCTCCCGCTCGATCGCCTCGACCAACTCGACGTGGCGGTCCCAGCAGAACCCGCCCAGCGTCGGCATCGCCCGCAGGTACGGCGCGGCGAACATCCAGGACTGCACCCGGAGCCAGTCCAGGTAGTCCCCGATCCGGCGGTTGCCGAGCAGGCCGGCGACCTCCTGCCAGAACCGGCGGTCGCAGCCCACCATGACGTCCAGGTTGCCCGCCCGGACCGCACCGACCGCCGCGTCCGCCCGGCGGCGCAGCGAGGGCAGCCGGGCGGCGTCCGGCGTCGCCGGGCGGACCGCGAGCTGGCGGAAGCAGCTGTCGGTGAGCAGCACCCGGGACTCGAAGATCTCCAGGAAGTCGGCCCAGCCGAACTCGGGCACCGTGAAGCCCCGGTGGTGCTCGGCCCGGAGCAGCCCCTGCGCGCCGAGGTCCACCAGCGCCTCGCGGGCCGGGGTCGCGGAGACGCCGTACAGCTCGGCGATCTCCTTGACGGTGAAGTTGCGGCCGGCCGCCAGCCGGCCGGCCATCATCTCCTCGCGCAGCGCGCCGGCGATCTGCTCGCGCAGGCTGTTGCGCTGGATCACGGTGCTGGTGTCGCCTGCGCCGGTGCCGTACATGCGCGCGACCTCCTCGGGCAGGCTCGACGGTCTGCCTCGGGACAGGCCGGCTGAAGAACGGCGGGTAACACGACGAAGGCTCATCTTCTCAAAAATGCCGCCGCCCCGTACAAGCCTCCCGTATGCCCCGGAAAGCCCCGCTCACCCGGCCGGGGGCGTCACCGCTGGACGGGGGCCGGGATGCCCAGCAGCCGGTCCCGGTGGACCGGGAACTCGGCGCGGGCCTTGCCCACCTCGGCGGGGTCGAAGTCCACGGTCAGCACCTCCTCGCCGGCCCCCGCCTCGGCCAGCACCCGGCCCCACGGGTCCACCACGATGCTGTGGCCGGCCTGCTCGACCCCGCCGTGCGTCCCGGCGGTGTTGCAGGCCAGGACGTAGGCCTGCTCCTCGACCGCGCGGGCCCGGCTCAGCAGCGTCCAGTGCTCGCGCCGCCGCGCCGGCCAGGCCGCCGGCACCACCAGCAGCTGGGCGCCCGCGTCCAGCAGCGCCCGGAACAGCTCGGGGAACCGCAGGTCGTAGCAGGTCGCCAGGCCGAGCGTGGCGAAGTCGGTGGCGGCGGTGACGATCTCCTGCCCGGCGCCCATCACCACCGCCTCGCCGCTGTCGAAGCCGAAGCGGTGGATCTTGCGGTAGGTGTGCACCAGCTCGCCGTCCGGGGCGAACAGCAGCGAGGTGTTGTAGATCGGCCCGTCCGGGTCGCGCTCGACGATGGAACCGGCGTGCAGCCAGACCCCGGCCGCCTTCGCGGCGGCGGCCATCGCGTCCGAGGTGGGCCCGTCCAGCGCCTCGGCGCCGTCCGACCAGAGGTCGTACGCGAAACCGCCCAGCGCCCACAGCTCCGGCAGGACCACCAGGTCGGCCCCCTGCTGGGCACGGACCAGGGCCGCCGCGCGGGCCCGCCGCTCGGCGGGCGGCTCGGCGTCGGAGACCGCGAGTTGGATCAATGAAGCGCGCACAGTACCACCGTCCACGGCAAGAGTCCTACGATCGTCACTCGAAAGCGCTGCCCTGTTCTCACCCGGCAGCGTAACGTGCGGTTAGCGTGTGCGCCCGGAAGCCGGACTTTCCCGTCCGACCCGAAAACAGGGCGCGCGTGGCAAGGCAGCTGACGGAGGGCCGGAGATTCCCGTGACGGACAACCAGACCGTGCAGGCTTACACCGAGGCGTGGACGCAGTCCATCGAATCGATATCGGAGCTGGTGGCCCCTCTCCCGGAGGGCTCCTGGAACCGGGCCACCGAGTGCCCCGGCTGGTCGGTCCGGGACATCGTCTCGCACGTCATCGCCGTCGAGTCCGAGCTGCTCGGCGACCCGCGCCCGATCCACTCGCTCCCCCGCGACCTGCGCCACGTCACCACCGAGTTCGCCCGCTACATCGAGCTGCCGGTCGACAAGCGCCGCTGCCACACCGCGCTGGAGATGACCGGCGAGCTGGAGTACACGATCATCCGCCGCTCCCGGGCGCTGCGCAACGCCCGGCAGACCCCGTCCGAGCCGGTCCGCTTCCCGGGCGGCCCGCTCAGCCGCGACGTGCCGTACCACGAGCTGTTGCGCCACCGGGCCTTCGACGTCTGGGTGCACGAGCAGGACCTCCGCCGGGCCCTCGCGGTGCCGGGCAACCTGGCCTCCCCGGCCGCGCTGCTCGCCCGGGACGTGCTGCTGGAGTCGCTGCCCAAGGCCGTCGCCCACCGGGCCGGCGCCCCGGCCGGGACGGCCCTGGTGCTGGACGTCACCGGCCCGGTCGAGTTCCTGCGCACCGTCCGGGTCGACGCCGCCGGCCGCGGCACGGTCGACGAGTCGATCAGCCTCGCCCCCGACGTACAGCTCACGATGGACTGGGAGACGTACGCCCGGCTCGCCTGCGGCCGCGGCCGCCCGGGCCCGGTCACCGTGGAGGGCGACCAGGAGCTGGCCTCGCGGGTGCTGGCCAACTTCGCCGTCACGGTCTGACGACCCGGCGCGGCCCGCACGGCCCCGGCCGCGCGGGCCGCGCCGAACGGTCGGCCGGCTGTCGGAGGCGGGCCGTCAGACGCCCGCCGCCGCGCCCCGCTCCCGCTCGGCGACCTTGCGCCGCAGCCGCAGGATCATCAGGGTGCCCGCCGCGAGCGGCACGTAGAGCCAGCAGAAGGCCCAGCGGAAGGCGTCGGCGGAGTAGCCGCCGGTGCCGGCCGGGGTGAGGGCGTCCAGGAGGACGCCGATGCCGAACAGGGTGATCATCGTGCCGATGAAGCCGCCCATGTTGACGATCCCGGAGGCGGTGCCGAGCCGCTCCACGGGGTTGCGCGCACGGGCGTAGTCCAGACCGACCAGCGAGGCCGGGCCGTTGCTGCCCATCACCAGGATGATCCCGACCAGCAGCCAGAGCGGCGGGTGCCCGCCCGGCCAGGCCAGCACCAGCGCCCAGCCGACCGCGGTGGCGGCGATCACGGTGAGCACGATCGGCATCCGGGCCCGGGCGGTGCGCGAGAGCACCCGGCCGAAGAGGAGGCCGAAGGACATGTTGGCGAGCACCAGCAGGGTCAGCAGCCCGCCCGCCGCGGTGCGCGACATGCCCTGGGCCTCCACCAGGTAGGGCATCCCCCAGAGCAGGCCGAAGGCGTTGCCGGGGAACTGGGTGGTGAAGTGCACCCAGAGGCCGAGCCTGGTGCCGGGCTCCGACCACGCCAGCCGGACCTGCCGGCCCACGCCCGGCCGGAGCGGCGCGCCCCCCGGCCCGACGCCCCCCGGCCCGACGCCCCCCGGCCCGGCGGCCGCGGCCCGCTGCGGCGCGCCCGCCGGAGCCTCCCGCAGGAAGAGCGCGACCAGCGCGAACACCGCCACTCCGAGCAGCGCGATCGCGGTGAAGGTCGGGGTCCAGCCCTCCCGGTGCAGGGCGTCGGCGAGGACGACGGTGGTGACCAGGTTCCCGCCCATCCCGGCGAGGCCGGTCAGCTGGGCGACGAACGGGTTCTTCGCGGCCGGGAACCAGCGCGCGGCGATCCGCAGCACGCTGATGAAGGTCATCGCGTCACCGCAGCCGAGCACCGCCCGGGAGGCCAGCGCCGGCCCGAAGGAGGAGGAGAACGCGAAGGCGAGCTGCCCGGCGCTCAGCAGCAGGACGCCGAGCAGCAGCACCCGGCGCGGGCCGAACCGGTCGACCAGCAGGCCGACCGGTATCTGCATCGCCGCGTAGACCAGCACCTGGAGGATCGAGAAGGTGGAGAGCGCGGAGGCGCCGATCGCGAAGCGGTCGGCGGCGTCCAGCCCGGCCACCCCGAGACTGGTCCGGTGGATCACCGCGAGGACGTACACGCTGACGCCGATGGACCAGGCCAGCCAGGCGGCCCGGCCGCCGGGCGGCGCCGGGATCCCGGTGGCCGGGGGCACCAGGGCCGCCGGGGGCGCGGGGGCCACCGGGGGCGTCGGCCCGGCGGTGGCCGGGGGAGCGGGAACGGACAGGGGGCGGGCTGAACTGGCGGGCTCCACGGACATAGTGTCCCCAGATTAGTCATCCCATCATTCGACCCTCGGTCCGGGGCGGGGCGGGCCCGGCTCAGCCGGTGACCGTCCAGGAGACCGTCCTGGTCATGTAGCGGTCGCGGAAGGCCTCGTCCCGGACCCAGTCGGTGGTGTCCCGGACGGTGGCCGTGACGGTGGCGCTCTGCCCCGGGAACAGGTTCAGC
Source organism: Kitasatospora sp. NPDC028961 (assembly GCF_055564815.1). Lineage (NCBI taxonomy): Bacteria > Bacillati > Actinomycetota > Actinomycetes > Kitasatosporales > Streptomycetaceae > Kitasatospora > Kitasatospora sp. NPDC028961. Next base: position 168,661 of record NZ_JBVHVO010000001.1, on the reverse strand, counting down.
GCGGCGGTGTCCAGCCAGCTGCGGTCCGGCGCCTGCGGCTCCACCGCGGCGCCGTCCACCTTCCAGTCCACCTGCAGCGCGCGGGTCCCGACCAGCGGCAGCGGCCGGACCTCCAGCCGGGGGCGGCCGGTCACCTCGCCCGGGGCGGGCACGGGTGTGTCGGTCGGCCGGATCCGGCGGTAGATCTCCTCGATGATCGCCTCCCGCGAGGGCAGGTTGTAGGCCCCGCCGAGGGTGCGCATCACCGAGTCCTGGGTGGGCCGGTAGATCCCGTTGGCGCTGCGGTAGGCGCCGATCGTGCCGCCGCCGTCCGGGGACTCCGCGCCCAGCCAGCGCCACCACTTGGTCTGCTTGCGGCGCATGTCGTCGGCGTTCTCGGTGGAGAGGTTGGGGTAGTCGGCGTCGTCCGGCGCGCTGTCGTACTCGTCACCGAGGTCGCCCACGGTGTGCCCTATCTCGTGCTGGATGATCCGCCCCGCGTCCGGGCTGCCGCCGGCCAGGGTGGTCACCCCGGTGCCGCCGGCACCCCCGTACTCGCTGGAGTTGGCCAGCGCGATCAGGTACTGCGGGCCGTCGCCCTCGCCGGCGTAGCGCGCGGTGGCGGCCTCGTCGGCGCAGAGCAGCCGCGCGGTGCCCTCGCACCAGAAGTGCATGCCGAGCGGGGTCCCGGGGTTGCGGCCCCGGCTCTCGGTCTCGGCGATGCCGGAGTCCGCCGAGACGACCTCGACCCGCCTTATGTTGAAGAACCCCTGGTAGCTGCGGAACGGCTCGATCTCCATCAGCGCCCGCCAGGCCCGGTCGGCCTGGGCGCGGAAGAGCTCCTGCTCGTCCGCGCTGTAGCCGTCGCCGAGCAGCACCAGCGTGATCCGGTTCGCCGGGTCCCCGGTCCGCCTTATGTCGACGGTCGGGGCGGCGCCGGCCGCGCGGAGGTCGGCCCGCTGGGCGGTGTGCGGCGGCACCGCCCGGTCGGCGGGGGCACCCGGCCCGATCACCCCGAAGGGCGAGGGACCGGCCAGCTCCAGGGCGGCGGGCAGTACGGCGGTGGACACCAGCACGAGCGCGGCCAGACTCCGGACGAGCCGGCCAGGGTTGCCAGGCGGCATACGGGTGCGTCCTCGGGGATCCGGTCACCCGGCGTCGCCCGGGTGGTGGACGCGAAGACGTACCCGGACCGGCGTGTCACCCTCACCGTCCGGCGAAAATGTCACCGCCCTGGCCGAACGACCCGGATCACCCCGGTCATACCTATGAGTCCAATCAGGTGGATGATCCGGATGGCCCGTGACCCACCAGCGCCGCCTCCGGCGGAGCCGGCCCACCCCGTCGCTCCCGGGCCCACCCCGTCGCTCCCGGCCGAGCACTCCACCGGCCGAGCACACCACCGGCCAGGGGCGCCCCGACCGCGCAACGCCTCAGCCGCGCCGCTTCGGCCCCGCCCGGAGCACCAGATGGGTGCCCAGCCCGAGCAGCAGCCCCCAGAACGCCGAGCCGATGCCGAGCAGGCTCATCCCGGAGGCCGAGGCCAGGAAGGTCACCACCGCCGCGTCCCGGCCGCCCTCGTCGGCGACGGCCGCGGCCAGGCTGCCCTGGAGCGAGGCCAGCAGGGCGACCCCGGCGATCACCGCGATCAGCTCCTTCGGCAGACCCGTGAACAGGCTCACCAGCAGCCCACCGAAACTGCCCACCAGCACGTAGAGCAGACCCGCCGACATCCCGGCGACGTAGCGGCGCCGCGGATCGGGGTGGCTCTCCGGCCCGGCGCAGATCGCCGCGGTGATCGCGGCCAGGTTCACCCCGGGCGAGCCGAACGGCGCCAGCAGGACGGAGACCCCGCCGGTGGCCCCGATCAGCAGCCGGTCGTCCGGCTGGTAGCCGAAGGCCCGCATCACGCCCAGCCCGGGGGCGTTCTGCGAGGCCAGCGCCACGATGGTGAGCGGCAGCGCCAGCCCCACCATGGCCGGCCCGGAGAAGGCCGGCACGGTGAACACCGGCGTGGTCGGCCCGCCGGACCCGAGGTGCACCGGCAGCCCGACGGTGACCGCCGCCAGCACCCCGCCGGCCAGCAGCGCGACCGGTACGGCGTACCGCGGCGCCAGCCGCTTCGCCAGCAGGAAGGCCGCGAAGCTGCCGAGCACCAGGGCGGGCGCGCCGTGGACGGCGCCGAAGATGCCGGCGCCGAAGGAGAACAGGATGCCCGCCAGCATCGCGTTGACGATCCCGGCCGGGATCGCGGCGATCAGCCGGCCGAACAGCCCGGTGACACCGAACAGGGTCACCAGCACCCCGCTCACCAGGAAGGCGCCGACCGCCTCCCGGTAGGGGTACGCGCCGAGGCTGGTGACCAGCAGCGCGGCGCCCGGCGTGGACCAGGCGGTGATCACCGGCGTCCTGGTCCACCAGCTGAGCAGCAGACCGGGCAGCCCGCTGCCGATGGCCACCGCCCAGATCCAGGAGGCCGTGTGCGCCTCGTCCAGCCGCCCGGCCGCGGCCGCCGCGAGCACCACCACCAGCGGGCCGGAGAACGACACCGCGATGCACACCAGCCCGGCCAGGAGGGCGGGGAGGGAGACGTCCCGCCGCAGCGAGCGGCGCTCCTCGGGGTCGGTCCGACTGTCCGCCGAACGGGTTATCAGCTCCTCTGCCATGGCGGCAGTATCGCGGAGCGGGCACCGGCGGCGGGCCTTTCGAAGAATCCCGGAGGACTTCCGGATCCACCCGCAACCTCCGGCGGGGCCGCGCGTCCTTGGAAGTGGAGGGCTGGAGAGCGAGCCGGGAAGCGCCGGGGGGCGCTACCGGCCGACGGGGGCAGGACCGGCCACCTCCACCCACCATCAGCTTCATGACTGCGGGGAGTCACGTCGTGCGCATGCCTGTTTTCTCCACTTCTGCGAAGAACGCCCACCCGCGCTCCACCCGCCGCCGGCTCGCGACCGTCGCCGTCGCCGTCGCCCTGGCCGGCTCCGTGCACCTGCTCGCCACCGACACCGCCTGGGCCCACGGGCCCGGCCCCGGAACGTCGGCCGTCCGGCAGGTGTCCGGACCGCCCGCCCCGACGACGACCCTCGGCGCTCCCGGGGCCGCCGTCGGCGCGCCCGCCTTCGGCCCCACCGCCGGCGGGCCGACCGGCATGCCGGAGCAGGCCCCGACCGGCACCGCCGTCGGGATCCTGACGGCCGGTCTCGGCGCCGTGCTGCTCGTGCTCGGCCTGGGCGTCCGGTACGCCGGGCGGCGGCTGCGCGCCACGCGCTGAGGCTTCTCCGGAGTCCGGTGTCCGGAAAGGCCGAAGGGCCCTGCTCCGCACTGTCGTGCGGAGCAGGGCCCTTCCTCGGTCCGACCGGTCAGCCCCAGGTGATCAGGCGCTTGGGGTACTCCAGCAGCGCGGCGACGTCGGCCAGCACCCTGGAACCCAGCTCGCCGTCCACCAGACGGTGGTCGAAGGAGAGGGCCAGCGTGGTGACCTGGCGCGGCACCACCTTGCCCTTGTGCACCCACGGCAGCTCCCGGACCGCGCCGAAGGCGAGGATCGCGGCCTCGCCCGGGTTGAGGATCGGGGTGCCGGTGTCGACGCCGAAGACGCCGACGTTGGTGATGGTGACCGTGCCGCCCTGCATGTCGTTCGGCGAGGTCTTGCCCAGCCGGGCGGTGTCGATCAGCTCGCCGAGCGCGGCCGCCAGACCGGACAGCGTGCGGCCGCCCGCGTCCTTGATGTTGGGGACGATCAGGCCGCGCGGGGTGGCCGCGGCGATGCCGAGGTTCACCTGGCCCTTGATGACGATCTCCTGGGCCGCCTCGTCCCACTGGGCGTTGATCTCGGGGTGCCGCTTGATCGCGGTCAGCAGCGCCTTGGCGACCAGCAGCAGCGGGCTGACCCGGATGTCCCGGCCCAGCTCGCCGCTCTCCTTGAGCCGGCGGACGAACTTCATCGTGCGGGTGACGTCGACCTGGACGAACTCGGTGACGTGCGGGGCGGTGAAGGCCGAGGCCACCATCGCCTGCGCGGTCGCCTTGCGGACGCCCTTGATCGGCACCCGGACGTCCCCGGTGCCGGCGGTCGCCACGACCACCGGCTCCACCGGTGCCACCGCGGCCGGCTCGGCCGGGGGCGCCGTGACGGCGGCCGCCGCGGCGGCGTGCGCGTGCACGTCCTCGCGGGTGACCACGCCGTCCGGGCCGGTCGGTGTGACGGCCCGCAGGTCGACGCCGAGGTCCTTGGCGAGCTTGCGCACCGGCGGCTTGGCCAACGGCCGGTCACCGGTGGGCTGGGCCGGTACCACGGACGGCGCAGCCACCGGCGCGGCGGCCACCGGCGCGGGAGCGGCCGGAGCCGGAGCCGGGGCGACCACGGTGGTCGTGGTGGTCCGGCGGGCCCGGCGCTGGGTACCGCCGGTCCGCGGACCGTAGCCGACCAGCACCTCGCGCCGGGCCGGCTCGGCCTCGGCGGGAGCGGCCACCGGGGCGACCGGGGCGGCCGCGGCCGGAGCGGCGGCGCCCGCCTCCCCCGCCACCGCGACCGAGATGATCACGGTGCCGACGTCGACCGTCGCGCCCTCGGGGAAGAACAGCCGCTCCACCACCCCGTTGAACGGGATCGGCAGCTCCACGGCGGCCTTGGCGGTCTCCACCTCGCAGACGACCTGGCCGTCCGTCACGGTGTCACCGGGCTTCACGGACCAGCTGAGGATCTCGGCCTCGGTGAGGCCCTCGCCCACGTCGGGCATCTTGAACTCGCGGAGCGAGCGAACTTCGGTGGTCATCTTCGCTCCCCGGTTCAGTACGCGAGCGCGCGGTCGACGGCGTCGAGCACGCGGTCCAGGTCCGGCAGGAAGGCTTCCTCGACCCGGGACGGCGGGTACGGCGCGTGGTAGCCGCCGACCCGCAGGATCGGCGCCTCCAGGTGGTAGAAGCACCGCTCCGTCAGCCGGGCGGCCAGCTCGGCGCCCATGCCCAGGAAGACCGGCGCCTCGTGCACCACGATGCCGCGGCCGGTCCGCTTGACCGACTCCTCCAGGGCGGCGAAGTCCACCGGGGAGAGCGAGCGCAGGTCGACGACCTCCAGCCGGCGGCCGTCCTCCTCGGCGGCCGCGGCGGCCTCCAGGCAGACCTTGACCATCGGGCCGTAGGCGATCAGCGTCGCGTCCGTGCCGGGGCGCACGATCCGGGCGTCGTACAGGCCCAGGTCGGCGGCGTCGCCGACCTCGCCCTTGTCCCAGTAGCGGCGCTTGGGCTCCAGGAAGATCACCGGGTCGTCCGACTCGATGGCCTGGCGCAGCATCCAGTGCGCGTCGTGCGCGCTGGACGGCGAGACCACCCGCAGACCGGCGGTGTGCGCGAAGTACGCCTCGTGCGACTCGCTGTGGTGCTCGACCGCGCCGATGCCGCCCGCGTACGGGATGCGGATGGTGACCGGCATCTTGACGTGCCCGAGCGCGCGGGCGTGCATCTTGGCCAGCTGGGAGACGATCTGGTCGAAGGCCGGGTAGACGAACCCGTCGAACTGGATCTCCACCACCGGGCGGTAGCCGCGCAGCGCGAGGCCGATCGCGGTGCCGACGATGCCGGACTCGGCGAGCGGGGAGTCGATCACCCGGCTGTCGCCGAAGTCCTTCTGCAGGCCGTCGGTGATCCGGAAGACGCCACCGAGCTTGCCGATGTCCTCGCCCATCAGGAGCGTCTTCGGGTCGTTCTCCAGCGACTTGCGCAGCGCCTCGTTGAGCGCCTTCGCGATGCTGAGCTGAGCGGCCATCAGAGGTTCTCCCCCGCCTCGAAGGAGGCCGCGTACTCGACGTACTCGGCCCGTTCCTCATCGACCAGTGTGTGCGGCTCGGCGTAGACGTGGTCGAAGATCAGGGTCGGGTCCGGGTCCGGCATGGTGCGCACGCCCTCGCGCACCCGCAGCCCCAGCTGCTCGCTCTCGGCCTCGATCGAGGCGAAGAACTCCTCCTCGGCCAGGCCCTCCTTCTCCAGGAGCGCCCGGAGCCGGGTGATCGGGTCCTTGGCCTTCCAGGCCTCGGTCTCCTCGGAGGGGCGGTAGCGGGTGGGGTCGTCGGAGGTGGTGTGCGCGCCCATCCGGTAGGTGAACGCCTCGATCAGCACCGGGCCGTTGCCGCTGCGGGCGTGGTCGAGCGCCCAGCGGGTGACCGCCAGGCAGGCCAGCACGTCGTTGCCGTCGACCCGGACGCCGGGGAAGCCGAAGCCGGAGGCGCGGCGGTACAGCGGGATCTTGGTCTGGGTGGTGGTGGGCTCGGAGATCGCCCACTGGTTGTTCTGGCAGAAGAAGACCACCGGGGCGTTGTAGACCGAGGCGAAGGTGAAGGCCTCGTTGACGTCGCCCTGGCTGGAGGCGCCGTCGCCGAAGTAGGCGATCACCGCGTCGTCCGCGCCGTCCTTGGTGATGCCCATCGCGTAGCCGGTGGCGTGCAGGGTCTGCGCGCCGATCACGATGGTGTACAGGTGGAAGTTCTTCTCATTCGGGTCCCAGCCGCCGTGGTTCACGCCGCGGAACATGCCGAGCAGGTTCAGCGGGTCCACGTCGCGGCACCAGGCCACGCCGTGCTCGCGGTAGGTGGGGAAGGCGTAGTCACCGGTGCGCATGGCCCGCCCGGAGCCGACCTGGGCGGCTTCCTGGCCGAGCAGCGAGGCCCACAGGCCCAGCTCGCCCTGGCGCTGCAGCGCGGTGGCCTCGGCGTCGAACCGGCGCACCAGCACCAGGTCGCGGTAGAGGGCGCGCAGCTCGTCCGGGGTGGTGGTGAGCGGGTAGTCCGGGTGCTCGATCCGCTCGCCTTCCGGGGTGAGCAGCTGTACGAGCTCCGGCTGGGCGTCCGTACCCGTGGCGCGGAGGGTGTCAGGGACGCCGGGGGCCGCCTTCTTGCGGGCCCTCGCCGTGCTTTTGACGGTCACGTTCACTCCTCGGTCTGTCCGGCCGCCCGGGGTCGCCGGTGACCGGTCCGGTCACCGCCTCGCGGGGCGCGCGTGGGTGTGCGCACCGACTGCAAGGCAGGTGGTGATCCTGTTCCGACGGCGTCCCTCACGAGAACGTTACCCAGCGGCAGCCCTTGGCGCGCTTGCGCTAGGACGTCCTACTTGTTCAGGGCCTACAACTGCGGGTGTGGCGCAGCTCTCAATTCGGTCGCCTTCAGGACACCTGCGCACGTTATCCGGGCGGAGCCCCGTTCGTAAGGGGGTTACCGGCATCGCTTTCGACTGATCTGGCCGGATAGCGTTCCGGGGGCGGTGCGGGCAATAGGTCGCTCCTGCGGCGATATGGGAGGCTTTACACGTGACTGATAACGGACAAATCAGGGTATTTCTGCTCGACGACCACGAGGTGGTCCGGCGGGGCGTCCACGATCTCCTCTCGGTCGAGGACGACATCGAGGTGGTCGGCGAGGCCGGGACGGCCGCCGAGGCGATCACCCGGATCACCGCCGTGCACCCCGACGTCGCGGTCCTCGACGTCCGGCTGCCGGACGGGAACGGCGTCGAGGTCTGCCGGGAGGTCCGCTCCCGGCTGCCGGAGATCAAGTGCCTGATGCTGACCTCGTTCTCGGACGACGAGGCGCTGTTCGACTCGATCATGGCGGGCGCCTCCGGCTACGTCCTGAAGGCGATCCGCGGCACCGACCTGATCACCGCCGTCCGGGACGTCGCGGCCGGCAAGTCGCTGCTCGACCCGGTGGCCACCAGCCGGGTGCTGGCCCGGCTGCGCGACGGCGGCGAGAAGGAGGACGAGCGACTGTCCCAGCTCACCAAGCAGGAGCGGCGGATCCTCGATCTGATCGGCGAGGGGATGACCAACCGTCAGATCGGCAACGAGCTGCACCTGGCCGAGAAAACGGTCAAGAACTACGTCTCCAGTCTGCTCGCCAAGATGGGCATGGAGCGGCGCACCCAGGCAGCCGCCTTCGTGGCACGGCACCAGGCCGACCAGCAGCACTGAAAGCGCCGGGGATCACAGTTCTGACGGTTTGTCAAGGACCCCCGTCAGGGGGCCCTAACCTCAGCCTGTGACTTTCAGCCAGACCCTCGCCTGTGCCCCGGCCCGCCCCGATCTCACCGCACCCCCGATAGGGACCCTCAGCCCGCCCGTTCCCCACCTCGTCCTGGCCGAGGTCCTGCGCCGCTACCGGGTGGGGCGGCTGCTCACCGCCGAGCCGGTCGCCGAGGGCCTGTTGAACCGGGGCTACCGGGTCACCACCGAGGCCGGGACGTACTTCCTGAAGTGCTACGTCGACGCCGCCACCGCACACCGCGAATCGATCGCCGGGCACCACCGCGCGATGGCCGCGCTGGAGACCCTCGGACTGCCCGTCGCTCCCCCGCTGGCGTGTGCCGAACGCTCCGGCACGGTGGCCTCCTTCGGCAGCCGGCTGTTCGCGCTCTTCCCCTGGGTGGATGGCCGGCACCGGCACGGCAGCGACCTCTCCCTGACGCAGTGCGGCGCGCTCGGAGCGCTGCTCGGCCGGCTGCACGGCGCGCTCGACGACGTCTGCGCCCCCCTCGCACAACCCGCCGGCTACCACAGTGCCGACCCGCTGGACAGCGCCCGGCTGGCCCGCGAACTCCGGCTCAGCGCCCGCGAGCAGCGCCCGTACGGCGCGCTGGACGCGCTGGTCGAGCGGCGCCTCACCGAACGGCTCGACCTGCTCGCCGAGTACGCCCACCGCCGGCCCGTCCCGCAGGCCGCCCCGCCCACCGGCTGGACGCACGGCGACTTCCACGGGCTCAACCTGCTGCACGCGGGCGACCGGATCGCGGCCGTCCTGGACTGGGACAAGCTCGGCCCGCAGCCGCGCGCCGAGGAGGCCGTCCGGTCGGCCACCCTGGTCTTCAACGACCGGACGTCGGGCACGCTCGACCTCGTCCGGGTCCGGACCTACTCGCAGGCGTACCGGGCCACCGGGGCGGCCACCGCGGAACACCTGGCGGCGGCCGTCCACCGGGTCTGGTGGGAGCGGCTCAACGACTTCTGGATGCTCCAGTGGCGCTACCAGCGGGCCGACCACCGGGCCGACCCGCTCTACCCCGCCTCGGCCGGCCAGCTGGCGTGGTGGTGCCAGGAGTACGAGCAGGTCCTGGACGCCTTCGCCAACTGACCGTCACCGGTCGTCGCCGCCGGTCAGCCGCCGGCCCCGGGCGCGGTGGTCGGGGCCCCCGTCGGCTGGGTGGCCGGCTTGGTCGGCGGCGGCTGGGTGCCCGTCGCGCCGTTGGTCGGCGTCCCGCTCGCGCCGCCGGTCGGCGTCCCGGTGCCCCCGCCGGTCGGCGTGCCGGTGGACGACGGGGTCGTCGACGACGGCTTGGTACCGGTGGGCGTCGGGGTCATGCTCGGCGAGTGCTTGGGCACGGTGGCCGGCGGGCTCTGGTTGTTGTTGTTGTTGTTCGTGTCGGTCGGCTGGTTCGGCTTCCGGCTGGTCTGGCTGGGCGCCACCGTGGTCGGGGAGATCCCCCCGCCGGTGGGCGTACCGGCGTCGGAGGAGGAGACCACCGAGACGGACGGGGCGGGCGTCTGGCCGGGGTCCTTCGTCCCGCCGCCGCCACCGCCACCGCTGAGCGCGAGCGCGATCCCGACACCGGACGCGACGAACACCGCCGCGGCGCCGGCCACCCAGGCCCAGGGCCCGCGCCGCCGGCGGCGGTCGTCGTCCCCGTCGCCGCCGTCGCCGCCCGGGCCGCCGTGACCGCCGTCGTACGAGCCACCGTCGTACGAGCCGCCGCCGTACGGGCCGCCGGCCCCGGGGTAGGGCGAGGACGGCGTGTGCGGGCCGCCGGGCACCTGGTACGGCAGCACCGTCGTCGAATCGCTCGGGCCGCCCAGGCCGAACGGCGCGGTGACGGCCGTCTCGCCGTCCGCCCCGAGCACCGGGGTGGCACCGCTGTGCCCCTGGCCGGCCGCCGCCAGCCCGGCCGCCGCGGCACCCGTCGCCCAGGCCCCGCCGTGCATCTCGCGCAGGGCGTGCTGGAGGTGGGCGCGGAACTCGTCGGCGTCCTGGAAGCGGTCGTCCGGGTTCTTGGCGAGCGAGCGCAGCACCAGCGGGTCGAGCGCCGCCGGGACCCGCGCGTTGACCTGCGCCGGCGGCACCGGCGGGTCCTGCACGTGCTGGTAGACCACCGAGAGCGGGGTGTCACCGGTGAACGGCGGGCGCAGCGTGAGCAGCTCGTAGAGCATGCAGCCGGCCGCGTACAGGTCGGAGCGGTGGTCGACCGGCTTGCCGAGGGCCTGCTCGGGCGAGAGGTACTGGGGGGTGCCCATGACCATGCCGGTCTGGGTCATGGTGCTGGCGGTGCCGGTCAGCGCGCGGGCGATGCCGAAGTCCATCACCTTGACCGCGCCGGTGGTGGTGATGATGACGTTGGCGGGCTTGATGTCCCGGTGCACGATGCCGTGCCGGTGGCTGTAGGCGAGCGCCTCCAGCACCCCGGCGATGATGATGAGCGCCTGGTCGACCGGCGGCTCCTCCTCGTCCACCAGCAGCTCGCGGACGGTCCGGCCCTCGACCAGCTCCATCACGATGTAGGGCGTCGACTCGTCGCCGACGTACTCCTCGCCGGTGTCGTAGACCGCGACGATCGAGTGGTGGTTGAGCGCCGCGACGGCGTGTGCCTCGCGGGTGAAGCGCAGCCGGGCGATGTCGTCCTGGGCGAGTTCGGGGCGCAGCAGCTTGACGGCGACGGTCCGGCCGAGCCGGACGTCCTGGGCGGCGAACACCTCGGCCATGCCGCCGCGGCCGAGCCGGTGGGTCAGCCGGTAGCGGCCGTCACCCACCGTGCCGAGCGGGGCCGCGGTGCCGCGGCCGGGGGTCTGCGGGCCGCCGCCGTACGGCGGGAGTGCGGAGGTGGCGGCGCTGTCGCTGCCGGGCTCGGGCATCCTCCGGGCCCCACCGGTCGAACCGGCCGCCCGGGCACCCTCGTCGTCGTCCGGCCGCTGCGTCTGTGCCATCGCTCCTCGCCCCGGGCCTTCGCTCGGATCGCGGTGCCCTGTCGCTTCGTGTCCCCGAACGCTACCGCCTCCGGACTTCCCCCGTAGCACGCCCGATCCGGGCGCACCGCGTCAGAGCAGGCCATTCCGGTCGGGCAGGTCGTCCAGGTGCAGGACGGTCGCGGGCCGCTCGACGGACCGGGAGGTGCTGGTCTTCTCCGCCTTGGTCACCACGATGGCGATGATGATGATCGCGAGGACGATCACGCCGATGATGATGCCGACGATCACGAGCGCGGTGGAGCAGCCGCCGCTGTTCGACGCGGGGGCCGGCTGGAACTGCGTCGGCATCGGCATCGGCTGGGGCGGCGGGGTGTGCGCCTGCGGCGGGAAGTGCTGCGGGGCCTGGAAGGCCGGCGGCGGGGTCTGGTACTGCTGCGGGAAGGGCTGCGGCGTCTGCGGGTGCTGCGGCGGCGGGGTCTGGAAGGCCGGCGGCGGCGTCCGGTACTGCTGCTGGAACGGCGGCGGGGTCTGCGGGGCCTGCGGCCCGGCGTGCACCGAGCGCGGACCGTCGGTGATCACCAGCGGCGAGCTCGCGGCCAGCTGGTTGCCGTTGCCGCCGCCCTTCTCCGCCGCGATCAGCCGCTCCGCCTCGTCGCGCATCGCCGCCGCGCTCGGGAAGCGGTGCGCCGGGTCCTTGCGCAGCGCCTGGGCGACGAAGGCGTCCACCGCCGGGCTGACCGCCCGGTTGACGGTGGACGGCGCCGAGGGCTCCTCCTGGACGTGCTTGTAGGCGATCGAGAACGCCGAGTCGCCGTCGAAGACCAGCTGCCCGGTGAGCATCTCGAAGAGCATCACGCCGACCGAGTAGAGGTCGGAGCGGGCGTCCACCGGCTTGCCGAGCGCCTGCTCGGGCGAGAGGTACTGCGGGGTGCCGACCACCATGCCGGTCTGGGTCATCGAGGTGACCCCGGACTCCAGCGCGCGGGCGATGCCGAAGTCCATGACCTTGATGTTGCCCTTGCGGTCGAACATCACGTTGCCGGGCTTGATGTCGCGGTGGACCAGCCCCTGGTCGTGCGAGGCCTCCAACGCGTTCAGCACGCCGACGGTGACCCGCAGCGCCTCCTCGGTGGGCATCGCGCCGTACTGCGCGACCGCGTCGTTGATCGCCTCGCGCAGGCCCTTGCCGTCGACCAGCTGCATCACGATGTACGGGGTGGTGGAGCCGTCGGCGGCGACGTCCTCGCCGCTGTCGTAGACCGTGACGATGTTGGCGTGTTCCAGCCGGGCCACGGCCTGCGCCTCGCGCCGGAACCGCTCCTTGAAGGACTCGTCCCGGCCGAGCTCGGCGTGCATGCTCTTCAGCGCGACCGAGCGGCCGAGCACGTTGTCGTAGGCGAGGTGCACGGAGGCCATGCCGCCCTCGCCCAGCACCCGCTGCAGCACGTACCTGCCGTTGCCCAGGGAGTGGCCCTCGACCGCCGCGTTGCCGTGCTCGCTCATGGTCCTCTGCTCCCCCTCGGCGCGGTCGTGCCGCCGCAACCGTGACGTTCGGTCTCGTCCGTGCGTGGTCGGGCCCGGTTTGGTGGCCCACCCGACCCCTGTCGCGGCGCTCGCCCGGCCTGCGACAGGGGCTCAGGGTATCGGCTCACGGCGACAGTGATCGGCGCAGGGCCGACACTGTGTCCGAGCCGCGACCCACGACCGGACGGTAGTGGGTCGGTCGTGCGTTCGGCACCGGATCGTGGCGGTACGTCCGATACCGGGCGGTCGCCGCGGGGTCCGCGGCGCCGACCGGGGCGGCTGCGCCGGGCCGGTGGCGGGCCTACAGGTACGGGCCGGAGCGGATGCCGCGGCCCTCGCCGGGCTCGTCGTCCTCCTGCTCGGCGCCGTGCAGACCCGGCGGCAGCGCCCGCCGCATCTGCTCCAACTGCGCCCGGGCGGCCATCTGCTGGGCGAAGAGCGCGGTCTGGATGCCGTGGAACAGCCCCTCCAGCCAGCCCACCAGCTGCGCCTGCGCGATCCGCAGTTCGGCCTCGGTCGGGATGGTGTCCTCGGTGAACGGCAGCGAGAGCCGCTCCAGCTCCGCGACCAGCTCGGGCGCCAGGCCGAGCTCCAGCTCCTTGATGGAGCTGGCGTGGATGTCCTTCAGCCGGACCCGGCTGGCCTCGTCGAGAGGAGCCGCCCGGACCTCCTCCAGCAGCTGCTTGATCATGCTGCCGATCCGCATGACCTTGGCCGGCTGCTCCACCATCTCGGTCACCGGGAGCTCGCGCGGCCCTTCACCGTCGTCGTGCGTCGAGCCGGCGAACCCCTGGCCCACGGGCAGCCCGTCCGGTCCGACGATCAGCACCTTCTGGCCGTCCTGCGACTGCCCGCCCATGGCCTGGTACAGGTCCTGCGGCGAGCGCTCGTTCATCGGATTCGTCATGAACAACATTCTTCCTCACTGGGGTTGGCCGGGTGGTTGGCCGGGTGGAACCCCCGCCCGCACCGCCGCCCCGCACCACGGTCACCGGTCACCGGCACCGCGGTCACCGCACCCGCTTCCGCTGACGACGCTACGCCCCCGCGCGGCGGCCCGGCATCCGTACGGATACTCAGGTCGCGCGGGGGCGCGGCGCCGGCGCCGGCCGCCGCGACTCAGCCCTTGCGCAGGCGCAGACCGATCAGCCCGAGGCCGCAGCCGATCAGGCCGAGGCCGGCGCCCAGCGGCAGCTGGAGCGTGGAGGCGTCGCGCCAGCGGGCGGGCAGCACGGCCGGGACGGCCCCGGCGGCCTGCTGGGTCGCTCCGGCCGCCACCGTGGCGCCGTCCGGCACGGCGTCCTCGGCCGGTGCGGCGCCGTCCGGCGTGCCGGGGTCCGCGTCCGGGACGGCCTGCGTGGCCTCGACGGACTGCTCCGGCCCCCGCTGCGACCGGTCGGGCACCCGCTCGGCACGCTCGGGGGCCGAGGCCGGGCGGTGCCGGTGACCGGCCCGGGGGCCGGCGGGCGCCGGGCCGGGCCGCGGGTGCCAGTCCTGGTGCGACGGCGGCGCGGCGGCTGCCGAGAGGGCGGCCGGCGGCGGCTGGGTGGCGGCCGGGGCCGGCGGCGTGCTCGGGGGCGCGGCCGCCGACGGCTCCGCCGAGGGTGCGGCGGAGGGCGGGGGCGAGGCCTCGGGGGACGCCGGACCGGCGTCGGCGGAGGGCGAACCGGACCACCCGGGGCCACCGGGCTGCGGTCCGTCCGCCGCCGGAGCGCCGGGCTCGGAGGCAGTGGACGGCTCGGCGGGCACGGTGGGCGGGTCCGATGCGGCGGGCCCGGCGACCGCCTCCCACGGGCCGGACGGCCGCTGCGGACCGGCGGCCGCCGCCGGGGGCACGACGGTCAGCGGCAGGGCGAGGCCGAGTACCGCCATCGTCAGCAGCCGCCGCACCCGGTGGTCGCCCCGATCACGGGGGGTACCGGTACCGGCCCGGCCCCGGGTGCGGGTACGGCCGTGGGGCGGCGCGGCGGGCAGCGGCCCGAGGAGCGCGTTCGAGGGGGTCGAAGGTGCGGCCACGGTCGAGGTCCTTCCGACGGCCGACCGCGCACGGGCGGGGTCGGCGGCGGGACAGCTCCGGACCAGCGTCACACAATCCGACATTCCGGGCATTTCGAACGGCTGTGCACCAACCGCCCCGCCGGGCCACCGGCTCCCCGGGCCCGCCGGCCCCGCCCCGCCTCAGGCCCGCAGCACCACCTTGCCGACCTGATCGCCGGCCTCCAGCGCCCGGTGCCCGTCGGCCGCCGCGGTCAGCGGCAGCACCCGGTCGATCACCGGCCGCACCAGGCCCTGCTCGACCAGCGGCCAGACGTGCTCGCGCACCGCCGCCACGATCGCGGCCTTCTCCGCCAGCGGCCGCCCGCGCAGATTGGTCGCGATCACCGCGCCGCGCTTGCGCAGCAGCGTGTTCAGGTTGATCTCGCCCTGCACGCCGCCCTGCAGCCCGATGATCACCAGTCGGCCGTTGACCGCCAGCGCGTCGACGTTGCGCTGCAGGTACGCGGCGCCCATCAGGTCCAGGATCACGTCCGCCCCGGCGCCGCCGGTGGCCTCCCTGAGCACCTCGACGAAGTCCTGCTCGCGGTAGTTGATCGTGATGTCGGCGCCGAGCTCGGCGCACCGGGCCAGCTTCTCCGCGCTGCCCGCCGTCACCGCCACCCGGGCACCGACCGCCTTGGCCAGCTGGATCGCCATCGTGCCGATGCCGCTCGCCCCGCCGTGCAGCAGCACCGTCTCCCCCGGGCGCAGGTGCGCGACCAGGAAGACGTTGGACCACACCGTCGAGGCGACCTCCGGCAGCGCGGCGGCCTGCTCCAGGTCGAGCCCCTTGGGCACCGGCAGCAGCTGCCCCGCCGGCACCGCGACCCGCTGCGCGTAGCCGCCGCCCGCCAGCAGCGCGCAGACCTCGTCGCCGACCGCCCAGCCGGCCACGCCGGCCCCCAGGGCGACGATCCGGCCCGAGCACTCCAGACCGGGGTAGGGCGGGCTGCCGGGGGGCGGGTTGTAGAAGCCCTGGCGCTGGAGCAGGTCGGCCCGGTTCACGGCGGTCGCCGCCACCTCGACCAGGACCTCGCCGTCACCGGGCACCGGGTCCGGCACCTCGGCCCAGACCAGCGCGTCGGGACCGCCGGGTTCGGGAATCGTCATCGCATGCATGACCCGAAGCTACTGCGTCCTGACGGGGCGGCGGGGGCGCCCCGCGCAGTCCGCGGGAGCGCCGGCCGAACCCGGTCCGCGCTCCCGGCCGGCCCGCCGGGAGCGCCCCTGTTCAGCCGGCCAGCCCGGCCAGCACCTCGGCGCCCGGCAGGGCCGCCAACGCCCGGCCCGGCAGGATCAGCTTGCCCCGCCGCCGCCCGCTGCCCACCAGGACGTACGGCGCCCGGGCCACCGCCTCGTCGATCAGCAGCGGCCAGTCGGCGGGCAGCCCGACCGGCGTGATGCCGCCGTACTCCATCCCGGTCAGCTCGACCGCCGCGTCCATCGGCGCGAACGAGGCCTTGCGCGCCTCCAGGCGCTTGCGGACGGCCCGGTTGACGTCCACCCGGGTGTGGGCGAGCGCCAGGCAGGCGGCCCGCGTGGTCTCCCCGCCGCGCTTGGCGGCCACCACCACGCAGTTCGCCGAGGCCTCCAGCGGCACCCCGTAGGTTTCGCAGAACACCGCGGTGTCCGCCTTCTCCGGGTCGGTGTCCACGTAGAGCACGGACCGCGCGGCCTCCTGGTCCGCCCAGGCCGCGAGGGCGTCGGCCACCGGCCCGGCCAGCAGGTCGCGGACGTCGAGGGCCGGCGCGACCGTCTCGAACGTGCCGAAGGGGAGCTGCGGTTGATTGTTCATGACACGAACTGTAGTCACCGGAGGATCACTTGATGACGATCACCCGGTCGGTGAGCTGGAGCACCTGGGCCTCCGGCTCGGTGTAGTTGAGCACCCGGCGGCCGCGGACCACCGCCACCACGAGGTCCTCGCACTCGCGCGGGCCGTGCCCGGCCTCGGCCCGGGTCACCGGGCGCTCGATCACGTCCAGGCCGTTGCCGTAGGTGAGCAGGTCCTCCATCACCGCGCCGGCGTGCGGGCTGAGCATCGACATGCCGAGCAGCCGGCCCGCCGAACTGGAGCTGGTCACCACCACGTCGGCGCCGCTCTGCCGCAGCAGCGGGGCGTTCTCGTCCTCCCGCACGGCCGCGACCACGGTGGCCGCCTTGGTCAGCTGACGCGCGGTCAGCGTGATCAGGACGGCGGTGTCGTCCCGCTCCGGCGCCACCACCACCCGCGCGGCCGCGGGCAGTCCGGCGCGCAGCAGGGTGTCGGTCCGGGTGGCGTCGCCGACCACTCCCACCAGGCCGTGCTGGGCGGCCTGGTCGATCACCTTGCGCTGCGGGTCGACCACCACGATCTCCTCCTTGCGCACCCCCTGGCCGAGCAGGGTGTCGACGGCGCTGCGCCCCTTGGTGCCGTAGCCGATCACGACGGTGTGCTCGCGCACGGTGGACCTCCAGCGGTTCAACCGCCACTGCTGACGGGTGCGTTCGGTGAGCACTTCGAGCGTGGTGCCGACCAGGATGATCAGGAAGACCACGCGCAGCGGTGTGATCACGAAGATGTTGGTCAGCCGGGCGCTGTCGCTGAACGGGGTGATGTCGCCGTACCCGGTGGTGGAGAGCGTGACGGTGGCGTAGTACGCCGCGTCGAGGAAGCTCACCCCGCCGCCGGCGTTGTCGTTGTAGCCGGCCCGGTCCAGCCAGACGATCACGGTGGTGGCCACCAGCACGCCGAGGGCCACCAGCAGCCGTGAACCGACCTGCTGGAAGGCGGGCGCGGTCCGCCGGGCGGGCAGCACGATGCCGGCGTCCGCCCACGGCTCGGTGCCGGGGGTCACCGGGCGCAGCGGCGACTCACGGCGGCGGGCACTCACGGGACCTCCAGGAGTTCGACGGTGGCGCCCTGCGCCGCGCCGCCGGGCGGCACCACGGCGAGCGCCTCGGCCCGGGCCAGGCCGCGCAGCATCGCCGGGCCGTCGAAGGCCAGCGGGACGACGCCGTGCGCGGTGCGGCGCACCGGCAGCAGCCGGGTGTCCGCGGGATGGCCGGCGAGGTCCACGGCGGCGAGCGCGAGCGCCGGCTCGCCGGCGGACCGGCCGCCCCGGGCGTGCAGCAGCGGCAGGGCGAGGGTGACGGCGCCGGCCACCGCGGCCAGCGGGTTGCCCGGCAGACCCACCAGGTGGCGGCCGCCCGGGAGTTCGGCGAGCAGCATCGGGTGGCCGGGGCGGACGGCGACGCCGTCCACCAGCAGCCGGGCGCCGGCCTCGGTCAGGGCCCGGTGCAGGAAGTCGACCGGACCGGCGGCCGTGCCGCCGGTGGTGACCACCACGTCGGCGGTGGAGTGCCGGACGGCGTCCCGGAGCAGGCCGAAGTCGTCCCGGACGGCCCGCGGCTCACCCACCTCGGCACCGGCCGCCCGGAGCCAGGGCGGCAGCAGCGGGCCGAGCGCGTCCCGGACCAGGCCGGGCCGCGGGACCCCGGCGCAGAGCAGTTCGTCACCGAGGACGAGGAGTTCGACGACCGGACGGCGGCGGACCGCCAGCCCGTCGTGGCCGCAGGCCGCCGCGAGGCCCAGCACGGCCGGGCCGACCGGGGTGCCGGCGGCCAGCAGCGCCTCGCCCCGGCGGCACTCCTGACCGCGCGGGCGGACGTCCTGGCCGGTGGTCAGCGAGCCCGGGCCCCGGTCGTGCAGCAGGGCGCCGATCCGCTCGCCGTGCTCGCGCCGGAGCACCGCGGTGGCACCGCGCGGCAGCTGGGCGCCGGTGGCGATCTCGGCGGCCGCGCCGTCCTCCAGCGGCGGCACCCCCGACTGCCCGGCCAGTATCCGCCCGGCGACCCGCCAGGGGCCCGGCCCGGCGACGGCCCAGCCGTCCATCGCCGAGGTGTCGAAGGCCGGCAGGTCGGTGAGGGCGGTGAGCGGCTCGGCCAGGGTCCGGCCGAGCGCCTCGGCCAGGTCCAGGCGCTGCGGCGGGAGCGGGTGCAGACCGGCCCGGCGGGCGGCCGCCCGGGCCTGCGGCCAGGTCAGCGGGCCGACGGCGGAGCGTCCACCGGGCACCGCGGCCTCCTCGACCGTGCTCACGGGTGCTCCGGCCCGGCCGCCGCCGTCCAGCGCTCGGCGAGTTCAGCGGTGCGCCGGGACGCCTCGGTGACGGCCTCCGGGCCGCCGCCGCGCTGCGCGGCCGCGTAGCCGACCAGGAAGGCGGTCAGCGGCGCGGCGGGCCGGGCCACCCCGTGCGCGACCACCCGGGCGAGGTCGAGCAGTCCGGGGACGTCGACGTCCAGGTCGATCCCCAGCTCGGCCCGGACCTCGGCCATCCAGTCATCCAGCGTGCGCTCCATGGGCCCCATGCTGCCTGATCGGCGGTTTCCCCGGGATGTTTCCCCGATGAGCGCCGCGCGTCGTCTCCCGCACGGCGGGCCGCCGGCCCCCGTGAACCGGCCGGCCGGGGCCCCACGAGAGGGGGCGGCGGGCGTCAGCGGGAGCGGTCCCGTTCCCGGGCCAGCTCCAGCTCCTCCCAGGTGTCGCAGTCGTGGCTCACGTCGTCGGTGTCGGCCAGCCGCAGGGTGCGCAGGCCGCCGGTCAGCCGGCGCAGCGGCAGCCCGGCCGGCTCCCCGGCGGCGGCCAGCGCGGCGCGCAGGGCGGCGGTGCGGTAGGCGGCGGCGAGCGGCTGGTCGCGGCCGGCGGCGTCGACCAGGACGACCGCCCCGGTCTCCGGCCCCGCCCCGGCGAGGGCCCCGGCCAGCCGGCCGACGGTCCGCGCGTCCAGGAACGGCAGGTCGGCGGCGAGCAGCAGCACCACCTCGGCCGTCACCTCGGCCAGACCGGCCGCGACGGCCGCCACCGGTCCGCCGCCGGGCGGCCGCTCGCGGGTCCAGCGGATCCCGGTCCGGGCGGTGGGCCGGGCCGGGCCGACCACCACGGTGGTGCGGGCACCGGCGGCGGCGGCGAGCACCCGGTCGAGCAGGGCCGTCCCGCCGACGGTCAGCCCGGGCTTGTCCGCTCCCCCGAGCCGGCGGGCGGCGCCACCGGCGGGCACGATCACGTCGTACGGCGTCATGCCGCCAGTATCCGCGCCGCGGCGCCCGGTCCGCCCCGGCTCAGTCCTCGGGGTCCTCGTCGACCAGTTCGGCGTCGACGATCCCGTCCTCGTCCGGCAGGGGGCGGGGGCGGGGACGGGCGAGGTTGGCGGCGACGCTCAGCTCCAGGATGGCCGGCAGGGTCAGCTCCCCGTACCGCTCGCCCACCGCGGCGACCAGCGCCTCCGCGTCGTCCGGGTGGGCGGCCAGCAGCCGGTCGAAGTCCTGGAGGTACTCACCGGTGAAGGCGAGCACCCGGCCCGCGTCGTCGTCCTGCTCGGGCGCCCGGTGCCCGGCGATCACGCGTTCGGCACCGAGTTCGGCGATCCGGCCGAGGTTGCGCACCCACGCGGTGCGCTGTTCCGGGGTGGTGTCGGCCGTCCAGACGTGGGTGCCGTTGTAGACGAAGTCACCGGCGAGCACGGTGCGGATACTGGGCACGTGGACCACCGTGGACCCCTCGCAGTCGCCCTGGCCGAACAGCAGCACCGGAATCACCTGGCGGTCGACCATCAGCGGCTGGGGCAGCAGCGGCGCGGGCACCAGCGGGTGGTCGGGGATGTCGTCGCCGTACACCGGCTTCCACTGGGCGACCTTCGCGGCCGCGGTGCGCAGGATGCCGTCCACCACCGGCGGCGCGGCCAGCAGCTGCGCCTCCGGGAAGAGCTTCAGCACCTCCTCGGCACCGAAGTAGTGGTCGGGGTGCTGGTGGGTGATCACGATGGCCAGCAGCCGTCGGTTCTTGCCGGCCACCCACTCGGCCAGCTCGCGGCCGGCGCTGCGGGTGAGCTGGGCGTCGACCAGGATCGCGGTCCGCTCGCCGAGGATCAGGGTCGAGGTGGCGAAGAAGGCCGACTCGGGACCGGTGAACACGGCGATCTCCAGCGGCCGGACACCGGCCGTCCCGGCCGCGTCCGCCCCGTCCGCCCCGGCCCGGTCGCCGTCCGCGACGCCCGCGCGTTCCGCGGCGGCGCTCCCCTCGGGCGAGGACGACGTCACTGGCTGCTCCCTCCGGTCGGCGCTCGGACTCCCTGCGCCCTACAGCATGGGAGCACGGCCCGCCGATTGCGCGGAAGGCGCGCCCGGCGGGGCACGCCTTCCGCGCGGGGTACGGCGCCGTCAGGCGGCCGAGGCCTTCGCCAGGCGCGCCGCGTCCTCCAGCGCCCGGGCCTTGGAGTCGGCGGCGTGCTGCACGAAGTCCGCCATCGCCGGCACCGTCGCCGCCAGGGTGAACTCGGGGACGATGAACTCGACCTCCAGCCCGAGCATCCCGGTCAGCACCTTCTCCAGGTAGGTGGTGACGAACTCGTAGGGCTCGCGCGGGGCGCCGGGCGCGTAGGAGCCGCCGCGGGCCGCGACCACCGTCACCGGGGTCCCGGCCGCCGAGGGGGTGTCCCCCGCCGTGCGGCCCATCAGGATCACCTGGTCCAGCCAGGCCTTGAGGCTGGACGGGATCGTGAAGTTGTACATCGGGGTGCCGATCACGATCGCGTCGGCCCGCTCCAGCTCCGCCATCAGCTCCTCGCGCAGCGCGAAGGCCGCCGCCTGCTCGGCGCTGCGTCCCTCCGCCGGGGTGAAGGCCGCGGAGATGCCGTGGGCGTCCAGGTGCGGCACCGGCAGGGCGGCGAGGTCGCGGTGGATCACCGTGCCGTCGGGGTGCTGGGCCTGCCAGGCGGCCCGGTAGGCGGCCGAGACCTCGCGGGAGACCGAGCTGTCGGTGAACGCGGACGAGTCGATGTGCAGCAGAGTGGGCATGGCGAACCTCCATCAAAGTAAGCAGCTGCTCTTTCCGCCGCAGCTATCAGTACCGTAGCAGCTTACTTTTCTGCAGTCACTAGTGGACAGACCGGTACGCTGTACCCATGGCCCAGCAAGAGGTGACCGAGCAGGTCCACGCCACCCCCGGGGAACACGGGGCGGCGGTGGTCGCCTGCACCGGCACGGAGATCGCGCTGACCCGGGTGTTCACCCTGCTCGGCAAGCGCTGGACCGGCCTGATCGTGGCCACGCTCACCAACAACGGGCCCGGCTACTTCTCCGAACTGCGCCGGGCCGTCCCCGGCATCAGCGAACGCATGCTCTCCGACCGCCTCACCGAACTGGCCGAGGCCGGACTCGTACTGCGCCAGGTCGACGAGGGCCCGCCGCTGCGCGTCAGCTACCGGCTCACCGAGGCGGGCGCCGCGCTGCGCCCGGCCCTGACCGAGCTGGCCGTCTGGGCCGACCGCTACCTGCCGGACAGCGCCCTCAAGCAGCCCGGCTCCTGCTGACCCGCCCGCGCCGCACCCCGCCCGCCCCGCCAGGCGGGCCCCCCCCGGACAGCACGAAGCGCCCGGGCCCGCCTGTTCTCACAGGCGGGCCCGGGCGCGGTCGGTCTCTTCGGCCGCCGGTCAGCCCTTCGCGCGGGCGGTCAGCCCTTCGCGCGGCCGGTCAGCTTGGCGACCCGGTCGGCGACACCCCAGGAGGTGACGCGCCAGAGCGCCTCCAGCACGATGTGGCGGCTCATCTTGGAGGCACCCAGCTCGCGCTCCACGAAGGTGATCGGCACCTCGGCCACCTTGAAGCCGGCCTTCACCGTGCGCCAGGCCAGGTCGACCTGGAAGCAGTAGCCGGCCGAGGCGACCTCGTCCATGCCCAGGCCGAGCAGGGTCTCCTTGCGGAAGGCCCGGTAGCCGCCGGTGACGTCCCGGATCGGCACGTTCAGCATCAGCCGCGAGTACGTCGAGCCGCCGCGCGAGAGCAGCAGGCGCGACTTCGGCCAGTTCACCACCCGGCCGCCCGGCACCCAGCGCGAGCCGAGCACCAGGTCGGCGCCGCGCAGCGCGCCCAGCAGCCGGTCGAGCTCCTCGGGCTGGTGCGAGCCGTCCGCGTCCATCTCGACCAGGACGTCGTAGCCGTTGTCGATGCCCCAGCGGAAGCCCGCCAGGTAGGCGGCGCCCAGCCCCTCCTTGCCCCGGCGGTGCATGACCTGCACGTTCGGGTCCTCGGCGGCCAGCTTGTCGGCCAGCTCGCCGGTCCCGTCAGGGCTGTTGTCATCGGCGACCAGGACATGGGCCTCGGGCACGGCCGCACGGACCCGTCCGACGATCCGCTCGACGTTCTCCGCCTCGTTGAACGTCGGGATGATCACCAGCACCCTGCCGAGATCAGCAAAACTCTGCTGGTTCACGGTCACGTACAAACCTCTCGGCCGGTGGCGGGAAGTGCCAGTCACCGTTGCCCGCACTCTGAGACGCAGTCCCCGTCGGCATCCCGCCGACCTGGAAACCACTGTGGAAATTACTGCGTCCTGGCATCCTACTACCGCGTCCTCGAACAGCCGGTACGGCTCTGGCACTCCCGGCCGACCCCGGCCGTTTCCCTTCCGACGGCACCGGTCGGCTAGGGTCGATGCCCAGCCTTTGCCCGGACCACCCGCCCGCCGGGCCGTCTCCCGGCGATCCGGCACACCAGCCACAGCAGCAGAGGAGCAGGACCGCGCGCATGGACAGGCTCGTCAACACTGTCCGCCCGTACGCCTGGGGGTCGCACACCGCGCTCCCCGAGCTGCTCGGGCAGGAACCGACCGGGGAACCGCAGGCCGAGCTGTGGATGGGGGCCCACCCCGGAGCGCCCTCCCGCGCCGACCGGGGCGACGGGCTCCGCCCGCTGGACGAGCTCATCGCCGCCGACCCCGAGGGCGAGCTGGGCGCCGCCACCGTGGCCCGGTTCGGCCCCGCCCTGCCGTTCCTGTTCAAGGTCCTGGCCGCCGGCATCCCGCTCTCCATCCAGGCGCACCCCACCCTGGACCAGGCCCGCGCCGGGTACGCCGCCGAGAACGCCCTGGGCGTGCCGCTCGACGCCCCGCACCGCAGCTACCGAGACGCCAACCACAAGCCCGAACTCATCTGCGCGCTCGACGAGTTCGACGGTCTCTGCGGCTTCCGGACACCGGCCGCGGCGGCCGCCCTGATGGCCGGGCTGCGGGTGCCGGCACTCGACCCGCTGATCACGCTGCTCGGCGCCGAGGACGAGGCCGAGGCCCTGCGCACCACACTGGCCGCCATCCTCACCATGGACGAGGCCACGGCCGCCGCGACCGTCCGGGAGACCGCCGACGCGGTGGACAAGGCCGCCGCCGGCGACCCCGACGGCCCCTACGCGCTCTACGGCCGGATCACCCGCGAGTTCCCCGGCGACCGCGGCCTGATCGGCGGCCTGCTGCTCAACGCCGTCCGGCTCCGGCCCGGCCAGGCTCTCTACCTCGGCGCGGGCGTGCCGCACGCCTATCTGCACGGCGTCTGCGTCGAGCTGCAGGCCAACTCCGACAACGTCCTGCGGGCCGGGCTGACGCCCAAGCACATCGATGTGCCGGAGCTCCTGAAGGTGGTGGACTTCACCCCCGGAGCACCGGAGCTGCTGCTGCCGACCGCCGTCGACACCACCCCCGGGGAGGAGCTCTTCCCCGTCCCGATCGACGAGTTCCGGCTCTCCCGCTTCGTGCTGACCGGCCGGGAGCGCGAACTCGACGGCCGCGCCCCGCAGATCCTGCTCTGCACCGCCGGCCGGGCCCGGCTCACCGCCGCCGACGGCACCGTGCTGGACCTCGCCCGCGGCGGGTCGGTCTTCCTCCCCGCGACCGGCACCGCCACCCGCCTCGACGGCGACGACGCCACCGTCTTCCGCGCCACCGTGACGCTCTGACGCCCCGCCACCCCGGCGCGCCGTCGCGAGCCGGCGACGCGAAGGGCCCGTACCCCACCGGGTACGGGCCCTTCGCACGGCCGGAGCGACGCGGTCAGTCCCGCGTCATGTCGACGAAGCGCGAGTAGTGGCCCTGGAAGGCCACCGTGATGGTGGCGGTCGGACCGTTACGGTGCTTGGCGACGATCAGGTCGGCCTCGCCGGCGCGCGGGGACTCCTTCTCGTAGGCGTCCTCGCGGTGGAGCAGGATGACCATGTCGGCGTCCTGCTCGATCGAGCCGGACTCACGCAGGTCGGAGACCATCGGCCGCTTGTCGGTGCGCTGTTCGGGACCACGGTTCAGCTGGGAGAGCGCGATCACCGGCACCTCCAGCTCCTTGGCCAGCAGCTTGAGGTTTCGCGACATGTCCGAGACCTCCTGCTGGCGGTTCTCGGCCCGGCGGGAGCCGCCGGACTGCATCAGCTGGAGGTAGTCGATGACGACCAGCTTGATGTCGTTGCGCTGCTTGAGCCGGCGGCACTTGGCGCGGATCTCCATCATCGACAGGTTCGGCGAGTCGTCGATGAACAGCGGCGCCTCGCTGACGTCCGGCATCCGCCGGGCGACCCGCGTCCAGTCGTCGTCCGTCATGTTCCCCGAGCGCATGTGGTGCAGCGCCACCCGGGCCTCCGCCGAGAGCAGACGCATGGCGATCTCGTTGCGCCCCATTTCGAGCGAGAAGATCACGCTCGGCAACTTGTGCTGGATCGAGCAGGCCCGCGCAAAATCCAAGGCCAGGGTCGATTTCCCCATGGCCGGACGGGCCGCGATGACGATCATCTGGCCGGGGTGGAGGCCGTTGGTGAGCTGGTCGAAGTCGGCGAAGCCGGTCGGGACGCCGGACATCTGGCCGTTGCGGGAGCCGATCGCCTCGATCTCGTCGAGGGCGCCCTCCATGATGTCGGAGAGCGGCGCGTAGTCCTCGTTGGTCCGCTGCTCGGTGACGGCGTAGATCTCCGCCTGGGCCGCGTTGACGATCTCGTCGACGTCGCCCTCGGCGGCGTAGCCCATGCCCGCGATCCGGGTGCCGGCCTCGACCAGCCGGCGCAGCACCGCCCGCTCGTGGACGATCTCGGCGTAGTACTCGGCGTTGGCGGCGGTCGGGACGGAGTTGACCAGGGTGTGCAGGTAGCCGGGGCCGCCGACCCGGACGAGCTCGCCGCGCTTGGTCAGCTCGCCGGCCACGGTGATCGGGTCGGCCGGCTCGCCGCGGGCGTAGAGGTCGAGGATGGCGCCGTGGATCAGCTCGTGCGCGGGCCGGTAGTAGTCGGCCGGCTTCAGCACCTCGACCACGTCGGCGATGGCGTCCTTGGACAGCAGCATGCCGCCGAGGACGGACTGCTCGGCGGCGAGGTCCTGCGGGGGCACCCGCTCGAAGCCGTCGGCCGCGGAGCGCTCGTCCTCGTCGTCCTGGCGCCGCTTGCCGCCGTCGCGCTGGAAGCCGCCCGAGCCCTTGCCGCCCTTCTGGAACCCGCCGGAACCGGAGCCGGAGCCCGAACCCTGGCCGCCCTGGCCGCGCCCGCGCGCGACCGGCAGCCGGTCGCCGGGACCGTCCGGGAAGGGGGCGTCGGCGAAGGCACCGACCGGGAACGGGTCGTCCGCGGTCTGCCAGTCCTCCTCCGGCGGCGGGGCGTCGTGGTCGTCGTACTGGGGGCCGGTCACGCGTGTTCCCCGATCAGCGAGTGGTGCGAGTTGGAGCGGGCCTTGCCGGTGGCTGGGTGGAGCGGAGCCGCGCCCCTCTTTCTACCTCCACCGCACCGACAAATCGGACGCCGGGGCGGGTGGGAGTGTCGGGCGGAGAGCCCACGCTAAGGCGCCGGAAGCCCTTCAGCCAAGGCGGTTATCCACAGGGGGTGTGGACGAGCGGCCGGAGGCTGTGGAGAAGTACCGCAAACCTGTGGACGCCCCTGTGGAAAGCCCTGTGGATAACCGGACCATCGATCCACTGTCAACCCGATGACCTGGTATTACCTCGTTCGAGGGCTGTGCATGAGAAATTCTTCACACGCAGCCGAGTGGCCGTGGACACACAGCACCGCGGACTCGTCGCTCAGGATTTCGAGTAACACTCCAAACCGGCTGACGGTCATTACCTGTGGATGAGTAGCCTTGACCCCATGACCGCCCCCACCACCGACCGCCGCCGGCACGACCGGGAGATCCTCGCCCTGGCCGTCCCGGCCTTCGGCGCCCTGGTCGCCGAGCCGCTGTTCCTGCTGGCCGACTCGGCCATCGTGGGCCACCTCGGCACCCCCCAGCTGGCCGGTGTGGGTGTCGCCTCGGCCGCGCTCACCACCGCCACCGGGGTCTTCGTCTTCCTCGCCTACGCCACCACCGCCGCGGTCGCCCGCCGGATCGGCGCCGGCGACCGCCGGGCCGCCGTCCAGCAGGGCATCGACGGCATCTGGCTCGCCCTCGCGCTGTCGCTCGGCGTGGTCGCCCTGGCCCTGCTGCTGGCGCCCTGGGCGGCCGACCTGCTGGGCGCCTCGGCCACCGCCGCGCCCTACGCCGTGACGTATCTGCGGATCAGCGCGCTCGGCATCCCCGCGATGCTGATGGTGATGGCCGCCACGGGCGTGCTGCGCGGCCTCCAGGACACCCGCACCCCGCTGCTGGTGGCGGTCGCGGGCTTCGCCGCCAACATCGGCCTGAACGTCGGCCTGGTGTACGGCGCCGGGCTGGGGGTGGCCGGCTCCGCCTGGGGCACCGTGCTGGCCCAGACCGGGATGGCCGCCGCCTACCTGGTCGTGGTGGTCCGCGGGGCTCGCCGGGAGCGCGCCTCGCTGCGGCCGGACGCGGCGGGAATCCGGGCCTGCGCCCGGGCCGGCGGACCGCTGATGGTCCGCACGCTGAGCCTGCGCGCCATCCTGATGATCGCCACCGCGGTCGCCGCCGGGCTCGGCGACGACGCGATAGCCGCGCACCAGGTCGCCATGACGGTCTTCCTCTTCATCGCCTTCGCCCTGGACGCCATCGCCATCGCCGGGCAGGCGATCATCGGCCGCCACCTGGGCGCCGCGGACGTCGCCGGGGCGCGGGCGGCCACCCGGCGGATGATCGAGTGGGGCATCGGCTCCGGACTGCTGCTCGGCCTGCTGGTGGTGGTGGCCCGGCCGCTGTACGTCCCGCTGTTCACGCCCGACCCGGCGGTGCAGGCCCAGCTGAACACCGTGCTGCTGCTGCTCGCCCTCTGCCAGCCGGTCTCCGGCCTGGTCTACGTCCTGGACGGGGTGCTGATGGGCGCCGGCGACGGCCCGTACCTGGCCTGGGCGATGCTGGCCACGCTGGCGGTCTTCGCCCCGGTGGCCCTCGCGGTGCCGGCCCTCGGCGCCGGACTGGCCGGGCTCTGGTGGGCGATGAACCTGTTCATGCTGGTCCGCGCGGCGTTCCTGGCCCGGCGCGCCCTGAGCGGCAAGTGGCTGGTCACCGGCGCGGTGCGGGCCTGAGCCCGGGCGCCGGTGCGGCGGCTGCGCCCGGCCCCGGTGCGAGCCTGAACCCGGGCCCCGGTGCGGCGCCGGGCCCCGGGAACGACCGAGGGCCGGCCACCCCCCGGAAGGGGTGACCGGCCCTCGGGCCACAGCTACGGAGCTCAGGCAGCGACGACGGCGACGTCGAGGTTGGCCTGGACGTCGGAGTGCAGCTTGACCGAGACCTTGTGGGTGCCCACGGTCTTGATCGGCGAGGCGATCGCGACGGCGCGCTTGTCCACGGCCGGGCCGCCGGCGGCCTTGATGGCCTCCACGACGTCGGCCTGGGTCACCGAACCGAACAGACGGCCGGCCTCGCCCGAGCGAACGGCCAGCTTGACCTGGACGCCTTCGAGCTTGCCCTTGACCTCGTTGGCGGCCTCGAGGGTCTGGATCTCGTGGATCTTGCGGGCGCGACGGATGGCGTCGACATCCTTCTGGCCGCCCTTGGTCCAGCGGATGGCGAAGCCACGCGGGACCAGGTAGTTGCGGGCGTAGCCGTCCTTGACCTCGACGACCTCGCCGGCGGAGCCGAGACCCGGCACCTCGTGCGTGAGGATGATCTTCATTACTTGGTCACCCTCTCTTAGCGCGCGGTGCTGGTGTAGGGCAGCAGCGCCATCTCACGGCTGTTCTTCACGGCCGTGGCGACGTCACGCTGGTGCTGGGTGCAGTTGCCGGTCACCCGGCGGGCACGGATCTTGCCGCGGTCGGAGATGAACTTCCGCAGCAGGTTCGTGTCCTTGTAGTCAACGTAGTTGACCTTGTCCTTGCAGAAGACGCAAACCTTCTTCTTCGGCTTGCGAGCAGGCGGCTTCGCCATTGTGTGCTCCATTTGGGGTTCACGGCCCGGCAGGCGTCTCACGACGCCGGCGCCGGGCCGCACGAAATCTGTCAGCTCTTAGAACGGGGGCTCTTCCGAGAAGCCGCCACCGGACGGAGCGCCCCAGCTGCCGCCACTCTGGTTGCTGTTGCCACCAGAGGGAGCGCTGGACGCCCACGGGTCGTCGGACGGGCCGGACTGGCCACCGGAGTTTCCACCCCAGTTGCCGCCCTGCTGGCCGCCACCGCCGCCCCAGTTACCGCCGCCCTGGCCGCCGCCGCCCTGCTGGCCGCCGCCGAAGCCGCTGCCGCCGGGAGCGCCGGACCGGTTGGCCCGGGTGACCTTCGCGGTCGCCGAACGCAGGCTCGGGCCCACCTCGTCGACCTCGACCTCGAAGACCGTCCGCTTCTCGCCTTCCTTGGTCTCGTAAGACCGCTGGCGCAGTCGGCCCTGCACGATGACGCGCATGCCGCGCTGCAGCGACTCGGCGACGTTCTCCGCCGGCTGCCGCCAGACGTTGCACGTGAGGAAGAGGCTCTCGCCGTCCTTCCACTCGTTCGTCTGACGGTCGAAGGTGCGGGGAGTGGACGCGATGCGGAACTTCGCGACCGCCGCACCCGACGGGGTGAAGCGCAGCTCGGGGTCGTCGACGAGATTGCCGACGAGGGTGATGACGGTCTCGCCTGCCATGGTGGTGATGACCTCTCCGGAAGAGTTCCGTTCACCGCTGTTTCACGTGAAACAGCGGACGCGAGCTACCCGAGGCCCGAAGGCCTCAGAGGTGGCTCAGTGGGTGTCCGGGCGCAGGACCTTGGTCCGCAGAACCGACTCGCTCAGGCCAAGCTGGCGGTCGAGCTCCTTGACGACCTCAGGCGTGGCCTTGAGGTCGATGACCGAGTAGATGCCCTCGGACTGCTTGTTGATCTCGTAAGCCAGACGGCGACGACCCCAGGTGTCGACCTTCTCCACCTTGCCGCCGCCGTTGCGGACGACAGTGAGGAAGTTCTCGATCAGGGGGGAGACAGCGCGCTCCTCGACCGAGGGGTCGAGGATGACCATCAGCTCGTAGTGACGCATGTGTAACCCACCTCCTTTGGACTCAGCGGCCACGGTCTCTCCGTGGCAGGAGGGTTGTGCAGCGTCGGCACCGGAGTCAGTGACGACACCGGCCCACCGTAGTGGTCCGGTCCGACACTCGACCCCCGTCCACCCGGAAGAGGGCGCAAGGGGGCACAACTACACCAGTGCAGACGGCACAGCCTACCCGCACCCGGACGGCCGAACAAAATGCATAGGGGTTGTGATCCGCGCCCCAACCACCGCAATCTGGACGGAACGGGTTTCCTGCTCGTTCGTCTCTCCGCCAGGAGGTGGGACACATGGCCCAGACCTTCCACCGGTTCCCCGCCCTCACCCTGAACACCGACGGCAACCGGCACCCCCGCGAGAACACCCTGGTCGGCATCACCCTGCTGTTGGGCGTGCTGGCCTTCACGACGTCGTTCTTCCACAACCTCCATCTGCTGAGCTCGTGGACCGGACTCCTCGGCATCGTCACCGGCCTCTGGGGGCAGTTCGTCTCCGTCACCACGGCCGAGCGCTTCGTCCTGGTCATCAGCCTCACCGCCTCGGCCTTCGGCTTCTACCTGGGCGTGGCCCACGGCGGCCTCTGGGGCTAGCCCCGCGAACCGCCCCGAGCGTCCCGACCCACCCAGACCCGCCCAGACCACCCCGACCCCTCCGGCGCCGCCGGAACTCTCGGCGCCCCCGTCACGTACCTCATCAGTGAGACAGGTAGGTGACGGGGGCGCCGCCACGCCCGCAGCCGTGGGCGCCGGTGCCCCGGACGATAGGGTCAGCCCGAGAACCTGGGGCCGCCCGCAGCCCGACCGACGAGGAGCACCGAGCATGAGCCTGCGCCTGAGGACGATCACCCGCGAGGAGCACCTCGCCTTCATCAGGAGCCGCGCCTCTGCCAGCCACATGCAGGTGCCGTCCTGGGGCGACGTGAAGGCGGAGTGGCGTTCGGAGTCGATCGGCTGGATCGACGAGTCCAACCAGATCGTCGGCGCCGGGCTGGTGCTCTACCGCCAGCTGCCGAAGGTCAAGCGCTACCTGGCGTACCTGCCCGAGGGTCCGGTGATCGACTGGTTCGACCGCGACATCGAGCGCTGGCTCTCCCCGATGCTGGCGCACCTCAAGTCGCAGGGCGCCTTCTCGGTGAAGATGGGCCCGCCGGTGGTGATCCGCCGGTGGAACGCGCCGACCATCAAGGAGGCCATCGCCGCCAAGCAGGCCAAGCGCCTGCGCGACATCGAGGCCGACTGGTACGAGCCGCGCGCCTTCGAGGTGGCCGACCGGCTCCGCAAGGCCGGCTGGCTGCAGGGCGAGGACGGCGGCGCCGGCTTCGGCGACGTCCAGCCGCGCTACGTCTTCCAGGTGCCGCTGGCCAACCGCTCGCTGGACGACATCCAGAAGGGCTTCAACCAGCTCTGGCGCCGCAACATCAAGAAGGCCGAGAAGAGCGGCGTCGAGGTGGTCCAGGGCGGCTACGACGAGCTGCCGATCTTCCACCAGCTGTACCTGGTGACCGCCGAGCGCGACCGCTTCACCCCGCGCCCGCTGGCCTACTTCCAGCGCATGTGGAAGGCCCTCACCTCCGAGGACCCGAACCGCATGCGGCTCTACATCGCCTACCACGAGGGCGAGCCGCTGGCCGCGACCACGATGCTCGTGGTCGGCGAGCACGTCTGGTACTCCTACGGTGCCTCGGCCAACCACAAGCGCGAGGTCAAGCCGTCCAACGCGATCCAGTGGCGGATGATGCGCGACTCGTACGCGCTCGGCGGCGGGGTGTACGACCTGCGCGGCATCAGCGACACGCTGGACGAGAACGACCACCTGTTCGGCCTGATCCAGTTCAAGGTCGGCACCGGCGGCCAGGCCGCCGAGTACCTCGGCGAGTGGGACTTCCCGCTCAACAAGCTGCTGCACAAGGCGCTCGACCTCTACATGTCGCGCCGCTGAGCCGCTTGCCCGCCGTGCCCAACACCCCCTGGGAGATGACCCGATGACGCTGTCGCTCTACCTCGACACCGAACGCTGGCGCACCCACCAGCGCTCCGTCCTGGCCGAGTTCCCCGGCCTGGTGCCGGTGGCGAAGGGCAACGGCTACGGCCTGGGCAACCACCGGCTCGCCGAGGAGGCGACCCT
Organism: Kitasatospora sp. NPDC028961; assembly: GCF_055564815.1. Classification (NCBI taxonomy): domain Bacteria; kingdom Bacillati; phylum Actinomycetota; class Actinomycetes; order Kitasatosporales; family Streptomycetaceae; genus Kitasatospora; species Kitasatospora sp. NPDC028961. Next base: position 136,883 of record NZ_JBVHVO010000001.1, on the reverse strand, counting down.
GCTCGGCACCGGCGTGATGGCCGTCGGCACCGCCTACGAGGCGGCCGACGCGGCCGACTGGTACGGCGGCGAGCTGCTGGTGCTCACCCCGTACCGGGTCGGCGAGGAGGTGCTGCCGCTGCCGCACGCCCGGGTGATCCGGACGGTGGCGAGCCTGGACGGGCTGCGCGCGCTACACGGCGCCCGGGTGGTGGTGGAGTGCATGACCACCATGCGTCGGCACGGGGTGAGCGCGGCCGACCTGCCGGCGGTCGCCGCCGAGCTGGACGGCGTCTCCTTCGAGGGCCTGGCGCTGCACCTGCCGATGGACCGGCCGGACGGCTCCGACCCGGTGGACGAGGTCGCGCACTGGGTGGACACCGCCCGGGCGGCCGGCATCCCCGTGCACACCGTGTTCGTCAGCCACCTCGGCGCGGCCGGCATGGAGAAGCTGGCCCAGCGCTACCCCGGCACCGTCTTCCGCGCCCGGATCGGCACCCGGCTCTGGCTCGGCGACCACGGCGCGCTGGAGGTCCGGGCCACGGTGCTGGACGTCACCCCGGTCGCGAAGGGCGACCGCTACGGCTACCGCCAGCACCCGGCGCCCACCGACGGCCACCTGCTGGTGGTCGCCGGCGGCACCGCGCACGGCATCGGCCTGGAGGCGCCCAAGTACGTCCAGGGCATGTCCTCGCGGGCCAAGGGCATCGCCCGGGCCGGTCTGGCGACGGTCAACAAGACCAAGTCGCCGTTCAACTGGGCCGGCAAGCAGCTCTGGTTCGCCGAGCCGCCGCACATGCAGGTCTCGCTGCTCCTGCTGGACAACGAGACCAAGCCGCCGGTGGTCGGCGACGAACTCGTCCTTCAGGTCCGGCACACCACCACGCACTTCGACCGCGTGGTGGACCGCTAGAGCACGCGGCGGGGAGCCCGTCCGGGCGGGCGGGCTCCCCGCCCGCCCTACGGCTTGGCGCTGCCGGCGGTCTCCGGCGCGTGCGGCTCGTCGTCGAGCCACAGCTCGGGGCCGGCCGGCGCGTAGCCGGCGTAGCTCGCCGCCTCCCGCAGCTGTCGGGCGGTGCCGACCACGAAGACGTCCGGGGCGTGGTCGAGCACCCCGCCGGACGGGTCGTCGGTGCCGTCCCAGCGCACCGGGTCGCGGTCGGGCAGCAGGATGTCGCGGATCACCATGCCGCACAGGTACAGCGTTCCGAGCAGGTGCAGCACGATGGCGAAGTGGTACCAGGACTCGCCGATCCCGTGCTGCTTGGGCCCGGTGACGAAGCCCAGGTGGGACCAGATGCCCAGGGTGTAGAGCACCTCGCAGGCCTGCCAGATCAGGAAGTCCCGCCAGCGCGGCCGGGCCAGCACCGCCAGCGGCAGCAGCCAGAGCGCGTACTGCGGCGAGTAGACCTTGTTGACCAGGATGAACGCGGCCACCACCAGGAAGGCCAGCTGGGCGAAGCGCGGGCGGCGGGGCGCCGAGAGGGCCAGCCAGGCGATCCCCAGGCAGGCGAGCACCATCAGGATGCCGATGAAGAGGTCGAGGTTGGCCAGCCCGACGCCGCGGCTCTGCATCAGGATCAGCCAGAACGAGCCGTAGTCCTCGGTGCGGTGCTCGCTGAAGACGTAGAAGGTCGACCAGCCCCGCCAGTTGGCGAGCATGATCGGCAGGTTGACCAGCAGCCAGGCACCGACCGCGCCGCCGAGCATCGCCCGGAACTCGCGCCAGCGCCCGGCCCGCCAGCAGAGCAGCAGCAGCGGACCGATCAGCAGCAGCGGGTAGAGCTTGGCGGCGGTGGCCAGGCCGATGAAGACACCGGCCCAGACCGGCCGCGAACCGGACCACCAGGCCATCGCGACGGCGGCCAGCGCGACCGCCAGCAGGTCCCAGTTGACGGTGGCGTTCAGCAGCAGGCAGGGCGCCAGCGCGAACATCAGCGCGTCCCACGGGCGGCGCCGGTGGGTGCGGGAGAGCGCGACCACGGCGACCACCGCGCAGGCCATCAGCAGGCCCGCGTTGATCGCCCAGAACCACTGCTCCTGCTGCTGGCTCGAGCCGCCGCCGGGCGTCAGCCAGGCCGCGATCTGCATGAAGAACCCGGTCAGCACCGGGTACTCCAGGTACTGCAGATCACCCGAGGTGCCCGGGATCCGGTCCACGTAGGGGTGCAGGCCGGCCGCGAAACCGCGCCCGGAGAACAGGTGCGGGATGTCGCTGTAACAGGCGTGGATGTACTGCGGCGACCCCGGCTGGAACCAGGCGGCGTCGTAGCAGGGCAGCTTCTGCGCCATGCCCAGCACCGAGACCACGATCACCACGAGCGCCAGGAAGCGCGCCGGGATCCACCAGGAGACGCCCAGCAGCGCGCGGCGGCCGGGCGGGCCGCCGAACACCTCGCTGCCGGCCGCGGCCACCGGGTCCTCGTCCGCCGGGACGACCACGGTGTTGGCGGGCGGGGCGACCGTGGCGGGCGGCGCGACCTTCGCGGGCGCCGCCGGAGCCGGCCCGGAATCCTCGATGGGCCCGATGTGGCCGACGGGTTCGTCACGATCGCTCGACGTCATGCCGGACATCCTGCCGCACCTCCCCCGGCTGGACGAGGAGGCCCCCTGAGCGGCCCGGGGCCGATCCGGCGATTCATGGCCAAATGACGAGAATGCCGGTGCCGGCGGGGCGGGGCAGGGCAGCGCGGGGCAGGGCAGCGGGACCCCCGGCCGGGAACGACGGAACGGCGGTGGGGGGGGGGGGGGGGGGGGGGGGGGGGGGGGGGGGGGGGGGGTGGGGGTTGTGGGGGGGGGGGGGGGGGGGGGGGGGGGGGGGGGTTGGGTGGTTGGGTTGGGG
>NZ_JBVHVO010000001.1:0-134052 GCF_055564815.1 Kitasatospora sp. NPDC028961 | reverse complement strand
AACGGGGGAAGGGCCTATGGAGAGGAGGGGAAGCAGGGGGGCACGGGGGGTACGATACCACCCAACACACACACCACCCCACACCCCCCCCCCCCCCCCCCCCCCCCCCCCCCCCCCCACCGCCGTTCGCACGTCTCGCGCCGCTCGGCGCCGGGCGTCAGGGCGCCGCCGCGCCCTGCTGGGCACCACCCGTCGGACTGGGCGACGTGGTCGGCCTGGTCGGCTTGGTGCTGCTGGGCGCGGGCCCCGTCGACGCGGTCGACGACGTCGGCTGCGGGGTGGTGCAGAGCCCCGGAATGAGGCAGGTGGGCGAGGATCCGCCACCGCCGTTGCCGCCACCGCCGGTCGGCGGCTGGGTCTTGGTCGGCGCCTGGGTCGGCACCGTGCCCGGGCAGTCCACGCCGGGCACACAGGCCGGCTGGGTGTTGGTGGGCTGCGTCGGCTGCTGCGCGCCCGGGTCCGGCGCGGTGGGCGCCGTGGTCTCGGTCATCGTCGGCGAGGACGTGGGCGAGGCCGTGCTCGGGGCCCCGGAGGAGTCCACCTGGGTACCGACCGGCTGCGGCGTCGGGAAGTCCATCTTCTTCTCGTTGGCCAGGGCGGCCTTCATGTACCGGGTGAAGACGTCGGTCGGGGTGTCACCACCGTGCACCGAGTCCTTGCCGCCGGTGCCGTTGAGCGACAGGCGCTCGTGCTTGGTCGGGTCCTCGCGCCACATCGCGACGCTGGTGGCCAGCTGCGGGGTGTAGCCGACCCACCAGGCCGACTTGTTCTCGTCGGTGGTACCGGTCTTGCCGGCCACCGGGCGGCCCAGCGCGTTGCTCTTGGAGCCGGTACCGTTCTTCGCCACGTTCACCAGCACGTCGGTGACGTTGTCCGCGACGGCCGGCTCCAGCGCCTGCTTGAGCTCGGGCTTGCCGAAGCCCGGCCGCGCCGTGCCCTTCACCTCGACCTTGGTCACCGAGTACGGGTCGGCCTGCTTGCCGCTGGCCGCCAGGGTCGCGTACGCGTCGGCCATCCGGATCGGGCTCACGGTGGAGGTGCCGAGCGCGAAGGTCGGGGTCTTGGGGTCGGCGAAGCTCTCCTTGCGCACGCCCATCGCCTCGGCGATGTTGGCCACGTTCTGACCGCCGACGTCCTGGTTGAGCTGGACGAACGGCACGTTGTACGAGTACTGCATGGCCGCCCGCAGCGAGACGTAGCCGCGCTTGCCGGCGTCCTCGTTCTTCTGCCGGTACGGCTTGCCGTCGTCACCGATCAGCAGCGAGCCGTCCGGCTTGCGGATCTCGGACAGGTCGTCCGAGAGGTAGCGGCTGTCGGCGTTGATCCGCTTCGGCTGGCCCTTGTCGTCCTTCGCGGTCTGCACCCCGACCTGCATCGCGGCGGCCAGCACGAAGGGCTTGAAGGTCGAGCCGACCTGGACGCCCTTGGCGTCCGCGTTGTTGTCGAAGTGCTGGTTCTCCACGCCGTCGCCGCCGTATATGGCGACGATCGCACCGTCGCCGGGGCGGACGCTGGCCGCGCCGAACTGGACGAAGTTGTCCTTCTCGGGACGCTTCTGGACGTTGAGCGTCTCGCCCTTGACGTCGTCCACGGCCTTCTTGAGGGCGTCGACCTTGTCCTTCTCGAAGGTCGTGTAGATCTTGTAGCCGCCCTTGTCGATCGACTGCTGGGTGATCGTCGGGTCCTTGGACATCATGAACTTGTTCGCGGTGTCGACCAGGTAGCTGATCTCGCCGTTCATGTTGGTCGGCGGCTTGCGCGGGATCGGCTCGGGGAACGCGGTGCACTTGGCCCGCTCCTCCGCCGTGGCGTTCTTGGTGGTGACCATCCGGTTCAGGATCCAGGTCCAGCGCTCCACGGCGCGGTCCTTGTTCGCCGCAATGGTGGGGTCGTACAGTGCGGCGCCCTTGAGCAGACCGGCCAGCATGGCGCTCTGGCAGATGTCGAGGTCCTTGGCGTCGATGCCGTAGTACGCCTGGGAGGCCGCCTGGATGCCGGTGGCCCCGCGGCCGAACCAGCTGACGTTCAGGTAGTCCCGCAGGATGTCGTTCTTCTCGGTCTCCTGATTGACCTTCAGGGTGATGAAGAACTCGCGCACCTTGCGGCTGAGCGTCTGGTCCTGGCTCAGGTAGGCGTTCTTGACGTACTGCTGGGTGATCGTCGAGGCGCCCTGGGTCTCGCCGCCGGTCGCCATGTTGTACACGGCGCGCATCATGCCCACGGGGTCGATGCCGCTGTCGGTGCGGAAGGTGGCGTTCTCCGCGGCGATGACGGCGTTCTGCACGTTGGGGCTGATGTCGGCGAGCTCGACGATCTGCCGGTTGGTCTCGCCCTTGCGGGCCATCTCCGAGCCGTCGGCCCAGTAGTAGATGTTGTTCTGGTCGTTCACCAGGTCGTGGATCTGCGGGACGGTGGTGGACGCGTAGGCGTACCAGACCCCGCCCACGCAGGTCGCGAAGAAGACCAGGAAGCCGGTGAGCCACTGCTTCCACGACGGCAGCCAGCGGCGGACACCCTGCTTGCCGAAGCGCGGGTAGTCGATGAACCGCTTCTTGCCGGGCTTGCCGGGCTTGCCACCGCGGTCATCCGCACCGGCCGCCGCCGCGCCGCCGCCGCGCTTGCCGCCCTTCTGGGCCGCCTTGCGCATCTCGGCCCGGGTCATCCGGGGCTGCTGCGCGGTTTCCCGGGTGCCCGCCGGACGCCGGCGGCCGGGGCCGTCCGGGCCGGGCCCGTCCTGTCCCACGCCGCCCGGGCGGCCGTTGTCACCCGGGGGCTGCCCGCCACCGTCGGCAGACCTCCGCCGTCGTTCGCTCATGTTCCAGCTACTCCTCGCCAGGCGGTCGAGCCTGAAGGCAGGGTTCACGTCCGATGCCCGCAACCGCCCTAACCCCGGAGGTGGTCCTCGTGCACACGCGACAGCGTACGCAGCCGAGAACCGCACCTAATCGGGCATCAGGTACCAATGCCCGCAAAACGGCGGCAGATCATTACATGCCCGTTGCCAAGCACACCTGCGCGTCGCCTTGTGATCACATTCACGCGTGCCCCCCTTGCTCGACCGGGGACCCAGGTTTACTGTTCTCGATATATCGAGCCGATACATCGGCACGGCATACCGCCGGAGACGGCGGGCCAGGATCCGGCCTGGAGGAAGGAGGACGACGGCATTGGGCAGGCGCTCAGGAGTGCTGGAGTTCGCCGTTCTCGGCCTGCTCCACGACGCCCCGATGCACGGGTACGAGCTGCGCAAGCGGCTCAACGTCCTGCTCGGAACGTTGCGCGCGTTCTCCTACGGAACGCTCTATCCGTGTCTGAAGAGCCTGGTGGCCCAGGGCTTCCTCGTCGAGGACAACCCGGACGACGAGTACGTCCCGGCCACCGCGCTCAACGGCAAGCGGTCCAAGATCGTCTACCGGCTCTCCCCCGAGGGCAAGGAGCGCTTCGAGGAGCTGCTGGCCGACTCCGGCCCCGACGCGTGGGAGGACGAGCACTTCGGCGTCCACTTCGCGTTCTTCGGCCAGACCGACCGGGCCGTGCGGATGCGCGTCCTGGAGGGTCGCCGCAGCCGGCTGGAGGAGCGCCTCGAACGGATGCGCAACTCGCTCGCCCGGGCCCGCGAGCGGTTCGACGACTACACCGTCGAGCTGCAGCGGCACGGCCTGGAGTCGGTGGAGCGCGAGGTCCGGTGGCTCAACGAGCTGATCGAGACCGAGCGGGCCAACCGCAGCGGCCGGACCGGACCGCTCACCGGCGGGCCGAGTACCGCAGGATCCGACAAGACTTCGGACGGCCGTGGCCAGGAGGCCGGATCCCCGGATCCGCCCGGGCCACCGTACGACCGCCCGGGGCGCTCCGACCAGGAGCGCTGACACCGCGTCCGCCCTGTGCCGCGCGGTAGGAGTGGGCGCCTCGCGCCCGTCAGGCATTCATCGAAAACGCAGGACGAGCGCCGCCGAGCACCGGCGGCCCTCATGAGATCACAGGGAGCAACCGGAATGGGTTCGGTTCGCGTAGCCATCGTGGGCGTGGGCAACTGCGCCGCGTCGCTGGTGCAGGGTGTCGAGTACTACAAGGACGCCGACCCGGCCGGCAAGGTCCCCGGCCTGATGCACGTCCAGTTCGGTGAGTACCACGTCCGTGACGTGGAGTTCGTCGCCGCCTTCGACGTCGACGCCAAGAAGGTCGGCTTCGACCTGGCCGACGCCATCGGCAGCAGCGAGAACAACACCATCAAGATCTGCGACGTGCCGCCGACCGGTGTCACCGTCCAGCGCGGCCACACCCTCGACGGCCTCGGTAAGTACTACCGGGAGACCATCGAGGAGTCCGACGAGGCCCCGGTCGACATCGTCCAGGTCCTCAAGGACCAGCAGGTCGACGTTCTCGTCTGCTACCTGCCCGTCGGTTCGGAGCACGCGGCGAAGTTCTACGCCCAGTGCGCCATCGACGCCAAGGTCGCCTTCGTGAACGCCCTCCCGGTGTTCATCGCGGGCACCAAGGAGTGGGCGGACAAGTTCACCGAGGCCGGCGTGCCGATCGTCGGTGACGACATCAAGTCCCAGGTCGGCGCCACCATCACGCACCGCGTGATGGCCAAGCTGTTCGAGGACCGCGGTGTCGTGCTCGAGCGCACCATGCAGCTGAACGTCGGCGGCAACATGGACTTCAAGAACATGCTCGAGCGTGAGCGCCTGGAGTCCAAGAAGATCTCGAAGACGCAGGCCGTCACCTCGCAGATCCGGGACCGTGAGCTGGGCGCCAACAACGTCCACATCGGCCCGTCCGACTACGTCGCGTGGCTCGACGACCGCAAGTGGGCCTACGTCCGCCTTGAGGGTCGCGCGTTCGGCGACGTCCCGCTGAACCTCGAGTACAAGCTCGAGGTCTGGGACTCCCCGAACTCCGCGGGTGTCATCATCGACGCCGTGCGCGCCGCGAAGATTGCCAAGGACCGCGGCATCGGCGGCCCGATCCTCTCCGCGTCCTCGTACTTCATGAAGTCCCCGCCGGTCCAGTACTTCGACGACGAGGCCCGCGAGAACGTCGAGAAGTTCATCAAGGGCGAGGTCGAGCGCTGAGCTCGATGACGATCCCGATCGTCGGGCGCCCGGGTTCCGGGCGCTGAGCGCAGGACACGCGCTGAACGGGTCCACGGTCCGCCGTGGACCCGTTCACCGTTTTCCGGCGAATGTTTCACGTGAAACACGGACCGGTTCCATGGCAGTCTGGGCGGGTGGCGATCACGGACAACGGCAGCACCGACCAGACCGCGCACCGCGCCACGCTCCTCGGCCTGCTCCGCGGGCGAGATTTCCGCCGACTGCTGACCGCCCGGGTGCTCTCCCAGCTCTCCGACGGCGTCTTCCAGGTCTCGCTCGCCGCCTACGTGGTGTTCTCCCCGGAGAAGCAGTCCTCCCCCGCCGACATCGCCTCGGTGCTGGCCGTGATGCTGCTGCCGTTCTCCGTGATCGGCCCGTTCGCCGGCGTGTTGCTGGACCGCTGGCGCCGCCGTCAGGTGCTGTTCTACGGCAACCTGGCCCGGTTCGGGCTCGGCCTGGTCACCGGCGGGCTACTCCTGGCCGAGGCCCCGACCGCGCTGTTCTTCGCCTCCGCGCTGCTGGTCACCGCGCTCAACCGGTTCATCCTGGCGGGCCTGTCCGCGGCGCTGCCCCGGGTCGTCCCGCAGGACCAGCTGGTGACCGCCAACGCGCTCTCCCCCACCCTGGGCACGGTCGCCGCGGCCTCCGGCGGAGGCCTGGGCTTCCTGCTGCACCAGGTGCTGACCCCCGGCCCGAGGGCCGACGCGGCGCTGGTCACCGTCGCCGCGCTGCTCTACCTGTCGGCCGCGCTGGCGGCCCGCCGGATGGACCGGGACCTGCTGGGGCCCGAGCACCGCGCCGACCGCCCGCCGCTGGGCCGGGCGCTGGTGCTGGCCGCCCGCGACCTGGGCGCGGCCGTCACCCATCTGGTCCGGGACTGCCGGCCCGCGGTGCACGCGCTCGCCGCCGTCACCGCGGCCCGGTTCTGCTACGGCGTGCTGATCGTCGTCCTGGTGATGCTCGCGCGCTACACCTTCAACGACCCGAGTGACAGCGCCGCCGGGCTGGTCACCCTGGGCCAGGCGGTCGGCCTCTCCGCCGCCGGCTTCTTCCTCGCCGCGGTGATCAGCCCGTGGTGCACCCGCCGGCTCGGGCTGGGCGGCTGGATGACGCTCTGCCTGGCGGCTCCGGTGGTCTTCGTGCCCGCGCTCGGCCTGGGGTTCTCCCTGGTGCCGTGCCTGATCGCGGCGCTGCTGCTCGGCGTGGTCACCCAGGGCACCAAGATCTGCGCCGACACCGTCGTCCAGGAGTCGGTCGAGGACGACTACCGCGGCCGCGTCTTCGCCATCTACGACGTGCTGTTCAACGTCGCCTTCGTGGCCGCCGCCGCGGTGACCGCGCTGGTGCTGCCGCTCTCCGGCCGCTCGGCCGGGGTGGTCGTGGGAGTCTCCCTGGTCTACGCGCTCGCCGCGGTGTTCTACCTGCGGGCGGCCCGGCGGACCGGACCGCTCCCCGGCGACCGGGTGTCCTGAGACCGCGCACCCTCGGAACCTGCCCCGTCCGGGTGAGTCGCTAAGGTACGTCAGATCTGTCGGAGCGACAGCACTCTGTCTCGGGGGAGAACCTGATGAGCACACCGCCCGGTCCGTACGGGCCGCCGCCCCAGTACGGCTATCCGCAGGCCCCCGGGCCGGGCGTTCCGCCCCAGGGCGGAACGCCGTACGGTGCTCCGCCTCCGCAGTACGGCCCGCCCCAGCCGGCGCCCGCCGGCTACGGACAGCCGCCGGCCTACGGCTACCCGGCCGCGCCGCCGCCCGCCCCGGCCGCCCCCGGGTACGGGCAACCCCCGTACGGTCCGCCGCCCGGCGGCCAGGCCCCGTACGGCCAGCAGCCGCCGTACGGGCAGCAGCCCCCGTACGGGCAACCGCCCGCCGAGCCGGCGCGCAAGACCGGGACCAAGGCCAAGCTGAAGGCCGGCGTCGCCGTGGTCGGCGGCGCCGCGCTGGTCGTCGGCTACTTCGTCAGCGGCCCGAGCGTCAGCAGCGCCAAGGCCGGCGACTGCGTCAAGGCCAGCGGCTCGCGCAGCGTCGACATCGTCAAGTGCACCGACAGCAAGGCCAATTACAAGGTGCTGGCCACGTTCGACAGCACCGACACCAGCCGCTGCAGGCAGACCGTCGGAACGACCAGCACCGTCTCGGGCAAGAGCGGGCGGCGCTGGAACAAGAAGCGCTACGTGCTCTGCCTCGGTCCGCTGACCACCGGTGTGCCGCCGGTCAAGAAGTCCTGACCCCTTCTCCTCACCGCTCACCTTCCACGGGGGACCCCCTTTGTCCGTTCCACCTCCCCAGATGCCGTACGGCGCCCCGCCGCCGGCCGACGCCAACCCCTACGCGGCCGGCAATCCGTACGGCGCCCAGCCGCCGCCCGCGGCCCCGCCCGGCTACGGCTACCCCGCCGCGCCGCCGCCGGCCGCACCCGGGTACGGCGTGCCCGCACCGCCCGGTTACGGCTACCCGCAGCAGCAGGCCGGGTACGCCCAGCAGGCGCCCCAGGGCGGACCGGTCTGCCGGTTCTGCGGCGGCTTCCCCGCCGTGGAGACCACCGTCCGCGGGCACCAGGGCATCATCATCGTCATGCGGTTCCTGAAGCAGCCGGGGCCGTTCTGCCGCACCTGCGGCACCGCGGTGGTCCGCGACATGTCCGCCCGCACCCTGGTCCAGGGCTGGTGGGGCTACCTGTCCTCGATCATCACGCCGATCACCCTGCTGCGGAACCTGGCCGCGCACAACAAGATCAAGGACCTGCCGCCACCCGCCCCCGGCACCCACGGCCCGCAGCTCGACCCGGGCGTCCCGCTGACCAAGCGGCCGCACATGCTGATGCTGCTGCTGCCGATCCTCTCGATCACGTCGTTCGTCATCCTGATCACCACCGGCGCGCTGCTCGGGGCGAACCACCGCAGCGCCACGCCGTACCACCCGATCGTGCTGCCGCCGCCGGCCACGGTGTCCATGCCCCCGATGCCGTCCTTCTCGCTGCCGCCGATCCCGGAGATCACCACGCCGGGTGCGGCGAAGCCGTCCTCCCCGGCCGGGGCCTCCTCGGTGCCCAGCGACATCGACCGGGCCAAGGCCGGCGACTGCCTGCGCAACGAGAACGGGACGGGCGCGACCCACGACCCCAACCCGCGGATCACGATGCTCGCCTGCTCCGACTCGCGGGCCCAGTACAAGGTGCTGCGCAAGATCCTCGCCTCCAGCGACGACAAGGCGTGCGACAACGTGCCGAACTCGGACAGCAGCTACACCCGCGAGGCGTCCACCGCGGCGCTGAGCTACGTCCTCTGCCTCCAGGGGATCAACGGCTGACGGCCCACCGCCACGACGCGGGAGGGGTGGTCCGGGAGTCCCCGGACCACCCCTCCCGCGTGCCGCGCCCTGCTCAGCCCTGCTGGGCCGCCCACCAGGCACGGAGGGCGGCGACCGCCTCCTCGTGCTCCAGCGGGCCGTGCTCCAGACGCAGTTCGAGCATGTGCTTGTACGCCTTGCCGACCTGCGGACCCGGCTTGAGGTCGAGCAACTCCATGATCTGGTTGCCGTCCAGCGCGGGGCGGACGGCGTCCAGCTCCTCCTGGGCCTTCAGCTCGGTGATCCGCTCCTCCAGCCCGTCGTACGTCCGGGAGAGCGCCGCCGCCTTCTTCCGGTTGCGGGTGGTGCAGTCGGAGCGGGTCAGCTTGTGCAGGCGCTCCAGCAGCGGCCCGGCGTCGGTGACGTAGCGGCGCACCGCCGAGTCGGTCCACTCGCCGCCGCCGTAGCCGTGGAAGCGCAGGTGCAGCTCGACCAGGCGCGAGACGTCCTCGGTGAGCTCCTTGGAGTACTTGAGCTCACGCATCCGCTTGCGGGTCATCTTGGCGCCGACCACCTCGTGGTGGTGGAAGGAGACCCGGCCGTCGGACTCGAAGCGCCGGGTCCGCGGCTTGCCGATGTCGTGCAGCAGCGCGGCGAGGCGCAGCGTGAGGTCGGGGCCGTCCTGCTCCAGGTCGATGGCCTGCTCCAGGACGGTCAGCGAGTGCTCGTAGACGTCCTTGTGCCGGTGGTGCTCGTCCCGCTCCAGCTTCAGCGCCGGCAGCTCGGGCAGCACGTGGTCGGCCAGGCCGGTGTCGACGAGCAGCCGCAGGCCCTTCACCGGGTGGGCGGCGACCAGCAGCTTGTTGAGCTCGGCCTGGACCCGCTCGGCGGAGACGATGGTGATCCGCTCGGCCATCGCGGTCATCGCGGCGACCACCTCGGGGGCCGGCTCGAAGTCCAGCTGGGCGGCGAAGCGGGCGGCCCGCATCATCCGCAGCGGGTCGTCGGAGAAGGACTCCTCCGGGGTGGCGGGGGTGCGCAGCACCCGGGCCTCCAGGTCGTCCAGACCGCGGTGCGGGTCGACGAAGCCGCGGTCGGGCAGGTCGACGGCCATCGCGTTGACGGTGAAGTCACGGCGGACGAGGTCCTGCTCGATGGTGTCGCCGTAGGTGACCTCGGGCTTGCGCGAGGTGCGGTCGTACGCCTCGGAGCGGTACGTGGTGATCTCGATCAGGAAGGAGCCCTGCGGGGTGTCCTTGCGGGCGCCGACGGTGCCGAAGGCGATGCCGACGTCCCAGACGGCGTCCGCCCAGCCCTTCACCAGCTTCAGGACCTCGTGCGGACGGGCGTCGGTGGTGAAGTCCAGGTCGTTGCCGAGGCGGCCGAGCAGCGCGTCCCGGACCGAGCCGCCGACCAGCGCGAGCCGGTGCCCGGCGGCCTGGAAGCGGCGGGCGATCTCGTCGGCGACCGGGGACACCCGGAGCAGTTCCTGCAGCCCCCGGGTCTGCGCCTCGCTCAGCCCTGGGACGGCCTGGGTGGCGATGCTGGAATGATGGGCGCCGGACTCGTGGGCGATGGGCTCATTGGCAGTGGACACGGCTCACAAGGGTACGTGGCCCGGCGGCCCCGCTGCCCGCGCGTTTTCCGGTGCTCACCCCAAGGCCCGCAACACTGCACCACCCGCTGCATCGTTACCATGCCGGTGGAGCGAGTCTCGGGCACCGGCGAGGAGCCGCGGTGCCGCGCGCCGGCACGGCCGACCGGACCGTCGGGCGGACGCGTTCCTCACCACCGATCCACCGATCCACCGATCCACCGATCCACGGCCGGTCCTCTCCGGCCGGCGGGACATCCGCAGCAGTACAGCATCGAGCAGCGAGCAATCGAGAACGGCGAGGGCGAAGCGCGTGGGCGAGCCGGCACGGCACTCGGGCCTGGAGGCGGACGGACACCCTGGGCGGGCCTGCGAACGCACCGGAGGCGGCGCCGACGGGCGGGGCCCGGGGCGCCGCCCGGCGCGTGCCGTCCGGCGGCTGGCGGCCGTCCTCGGCGCCGCGCTGGCGCTGCTCCCGGCCGTGCCGGCCGGAGCGACCGGGGCGTCGCCCGCCGGGGGCGGCCGTCCGGCGGCCGGGACGGCGGTCTCCGCCGAGTACCCGGTGGTGATGACCATCGACGGCGTGAACAAGCCGGTGGCCGTCCAGAACGGCACCGTGACGATCACCGGGCAGGTCACCAACGCCGGTCAGTCGGTGCTGAAGTCGGCCCACGCCGCGGTGCGCAAGCCCTGGCAGGGCCGGCCGCTGACCACCCGCAGCGATCTGACCGTGACCGCCGGGCGCACCAACCCGGTCGGCGCGGACGGCGTCGACCTGGACAGCCCCCAGTACGCGCTGAACGAGCTGGGCCCGGGCCAGAGCCAGCCGTTCACGCTGAGCGTCGCGGTGGCCGACCTCCAGCTGTCCGGTGGTGAGGGCGTCTACGAGCTCGCCGTGGACGTCTGGGGCTCGACCGGCGACAACCAGCACGACCGCCCGCTGGGCATCGCCCGCACCTTCCTGCCCTACACCCCGTCCACGGCCGAGGCGCAGCCCTCCAAGCTCACCACCGTCTGGCCGCTGGTCCACGCCCCGGTGCTGGCCGCGCAGACGATTTCCGACAACGACCAGAGCATCCCGGTGCTGCGCGACGACAGCCTGGCGGCGGAGTTCGCGCCGGGCGGCCGGCTCTACGAGCTGGTGGAGACCGGCGCCACGCTGCCGAACCTGACCTGGGTGGTCGACCCGGACCTGCTGGACACCGCGTTCGCGATGACCAAGCAGTACCGGGTGCAGAAGCCCGGCACGGAGAAGAAGGCGGCGAAGGAGGACAACACCGTCGCGGGCAGCGGCTCGGCGGCCGCCACGGCCTGGCTGGAGAAGCTGCGGGCCGCCGTGGCGAAGGCGGGCAGCCAGGTGGTGTCGCTGCCGTACGCCGATCCGGACCTCGCCTCGATCGCGCACAACGCCGCCGAGCTCCCGGGGGTGGACGCCGCGCTCGGCAAGGCCGCCACGGCGGGCCGGCTGACCGTCGAGGGCCGGCTGGCGGTGGACACCCGCTCGGACGTGGCCTGGCCCTACCAGGGCTACCTGGACCAGCAGATCGCGGCGATGGCCCAGCGCACCGGCAGTTCCCTGGTGCTGGTCAACGGCGCGAGCCTGCCGGAGCCGGACGCGTTGAAGTACACCCCGACCGCCGTGCGCCCGATCGGCAGCGGACAGAACGCGGTGGTGGCCGACGAGACCGTCTCCGCGCTGTTCGACCGGGACCTGAACACGCCGCAGGAGCAGACCCTGGCGGTCCAGCGCTTCCTCGCCGAGACCTTCGTGATCTCCCGGCAGGAGCCGCAGAACCCGCGCGGTCTGCTGGTGATGCCGCCGCGCGACCTGACCGCCAACACCGCCAAGGCGCTCGCCACCGCCGTGCTGGCGGCGCAGGCCGGCAGGTGGGTGGACCCGGTCAAGCTGGACACGCTCGCCCAGGCCGCGGCCGATCCGAAGGCCAACACCGCCGTCCCGGCGGCCACCGACTACCCGTCGCAGGCCCGGGCCTCGGAGCTGCCCTCCTCGGCGCTGACCGACACCATCGGGATCCAGAGCGATCTGGACACCCTGATGCGCGTCCTCACTCTGCCCCAGCGGGTGCGCGGCCCGTTCAGCGCCGCGATGGTCCGCTCGATGTCGACCGAGTGGCGGGCGCAGGCGCCGGAGGGCTCCGTCTACCGGGGCGGCGTGGCGGGCTACCTCAGCGAGCTGACCAGGGCGGTGAACGTCCCGAAGAAGAACGTCATCACCTTCGCCGGTGACACCGGCGTGCTCCAGGTCAGCGTGCGCAACGACCTCACCCAGCCGGTCACCAACCTCAAGCTGGTGCTGCTCCCGGCCCAGGCCAACCGGCTCAAGATCCGGCCCGCCGAGGAGCTGGTGCTGCCCGCTTCGCAGAGCGTCACCCTGCGGTTCCCGGCCGAGGCCCAGAACAACGGGCCGGTGTCCGTGACCGCCCAGCTCTGGACCACCGGGCCGAACCCGCAGAAGTACGGCAAGGCGGAGGTCTTCACCGTGGAGGTCACCTCGGTGACCAACGGGGTGCTGTACGTCTTCGGCGGCGGTCTGGTGCTGCTCCTGCTGGCGGCCCTGCGGTTCTTCCGCCAGCGCAAGCGCCGTGCGGAGGACGACGGCGACGAGCCGTACGGTGACGCGCCGCTGGACGACCACCCGCTCGACGACGCCCCGGCGGCCGGCGACGGGGCAGCCGACCGGTCGGCCCGGCCCGAGGAGGCGGCGGACCGGGCGGAGCCCTCGGCGGCGGACGGGGACGGCCCGCAGGGGCCGGAGCGTGGAGGAGCCGCGCAGACACCGCGCGGCAGCACCGCAGATGGCCGGGATCGGACCACCAGTGATGAGAAGGTTGGTCCTTGACACCGCCGATACCCGCCCGTTCTCTCCGGGGCGGCCTCCCCCACGACATCGAAGAGGTGACATGACCGGGCGCAGCGAGGAGCGGCCGCCGGGCCGCGGTGAGGGCCGGCCGGGTGCCGAGTCGCCGTCCGGCGACTGGTACGTGGCCGACACCTACGCCCAGGACCCGTACGCGGCCGACGCGTACCAGGGTCCCCAGGACGGCCAGGACCCGTACGGTCTGCGGGCCGCCCGGCCGGCCGAGCCGCAGCCGCCGGTCGCCGCGTACGACGTGCCGCCGCAGTTGCCGCCGCAGAACGGCGGCTACCCGACGCCGGTCCCCCCGGCGACGTTCGCCCCGCCCGTCCCGCCGGTGCAGCCAGGCTGGGACACCCCGGTGCAGCAGGGCGCGGCCCACCAGGGTGCGGCCGAGCAGCCGGTGGCGGCCTGGCAGCAGAGCGCGCCCCACTGGGAGCAGCCGGCCCCGGTCGGCGGCCAGTGGGGCGGCCAGGAGCAGCCGCACCAGCAGCAGTGGCAGCCCGGCCCGGCGCATTCGGCCTGGGACTCCGAGAGCACCGAGTACGTGGGGGTGGACGACCTGTTCGGCGGCCGGTCCGCCGAGGCCGCGGCCCGCCCGCCGGCCCAGCAGCCGCCGGCTCCCCCGATGACGGCCCAGCCGCCGGTCGGACCGGCGCCGTTCCCGTCCTCCGCGCCGTTCCCCCCGGCCGGCGCGTACCACGGGAACCCGGGCCACCCCGGTCCGCAGGGCTACCGCAACGGTCCGGAGGGGCAGCGCCCGTTCGTGCCGCCGATCGAGTTCGACCCGCCGCTCTCCGAGGAGGAGGCCACCATGCAGGTGGCGGCGGTCCAGCTGCCGCCCGCGGTGGAGCCGCTGGAGGAGCTGGCCGCCGAGGCGCCCGCCGCACCGGCCCCCGCCCCCGCGACCGGCGGCGGCAAGGTGTCGAGCCTGCTGAACTCCAGCGCCATCATGGCGGCCGGCACGCTCGTCTCCCGCGGCACCGGCTTCCTGCGCACCATGGTGATCGCCGCCGCGATCGGCCTGGGCGTGATGGGTGACTCCTACAACGCGGCGAACACCCTGCCCACCTTGCTCTACATCCTGATCGGCGGCGGCGCCCTGAACGCCGTCTTCGTGCCGCAGCTGGTCCGCAGCATGAAGAACGACGCGGACGGCGGCACGGCCTACGCGAACCGGCTGCTCACCCTGGTGATGGTGGGCCTGGCCGGGGTGACCTTCGTGGCCGTGCTGGGCGCTCCGCTGCTGGTGCAGCTGATCGCGCACCCGCTGATGGGCAACGCCGCCAGCGCCGACACCACGGTGGCCCTGGCCCGGTACTGCCTGCCGACCATCTTCTTCATGGGCGTCCACGTGGTGATGGGGCAGATCCTCAACGCCCGCGGCCGCTTCGGCGCGATGATGTGGACCCCGGTCCTGAACAACATCGTGGTGATCTTCACCTTCTCCGCCTACCTCTGGGTCTACGGCGGCGCCGGCACCACCCAGGTCAGCCCGGAGACGATCTCCCCCGAGGGCGTCCGGCTGCTCGGGATCGGCACGCTGGTCGGCCTCGCCGTCCAGGCGCTGTCGATGGTCCCGTACCTGCGGGCGGCCGGCTTCCACTACCGGCCGCGCTTCGACTGGCGCGGCCACGGCCTGGGCAAGGCCGCCCGGCTGGCCAAGTGGACCTTCTTCTTCGTGCTGGCCAACCAGGCCGGCTACCTGGTCATCACCCAGCTCGCCACCTCGGCCGGGGACTCCGCCGCGAAGGGCGGCCACGGCGGTGTGGGTCTCGTCGCCTTCTCCAACGCCCTGCTGATCTGGCAGCTGCCGCAGGCCGTCATCGTCGTCTCGATCATGAGCGCGGTGCTCCCCCGGCTCTCCCGGGCCGCCGCCGACGAGGACGCCGGCGCGGTGCGCGACGACCTCTCGCACGGGCTGCGCAGCACCGCGGTGGCGGTCGTCCCGGCCGCGTTCCTGTTCCTCTCGCTCGGCCCGGCGATCGGCCGCGCGATCTACGCGGTGGGCGGCAACGACGTCGCCCTGGACAACGCCACCAACGTCGGTCTGATGCTCTCCGCCTTCGCCCTGGGCCTGATCCCGTACTCGGCGCAGTACGTGATGCTGCGCGGCTTCTACGCGTACGAGGACACCCGGACGCCGTTCTCCAACACCGTCTGGGTGGCGGCCTGCCAGGCCGTGTTCTCCCTGGTCTGCTGGATCGTCCTGCCGTCCGAGTGGGTCGTGACGGGCATGGCGTTCGGGTACGGTCTCGCGTACGCCGTCGGAGTGACGGTGGCGGTGCCCAAGCTGAAGAAGAAGATCGGCGGCCTGGACACCAAGCGGATCGGCAAGACCTACACCCGGCTGATCACCGCCTGTGTGCCGGCCACCCTGGTCGGGCTGGGCGTCAGCCTGGCG
The DNA here is from genome assembly GCF_055564815.1 of Kitasatospora sp. NPDC028961. NCBI lineage: Bacteria > Bacillati > Actinomycetota > Actinomycetes > Kitasatosporales > Streptomycetaceae > Kitasatospora > Kitasatospora sp. NPDC028961. The sequence goes on along the minus strand of NZ_JBVHVO010000001.1, from coordinate 118,790 downwards.
GTCCAGCAGGTCATCGACGGCTGGACCGGCAGTGTGCTGACCATCGTCCTGGCCGGCGGCGTCCAGCTGGCCGTCTTCGTGCTGATCGCGAAGAAGCTGCGGATCGAGGAGCTGAACGCCATGCTGGGCATGGTGCGCGGCCGACTGGGTCGCTGACCCTTCGTACCAACCGGTCCGTCCGGACGGCGCCCTGACCGGGCGTCAACCGGACGGACCGGACTCTCCGCCCCCACGGGCGGGTGCTGGGCCGCCGTCGGTGTCCGGGATCGCCCGGGACCGAGCCGGCGGCCCAGTGTCGGATCTGCACCACATCTCTCCACCGGCACGCAACCGCGGGTACCTTTCAGCGGTCGTACTCGGTGGAGAAGAGTGGGCACAATTGTCCTGGAGCACAGGGCCTCGGCCCGAGCGCTCCAGCGACTCTCTCAGGCCGGGGCGACACAAGGGGAGGCAGGACCACGGTGGCTGATGGCACCAAGGCGGTCGTCGACACGTCAGCAGCTGACGGGGCGGCGGACGAAGCCGCACTGGCCGCGGCGATCGACGAGCTCGCCGAGACGGCCCCGTCCACCACGTCCGGCGAGGACGCCGAGGACGCCGACGAGGACCGGGCGAAGCCCGCGCGCCCCGCCGCCGAGGAGACCTCGGAGATCACCGCGCCGCTCTCCGCCGACGAGATCCGGGCCGAGCTCGCCGCCCGCGAGGCCGGGCCCAAGTCGGCCGCGGCGCCCGCCGGCCGGCCCGCCGGGCGCCCCCCGCAGGACCCGCAGCCGACCCACGACCCCCGTGACACCGCCACCCTCCCGCGGACCCTGCCCGCCCCGCTGCGGCACAGCGGCGACAAGGTCGGCCACCGGTACCGGCTGGAGGAGTGCATCTCCCACACCGAGACCTTCAGCAGCTGGCGGGCGGTCGACGAGAAGCTGCGCCGGGCCGTCGGCGTCCACCTGATGGCCTCCGGTCACCAGCGCGCCCGGGCGGTGCTGGCGGCCGCCAAGTCGGCCGCGCTGCTCGGCGACCCGCGCTTCGTCCAGGTCCTGGACGCCGTCCAGGAGGGCGAGCTGGTCTACGTCGTGCGGGAGTGGCTGCCGCACGCCTCCGACCTCGCCAAGCTGCTCGTCACCGGCCCGATGGAGCCGCACGAGGCCTACCAGATGGTCCGCCAGGTCACCGACGCGGTGGCCGCCGCCCACCGGCGCGGCCAGGCGCATCTGCGGCTCACCCCGCGCTGCGTGCTGCGCACCGACAGCGGCCAGTACCGGATCAACGGCATCGCCGTCGACGCCGCTCTGCGCGGTCTGCCCGCCGAGGGCGCCGACGAGGACGCCGAGCGCACCGACACCCGTGCCATCGGCGCCCTGCTGTTCGCCGCGCTCACCCACCGCTGGCCGTTCCCGGAGGACCGCTACGACCTCCAGGGCCTGCCGAAGGACCTCCGCGACGTCCCGCCGGACCAGGTCCGGGCCGGCGTCCACAAGGGCCTGTCCGAGCTGGCCGCACGCGCCCTGTTCGACCAGCCGCCGCACCACGCGGAGCCGATCTCCACCCCGGAGGAGCTGGCCAGGGCGATCGCGCTGATGCCGCGGATCCGCCCGCCCGAGCCGGAGCTGCCCGCCTTCACCCCGCCGCCCCGGCACACCACCCACGCGCTGCCCACCGCGCCCAACCCGACCCGGGTGGTGGCCGCCCCCGGCGCCGGTCCGGCGCCCGCCCCGGCCCGCCAGGCCCCGGTCCGGCGCACCCGGCGGCGGCTGCGCCGGGCGCTCAAGGTGACGGCCTGGACGGTGGCCCTCGGCGCGATCGGCGTCGCCTCCTGGCAGCTGGTGGACCACCTGCGCAACCCCGGGACGTCGGTGGCCGCCGTCGACCCCTCGCCCTCCGGGACGTCGCCGACCGCGCACACCGCCCCGCACCCGCCGGTGCCGATCCAGATCAAGGACGCCCAGGCGTTCAGCCCGTCGGGCGAGAACAAGTACTCCCCGGCCAAGGCCTTCGACGGCGACGCCGGCACGTCCTGGGTCAGCTCCTGGTACAACGACCAGCTGGGTCCCAAGCCCGCCCTCCGGGACGGCATCGGCCTGCTGCTCGACCTCGGTTCCCCGCAGGCCGTCAGCTCGGTCAGCGCGCAGTTCGTCGGCAGCACCACGGCGGAGTTGCGGATCCCCGGCCCGCAGGCGGCCGGCGACCCGGCCAGGGCGCAGCCGGGCGACTTCACGGCGGTCGGCAAGCAGAGCGGCACCACGCTCGACTACGCCCTGGAGAAACCGGTCACCACCCGCTACCTCTTGCTCTGGATGACCAGCCTGCCGAAGGATACGGACGGCAAGTACAAGGCCTACGTCTCCGAGGTCAAGGTCTCCGGCTGACCGGAGCCCGACCGGACGGGCACGGCAGGACGCCGCGCCCCGTCCGACGGGGGCGGGGCGGCAGGACACCGAACGGGCGAGGGGTGGCAGTGGCGGACGGGGCCGACCGGACGGACGACGACGCGGCGCTGCTCGCCCGGCACGTCGCCGGCGACCGGGCCGCCTTCGGCCTGCTGGTCGACCGCCACCGCGACCGGCTCTGGGCGGTCGCCCTGCGCACCCTGGGCGACCGCGAGGAGGCCGCCGACGCCCTCCAGGACGCGCTGGTCTCCGCCTTCCGCGCCGCCCACACCTTCCAGGGCCGCTCGGCCGTCACCACCTGGCTGCACCGAATCGTCGTCAACGCCTGCCTGGACCGCGCCCGGCGCACCGCCGCGCGGCGCACCAAGCCGCTCGACGACGACCCGCAACGCCTCGACGCCATGGTCGGCTCCGCCGAACCGGCCGACTCCCCGGTGGTCCGCGCCGAGCTGCACCGGGAGGTGGCGGCGGCGCTCGGCGAGCTGGCGCCCGAGCAGCGGGCCGCGCTGGTCCTGGTCGACATGCAGGGCTACCCGGTCGCCGAGGCGGCCGAGCTGCTGGGCGTGCCGGTCGGCACGGTGAAGAGCCGCTGCGCCCGCGGCCGGGCCCGTCTGCTGCCCCTGGTGCGGCACCTGCGCGAGGGCCGCGGCGCCGATGCTCCACCTGCAGCCGGTGTTTCACGTGCAGCCGATGTTTCACGTGAAACGGGGCCCTCGGGAGCAGCCTCCCCGGAGGGCACCGGACCGTCGGGAACCGCCCCGGGCGGCCGCGCCGCGCCCCCGGGGAACCCGCCCGGGGCCAGGACCGTCAGAGGAACGGGCCCCGACACCGGTCGGCCCGTTCTGGAAGGAGACGCGAGCACGCGATGACGGCCCCCCTCTCCTCCCCCGACCCCGTCGGAGCGCACCCCTCCGTCGACGAGCTCGCCGACCTCGCCGAGGAACTGGTCGAGCCCGCGGCCGCCGAGGCGCTGCGGACGCACCTGGCCGCCTGCGCCGACTGCCGCGAGACCGCCGAGGCGCTCGCCGAGCTCGCCACCCTGCTGGCCGGGGCACCGGCCCCGGTGATGCCCGCCGACATCGCGGCGCGGCTGGACGCGGCCCTCGCGGCCGCGGCGGCCGACGCCGACCCGGCCGACCCCGGTACGCCCCCCGCCACGGCCCCCGAAGGCCCCCACACGGGCACCGGGACCCCCTCCCGGTCCATGGACCCGGCCGCCGCCCCGCGCCCTGCCACAGCCCCCCTCGGGCCGCCCCGACGGCCGGCCACGGCGAACTCCGCCAGCGGTCCGGGCCGCCACCGCCCGCGCCGCCGGCGGGCCGCGGTCCTGCTCGGCGCCGCGGCCGCGCTGCTCGCGGTCGGCCTCGGCAGCTCGCTGCTGCTGCGGCCGGCCGAGCGGCAGACGGCGGACACCGCCTCCGCCCGGGCCGCCGCGACGGCTCCCTCGGCCGGCCCCAAGGCGCAGCTCTCGACCGGCGGCACCGCGTACCAGGACGACCGGCTCGCGGCCCAGGTGCAGCAGCTGCTCGCCCGTACCGGCGCGACCCCCGACGGCCGGGCCGAGACGTCCGGGTCCGCCGCGCCACCGGCCGACGGCGGACCGGGGCTGGGCCCGGGCGCCACCCGCAAGCCTTCCGCCTCGTCCGCGCCGGCACCCACCGACGGCGGACCGGGCCTCGGCCAGGGCGGCAGCGCCCCGGCCTGCCCGGCCCCCGCCGACGGACCGCTGCTGGCCTCCGAGCGCGGCAGCTACGCCGGTGACCCGGCCGAGCTACTGGTGTACGGGGTGCCGGGCAGGGCCGACCGGGTCGACGTCTACCTCCGCGCGCCGGACTGCGGCCCGGTGCTGCTGCACCGCACCGTCCCGGCCCCCTGACCGGCGCGCCGGCCGGCGCCCCGCGGTCGGCCCGCCGAAAAGGCGCGCCCATGGGCTGCGGGCGCGCCGGGAGGCCGGCCCCGGCCGCCCGCCGCGCCCGCACCGTTCCCGTGCGATCCACGCCGGGTGCGGCCCGGCACTCCCACACTGCGGGCGCCTGGTGCCGATCGGCCTGGGAATGCGAGAGACTGGTCAGTCGTTGTCCCGGGCGGCGGAGCAGGACCGCCCTCCCCGCCCTAGCGCGGGTCGCGATGCGAACCAGGAGATGCAGTGAGCGACGTCCGTAACGTGATCATCATCGGTTCCGGCCCGGCCGGCTACACGGCTGCGCTCTACACCGCCCGTGCCGCCCTCAAGCCCCTCGTCTTCGAGGGCGCCGTCACCGCCGGTGGCGCGCTGATGAACACCACCGAGGTCGAGAACTTCCCCGGCTTCCGGGACGGCATCATGGGCCCCGAGCTGATGGACAACATGCGCGCCCAGGCCGAGCGCTTCGGCGCCGAGCTGATCCCGGACGACATCGTGGCCGTCGACCTCACGGGCGACATCAAGACCGTGACGGACTCCGAGGGCAACGTCCACCGGGCCCGCGCCGTGATCGTCACCACCGGCTCGCAGCACCGCAAGCTCGACCTGCCGAACGAGGACAAGCTCTCCGGTCGCGGCGTCTCGTGGTGCGCCACCTGCGACGGCTTCTTCTTCCGCGACCAGGACATCGCCGTGGTCGGCGGCGGTGACACCGCCCTGGAGGAGGCCACCTTCCTCTCCCGCTTCGCCCGCAGCGTCACGATCATCCACCGCCGGGACTCCCTGCGCGCCTCCAAGGCGATGCAGGAGCGCGCCTTCGCCGACGAGAAGATCCGCTTCGAGTGGGACAGCGCGGTCGAGGCGATCCACGGCAACCCGAAGCTGAGCGGCGTCACCCTGCGGGACACCACCACCGGCGAGACCCGCGAGCTGGCCGTCACCGGTCTGTTCATCGCCATCGGCCACGACCCGCGCACCGACCTCTTCAAGGGTCAGCTGGAGCTGGACGCCGAGGGCTACCTGAAGGTCGAGGCCCCCTCGACCCGGACCAACATCCCGGGCGTCTTCGGTGCCGGCGACGTCGTCGACCACACCTACCGCCAGGCCATCACCGCCTCCGGCACCGGCTGCTCCGCCGCGCTGGACGCCGAGCGCTACCTGGCCTCGCTCGCCGACCTGGAGGCCGCGGCCGCCACCGTGGCGGTCTGAGCACCGCCCCACCGACCCACCCCGGGTGGGGGCGTTCCACGTGAAACACCCCCACCCCGCCGGGCAGAAACAGAACGGGCCCGCCCGTTGTTCTCCTGGCAGCACCCCCTCCGCACCACCCCGAGGAGTTCCCGTGGCCGGCGCCACCACTACCGTCACCGATGCGACGTTCAAGGCCGACGTCCTGGACAGCGACAAGCCCGTCCTGGTCGACTTCTGGGCCACCTGGTGCGGCCCGTGCCGCCAGGTCGCCCCGATCCTGGACGAGATCGCGGCTGAGCACTCCGACAAGCTGACCATCGCCAAGCTCGACGTCGATGCGAACCAGCAGACGGCCGCCCAGTACAACGTCATCTCGATCCCGACGCTGATCGTCTACAAGGGCGGCGAGCCGGTGAAGTCCATCACCGGCGCCCGTCCGAAGGCCGCGCTGCTGCGCGAGCTGGCCGACTTCCTCTAGGCCGCCGGCCCAGGGCCCCCGGGCCCGGTCCGGCCGACCCACCGCGATGGCGGCGCCCCCACCCCGGGGGCGCCGCCATCGTCGTTCCCGGCTGCCCGGTTCCCCCGGACAGCGCGGCTCAGAACGGTCGCAGCGCGGGCTCCTTCCGGCCTCCGCCCAGCAGCCGCTCCAGCGCGCCCTCGACGTCACCGCGCCAGGACAGCGTGGAGCGTGCCTCCAGCCGCAGCCGCGGGTAGCGGTGGTGCGGCCGGACCGTCTTGAAGCCGACCGCCAGCAGATGATCCGCCGGCAGGACACAGCTCGGCGACTGCCGGCCGACCGCGCCGAAGGCCTCGATCGCCCGGACCCCGCGCCCCATCAGGTCCTTGGCCACCGTCTGCACCAGCACCCGGCCGAGCCCCTGCCGCTGGTAGCCCGGGAGCACGCGGCTGATCATCAACTGAACGGCGTCCGGCGAGACCGGACTGGTCGGGAAGGACTGCGACCGCGGCACGTACGCCGGCGGGGCGTAGAGCACGAAACCGGCGGGGTCGTCGTCCACGTAGACGACCCGGCCGCAGGAACCCCACTCCAGCAGCACCGCGGAGATCCAGCCCTCCTTCTCCGCCTCCGACTTCCCGGATTCGACGGCCGCCCGGCCGGTGACCGGATCCAGCTCCCAGAACACGCAGGAGCGGCAGGTCGTCGGCAGGTCCTTGAGGTTGTCCAGCGTCAGCGGAACGATCCGGCGTCCCATGCCCCGCACCTCCTCGTCCACTCCACAGTCGAGCATTCCCCCTGAACGCCGATGGGTGCATGTTTCACGTGAAACAGCCGCTCACGTGGAACATGCACCCGTCGAGATCCGTGGTCGGCCCCGGCTCAGCCCTGCGACAGCCGCAGCCCGTCCTCACCCGGCGCCAGGCTGTCCAGGATCCGGTTGAGGTCCTCCACCGAGCCGAACTCCAGGACGACCTTGCCCTTGCCCAGCTTGCCGCCGCGCTGCGAGACCTCCACCTTGACCCGGGTGTCGAAGCGGTCCGAGAGCCGGCTCGCCAGGTCGTTGAAGGCCGGCGAGAGCAGCTTGCCCGCCTGCGGTCCGACCGAGCGCTTGGGCTTCGGCTCCTGGCCGCTCATCAGCATGACGAGCTCCTCGGTGGTCCGCACCGAGAGCCCCTCCGCGATGATCCGCTTGGCCAGCTCCTCCTGGCCCTCGGCGTCCGGCACCCCGAGCACCGCCCGGGCGTGCCCGGCGGTCAGCGTCCCGGCCGCCACCCGCCGCTGCACACCCGGCGAGAGCTTCAGCAGCCGCAGGGTGTTGGAGACGTGCGAGCGCGAGCGGCCGATCCGGTCCGCCAGCTCGTCGTGCGTGCAGGAGAAGTCCCGCAGCAGCTGGTCGTAGGCGGCCGCCTCCTCCAGCGCGTTGAGCTCCGCCCGGTGGAGGTTCTCCAGCAGGGCGTCCAGCAGCAGCTTGTCGTCCTCGGTGGCCCGGACGATCGCCGGGATCTGCTCCAGGCCCGCCTCCCGGGAGGCCCGCCAGCGCCGCTCGCCCATGATGAGCTCGAAGCGCTCGGGCGCGACCTGGCGCACCACCACCGGCTGGAGCAGGCCCACCTCCTTGATGGAGGCGACCAGCTCGGCCAGCTTGTCCTCGTCGAAGACCTCGCGCGGCTGACGCGGGTTCGGCGTGATCGAGTCCAGCGGCAGCTCGGCGAACCGGGCACCGGGCACCTGTGCCAGCTCCGGTGCGGCGGCCGCCTGCTCCCGCTCGGCCTGCTCCCGCAGGCTCTCGGCGGCCGCCTTGGCCGCCAGCGTTCCCCGCCCGGTCGGCAGCAGCGGCACCGCGCCCGGCGAGACCGTCCCGGGGGACACCACCGTGGCCGCCGAGGCCTGCGTCGCCGCGCCGTCGGCCGCCGGTGCGGCGGGTCCGATCAGCGCTCCGAGCCCTCGTCCCAGACCCCTGCGACCACTCACCGATTGCCCTCCGTCGTGCCGTGCTGTGCCATCGGGGCGTGCTGCCCCGGCTCGCTGCCCTGCTGCTGACCCGCCCGCTGCTGACCGACCAGCGTGCCGGTACCGATGCCCGGCGCCCGCATCGCCAGCTCGCGGGCGGCCTCCAGGTAGGAGAGCGCGCCGGTCGAACCCGGGTCGTAGGTGATCACCGTCTGACCGTAACTGGGCGCCTCGGAGATCCGGACCGAGCGCGGGATCGCGGTCTGCAGCACCTCCTGCTGGAAGTGCGTCCGGACCTCCTCGGCCACCTGGGCGGCCAGCCTGGTCCGGGCGTCGTACATGGTGAGCAGGATGGTGGAGACGTGCAGCGTGGGGTTGAGGTGCGCGCGGACCAGCTCGACGTTGCGCAGCAGCTGGCCGAGGCCCTCCAGCGCGTAGTACTCGCACTGGATCGGGATCAGCACCTCCTGGCCGGCCACCAGCGCGTTGACCGTCAGCAGGCCGAGCGAGGGCGGGCAGTCGATCAGGATGTAGTCCAGCGGCTGCTCGTAGGCGGCGATGGCGCGCTGCAGCCGGCTCTCCCGGGCGACCAGCGAGACCAGTTCGATCTCCGCGCCGGCCAGGTCGATGGTGGCGGGGACGCAGAAGAGCCCCTCGACGTCCACCACCGGCTGCACCACGTCGGCCAGCGGCTTGCCCTCCACCAGCACGTCGTAGATCGACGGCACCTCGGCGTGGTGGTCGATGCCGAGCGCCGTGGAGGCGTTGCCCTGCGGATCGAGGTCCACCACCAGCACGCGCAGTCCGTGCATGGCGAGCGAGGCCGCCATGTTGACGGTGCTGGTGGTCTTGCCCACCCCGCCCTTCTGGTTGGCCACCACGATCACCCGGGTCGCGACAGGTCGGGGAAGACCCTCGCCCGCTCGGCCGATCGCCTGTACCGCAGCCTGGGCAGCCCGTGCGATGGGCGTGTCATCGATCTGGTCGATGGTCTCCGAGTCCTGCATGGGGGTCAGTGTTTCACGTGAAACCGGAGCGGCAACAGTCGCCGCCCGGCTGCGACTGAGGATTCCGGAAAGCAGGGAGCGACGTTTCACGTGAAACACCATGCCCGCAATGTCGGAATTCTGACGGTGCGACACTCCGGTTGCCGGGAGTCACCCGGTCGGCCGCCCGCCGGTCGCTCCGGCGCCACCGGGCCCGCCGCGGGCTCCTTCGGCGCGGGCCCGGGTGCCGGGGACGACGACCACGCGCGGCCGGAACGCCGAACGGGCGGGTGGTCCGAGGACCACCCGCCCGTTCGGCGTTCCGGCACGCTCAGCGGCTGCGGCGCCGTCCGCCCCGGCTCCGCTCACCGGTGCGCGGAGCCCCGGCGTTGCGCCCGGCCCGGGCCGCCCGGGCCCGCCGGGTCGCCGCCCTGACCCCGCCGGGGCTCTCCCCCGCCTTCACCTGGATCACCCGGGTCGAGGTCTCCAGCGTGCCCTCGCCCACCGAGATGACCGTCCACTCGACCGCGCCCAGCTTGGCCAGCCCGGCCCGCGAGTCGGCCAGCTCCTGCTCGGCGCTGTCGCCCTTGAGCGCCAGCATCTGGCCGTGCGGGCGCAGCAGCGGCATGCCCCAGCCGGCGAGCCGGTCCAGCGGTGCCACCGCCCGGGCGGTCACCACGTCCACCGCGAGTTTGCCGACCATCTCCTCGGCCCGCCCGCGCAGCACGGTGACGTTCTCCAGGCCGAGCTCGCGGACCACCTCCTCCAGGAAGGTGGTGCGGCGCAGCAGCGGCTCCAGCAGCGTCACCGAGACGTCCGGGCGCGCCAGCGCGACGGGGATGCCGGGCAGCCCGGCCCCGGAGCCGACGTCGCACAGGGTCGACCCGGGCGGCAGCAGCTCGGCGAGCACCGCGCAGTTCAGCACGTGGCGGTCCCAGAGCCGGGGCACCTCGCGAGGGCCGATCAGCCCGCGCTGGACTCCCGCGGTGGCCAGCAGCTCGGTGTAGCGGACCGCCGCCTCGTAGCGGTCACCGAAGACCTCCCGAGCCACGGCCGGGGCGGCGGCCAGCCCCTCGGCCGCCGCGCCTTCGGCGCCCGGGCCCTCAGCGGCCGAACTACCGGCACCCGCCGCCGGCTCCCCGGCTGCCGCGCTCTCCGTGTCCATCTCGACCTCTCCGCTCCCCGGATCCACCGACCCGCTCTCCGCACTGTTTCACGTGAAACATCTTTCGCCGGGCCACGCCCCGCGAAGGGACGACGACCCCGCCCGCACGAGGCGGACGGGGTCGAGTCCTCTGAAGGTCACCGGTCGCCGAAGCGGCCGGTCATCGACTTCCCCGGTGTCAGGCCGGCAACACGACCACGCACCGCTGGGGCTCTTCGCCCTCCGACTCACTGCGCAGACCGGCCGCGGCCACGGCGTCGTGCACGACCTTGCGCTCGAAGGGCGTCATGGCCCGCAGCTTGACCTGCTCCCCCGAGCTCCTGACCTGCTCCGCGGCCTCGGCCCCGAGCTCGGCCAGCTCGGTGCGCTTGCGGGCGCGGAAGCCGGCAATGTCCAGCATGAGGCGGCTGCGCTCGCCGGTCTCCCGGTGGACAGCCAACCGGGTCAGCTCCTGCAGGGCCTCCAGCACCTCGCCGTCCTGGCCGACCAGGCGCTGCAGGGCGCGGTCATTGCCGTCGCCGACGATGGACACCAGGGCGCGGTCGCCCTCGACGTCCATGTCGATGTCCCCATCGAGGTCGGCGATGTCGAGCAGACCCTCCAGGTAGTCCGCCGCGATGTCGCCCTCCTGCTCCAGGCGGGAGACGAGGCTCTCGTCGGCGCTGGAAGCGGCCTCGACCTCGACGGCGGAGGTGGTGCCTTCCGTCACTGATGGACTCCTTCGGGGATGGGCCCGGATGGTGGGCCGGGAACGAGGTTCAGAGGGCCGCTGGGACGGTCCGGGGCCGGTCGGTCAGGACTTCTTCTTCGGCCGCTGGCCGCCCTGCCCACCGCGCTTCGGCTGCTGCCGGCCGCCCTGCCGGGCCGGGCCGGACTTGGCCCCGGCGGGCCTGGTCGCGGTCGGCTTGGCACCGGCGGACTCGGCCGGGACCGCGGCCTCGGACTCCTCGGCCGGGGCCGGGGCGTCCTTGGTGAGGCTGGCCGTCGGGGCGGCACCGGTGTGCTGGCGCTGCGACTTGGTCTGCTTGCGCGGCTGCTGGCGGCGCACCTGCACCGCGTCTTCGACGACGGCCTCGGCGGACGCGGCCGTCTTCTTCGGGGGCAGCATGCCCCAGAGGGCGCCCTTGATCTCCGAGCCGTCCGGGTTGAGGCGGCCGTTCTTCTTCAGCCGGACCTGGCGCTCGTCCCAGGCCTTGCTGCCGGGCGTCGGGTTGTTCCGGATGACGATCAGCTGCTGGCCCATCGACCAGACGTTGGTGGTCAGCCAGTAGACCAGCACACCGACGGGGAAGTTGATGCCCATCACGGCGAACATGATCGGGAAGACGTACATCAGCATCTTCTGCTGCTGCATGAACGGCGTCTTGATCGTGAGGTCGACGTTCTTGGTCATCAGCTGGCGCTGCGTGATGAACTGCGACAGCGACATCAGGATGATCATCACCGCGGTGACGATCTTGACGCTGACCTCGCTGCTGCCGAGGAAGGTCGCCGACAGCGGGGCGCCGAAGATGTGCGCCTGGCCGGCGCTGGTCAGCAGGTCGCCGTGGATGACGCCGATCGGCTCGCTCTTGGCGACCTTGGCGAGCACGCCGTAGAGGGCGGTGAAGAACGGCGCCTGCACGATGATGGGAAGGCAGCTGGAGAACGGGTTGGTACCCGCCTCCTTGTACAGCTTCATCATCTCTTCGGACTGGCGCTGCTTGTCGTTCTTGTAGCGCTCCTGGATGGCCTTCATCTTCGGCTGGATCGCCTGCATGGCCCGGGTCGCCTTGATCTGCTTCACGAAGAGCGGGATCAGGCAGATCCGGATGACGACCACCATCGAGGCGATGGCAAGACCCCAGGCCCAGCCACCGTTCGGGTCGAAGACGTGGCTGTACAGCGAGTGGAACTGGACGATGATCCAGGACACCGCTGTGTACAGGGGGTTCAGGAAGGAGAAGGTCACCGGTCAGGCTCCTTGGACATTGGGATCGGCCCCACGGGACCAATGGTCGCCGGGCCCTCTGGGTCCGGACCGGCGGGGGGCGTGGCCACCGGCTGATCGGCGGCGGACCCGCGGTTCAGCAGGTCACGCAGCCGGCGGTGCCACACCGGGTGCTTGCGCGGCGGAACATGATCGACCCCGCCGGGCGTCCACGGATTGCAGCGCAGGATGCGCCACACGGTCAGGCCGCCGCCCTTGACCGCCCCGTGCACCTTCACGGCCTCGAAGCCGTAGTGCGAGCAGGAGGGGTAGTAGCGGCAGACCGGACCGAGCAGCGGGCTGATGGTCCACTGGTAGACCCTGATCAGACCCATCAGCAGGTACTTCATCGACCTGCTCCCGTCGGCGCCGTCACGGCGGGCTCCGCCTTCAGCAGCCGCTTGAGCGCCGCGTCCAGGTCGCGTTCCAGGTCCTGGTACGAGGCGGACGCGGCCGGGGGCAGCGCACGCACCACTATCAGGCTACCGGCGGGCAGCCCGGAGAGACGATCACGGACGAGGTGGCGCAGTCGGCGCTTGACCAGGTTACGGACGACCGCCGGACCGACGGCCTTGCTCACGACGAAACCCGCACGCGCCGAAGGAGTCCCCTCGGCGACGTGCGGGCGGGAGTCGCTGGCCCGGTCGGCCTGCCCCGTGAGGTCGCCGTCTCTGCTGAGATGGACGACCAGTAGGGGCCGGCCGGCCCGGCGACCGCGTTTCACCGCGGTCGCGAAGTCCTGGCGCCGCCGCAGCCGATTCTCGGAGGGCAGCACAACAGACTCTGGCGCGGATCAGGCGGAGATGGCGCTGCGGCCCTTGCCACGGCGGGCGGCCAGGATGGCACGGCCGGCGCGGGTACGCATACGCAGCCGGAAGCCGTGGGTCTTCGCGCGGCGACGGTTGTTCGGCTGGAAGGTGCGCTTGCTCACTCGGGGGCTCCTGAGGTGAATCGTAGGATGACGGGAAGTCGCTTGGCCGTCACCGTGCGTCCGCGTGATCTCCCCTGATACGGAAATCCGACCCGTCCTCCCAGTTCGGCTGGGGTTCAGGGCAATCCACGGCGCCCGTGCTGCGCGCCTTATGGAGCGGGTGGACCCGCGGACATGCGGCAGCGGCCATCGACAACTCGACCTGGTTACGGTACGCGGGACGGGGCGCGAGGGTCAAACCAGCCCTTCACGACGGACGCCCCGGGCCGCGCTCACGGCCCCCGTCGCCCACAGCCTGTGGACAACGACTTGATCCGGCTCTGTTCGCTGACTACCGTTGCAGGACTTGTCTGGTTTTGTTCTTCGTCAACGGACACAGATCCACAGTCTCTTGATCCACCACCCCTGCTGGAGCCGCGGGGAACCGAGAAAGCGTGCACCAGTGGCTGATGTCAACAGCGACCTCGTCCCGGTCTGGGCGAGAGTCGTCGAGCGGCTGGTCAGCGACCCGGACGTCGGGGAGATGGACAAGCAGTGGGTGCAGCGCACCCAGCCGATGTGGATGATGCACGACACCGCCCTGCTGGCGACCCCCAACGAGCGGGCCAAGCAGGTACTGGAGGGGCGACTGCTGCCCCAGCTGACCGAGGCGCTCAGCCGCGAACTCAGCCGCCCGGTCCGGATCGCGGTGATGGTCGACGCCAACGCCGTCCCCACCACCCCCGCGCCCGCGCAGGACGAGCCGCCGGCCGGCGAGCCGTACCAGCGCGACGACGGCGGCGACTACGGGCACCAGGGCTACGAGCGCCGCTACGACTCCGAGTCCGGCTACGAGCACGACCGGTACGACGACGGCGGCGGCTACCAGGAGCACCAGGCCCCGGCGTACGGCTCGGGCCGGCCGCCGGGCGGCGGCTACGGCGGCCCGCCGCAGAACCAGCCCTGGGAGAGCCACCAGAGCCACCAGGGTCACCAGAGCCACCAGGGCTATCCCGAGCACGGTTCCGGCTACCCCGAGCAGGAACCGCCCGCCCAGCGCCCGGCTCCCCGCCCGGCGCACGGCCCCTCGTCGACCACCCAGGGCGACCTCTTCGGCGGCGCCTACGGCCCCGGCCCCGGCGAGCACCCACGGACCGGTGGTGCCCGGCGCGGTCCCGGCGGGCGCCCGGCCCCCGGCCGGCCCGCGGAGAAGCCCGGCCCCGAGCGCGCCACCGACCGCCCGGCCGTCCCCGGCGTGCCGGCCCCGCCCGGCGCTCCCCCGGCCGGCGGCTCCCGCAAGGACGAGCCCGCGGCCCGGCTGAACCCCAAGTACCTCTTCGACACCTTCGTCATCGGCGCGAGCAACCGCTTCGCGCACGCGGCGGCGGTGGCCGTCGCCGAGGCCCCGGCCAAGGCGTACAACCCGCTCTTCATCTACGGCGAGTCCGGGCTGGGCAAGACCCACCTGCTGCATGCCATCGGGCACTACTCGCGCAGCCTCTTCCCGGGCACCCGGGTGCGCTACGTGTCGTCGGAGGAGTTCACCAACGAGTTCATCAACTCGATCCGGGACGGCAAGGCGGACGCGTTCCGCAAGCGGTACCGGGACATGGACATCCTGCTCGTGGACGACGTGCAGTTCCTGGCGAGCAAGGAGTCCACGCAGGAGGAGTTCTTCCACACCTTCAACACCCTGCACAACGCGAACAAGCAGATCGTCCTCTCGTCCGACCGGCCGCCCAAGCAGCTGATCACGCTGGAGGACCGGCTGCGCAACCGCTTCGAGTGGGGGCTGATCACCGACGTCACCCCGCCGGAGTTGGAGACCCGGATCGCGATCCTGCGCAAGAAGGCGATCCAGGAGCAACTCAACGCCCCGGCGGACGTGTTGGAGTTCATCGCGTCCAGGATCACCCGCAACATCCGGGAGTTGGAGGGCGCCCTGATCCGGGTCACCGCCTTCGCCAACCTCAACCGGGCGCCGGTGGACCTGGAGTTGGCCGGCATCGTCCTCAAGGACCTCATCCCCGGCGGGGACGAGGACGCCGGACCGGAGATCACCGCGCAGGTCATCATGCAGCAGACCGCCGCCTACTTCGGGCTGGGCGTGGACGACCTCTGCGGATCCTCCCGCAGCCGGGTGCTGGTGACGGCGCGCCAGATCGCCATGTACCTCTGCCGGGAGCTGACCGACCTCTCGCTGCCGAAGATCGGCGCGCAGTTCGGCGGCCGCGACCACACCACGGTGATGCACGCCGACCGCAAGATCCGGTCGCTGATGGCCGAGCGGCGCTCGATCTACAACCAGGTCACCGAACTGACCAACCGCATCAAGAGCTAGCCGGACCGGCCGGACGGGCCGTCCACACCCCTGCGAGGGCGTCAGGAGCGATCCTGACGCCCTTTCGGCATATCCGGAGGTGTGCGTCGCCGATCGGCTGGGCAGGAATGCCCCGACGGACGCTCCGCCAGTCCGCCGCCCGCGCCGAACATCTGACCGGTGATTCGAACACCCCGGGCGCGCAGGGCCGTTGTCCACAGGCGGAGCCGGTTCTCCACCGTCCACAGGCCACCGGCCCGCGAGTTATCCAGAATTCCTCCACAGGCCGCGCGCCGCTACGCTCTTCCGCGCAGGTCAGGTGCCTGTGGACTTGTGCACAACAGTTATCCACAGGCTGTGGACAATTGGCGGGCCGTCAGTGGGCCATTCGGGTTGTCCACCGGTTGTCCCCAGGGTGGCGGTGGTTATCCCCAGGTTGTCCACAGCCGCGTCCACAGTTCGACAACCGTGGGCCCGCGTTCATGCCCTGGTGTGAAAGGCGTCACGAAATGTTGACCGGCCCCCGTGGATAACCGGGCCCGGATCTGGGGACAGCGCTGGGGATAACCTGTGGATACCCAACGTGCCCTGTGGGTAACGCTCCGCTGTCCACAGCGGGCCCTGTTCGTCCACAGCCGCCGTCCACACCTCCTGTGGACAAAAAACCGGGCCTGACCTGCACGAACAGGGTTATCCACGGTTTCCACAGGCCCTACTACTACCACTACACCTATAGACCAGTTGAAGGGCTTGAAAGCAGGTGGGGCCGAAATCTGTGGACAACCGCTCCCCGACATCTGTTCGGCCTGCTTCCGCCCGTCTGCCCCGTCTGTCGGTGGAGTACGTCAGACTGTCCTCTGCGACTGGATGCGGAGTGGCAGAGCTCGGCGGCCGGCCGCACCGACGACCAAGATCAGACCAACCAGACTTTGCGAGCGGGAGCGCTCGATCCAGGAGGCGGTTACCGGTGAAGTTCCGGGTGGAGCGTGACGTCCTCGCGGAGGCGGTGGCCTGGGCTGCCCGCAGCCTCCCGGCACGGCCGCCGGTGCCGGTGCTGGCCGGCCTGCTGCTGACGGCGCAGGAGGGCAGCCTGGCGCTGTCCGGCTTCGACTACGAGGTCTCGGCCCGGGTCGAGCTGGAGGCGGACGTCGAGGAGGCCGGCACCGTGCTGGTCTCCGGCCGGCTGCTGAACGACATCTCGCGCAACCTTCCCAACAGGCCTGTGGAGATCTCCACCGACGGCCAGCGGGTCAGCGTGGTCTGCGGCAGCTCCCGGTTCACCCTCCCCACCCTGCCGGTGGACGAGTACCCGGCCCTGCCCCAGATGCCGACCGCGACCGGCACCGTCTCCGGTGACGTGTTCGCCTCGGCGGTCAGCCAGGCCGCGGTGGCCGCCGGCCGCGACGACACCCTCCCGGTGCTCACCGGTGTGCGGGTCGAGATCGAGGGCGACCGGATCACCCTGGCCGCCACCGACCGCTACCGCTTCGCCGTCCGCGAGCTGCTGTGGAAGCCCGAGCAGCCGGACATCTCGGCGGTCGCGCTGGTCCCCGCCAAGACGCTGCAGGACATCGCCAAGTCCCTGGGCAGCGGCGACACCGTCTCGATCGCGCTGTCCTCGGGCGGCGCGGGCGAGGGCCTGATCGGCTTCGAGGGCGCCGGCCGCCGGACCACCACCCGGCTGCTGGAGGGCGAGTTCCCCAAGTTCCGCAGCCTCTTCCCGACGGAGTTCAGCGCCGTCGCCGCGATCCAGACCCAGCCCTTCCTGGAGGCGCTCAAGCGCGTCTCGCTGGTCGCCGAGCGCAACACCCCGGTCCGGCTCAACTTCGAGCAGGGCGTGCTGACGCTGGAGGCCGGTTCGGGCGACGACGCCCAGGCCACCGAGCGGATCGACGCGGACCTGGAGGGCGACGACATCTCGATCGCCTTCAATCCGGGCTACCTGGAGGAGGGCCTCAAGGCCATCGACTCCGCCTACGCCCAGCTGAGCTTCACCACGCCGACCAAGCCGGCGCTGCTCAGCGGCAAGGCCTCGGTGGACACCGAGGCCGACGAGGCCTACCAGTACCTGATCATGCCGGTCCGCCTCTCCGGCTGACCGACCGCCCGGGGCGGCTCCGGCCGCCCCGCCGGTGTCACGAGCGCGCGTCGCCCGGGTTGTCCACAGCCCGGGCGTCCAGCCTGTGGAAGGCCTCCCCCGGTCGGCCCGACCACGGGGAGGCCCTCGCGCTTCAGCGCGTAGGCTCAGGGCAGCGCGGCAACGGCGCCGCAGGCAGGCACGTCACCCCAGGTAAGGACTTGGTCATGGAGCTCGGCCTCATCGGTCTCGGCAAGATGGGCGGCAACATGCGCGAGCGGATCCGCCGCGCCGGCCACACCGTCATCGGTTACGACCGCAACCCCGACATCTCCGATGTCGAGAGCCTCCAGGAGCTCGTGACCAAGCTCCAGGGCCCGCGCGTGGTCTGGGTCATGGTTCCGGCCGGGGCCGCCACCCAGGCGACCGTGGACGAGCTCGCCGAGCTGCTCTCCCCCGGCGACGTGGTCGTGGACGGCGGGAACTCCCGCTGGACGGACGACATCAAGCACGCCGAGTCGCTGGCCGCCAAGGGCATCGGCTTCGTCGACTGCGGCGTCTCCGGCGGCGTCTGGGGCCTGGAGAACGGCTACGCGCTGATGTACGGCGGCGACGCCGAGCACGTCGCCAAGGCGCAGCCGGTCTTCGACGCCCTCAAGCCCGAGGGCGACTTCGGCTCGGTGCACGCGGGCGCGGTCGGCGCCGGCCACTTCGCCAAGATGGTCCACAACGGCATCGAGTACGCGATGATGCAGGCCTTCGCCGAGGGCTGGGAGCTGCTCGAGGCGGCCCCCGAGGTCACCGACGTGCGCGAGGTCTTCCGCAGCTGGCAGGAGGGCACGGTCATCCGCTCCTGGCTGCTGGACCTCGCCGTTCGCGCGCTGGACGACGACGAGCACCTGGCCAAGCTCAAGGGCTGGGCCGCCGACTCCGGCGAGGGCCGCTGGACGGTCGAGGCCGCGATCGACCACGCCGTGCCGCTGCCCGCGATCACCGCCTCGCTCTTCGCCCGGTTCGCCTCCCGCCAGGACGACTCGCCGCAGATGAAGATGATCGCCGCGCTGCGCAACCAGTTCGGCGGCCACGCGGTCGAGTCGAAGTAGTCCGCCCCACCGGGACGTCCACAGAAGGCGAGCGCAGTCCACAGCCATGCACGTCGCGCATCTGTCGCTCGCCGACTTCCGTTCCTACGCCCGGGCCGAGGTTCCCCTCGACCCGGGCGTGACGGCGTTCGTCGGGCCCAACGGCCAGGGCAAGACCAACCTGGTCGAGGCGATCGGCTACATCGCCACCCTGGGCAGCCACCGGGTGGCCACCGACGCCCCGCTGATCCGGCTCGGCGCCGAGCGGGCGGTGATCCGCACCTCGGTGGTGGCCGGGAGCCGCAGCACCCTGGTCGAACTGGAGATCACCCCGGGCAAGGCCAACCGCGCCCGGATCAACCGCTCCGACAACGTCCGGCCCAGGGACGTCCTGGGCCTGCTGCGCACCGTGCTGTTCGCCCCCGAGGACCTCAGCCTGGTCAAGGGCGACCCGGGCGAGCGCCGGCGCTTCCTGGACGAGCTGCTGACCGCCCGGGCGCCCCGGCTGGCCGGCGTCCGGCAGGACTACGAGCGGGTGCTGAAGCAGCGCAACGCCCTGCTGAAGACCGCCGCGATGGCCCGCCGCTCCGGCGGCGGCAAGGGCGCGGACCTCTCCACCCTGGAGGTCTGGGACGGCCACCTGGCACGCGCCGGAGCCGAGCTGACCGCCTTCCGGATCCAGCTGGTCGCCTCCCTGCAACCGCTGGTGACGGCCGCGTACGGGCAGCTCGCGCCCGCCGGCGGCGAGACCGTGCTGGAGTACCGCAGCTCCTTCGAGGGCGAGCTGCCGACCAGCCGCGAGCAGGCCGAGGAGCAGCTGCTCCAGGCCCTGCGGGCGGCCCGCAAGCAGGAGGTCGAGCGCGGTCTGACGCTGGTCGGGCCGCACCGCGACGAGCTGGGCCTGCGGCTCGGGCCGCTGCCGGCCAAGGGCTACGCCAGCCACGGCGAGTCCTGGTCGTTCGCGCTGGCGCTGCGGCTGGCCTCCTACGAGCTGCTGCGCGCCGACGGCGGCGAACCGGTGCTGATCCTCGACGACGTCTTCGCCGAGCTGGACGCCACCCGCCGCGACCGGCTGGCCGAGCTGGTCGCCGGCGGCGAGCAGGTCCTGGTCACCGCGGCGGTCGCGGAGGACGTGCCGAAGGCCCTGGCCGGGGCCCGGTACTCGGTGGCCGACGGCGCGGTCCGCCGGGTCGACGCCTGACGGACGGCGGCCGCGCGCCCCGTTCCTCCACCGCACCTCCACACCTGCCGCCCCTTCGACCCGCCGTCCGGCGTGCCCCCGTCCCCGTCCGCTCCCGTACGCTGGACGGCTCACCGGCGCGTAGCCGCGACCGTTGTCCACAGGCTGGGGAAAGGAGATCGCCATGAGCGATCCGACCGGGAAGACCCCTCAGCCGGGTGCCCTCCCACTGACCGCCCTCCCGCTCACCGCCCTCCCACCGGCCGCCGACCAGCCGGAGGCCGGGCAGCCGGCCGGCCCGGCACCGACCGGCGCCGACCTGGCCCGCTCGGCGCTGCGGGCGGCCCGGGCGCAGGCCCGCCAACGGGGCGAGCAGGTCCGGGAGAAGCGCGAGGCGAAGCGGTACGGGCTGCGCAGCGGTGCGCGCTCGGACGGCCGTGACCCGGTGCCGCTGGGGGCGGCGCTGAACCGGCTGCTGACCGAGCGCGGGTGGGAGTCCTCGGCGGCGGTCGGCGGGGTGATGGGCCGTTGGGCGCAGATCGTCGGCCCCGACATCTCGGCGCACTGCGAGCCCACCTCCTACGACGACGCGGCCGCGGTGCTCACCGTGCAGTGCGACTCCACCGCCTGGGCCACTCAACTGCGTTGGCTGGCAAGGCAGTTGGTGGCCCGTCTGAATCACGAGCTGGGCCGCGGCACGGTCAAGACGATCAAGGTGCTGGGGCCGGCCGCGCCGGTCCGCGGCTACGGCCGGCTGCGCGCGCCGGGGAGCAAGGGGCCGGGCGACACCTGGGGGTGACCGCGGGCGCCCGGGGTCGAGCGGACCGGAATCTTCCGGAACCCCTGACGGCCCTTCCAGGCGCTCTGTGCCCCCGGGGCGAGTATCGGGACATGTGCAGAGGGGATTCAGGGCGGCGTATCTGCCCTCAGGGGCTGCCAAAAGCCCATCTCTGTCAGTCCTACCGGTAGACTGAGAGCCAAACACTGTTGCTAGTGGCAACCGAGTCGAAACGCCGTGGTCGCACGCTCGCCCGCACGGGGCGGGGATGCGGCCCGCGCTGTGCCAGAGAGGGCGCTTCGTGGCCGATTCCGGCAACCCCAGCCAGACCCCAGACCAGACCGAGCAGGCGGCCGAGAGCACCTACACCGGAAGCAACATCCAGGTGCTGGAGGGCCTCGACGCCGTCCGCAAGCGCCCCGGCATGTACATCGGCTCGACCGGTGAGCGTGGCCTGCATCACCTGGTGCAGGAGGTCGTGGACAACTCCGTCGACGAGGCGATGGCCGGGTACGCCGACACCATCGACGTCACGCTCCTCGCCGACGGCGCGGTCCGCGTCGTCGACAACGGCCGAGGCATCCCGGTGGACATCGTCCCCGGCCAGGAGAAGCCGGCCGTCGAGGTCGTGCTCACCGTCCTGCACGCGGGCGGCAAGTTCGGCGGCGGCGGCTACGCCGTCTCCGGCGGCCTGCACGGCGTCGGCGTCTCGGTGGTGAACGCCCTGTCCACCCGTCTCGCGGTGGAGATCCACCGGGACGGGCACCTCTGGACCCAGGAATACAAGATGGGCGCGCCGACCGCCGCCCTGGTGAAGGGCGAGCCGACCGAGCGGACCGGCACCACCGTCACGTTCTGGGCCGACCCGGACATCTTCGAGACCACGGTCTACTCCTTCGAGACGCTCTCCCGGCGCTTCCAGGAGATGGCGTTCCTCAACAAGGGCCTGACCATCTCGCTGACCGACGAGCGGCCGGAGCACGCGGACGAGGAGGGCAACCCGCTCTCCGTCACGTACCGGTACGACGGCGGCATCGCCGACTTCGTCGCCCACCTCAACTCCCGCAAGGGCGACGTGATCCACCCCTCGGTGATCGACTTCGAGGCGGAGGACAAGGAGAAGACAATCTCCGTGGAGGTCGCGATGCAGTGGAACTCCTCGTACACGGAGGGGGTCTACTCGTTCGCCAACACCATCCACACCCACGGCGGCGGTACCCACGAAGAGGGCTTCCGCGCGGCGCTGACCGGCCTGGTCAACCGCTACGCGCGGGACAAGAAGCTGCTCCGCGAGAAGGACGACAACCTCTCCGGCGAGGACATCCGCGAGGGTCTGACCGCGATCATCTCGGTCAAGCTCGGTGAGCCGCAGTTCGAGGGCCAGACCAAGGACAAGCTGGGCAACACCGAGGCGAAGACCTTCGTCCAGCGGGTGGTCCACGAGCAGCTGAACGACTGGCTGGACCGCAACCCGAACGAGGCCTCGGACATCATCCGCAAGTCCATCCAGGCCGCCACCGCGCGCGTGGCCGCCCGGAAGGCACGGGACCTGACCCGCCGCAAGGGCCTGCTGGAGTCCGCCTCGCTGCCCGGCAAGCTGAGCGACTGCCAGTCCAAGGACCCGGCCGAGTGCGAGATCTTCATCGTCGAGGGCGACTCCGCCGGCGGCTCCGCCAAGCAGGGCCGTGACCCGCGCATCCAGGCGATCCTCCCGATCCGCGGCAAGATCCTGAACGTCGAGAAGGCCCGGATCGACAAGGTGCTGCAGAACACCGAGGTCCAGGCGCTGATCTCGGCCTTCGGCTGCGGCATCCAGGAGGACTACGACGAGTCCAAGCTGCGCTATCACAAGATCGTCCTGATGGCGGACGCCGACGTCGACGGGCAGCACATCCGCACCCTGCTGCTCACCCTGCTGTTCCGCTTCATGCGGCCGCTGGTCGAGTCGGGCTACGTCTACCTCGCGATGCCCCCGCTGTACAAGATCAAGTGGAGCAAGGACGACTTCGACTACGTCTACTCCGACCGCGAGCGCGACGCCACCATCGCGGCGGGCGTCGCGGCCGGTCGCCGGCTGCCCAAGGACGACGCGATCCAGCGCTTCAAGGGTCTCGGCGAGATGAACGCCGAGGAACTGCGGGTGACCACCATGGACCAGGCCCACCGCCTGCTCCAGCAGATCACCCTGGAGGACGCGGCCCGCGCCGACGACCTCTTCTCCGTCCTGATGGGCGAGGACGTCGAGGCCCGCCGCTCCTTCATCCAGCGCAACGCCAAGGACGTCCGCTTCCTGGACGTGTGACGGGGCCCGCCCCTGCCAGCACAGTCCAGTCACGCGTGAAAGGAAACTGACCACCAGTGGTCGACGACAACCGTCCCGACGGCGAGCAGCCGGACGCCAGCACCGCCACCGACACCTTCGTGTCCCGGGTCGAGCCGATCGAGCTCGAGACCGAGATGCAGCGCTCGTACCTCGACTACGCGATGAGCGTGATCGTCAGCCGTGCGCTGCCCGAGGTCCGCGACGGCCTCAAGCCGGTGCACCGGCGCGTGCTCTACGCCATGTACGACGGCGGGTACCGCCCCGAGAAGGGCTACTACAAGTGCGCCCGCGTCGTCGGCGACGTCATGGGCAACTACCACCCGCACGGTGACACCTCGATCTACGACACCGTGGTCCGCCTGGCCCAGCCGTGGTCGCTGCGGATGCCGCTGGTGGACGGCAACGGCAACTTCGGCTCGCCGGGCAACGACCCGGCCGCGGCCATGCGCTACACCGAGTGCAAGCTGATGCCGCTGGCCATGGAGATGATGCGCGACATCGACGAGGAGACCGTCGACTTCGCCGCCAACTACGACGGCCGCTCGCAGGAGCCCACCGTCCTGCCCGCGCGCATCCCCAACCTGCTGGTCAACGGTGCCACCGGCATCGCGGTCGGCATGGCCACCAACATCCCGCCGCACAACCTGCGCGAGGTCGCCTCCGGCGCGCTCTGGGCGCTGGAGCACCCGGAGGCCTCCAACGAGGAGCTGCTGGAGGCCCTGATCGAGCGGATCAAGGGCCCGGACTTCCCGACCGGCGCGCTGATCGTCGGCCGCCGCGGGATCGAGGAGGCGTACCGCACCGGGCGCGGCTCGATCACCATGCGCGCGGTGGTCGAGGTCGAGGAGATCCAGGGCCGCCAGTGCCTGGTGATCACCGAGCTGCCCTACCAGGTCAACCCCGACAACCTCGCGCTGAAGATCGCCGACCTGGTCAAGGACGGCAAGGTCGCCGGCATCGCCGACGTCCGCGACGAGTCCTCCTCGCGCACGGGCCAGCGCCTGGTCATCGTGCTCAAGCGGGACGCCGTCGCCAAGGTCGTGCTGAACAACCTCTACAAGCACACCGACCTGCAGACCAACTTCGGCGCCAACATGCTGGCGCTGGTCGACGGCGTGCCGCGCACGCTCTCGCTCGACGCCTTCATCCGGCACTGGGTCAACCACCAGGTCGACGTCATCGTCCGGCGCACCACCTTCCGGCTGCGCAAGGCCGAGGAGCGGGCGCACATCCTGCGCGCCCTGCTGCGCGCCCTGGACATGATCGACGAGGTCATCGCGCTGATCCGGGCCTCGGCCAGCGCCGACGCCGCCCGCAGCGGCCTGATGGAGCTGCTCGCCATCGACGAGCTCCAGGCCAACGCGATCCTGGAGATGCAGCTGCGCCGCCTGGCCGCCCTGGAGCGCCAGCGGATCATGGACGAGCACGACGAGCTGCAGCGCAAGATCGACGAGTACAACGCGATCCTGGCCTCCCCGAGTCGTCAGCGCGAGATCATCTCCGAGGAGCTGACCGCGATCGTCGAGAAGTACGGCGACGAGCGGCGCTCCACCCTGATCCCCTCCGACGGCGACCTCTCCATCGAGGACCTCATCGCCGAGGAGGACATCGTCGTCACGATCACCCGTGGCGGCTACGTCAAGCGGACCCGCTCCGACCTCTACCGCTCGCAGAAGCGCGGCGGCAAGGGCGTGCGCGGTGCGCAGCTCAAGCAGGACGACATCGTCGACCACTTCTTCGTGACGACGACCCACAACTGGATCCTGTTCTTCACCAACAAGGGCCGGGTCTACCGGGCCAAGGGCTACGAGCTGCCGGACGCCGGCCGGGACGCCCGCGGCCAGCACGTGGCCAACCTGCTGGCCTTCCAGCCGGAGGAGCACATCACCCAGGTGATGGCGGTGCGCACCTACGAGGACAAGCCGTACCTCGTGCTCGCCACCCGGGCCGGTCTGGTGAAGAAGTCCGCGCTCAAGGACTACGACTCGCCCCGCTCCGGCGGCCTGATCGCGATCAACCTGCGCCAGGACGAGGAGGGCCGGGACGACGAGCTGATCGGCGCCGAGCTGGTCTCCGCCGAGGACGACCTGCTGCTGGTCTCCCGCAAGGCCCAGTCGATCCGCTTCACCGCGACCGACGACGCGCTGCGGCCCACCGGCCGCGCCACCTCCGGCGTCAAGGGCATGTCCTTCCGCGAGGACGACGAGCTGCTGTCGATGAACGTGGTCCGGCCGGGGACGTACGTCTTCACCGCCACCGACGGTGGCTACGCCAAGCGCACCGGGGTGGACGAGTACCGTGTCCAGGGGCGCGGCGGTTTCGGCACTAAGGCGGCGAAGATCGTCGAGGGCCGCGGATCGCTGGTCGGCGCCCTGGTGGTGGACGACAGCGACGAGATCATGGCGATCACCCTCTCGGGCGGGGTGATCCGCACGAGGGTTTCCGAGGTTCGTGAAACCGGACGTGACACCATGGGCGTCCAACTGATCAACCTCGGAAAGCGCGACGCGGTGGTGGGCATGGCCCGCAACGCGGAGGCCGAGGGCGAGGAGCTGTTGGAGGACGAGGCGTCCGACGCCGAGTCCACCGAGGTGGCCGAGGGTACGGAGACGGTGGCGGGCGGCGAGGAAGCCCAGGCCTGACCCCTACCGCGCAGGCCGGTGCCGTTGCGTCCGAACACGGGCGCGGCGGTGCCGGCCGCCGACCAGTTCCGGGCAATCCCGCCGGGTGCTGGATGACGAGTGACGACGCAGGGCGGCGCCGCCGCCCTGGTGGGAAGTGCGGGAGGACCAGTGAGTGGAGCCACGGGTGCTGCGGGAGGAGCCACCGGCGGCCGTCCGGGCGCAGCACAGGGCGGCGGGGGCTACGGGGTGCCGCAGCCGCCGGCCGAGCACCCCGCCGCGTCCACCTCGCTGATGCCACCGGCCGGTGCGGCGGGTCAGGGCGGGGCGACGTACGGCGGGCAGCCGACCCCTCCGCCGCCGGGAGCGCCGGCGCCGGGCGGTAGCGGGTTCTCGCAGCCGACCACGTACGCCAAGGGGCAGCCGACGCCGCCCCGGGGCACCCGGGTGGGCGGCAACACCCCGCCCGGCGGGACGCCCGTCCCGGGCGGCGTCCCGCGCCGGCCCGGCGCGGCGCCGGCCGTCGGGGGCGCCGGCCTCGGCCGGACCCGCAAGGCCCGGCTGCGGATCACCAAGGCCGACCCGTGGTCGGTGATGAAGGTGAGCTTCCTGCTGTCGCTGGCGGTCGGGATCATCATCATCGTGGCGGCGGCCGTCCTGTGGATGACGCTGGACTCGCTCGGGGTCTTCGACTCGCTCGGCAAGACCCTCAAGGAGGTCACCGCCGGCGAGGCGCCCAACAGCGGCATCAACCTGATGGACTACGTCGGGTTCGGCAAGGTGATGACCTTCACCTCGCTGATCGCGGTGGTCGACGTCGTGCTGCTGACCGCGCTCTCCACGCTCTCGGCGTTCATCTACAACGCGGCCGCCGGCTTCACCGGTGGCATCGAGCTGACCCTGGCCGAGGAGGACTGACCCCGGCCGCGCCGGACCTGGTCTGACTCCCGGTCACATCGTCGTCCGCGGACGGAATGTGCGGGCCCCGACGGCTGTTGCAGCCTTCGGGGCCCGTCGGCGTTTCGGGTGACAGCCGGTCCCCGCGGCGTGCCGCCCGGTCGGGCGTCCGCCGCGGTGGGATTAGCTGGACGCGCTCGTGCCGAGTCACCGAGTGCCGCAGGCCCGCCCCCCGGTCCGACCGGCCGGGGTGGGTACGGCTGTGCAGGTACGGCTGGACGGAGGCGCGCGATGGCTCAGCTCGCAAGGCAACTGGTCGAGGCCCTGGAAGGGCTGCTGGGGGTCCCGGTACCGCTGCGGGTGCAGGTGTGGGACGGCAGTGTCGCCGGGCCGCCGGGGGCGCCCACGGTGGTGCTGCGCAACCGGCGGGCGCTGCGCCGGCTGCTCTGGCAGCCGGGTGAGCTGGGCCTGGCCCGGGCCTACGTGTCGGGGGACCTGGAGCTCGCCCCGGGCGCCGACCTCTACGAGGTGCTGACGGTCGTCGCGCACCTCGCCGAGCGCCCGGAGATCCGGCAGCTGGCGCTGGGCCCCGGCGACGTGGTCGGCCCCCGGGGCCGCCGGGTGCTGGGAGCGCTGCTCCGGGCGGGTGCGCTCGGCCCGCAGCCCGCCCCGCCGCCGGAGGAGGCCGGGTCCGTCCGGGGCCGGGTGCACAGCCGCAGCCGGGACCGCGCGGCGATCAGCCATCACTACGACGTCGGCAACGACTTCTACGGGCTCGTCCTGGGCTCCTCGATGGTGTACTCCTGCGCCTACTGGGAGCCCGCCGCCAAGAGCCTGGAGGCCGCCCAGGAGGCCAAGCTCGACCTGATCTGCCGCAAGCTCGGCCTGCGGCCGGGGATGCGCCTGCTGGACGTCGGCTGCGGCTGGGGCTCGCTGGTGCTGCACGCCGCGCGGCACTACGGCGTCACGGCGGTCGGCGTCTCCATCTCCGAGGAGCAGGTCGCGCTCGCCCGCCGGCGGGTCGAGGAGGCCGGCCTGGCCGACCGGATCGAGATCCGGCTGCAGGACTACCGGGAGATCCCGGACGGCCCGTTCGACGCCATCTCCAGCGTCGGCATGGCCGAGCACGTCGGCTCCGAGCAGTACCGGGTCTACGCCGACGGCCTGTACGGCCTGCTGGTGCCCGGTGGCCGGCTGCTCAACCACCAGATCGCCCGCCGCCCGGACCACCCGGGCGAGCCGCACCGCCCCAGCCCGTTCATCGACCGCTACGTCTTCCCGGACGGCGAGCTCTCCCCGGTCGGTTCCACCGTGGCCCGGCTGGAGGAGGCCGGCTTCGAGGTCCGCGACGTGGAGTCGCTGCGCGAGCACTACGGGCTGACGCTGCGCGAGTGGGTGGCCAACCTGGAGGCGCACTGGACGGAGGCGGTCCGCCTGGTCGGCCGCGGCCGGGCCCGGGTCTGGCGGCTGTACATGGCGGCCTCGGCGCTCGCCTTCGAGGAGAACCGGATCGGGATCAACCAGATCCTCGCCGTGCGCACCGGTCCCGAGGGGGCGGCCCACCTCCCGGCCACCCGTGAGGAGTGGCTGCTCCGCCGCCCCACCGCTTCCCACCAGCGGACTGCTGCCGGGGCCGGTGCCGATCAGGATTTGGGAGATCGGCCGTCGGTCCGCTAATCTTTCAGTGCGGCAAGGGCCTATAGCTCAGACGGTTAGAGCGCTTCCCTGATAAGGAAGAGGCCACAGGTTCAAGTCCTGTTAGGCCCACCACCGCGAAGGGCCCGGAGCGATCTTGCTCCGGGCCCTTCGGCGTTCTCGTGCCCGGACCGGGGAACCACGGGCCCGTCCCGGGGGTTGTCCGGGGGAGGTTGGGTGGAGGGATGGTGGCGGTATGGCGCTGTTCTGGGCGATGAGCATTCCCGGACTGGTCTGCGCGCTGGTCGTGCTGGCCTTCGTCGATCAACTGGCGCTGCGGGCGCGCCGGGCCCGCTGGATCCCCTGGCGGGGGACGGGCCGTGAGGGGCAGATCTCGTCGACCGGCTTCGAGCAGCTGCACGCCCAGTTCGCGGCGGGCAAGCAGCACGAGCTGGACGAGCGGCGCAGCACGCTGATGCTGCGCGACGAGGAGGGGGAGGGGGCTCCGCCGCGGACCAGGGTGGACCTCGCCTCCGGTACCGCCGTGGTGGTCACGCCGCCCCGCCGGTGACCGGTCCGGGTCGGTCCGGAGGGCGTCCCGGGGCCGCTCACCGGCAGGCCGACCGTACGACAGGAGGTATGGCGTCAATCCTCCGGCCGGACGGGTCGGTTGGCGGCAGCGGTGGCTGGTCACGATTGGGACACCGGTGTGTATCATCGGCCGCAAGGGCAGTCTGGCACCCGGCAGCCCGTTCGTGCTCGTAAGAACCCATGGACTCGTCGGCCCGGCCAATCCGGTCGGCGCACGGCTGTTGAGTCCGATACGCAAGAAGGACGAGGTCCCGCGGTGAAGAAGCTTCTCCTGGTCGCCCTGGTCGCCCTCGGCGGCTTCTTTGTCTACCGTCAGGTCCAGGCGGACCGCGCCGAGCAGGACCTGTGGACCGAGGCCACCGACCCGGTCCCGGCCGGTCGCTGAGGCCCCGGACGATCTGACGATCGACGATCTTCGGAGACGCCGTAGCGCGTCTCCCCGGTCGGTCGGTCCGGTCGGACGACCGGGCCGGCCGGCTCTTCTGGCACCGGCCGGGCACCAGTGCGGGGACAGGGCGTGGGATTCGCGCCGGGACCCGGTACGCTAGTGCCCGGCGGTACACGCGGTGCCGTCGAGGGGCTTTAGCTCAGTTGGTAGAGCGCTGCCTTTGCAAGGCAGATGTCAGGAGTTCGAGTCTCCTAAGCTCCACAGACGAACAGCCGATCGGCCGCTGACCTGAATCCGGGTCAGCGGCCGATCGGCGTTCTGCGGGGGTGCGGGCCGGTCAGTGCGGCTTGCGCGGGTCGTGCGGCTTGGGCCGGTCCTCGTCGTGGTCGGGCCCGTCGTGGTCGGGCCCGTCGGGGGTGGACGGGCCGGGTTCGGCGGCGCCGGACTCGGTCGGGACGTCCCGCGCGGCCGCGGTCTCGGCCGTGGAGCCGTTCACCGGGCTGGTGGTGGCCGCGTCCACGGTGCCGTCCGCGGTGCCGGCGCTCGTGGCGTGCGAGCCGCCGGGGCGCGGGGCGGCCGCGGCCTCGGCCGGGCCGGGCGCCGGGGTGGGGGCCCCGGTCGTGGGCTCGACGAGCCACTCCGGGTCGCCCTGGTGCCGCCACCACTGCCAGACCAGGATGCCGCTGCCGATGGCGACGGCGCCCGCCACGGCGAGGCCGGTGGCCCAGCCGTTGCGGTGCTCCTTCCTGGCGTTGCGGGCGGCGAGGTCGCTGATCTCGGCCGAGGTGACGTGGCCCTGCAGCGCGGTCAGCGCGGCGGCGCCGCGGGTCTGCGCCTCCAGCGCGACGGGGGTGACGGTGGCGCGGGCCTCCTCGACCGCGTGGGCGACCTTGGGGACCACGGTGGAGCGGGCCTGGTCGGCGGCGCGGATCGCGGAGAGCCGGGCCGCCAGGGCGGTCTCCTGGGCCCGGTGGAGGGCCTTGAGGGTGTTCTTCTGGGCTTCCGGGGGAAGGCTGGCGAAGGCATGCTCGAACTGCGGGGCGATGTGCTTGGCGTACTGGACACGGGCGCTGTGCGCTGCCTGGGAGGCCTTCGGCCCGACGGCGTCCACAGCGGGCCCCAGCCGCTGCTTCGCGCCGTCCGCGAGGTGCACCGCGGTTTCCTTGGCGGTGGCGGCGTAGGGCGCGAGAGTTTCCCGGGTCTTGCCGGCCGTCTCACGTGCTGAGTCCAAACGGGTCACGAGTCTCTCCTCCTGGTGGCGTCCTATATGCACTTATCCACCTAAATGCTGATCATGCATGTTGATTTGTCTGGGAGCACTCCGGAGTGGGCCGTACGCGGGGTGCGGCGGGTCGCCCGGCCCGGCGTCCGGGGACCGGATCCGGCCGGTGGAGATCGCTCGGCGCCGACCCGCCGCAGTACGCTGACGATCCCGGTGCCACCCGTCCGGCGGGTGCCGGCGGGACCGCGCCGCCGACGTACGAGAAGGGGTTACCGCTGATGCTCCCGGACGAGTCCAGGCCGCCGACGGACGAGGACCCGCGGCCGGGCGGCGGGTCCGGGGCGTCCCGCTGCTACCGGCACCCGGACCAGGAGACCGGTATCGGCTGCTCCCGGTGCGGTCGGCCGATCTGCCCGCGGTGCATGGTGAACGCCTCGGTGGGCTTCCACTGTCCGGAGTGCGTCAGCGGGGACAACCGGCAGGTGCGGCAGGCGACCACGCGGTTCGGCGGCAAGCCGGCCGCCGACGGCGCGCTGGTCACCAAGGTCCTGCTCGGACTCAACCTCGCGGTCTTCCTGCTGGCCGCCTACGTGCTGGAGCCGTGGCTGGCCGAGGACCTCTCGCTGTTCAGCGTCGGCCCGCAGATCACCGGCTTCCCGTACGGCGTGGCGGCCGGGCCGGACCAGTGGTACCGGCTGCTGACCGCGACCTTCCTGCACGTCGCGCCGTGGCACATCGCCACCAACATGGTGATGCTCTGGGTGATCGGCCCCTCGCTGGAGGCGGCGCTCGGCCGGATCCGCTTCCTGGCCGTCTACCTGCTGTCCGGCCTGGCCGGCAGCGCGTTCGCCTTCCTGCTGGCCGGCGGCTTCATGAACTCGCTGGGGGCGTCCGGCGCCATCTTCGGCCTGCTCGGCGCGACCGTGGTGATGTACAAGCAGACCAGGACGCCGCTGGGACCGGTGATCGCGCTGCTGGTCTTCAACCTGATCGTCACCTTCTCGGTGTCCGGCATCGACTGGCGGGCGCACATCGGCGGGCTGGTCGCCGGCACGCTGACCGCGATCGGGCTGATGTACGCCCCGCGGGAGCGCCGGACGGTCGTCCAGGCACTGACGGTGGCGGGGGTGGCCGGGCTGGTGCTGCTGATGGTCCTCGTCGGGACGGCCCGCTACGGCGGGTGACCGTCCCGGACGTTTGTCCACAGCGCGTGGGGGGTTGTGCACAGCCGGTGCGCCAGCCGGACTGTGGACTGTTGTTCTACGCGTGTCCCGCTGTGCGTATTCGGCATTCGGGGGAGCGTGCGCACGGGTGTGGACAGCGCGCCGGACGCGAGTTATCCACAGGCTGGGGAGACTTTTCCCCAGTGTGGATAACCATGTGGATAAGCGTGATAAGCGGGGTAACCGCCGTCCGGTGTCCGGACACACCGAGGCGCCGCCCCGCACGGCGCTGCCGGGGCGGCGGAGCGGACGCTCAGGACCTGGGCCCCGGCGTCACTTCCACTGGGTGGAGACGCCGAATCCCGCCGCGATGAAGCCGAAGCCCACCAGGATGTTCCAGTTGGCCCAGCTCTCGACCGGCCAGGTGCCACTGGTCACGTAATAGGTGACGATCCAGACCAGACCGACCAGGAACAGTGCCAGCATCAGAGGGGCCACCCAGCTTCGGCCCGAGCTGATCTTCACCGTTGCCACCGTCGGCGGGGTGTAATCGGACTTCTTGCGGAGTCGAGACTTCGGCACGAGGAGCTCTCCTGTCGATGCGCTGTGAGACCGCGCAGGGGTTCAGCGGGTGGGGCGGCTGGTGGGTGGCGGCTGTGGAGAACGTTAGGGGAACCGGTCCCGCACATGCCACCGGCGTCCGTTAGCGTAGTGGCTCGGCGGGTCTGAAGGAGATAAGGGTACGGTGCCTAATTTGTCGATTCCTCCTCGGCCTGCCCGCTCTCGCGCCGCCGGCATCCGAATTGTCGGCCGTGCCCTGACCTGCGCCGTCTTCGCGCTCGCCGGCCTGCTCTTCTACATCAGCGCGCAGACCGCCCGCGGGACCGATCTGCGGACCGACAACTCGCTGCTGAGCCTCGGCGACGTGATACGCCAGCGCAGCTCGCAGAACCAGCAGTCCCAGGAGCAGCTCGCCGACCTCCAGGCGCGTTCCCAGGCGCTCACCGGCCAGCAGGGGCGCAGCCCCGCGGACGCCGCCCGGCTGACCGCCCTCCAGCAGGCCGCCGCCCTGGAACCGCTGCAGGGGCCCGGACTGACCGTCACCCTCAACGACGCGCCGCCGAACGCCACCGCGCGCATCCCCGGGGTGCCCGAGCCCGGCGTCAACGACCTCGTCATCCACCAGCAGGACATCCAGGCGGTGGTCAACGCGCTCTGGCGGGGCGGCGCCGAGGGCGTCCAGGTGATGGACCAGCGGCTGATCGCCACCAGTGCGGTCCGCTGCGTGGGCAACACCCTGCTGCTCCAGGGCCGGGTCTACTCCCCGCCCTACGTGGTCAAGGCGGTGGGGCGCACGGACGCGCTGCGGTCCGCGGTGGACGCCGACCCGACGATCCGCAACTACCTGCAGTACGTGCAGGCGTACGGGCTGGGCTGGAAGGTGCAGGAGAGCGGCGAGCTCAGCGTGCCCGGCTACTCCGGCACGGTCGACCTGGGTTCGGCCGGGGGACAGTGACGGCCGGCCGGTGACCACCGGCCCGGGCGCCGCTCCGGGCCGCCGCCGCGACCCGCCGGCGGGCCGCCGGAGCACAACGGGCGGGCGCTGCCGGGGAAGGGCGCCTCACGCGCCCGGATCACGGGTCTACTCTTGACCCCAGTCTGTTGCGTCGAGGGAGCACCATGTACGGCTGGATCTGGCGACACCTTCCGGGGCACCCCCTGGTCCGGGCCCTCATCTCGCTGCTCCTCGTCCTGGGGGTGGTCTACCTCCTGTTCACCTACGTCTTCCCGTGGGCGGAACCGCTGCTCCCCTTCGGCGACGTCACAGTGGACGGCGACGGCGGCGCCGCCGGCTGAGCCCGGCGGCCCTGCTCCTCCTCCCAGTCCCCGCAGCCCACGGAGATAGCGCGCGAATGACCCCCCAGCTGACCTCGCCCCGCATCCTGGTCGTCGACAACTACGACAGCTTCGTCTTCAACCTGGTCCAGTACCTCTACCAGCTCGGCGCCACCTGCGAGGTGGTGCGCAACGACGAGGTGACGGTCGAGCACGCGGTGCGCCGCGCGGGCGCGGAGGGCTTCGACGGGGTGCTGCTCTCCCCCGGCCCCGGTGCGCCCGAGGAGGCCGGGGTCTGCATCGAGATGGTCCACCACTGCGCGCGGACCGGGCTGCCGGTCTTCGGCGTCTGCCTGGGCCTGCAGTCGATCGCGGTCGCGTACGGCGCGGTGGTCGGCCGGGCGCCCGAGCTGCTGCACGGCAAGACCTCGCTGGTGGAGCACGAGGACGGCGGCGTCTTCGAGGGCCTGCCCTCGCCGCTCACCGCGACCCGGTACCACTCGCTGGCGGTCGAGCCGGCCACCGTGCCGGACGAGCTGGTGGTGACCGCCCGGACCGAGAGCGGCGTGATCATGGGGCTGCGCCACCGCGAGCTGCTGGTCGAGGGCGTCCAGTTCCACCCGGAGTCGGTCCTCACCGAGGGCGGGCACCGGATGCTCGCCAACTGGCTGGCCGAGTGCGGCGATCCGCAGGCCGTCGGCCGTTCGGCCGGGCTCGCCCCGGTGATCGGCCGGGGCTGAGCGGCATGACCGCGGTGCGTCCGGAGGGGCGATACCAGGCGGGCGCGGATCCGCACGGGGCCGGGGCGCCCGGCCCGGGCGGCCGGCACCGGCAGCCTGCCCCGCAGTACGGCGGCCGGGGCCAGCACCCGCCGGAGAGCCAGTACCAGCAGTACGACCCCTACGGTGCGCAGCCGCTCGGACCGGGCGACCCGGAGCACGGTGGTGCCGAGGACGGCTGGAGCGTCTACGAGCAGGCCGGACAGGCCACTCCGGGGGCCCCGGCCCATCCGGGGCAGCCCGAGTACCCCTGGCTGGCCGACCAGACCCTCCAGCTGCGGCTCCCGGCCCTCGCCGAGGACGGCACGCCCCCGCCGCTCGGCGGCCGGGCCGAACGCCGTCGTGCCGCGCAGGGCCGGATCTCGGTGCGCTCGGGCGGCGGGCGCCGCCGGGCGGCCGACGGCGCGGCCACGGGCCGGGCGCGGCCCAAGGAGTCGCCGGCCGTCGTGGTCGCCCGCCTCGTCGGCGAGCTGTGCATCACGCTCGGCCTGGTGATGCTGCTCTTCGTCTCCTACCAGCTCTGGTGGACCAACGTGCAGGCCGACGCGGCCGCCGACGGTGCCCGCAACCAGCTGGAGCAGCAGTTCGACGCGGCCCAGCCGGCACCCGGTGCGGCCGGGCAGCCCGCGCCGGACCCGGCGAAGCCGGAGACCTTCGAGCCCGGCAAGGGCTTCGCGATCATCCACCTGCCGAAGCTGGGTCTCAAGTTCCCGATCGCCGAGGGCACGTCCAAGTCGGCGGTGCTCGACAAGGGCCTGGTCGGGCACTACGCCGGGACGGGCATGCCGGCCGACAAGGCGGGCAACTTCGCGCTGGCCGCGCACCGCAACACCCACGGCGAGCCGTTCCGGCACATCAACCAGCTCGGCAAGGGCGACAAGATCGTGGTGGAGACCGCCACCGCGTACTACACGTACGAGATCACCGGCGGCATCCCGGAGACCCCGCCGTCCAACGTGAGCGTGATCAAGCCGGTGCCCAACGGCTCCGGGTACACCCAGGCGGGCCGCTACATCACCCTGACCACCTGCACGCCGGAGTTCAGTTCCAAGGCCCGTCTGATCCTCTTTGGCAAGATGATCGAGGAGCGGCCGCGGAGCCAGGGCAAGCCGCCCGGCCTCACGGTCGGCTAGGGCCTGCCGGACTAACCCCGGCGGGCCGCGGCGGACGGCCGCCGCACCGGATGGACAGCACGCGAGGGGGAGTACGAGTGACCCAGGACGAGACGGCGCAGGCAGACCCGCCGCCCGCGCCCGCCCGTCGGCGACGGGGCCGGGCGCTGGCCGCGCTCGGCGTCCTCGGCGAACTGCTGATCACCCTGGGGCTGGTGCTCGGTCTCTTCGTCGCCTACTCGCTCTGGTGGACCAACGTGGAGGCCGACGCCGCCGCGGCGCGGGCGGGCGACC
The DNA here is from genome assembly GCF_055564815.1 of Kitasatospora sp. NPDC028961. Taxonomy (NCBI): domain Bacteria; kingdom Bacillati; phylum Actinomycetota; class Actinomycetes; order Kitasatosporales; family Streptomycetaceae; genus Kitasatospora; species Kitasatospora sp. NPDC028961. The sequence continues at coordinate 83,571 of NZ_JBVHVO010000001.1, read as the reverse complement.
GGCTGCGCGGCGCCTGGGCGGCGGGGCCGACCAACGCCCCCCCGGCCGCCCCCGGCGCCCCGAGCCCCACCGCCGCGCCCGGCACCGGCACCGGCACCGGCACCGGCACCGGCACCGGCACCGGCACCGGCACCGGCACCGGCACCGGCACCGGCCCGGCCCCCGTGGCGGGCGACGGGATCGGCTTCCTGCACGTGCCCGCGATGGGCCGGGGCTACCAGGTGCTGATCCGGATGGGCACCGACGCCGACACCCTGGCCGAGGGCGTCGCCGGGGTGTACGAGCAGCCCTACCGGGCCGCGATGCCCTGGGACGCCACCGGGAACTTCGCGCTGGCCGCCCACCGGGACGGCCACGGGGCGAAGTTCCACGACCTCGACGCCGTCCACCGGGGCGCCGCGATCGTCGTCGAGACCAAGGACAAGTGGTACGTCTACCGGGTCGACAGCACCCTGGGGGAGACCTCCAAGTACGACACCGGCATCGTCGCCCCCGTCCCCAAGGGCTCGGGCTACCAGGCGCCCGGACGGTACATCACCCTGACGACCTGTACGCCGGTCTACACCTCGCGCTACCGGATGGCCGTCTGGGGCAGCCTGGTGCGGGTGGACGACATGGACGCCGCGCGCACCCCGCCGCCCGAGCTGAGGTCCTGACCCGGGCACCGGCCAGCTACCGGGCCGGACCGGACCGCACCGGACCGGAAAGCCCGAGGGCCCGTCGCAGGCGCTGCGACGGGCCCTCGGGTGTTCCCGGCGTCAGAGCCAGGGGAACCAGGGCTTAGGGGTTGCCCCCTTTGGTGTTGGAGGGTGACGGGTTGGCGGGGTCGCCCCCTTTGGTCGGCTCGGGCGGCTTCACCATCAGGGTGACCGACTGCCCCGGGTCCAGCTGGGTCCCGGCGCCCGGCATCGAGTTGGTGACCGTGCCGTTCGGGTCCTGCGAACCGAGCAGGGTGTAGCCCAGGCCCATCTTCTGCAGCTGCGCGATCGCGTCCTTGACCAGGACGTTCTGCAGCGGCGGGACGGTGGCCTTGTCCGGCGCCTTGAAGATCGTCAGGGTGATCTTCGAGTTGGCCGCGGCCTTGGTGTTCGGCTGGAGCGACTGCGACGCGACGGTGTTGACCTTGGTCGGGTCGTTGGTCGGCGTCGTCTTCGAGGCGTCGACCTGGAAGCCCGCGCCCTCCAGGGTGGCCTGCGCGGCCTCCTTCTGCTGGCCGACCACACCGGGGACGGAGACCTTGGCCTTGCCCTGCGAGACGGTGAGCTTGATCTGCGCGGTCGGGTCGCCGGCCGCGTTGGCCGCCGGGTCCTGGGCGATGACCGTCTCCGTCGGAGCGGTGTCGTCGTCCTTGTACTCGGGCTGCGCGATGTTGGTGAAGCCGGCGTCGTTGAGCGCCTTGACCGCCTGGTCCTTGGTCAGGCCGACCACCTTGGGCACGGTCGCCTTGGCCGGACCGGAGGAGAGCTGCACCGTGATCGTGGCGGTCTCCGCGACCTGGCCGCCGGCCGCCGGGGTCTGGGTGCAGACCTGGTCCTTCTTGACGTTGGTGTCCGGGCAGGCCACCTTCTCGCCCTCGGTCACCACCAGCTTGGGGCCGCTCTGCGCGGCGAGGGTCTTGGCCTCGGCCAGCGTCTTGCCCACCAGGCTCGGCGCGACGACCTTGACGGTCTCCTTCTTGTCGCCGCCCTTGTTGCCGAACATCGCCTGGGCGACGAAGAAGGTGCCGACCAGGACCAGCACGGCGGCGACCGCCAGCACGATCCAGGAGGTGTTGCTCTTCTTCGGCGGCTGCTCGCCGCGCCGGCCCCCGCCGCGGCCGTAGCCGTCGTCGTAGCCGTCGTTCCCGCCGCCGCCCGGGGCACCGGCGTAGGTCTGCCCGTAGCCGTCGTCCTGGTAGCCGGGCTGCTGGCCGTAGCCGGCCTGCGGGAGCATCGTGGTCGGCCCGCCGCCGGGCTGCTGCGGCAGCACGTTGGTCTGGCCGTACGGGTCGTGTTGCTGCGGGTAGCCGTTCTGGTCGTAGCCGTACCCGGCCGCGCCGCCCATCCCGTAGGCGGCGGCCTGCTGGGCGGCGGCCACCGGGAGGCCGTCGAGGAAGCGCTCGATGTCGTCGCGCATCTCGTCGGCGCTCTGGTACCGGTAGTCGCGGTCCTTGGCGAGCGCCTTCAGCACGATCGCGTCGATCTCGGGACGCACCTCGGGATCGAACACCGACGGCGGCTGCGCCTCCTCCCGGACGTGCTGGTAGGCCACCGCGACCGGCGAGTCGCCGACGAACGGCGGCCGCACGGTCAGCAGCTCGTACAGCAGGCAGCCGGTGGAGTAGAGGTCCGAGCGGGCGTCGACCTGCTCGCCCTTGGCCTGCTCGGGGGAGAGGTACTGGGCGGTCCCGATGACGGCGGAGGTCTGCGTCATGGTCATCCCGGCGTCGCCCATGGCCCGGGCGATGCCGAAGTCCATGACCTTGACGTTGCCCTGCCGCGTCAGCATCACGTTGGCGGGCTTGATGTCGCGGTGCACGATGCCGGCCCGGTGCGAGTACTCCAGGGCCTGGAGGATGCCGATGGTCATCTCCAGCGAGCGCTCCGGCAGCAGCCGGCGGCCGGAGTGCAGCAGCTCCCGCAGCGTGGACCCCTCGACGTACTCCATCACGATGTACGGGATGGAGATGCCGTCGATGTAGTCCTCGCCGGTGTCGTACACGGCGACGATCGCGGGGTGGTTCAGGGACGCCGCGGACTGCGCCTCACGGCGGAAGCGGGCCTGGAAGGACGGATCACGGGCCATGTCGGCCCGGAGCGTCTTCACAGCGACGGAACGGCCGAGCCGGGTGTCATGGGCGAGGTACACCTCGGCCATGCCGCCGCGTCCGAGGACGCCGCCGAGCTCGTACCTGCCGCCTAGGCGACGAGGCTCTTCCATAGTTCCGACCCTCTCCCTCACCCGCCGGTGAGGTTGTGACGTAGGTGTCCCCGCACGCTCTGAGTGACGCCGGCGCGGGCCCGGGTGGTTCTGCGATCAGGACCCTTCGACGCTTCGCGGGCGGCAACGGGCACACCCGCTGCTGCGGATACGCTACCGGTCGCACCGCGCCGGACCGGAGTCGGCCGTGGGCCGATACCAGACCGGTATCCGTTCGGCGGGGTCGATCGTGACATTCGACGCACCCGTGACGGCCGCTCCCTACTTGCCGAGGGCGGCCTGCATCACCGCCTTGGCGATGGGTGCGGCGAGCCGGCCGCCGCTGATCCCGTCACGGTTGTTGGAGCCGTCCTCGACCACCACCGCGACCGCGACGGACTGGCCGTCGGGGGTCTTGGCGTAGGAGGTGAACCAGGCGAACGGCAGCCCGGCGTTGTCCTCGCCGTGCTGCGCGGTGCCGGTCTTGCCGCCGACCGTCAGGCCCGGGATCTTGGCGTTCTTGCCGGTGCCGTTGTCGACCACCGAGACCATCAGGTCCTGGAGCTTCTGCGCGGTCTCCGGGCTCATCGCCTGGGAGTACTGCTTCTCGGTGTGCTTGGAGATGGTGGTCAGCGAGGCCGAGCGCTCCTGGTCGACCAGGTACGGCTGCATCAGCGAGCCGTTGTTGGCGATCGCGGCCGAGACCATGGCCATCTGGAGCGGGGTGGCCCGGGTGTCGTGCTGGCCGATGGAGTCCAGCGCCACGCCGTCCGGGGTGGAGTTGGTCGGGAAGACGCTCTTCTCGGACCGGACCGGGGTGTCCACGGTGCTGTTGAAGCCGAACTTCTCGGCCTGCGCCCGCATCTTCTCCTTGCCGAGCTCCGTGCCGATCTTGCCGTAGACGGTGTTGCAGGACCAGTCCATGGCGACCTTCACCGTGGCGTTCTCGCAGGGCTCGTCGTCGCTCTCGTTCCTCAGCTCGGTCTTGGTGCCCGGCAGGATGTACGGCTTCGGCGTCTGGGTCTGGTCGTTGACGCTCTGGAACACGCCGTTCTCGAACGCCGCCGCCGCGGTGACCAGCTTGAACGTCGAACCGGGCGGGTACGTCTCGCGCAGCGCGCGGTTGAGCATCGGCTTGTTCGGGTCCGCGTTGAGGTCCACCCAGGCCTTGGAGTCGCCGGACTCGCTGCCGGCGAAGGCGCCCGGGTCGTAGGACGGGGTGGAGACCAGCGCCAGGATCGCGCCGGTGCGCGGGTCGAGCGCGACCACCGCGCCCTTCTTGTTGCCGAGGCCGTCGAAGGCGGCCTTCTGGGCCTTGGAGTTGATCGTCGTGACGACGTCCCCGCCCTTCTTCGGCTCCCCGGTCAGCATGTCCAGGGTGTTCCGGAAGAACAGCCGGTCGTCGCTGCCGGAGAGGATGCCGTCCTCCAGCTGCTCCAGCTGGGTGGCGCCGAAGGACTGCGAGGAGTACCCCGTCACCGGTGCGTACATCGCGCCGTCGACCCAGGAGCGCTTGTACTTGTAGCGCAGGCCGTTGACGAAGTCGGACTGGGTGACCGGCTTGCCGTCGACGATGATGTTGCCCCGCGGGTGGGCGTACCGGTCGTACACCTGCCGCTTGTTGTTCTTGTTGGTGGCCCAGGCCTCCGCCTGGACGCCCTGCACCCAGTTGGTGCGCACCATCAGGGCCAGGATCAGGACCAGGCAGAAGATCGAGACCCGGCGGATCGGCTTGTTCACGAGGCTGCTCCCCCCTGGAGCTCGGTGGCCGGGGCCGGTTCCACCCCGGGGCGGCGGGCGCTGTCGCTGATCTTCAGCAGGATCGCGATCAGGGCCCAGTTGGCGACCACCGAGGACCCGCCCTGGGCGAGGAACGGCATGGTCATACCGGTCAGCGGGATCAGGCCGGTGACACCGCCGGCGACCACGAAGACCTGCAGCGCCATGGCCGAGGAGAGGCCGACGGCGAACAGCTTGCCGAACGGGTCCCGGGCCGCGATGGCGGTGCGCAGGCCGCGCTGCACCAGCAGGGCGTAGAGCATGAAGATCGCCATGATGCCGGTGAGCCCGAGCTCCTCGCCGAACGAGCCGAGGATGAAGTCGCTCTTGGCGGCGAAGTCGATCAGCCAGGAGCGGCCCTGGCCGAGGCCCGAGCCGGTCACCCCGCCGGAGCCCAGCGCCATCAGCGACTGGCCGATCTGTTCCGTCGAGCCCTGGGGCGGTTTGGGCGTGAAGGCGGCCATCGGGTCGAGCCAGGCGTCGATGCGGGTCTTCACGTGGCTGGCGGTGGAGGCGACCGCGACGGCGCCGCCGACGGACATCAGCAGGCCGAAGACGATCCAGCTGGTGCGCTCGGTGGCGACGTACAGCATCACCACGAAGAGGCCGAAGTACAGGAAGGACGAGCCCAGGTCGTTCTCGAAGATCAGGATCAGCAGGCTGAGCAGCCAGATCACGATGATCGGGCCGAGGTCGCGGCCGCGCGGCAGGTAGAGGCCCATGAAGCGGCGGCTGGCCAGGGCCAGGGCGTCCCGCTTGACCATCAGGTAGCCGGCGAAGAACACGGTCAGGATGATCTTGGCGAACTCACCGGGCTGGATCGAGAAGGCGCCCATCCGGATCCAGATCTTGGCGCCGAAGTCCTCCTTGCGGGCCGGGAAGAAGGCCGGCGCCGCGAGCAGCACCAGGGCCGCCGCCATCGAGATGTAGGTGTAGCGCTGGAGGACCCGGTGGTCCTTCAGGAAGATCATCACGAAGATGAAGAACGCCACCCCGAGGCCCGACCACATCAGCTGGTTGGCCGCCGCGGGGTAGTTGTTGTGCAGCAGCTTCCCGGCCTTGTCGAGCCGCCAGATCATCACCACGCCGAGCCCGTTGAGCAGGGTGGCGATCGGCAGCATCAGCGGGTCCGCGTAGGGCGCGAAGCGGCGCATCAGCAGGTGCGCGACCAGAGCCAGCGCCCCCATGCCGAGGCCGTAGCCGAGCATGCCGGCCGGTAGCGAGTCGTCCATCGCGAGGCCCACGTTGGCGTACGCGAGGACCGGCAGCAGCACCGCGAACGCCAGCATGGCCAGCTCGGTGTTGCGTCGGTTGGGCGCGCCCTGCGGGGAGATGGTGGTGTTGCCCCGGCGCCGGGAGGAGGCGCGGTCGGCCGGTACGCCGCCGGACCGGCGGTCGCCGGAACGGTTGTCGGCGCCGTTGCTGAGGTCGAAGGTGCTCACGTGGTGACCGCTCCCTGACGGCCGGCAGGCCCGCTCGGGGCGGGCCTATGTCGGGTCGCGGCCGTCACGGCTTCGGGCAGGAGTCGGCCTTCTGCCGCTCCTCGTCCGTCAGACCGGGCAGGTCGCCCTGCGACCCGGTGGCCGGGGCGGCGGCGCTCTGGCTCGGGGCGGCCGTGGTCGGGGTGGGGGTCGGGGTGGCCGAGGCCGTGGGGGTGGCCGGAGCCGCCCGGCCGGGCGCGGAGGGCGACGGCGCGGGCGCGGTGGCCGTCCGGAACCCGATGTGCGCCACGGCGGGCGTGGTGCCCGGCTGACCGGCCGGCGCGGTGCCCGGCAGCGCCGGGTTGGCCGCGGCGGCCGCCCGGGCGTCGGAGACCTTGTGGCAGAACGTCGCCTGCTCGCCCAGCTTCTTCACCTTGTCGTCGGCGTCGCCGAGGCTGCTGGCCGAGATGGTGTTGGTGACGTGGGTGCGCTGGTCCTGCGGCAGGTACTTGAGCTCGATGTCCTTGTACGTGGTGTGCACCGAGGACAGGCTCAGCCCGGCGAGGCTCTGGTTGACGCCCTGGTAGACCGCGACGTGGTCGCCGTCGACGCCGACGTAGTACTGGTCCTGGGTCCACTGGTAGCCGAAGAAGCCGACGCCGCCCAGCACGCCCAGGGCGACCAGGGCCGCCAGCGAGAGCTTGAGCGCCTTGCCCTTGCGCTTCGGCAGCGCCTCGTCGTCGAAGTCCTCGGTGCCGTACACCGGGGGCTCGCCGGCCGCGTAGCCCTCGTAGCCCTCGGCCGGGCCGAAGCCGGCCGGGGCGGCGCCGTAGCCGCCGTCGTAGCCCTCGGCGGGGCCGAAGGCGCCCTGCGGGGAGCGGCCGAGACCGGCCGCCCGGCCGGCCGGGGTGTCCCGGATCGACTGGTCGGCGACGGTCGAGGACGGCGGGGTCTCGGCGACCGCGCCGACGACCACCGGGACGTCGTTGAACTGACCGCTCAGGGTGTCCGTGGCGCCGACGTCGAGGACGTCCGCCACGATGCAGGTGATGTTGTCCGGACCGCCGCCGCGCAGGGCGAGCTGGATCAGCTCCTGCACGGTCTGCTCGGGGGAGTAGAAGCTCCCGAGGGTGTCCTGGAGGGTCTGGTGGCTGACCGGGCCGGAGAGGCCGTCGGAGCAGATCAGGTAGCGGTCGCCGGCCCGGACCTCGCGGATCGACAGGTCGGGCTCGACCTGGCCGCGGCCGTCCAGCGCCCGCATCAGCAGCGAGCGCTGCGGGTGGGTCTCGGCCTCCTCGGGCGTGATCCGGCCCTCGTCGACCAGGCGCTGCACCCAGGTGTGGTCCTGGGTGATCTGCACCAGCGCGCCGTCGCGCAGCAGGTAGGCGCGGGAGTCGCCGACGTGCACCAGACCCATCCGCTGGCCCGTCCAGAGCATCGCGGTGAGGGTGCAGCCCATGCCTTCCAGCTGCGGGTCCTCCTCGACCATCTGCCGGAGGCGGTCGTTGGCGCCCTGGACGGCGTCACCGAGCAGGGTCAGCAGGTCGGCGCCGGGCACGTCCTCGTCCAGCCGGACGATCGAGCCGAGCACCTCGGAGGAAGCGACCTCGCCGGCCGCGGCCCCGCCCATGCCGTCGGCCACGGCGAGCAGCCGCGGCCCGGCATAGCCGGAGTCCTCGTTCCCCTCCCGGATCAGCCCCTTGTGGGAGCCGGCGGCGAAGCGCAGCACCAGGGTCATGCGACCTGAGCCCCCCTCTGGGTCATGGACGGGATGCTGTCCCTCATGCGCTACTACTTCCGCAGTTCGATGACGGTCCTGCCGATACGGATCGGCATGCCCGGCTGGAGCGGGGTCGGCGCGGTCAGGCGCTGCCGGTCCAGATAGGTGCCGTTGGTGGAGCCTAGATCCTCGACCGTCCACTGCCCAGTCTGATCCGGATAGATCCTGGCATGCCGGGAGGACGCGTAGTCGTCGTCCAGCACGATGGTGGAGTCGTGCGCGCGGCCCAGCGTGATGGTCTGGCCCTGCAGCGCCACGGTCGTACCGGCCAGCGAGCCCTGCACCACGACCAGCTGGGTCGGGGCGCCGCGGCGCCGGCCGCCGCCTCCGCCCTGGGTCTGGGCGGCCGGGGCGGGCTGGCCCTGCGGGGCCCGCCCGGGCGCGCCCGCGGCGGGAGCCGCCGTGGCGGCGGCCGCGGTCGCGGCACCGCCCCGGCGGGAGGAACGCGGGTTCACCTTCGTGCCGAAGAGGTCACTGCGGATCACCTGGACCGCGACGATGACGAAGAGCCACAGCACGGCGAGGAAACCCAGCCGCATGACCGTCAGGGTCAGTTCTGACATGGCCGGCCCGCCCGTGAGTGAGCGAAGCGAGCGAACAAATCGGACACTACCCTTCGACCTGTCGGTAGACGATGGTGGTGGAACCCACGACGATTCGCGAGCCGTCGCGGAGCGTAGCGCGCTGGGTGTGCTGTCCGTCCACCACGATGCCGTTGGTGGACCCGAGGTCGAGCACCATCGAGGGCGTGCCGGGCCGGATCTCGGCGTGCTTGCGGGAGACCCCGGGGTCGTCGATCCGCACGTCGGCCTCGGTGGAGCGGCCGAGCACGCAGGCGTTCCCGGTGATCTGGTGGCGGGAGCCGTTGACCTCGATCCAGCGCCGGACGGCGGTGCCGTGGCCGGCGCCGGGGAACGGGCGGACGTTGCTGCCGGCGCCCGCGGGCGGGCCGGCGGGCATGGCGGGGGGTGCGGCCGGCGGCGGGGGCGCGCTGTAGGGAGCGGCGCCCTGCTGCTGCCACGGTGCGCCGGGGGCCGGGGCGGCCGGCGGCCGGCCGTAGCCGCCCCCCTGGGTGGGGTGCGCCGGGGCCTGCTGCTGCGGCTGCTCCTCGGCGGCCAGCGTGCGGCTGCGCACCCGGTAGAGCCCGGTGTCCAGGTCGTCGGCCTTCTCCAGGTTCACCTGGAGCGGGCCCATGAAGGAGTACCGCTGGGCCTCGGCGTACTCGCGGACCATCCCGGCCAGCTCGGTGCCCAGCTGACCGGAGTAGGGGCTGAGCCGCTCGAAGTCGTGCGGGCTGAGCTCGACGATGAAGTCGTTGGGCACGACGGTCCGGTCGCGGTTCCAGATGCTCGCGTTGTTGTCGCACTCGCGCTGCAGCGCACCGGCGATCTCGACGGGCTGGACCTCGGATTTGAACACCTTGGCGAAGGTGCCGTTGACGAGACCCTCAAGTCGCTGCTCGAACTTCTTCAGCACTCCCATTGGGGCACCCCCTTCCAGGGTTCGTTCGCCTGCCCGCGACCGGATCCCGGGGAGCCGGTCGCGCCTACTTGCGGTACTTCCGTACTGATCGTATCCACGCCGGAGCCATCCATACGGTTCCCGGACCGCGTGGTGACCGGGGGTGGGCTCGGACACACAGGGTGACGCATGGCGGCGGCAGCATGCCAGGGCTACCCGTCGAAACGTGCCCTCATCCCTCGCTCGGCTGTTCGTCCGGGCATCCGTTCGGATGCGCTCGGCCGTCCCGGGAAACGGATTCGGAGGCGGCCCGCAGGTCGTGCTACTGTTTTCCACGTCGGAAGGGGCGCCCGCAAGGGAGCCGCACCGAAGAGCCGCGAAGACCACATGGTACCGAGCGGATCGGCTGGTCGGCTGGCAACCACGACAAACACCCATGCGCGGGTGGCGGAATAGGCAGACGCGCTGGATTCAGGTTCCAGTGCCCGAAAGGGCGTGGGGGTTCAACTCCCCCCTCGCGCACAGCGAAGCCCCGCAGATCTTCGGATCTGCGGGGCTTTCTCGTGTTCGGGGCGTGCCCGGGGCCGCGGAGCCGGCGCGGGCGGGGTCACTCCCGGCCGGCGGGCAGGTCGGCCCGTACCGCGAAGCCGCCGTCGGGGGTGGTGCCGGCGGTGAGCGTGCCGCCGAGCAGCTGGGCCCGCTCCCGCAGCCCGACCAGGCCGTGGCCGCCGCCCGGCAGGGTCTCGGCCGGGCGGATCGGAGGGGCGTCGTTGCGGACCTCGACCCGGAGCCGGCGGCCCGCCGCCCGCACGTAGACGTGGACGGTGGCCTGCGGGGCGTACTTGGTGATGTTGGTGAGCGCCTCCTGGACCGTCCGGTAGGCGGCCCGCTCGACCGCCTCGGGCCAGGGGTGGTCCCCCGGGGACAGCTCGGCCACGGCCGCCAGGCCGCTCTCCTCGATCAGCCGGGGGAGGTCGGCCAGCCGCGGCTGCGGGGCGAGCGGGGTGTCCGGGCGGGAGCCGGTGGCCCGCAGCACGCCGACCATCTGCCGCAGCTCCTCCAGGGTGCGCACGGAGAGCTCCCGGATCGTCCGGGCGGTGGCCGCGGCGGCCGGGTCCGCGGTGCTGACCTGCAGCGCGCCGGCCTGGATGCTGATCAGGCTGACCTGGTGCGAGACCACGTCGTGCATCTCCCGGGCGAGCCGGGCCCGCTCGCTGACCAGGACCCGCTCGGCGAGCAGCCGGTTCTCCCGGGCCCGGCCCCGGGTCAGTTCGTCCAGCCGGGCCGCCAGCTCCCGGCGGGTGCGCGAGAGCAGACCGGTGGCGGCCGGGCCGGCGGCCAGCATCACCGACTGGATGGCGTAGAGCGCGGTCTCCCGGCTCGGTTCGAGGGACTGCTCGGAGAGCGGCCAGTGGAAGAACTCCACCAGGGCGAAGAGGGTCGCGCAGGGGACCACCACCCGGGGCACCGGCCGCTCGGCGGCCACCGTGTACACGGCGGTGATCGGGGCGAGCCAGATGTCGGCGAGGTAGCTGCCCGGCATGGTGAGCAGCAGCACGGTGACCGGGAAGCGCCGGCGCCAGGGCAGTACCGCGGCGGCGAGCAGCGAGAGCAGCACCTGCCACCAGGCCGAGCCGCGGGCCACCAGGGCGGCGTCCATCAGCGAGTAGAGGGCCGGCAGCAGCAGCATCAACCAGGGCGCGGTCAGCCAGGCCGGCAGGCGTCTGGCGGGGGGCAGCTCGCTCGTGGTCATGCCCCGTCGCCGGGTTTCGGCCGGACCAGGCCGGCCCGGTGGGCGACGACCGCCGCCTGCACCCGGTTGGCGGCGCCGAGCTTGCCGAGGATCGCGCTGATGTGGTCCTTCACCGTGCCGGTGCCCAGGAAGAGCCGGTCGGCGATCTCGGCGTTGGACAGCCCCTCGCCGAGCAGCGCCAGGACGTCGAGTTCGCGGCTGGTGAGGGTGCGGGCCAGCGAGGTGGCCTCGGCGTCCGGGCCGCCGCCGTCCACGTAGCCGCCGATCACGGTGCGGGTCACGGTCGGGGAGAGGATGCTGCCGCCGGCCGCGATCACCCGGACGGCGTGGACCAGCTGGTCCGGGGCGGTGTCCTTGAGCAGGAAGCCGGCCGCGCCGGCGCGCAGCGCGGTGCCGATGTACTCGTCGGTGTCGAAGGTGGTGAGCATCGCCACCGCCGGCGGGTCGGGCAGGGCGCGCAGCCGGCGCAGCACCGAGATGCCGTCGAGGTCGGGCATCCGGATGTCGAGCAGCACCACGTGCGGGCGCAGGCGCTGGACGAAGTCCTCGGCCCGGCCGCCGGAGCAGTCGCCGACCACCTCCAGGTCGGGGGCGGAGCCGACGATGAGGCCGAGGCCGGAGCGGACCAGGATCTCGTCGTCCACGATCAGCACGCGGGTGGTGGTGATGGTCCCTCCTCGGTTCGGGCGGCCGGGACCGGCCGGTCCGCTCGCTGCGGTGTGCTTGAGCATTTCGAGACTAGGGCCAGTGGGGGCGGGGTGCCGAACGCCGCCGCTGGGTGGACACCCCCGCCGTTCGGCGGGGGGCGGAATCGGCTACCGGGTTCACGTCATCCTCACCCGGGGTGCGGAACGATGGAGTCGGCTGCCCCTCACCGGTTTCCGGTCATGGCCAGGGTCGCCGGTCAGTCCGTCGGGCGCACGGATGCCCGGCGCCGGCCTGTGTGCGGATGCGCCCCACCATCTGATCGTTTGGAATTGAGCTGTGTCGTCCACTGTGAAGCCGGAGCCGTCCGCCGCGTCCACCGGGCCCCGGCCCGCCGGCCTGCTGGAGCGCTGGCGCCCGAGGGCCGCCGCGGCCACCGTCTGGTACCTGCGGCTGATCGCCCTGCTGAACCTCGTGACGGTGCTGCTGGTGCCGTTCCGGGACCAGGTCGAGACGCACAACGAGGGCGAGTACTTCACCCCCTACCTGATGACGGCCGGGCTGAGCACCGCGGTGCTGTCGGTCTTCCTGGCGATCGCGATGCGTCGGCGCAAGCGGGCCGCGTGGATCTTCAACATCGCGCTGGCGGGGCTGTTCGCGTTCCTCTACCTGGCCGCCATGGCGCTGCCCGACGAGCGCTTCAACCGGCACCCGCTCAACTACATCTCCACCGTGCTGACCTGCGCGTTCGTGCTGGCGCTGCTGGTCGGGCGGAAGGAGTTCACCTCCAAGGGCGACAGCTCCAACCCGAAGACCGCGGCGGCCACCTTCGTCGGCGGCCTGGCCTTCGGCGGGGTGGTCGGCGCACTGCTGGTCTGGGCGAACAACGGCGCCCAGGGCGCCGCATTCTGGGACCTCTTCCGCTACTCGGTCGGCCGGATGATCACCATCACGCCCTCCGAGCACCTGCGCTCCGTGATCTCCGCGCCCACCTGGGTCAACGCCGTCATCAACGCGATGGGCGGGGTGCTCTTCCTGCTGGTGCTCTACGTGGCGTTCCGCAGCCCCAAGGACAAGGAGCTGCTGACCCCGGAGGACGAGGAGCGGCTGCGCGGCCTGCTGGAGAAGCAGGGCGACCGGGACTCGCTGGGCTACTTCGCGCTGCGCCGGGACAAGGCGGTGGTCTTCTCCCCCAGCGGCAAGGCGGCGGTGACCTACCGGGTGGTCGGCGGGGTCTCGCTGGCCTCGGGCGACCCGATCGGGGACCCGGAGGCCTGGCCCGGCGCGATCGACGCCTGGCTGGCCGAGGCCCGCGAGCACGCCTGGGCGCCGGCCGTGATGGGTGCCTCCGAGGAGGCCGGGGTGATCTACGCCCGGCACGGGCTGGACGCGCTGGAGCTCGGTGACGAGGCGATCGTCGAGCTGGACGAGTTCTCGCTGGACGGCCGGGCGATGCGGGTGGTCCGCCAGGCCTACAACCGGGTCAAGCGGGCCGGGTACACCGTGCGGATCCGCCGCCACGAGTCCATCCCCGAGTGCGAGATGGCCCAGCTGGTGGCCAAGGCCGACCAGTGGCGCGACGGCGCGACCGAGCGCGGCTTCTCGATGGCCCTCGGCCGCCTCGGCGACCCGGGCGACGGGCGCTGCGTGATGCTGGAGTGCCACGACGGGGACGGCGAGCTGAAGGCGCTGCTGAGCTTCGTGCCGTGGGGCGCGGACGGGCTCTCGCTGGACCTGATGCGCCGGGCCCGGGACACCGAGAACGGCCTGATGGAGTTCATGGTGATCGAACTCCTGCAGCGCGCCGAGGAGGTCCAGCTGGCCCGGGTGTCGTTGAACTTCGCAATGTTCCGTTCCGTTTTCGAGCGGGGATCGCGCCTCGGCGCGGGGCCGGTGCTCCGGCTCTGGCGCTCGGTGCTGGGCTTCTTCTCGCGCTGGTGGCAGATCGAATCGCTGTACCGGGCCAACGCCAAGTACCGGCCGATCTGGGAACCGCGCTATCTGCTGTTCGAGAAGAGCAGCGAGATTCCGCGCATCGGCATCGCCAGCGCGCGTGCCGAGGGCTTCATCACCGCGCCGAGCCTGCCCGCCCTGTTCCGTCGCCGGCACGCGGGGAGCGCCGGCACGGCGCCCCGCCCGCCGGCGGCCGCGCGGGACGGGAAGGGGTAACCCCTCCGCCGGGGGGCGGAGGGGGCCGGTCGTCCGGATGGGGGGAGCTTCCGGGGTTTCTCTCCCCCCAGAGGATGAGGCCGCTCCACTTTCATGCCGATGTGGATTCATTAACCGGCTTCTAATGTTGGAGTGGTCGAGAAGGCGTTCGCGGCTTCGGGGATTTGGAGAGACGGTTGTGATTTACAGGACCCACGCGGGGGGCGTGCGAAAGGGGCCGCTGGCTATTGCCGGTGCGGCCGCTGTCGCCGAGTGGGGGACGTTGTTCGGGACGGTCCGGGACCGGCTGGTGGCGAAGAAGTTCGCCGCCGTTCCGCTGTCGACGGTGGCGACCGCGCTGATCCTGCTGTTCAGCGTCGTGCAGCACCTGCCGGGCGGCGAGCGGTTCGTCACCCGGATCGGGGTGGTGAAGGCGGCGCTGCCGCTGGACGTCTCGCTGCTGCGCACACCGCTCTCGCTGTACGTGCCGGCGCTGGACCTGCCGGTCTGGGGGGCGCTGGCCCAGGTGTTCGTGGTCTTCGGGATCGCCGAGATCGTGCTCGGGCGGCGGCTCACCCTGGTGGTGGCCTACGCCTGCACGCTGGCCGGGACGCTGTTCGCCCGGGTCGGTGTGGCGATCGGTCCGGACCACATGTTCGGCTTCCCGAAGTGGGTGGCGTACGTCCGGGACACCGGTCCCTCGGCGGCGGTGGTGGCGCTGGCGATCTGCATCGCGTTCCGCTGCCGGGCCTGGTTCACGGCCGGTGTGGTGGTCGCGCTGATGGTCGGTGAGGCGGTCGTGCTGCCGAACCTGGCGGGCCTGGAGCACGTCGTCGCGGTGATCACCGCGCTGCTGATCGCCGTCTCGGTGGAGGTGTTCGGGGACTTCTGGCCGCGGGTGCTGGCCGGGGTCGGCGCGGCGGCCTCGGTGGCCGCGGCCGCCTCGATCGAGGTGGCCACGGAGGCCCGGCGCCGGCGGTCGGCGGGCGCGGCGATCCCCTAGGGGACGGCCCGGGGCCGGTGCGGGGCGTGAGGGAGCTGTCCGGCGGGGCCGGTCGGCCGGGCGCGGGCGGGGGCCCGCACCCGGCGCTCAGCCGGTGGGCGGTAGCGGCAGTTCGAACCAGACCACCTTGCCGACCGCCTTGCGGGCGGTGCCCCAGCGCTCGGCGAGCTTGGTGACCAGCGTCAGGCCGCGGCCGGTCTCGCCGAGCTGTTCGGCGGGCTCCAGCGACGGCAGGTTGTGGTTGTCGTCGCTGACCTCGACCAGCAGCTTGTCCACCCGGATCAGCTGGAGCTGGACGCGGTCCCGGGCGACCCGGACGGCGTTCGTCACCAGTTCGCTGACCAGCAGCTCGGTGGTGTCGCGGAGCCCCTCCAGGTGCCAGCCGGTCAGCTGCTCGCGCACCAGCGCGCGGGCCCGGCCGACCTCGCGGTGGTCCACGGTGAGGTCCCAGGTGGCCACCTCGGTCGGCGCGACGCCGTCGAAGCGGGCCACCAGCAGGGCGACGTCGTCCTTGCGGTCGTCCGAGTGCAGCCGGTCCAGGACGACGTCGCAGGCCTCCTCGGGGCT
Organism: Kitasatospora sp. NPDC028961; assembly: GCF_055564815.1. NCBI lineage: Bacteria > Bacillati > Actinomycetota > Actinomycetes > Kitasatosporales > Streptomycetaceae > Kitasatospora > Kitasatospora sp. NPDC028961. The sequence goes on along the minus strand of NZ_JBVHVO010000001.1, from coordinate 68,116 downwards.
GCGCTGCGGGTCGATCAGATTGCCGCAGAGCGCGGCCAGCCCGGTACCTATGTCGCCGCCCCTGACCTCGACCAGGCCGTCGGTGCAGAGCACCAGCATCGAGCCGTCCGAGACGTCGATGGTCTTGGCGACGAACGGCACCCCGCCGACGCCGATCGGCGCGCCGGCCGGGATCTCCAGCAGCTCGCCGGTGCCGTCCGGGTGCACCAGCACCGGCGGGACGTGGCCGGCGCTGGCCAGCTCGCAGGTCCGGTTGATCGGGTCGTAGACCGCGTACAGGCAGGTGGCCAGATGGTCGTCGCCGAGCTTCTGGGCCAGGTTGTCCAGGTGGCGCAGCAGCTGGCCGGGCGGCAGGTCCAGGGCGGCGAGGGTCTGCATCGCGGTGCGGAAGCGGCCCATCGCGGCGGCCGAGTGCAGGCCGTGGCCCATCACGTCGCCGACCACCAGGGCGACCCGGCTGCCGGGCAGCTGGATCGCGTCGAACCAGTCCCCGCCGACCTCGGCCTTGGAGTCGCCCGGCAGGTAGCGGTGGGCGATCTGCACGCCGGGGATCTGCGGCGGGCGGGTCGGGATCATCGAACGCTGCAGGACGGTGGCGACCTTGGACTCGGCGCGGTGCAGCCGGGCGTTGTCCAGCGAGAGCGCGGCGCGGGCGGCCAGCTCCTTGAGGGTGGCGGCGTCGCCCTCGTCGAAGGGGGCGCGGTCGGGCAGCCGGAGCAGCTTGAGGATGCCGAGCACGGTGCCCCGGGCGGAGAGCGGCACGACCAGCATCGAGCGGCCGGAGACCACCGGGGCGAGCCGGACACCGCCCAGCGCGGCGGCGTAGTCGACCGCGACGTCCTCGCTGATCACCGGGACCAGGACCGGCTGGTTCAGCTGGAGGGCCATCCCGGGCGGGGTGTGCCGGGGCATCGCGACCAGCGAGCCCTCGGCGAGGACGTGGTCCCACTCGCCGGTCGAGTCGTTGTTGGCCAGGGCGACCCGGCGCAGCATGGTGTCGTCGTCCGGCCGGGCCTCGGGCAGCTCGGAGTCGGAGATCAGGCCGTCCACCAGGTCGACGCAGGCGAAGTCGGCGACCCGGGGGACGAGCACCTGGCAGAGCTCGCGCGCGGTGAAGCCGAGGTCCAGGGTGGTGCCGACCTTGCCGCCGACCTCGCCCAGCAGGGCCAGTTGTTCCCCGGCCTGGCCGTTGGTCAGGAACGGGGAGAGCCGGCCGCCCGACGCGGTGGCGCCCGACGCGGGGCCCGGGCCGCACGGTGCCTCGGCGGGGGAGGGGACGGCGCCGGGCGGGGCCTGGTCACCGCGGTGGACCAGATGCCCGGGGGCGGACGACTCGACGGCGGCCTGCTCGATGGTGGCGCCTCCTCTGGGCGGGGCGGGGACGGCCGGGGCGGCCGCCGAGGCCGCGCCCGCGGCGCCGGCGGGCCGGGCGGCCGGGGTGGCGGGCCGGTCGGCGGCCTCGCGCTGGACGGGCAGTGGACCGGCCGGCCGCCGGCCGGGGGCGGGCTGCTCGGGCTGCGGGGGCGGGCCGAGCCGGGCGGCCCGCTGCTGGGCGGTCGGGTAGCGGCGGCCGATGCCCGCGGCCGCGTGCGCGGTGCCGGCCTGTGGATCGGCCGGCAGCACGGGGAGCACGGTGCCGGCGTCCAGCCGCAGGGCGGGCAGACCGGCCCGGGCGAGCGCGTCGAGCAGCGCGGCCGGGCGGTCGCCGGAGCCGGCCGGCAGCAGCCGGGCGAGCGGCTCGGGCACCGGGCGGCCGGGCGCGGTGAGGGCGGCGGTGAGCCGGTGGAAGCCGCCCCGGGCGGCGGGGGTGGCGGCGAACGGTAGCAGGCGCTCGCCGAGCGCGAGCCGCGGCCCGGTGGAGCGCAGCGGGCGGGCGTCGGCGGCCAGGGCCAGCAGTCCGCCGGTCCGGCCGGCCAGCGGATAGGCCCACCAGAGCACGTCGCGCAGGTGCTCCTCGCGGTCGACGACCGGCATCTGCCCGGCCCACGGACGGCCGCCGGAGGTCAGCTCGGCCAGGGTGTCCAGCGCGTCGCGGCGGTGCCGGACGGCGGGCGCGGCGGCCGGGCCGGGGACGCTGCGCGGCTCGACGGCCGGCAGCAGGCCGGAGGCGGGGCGGTCGTGGGTGACGTCGGCGCGGTGCCCGAACAACTCCTCGGCGGACCTGCTCCACTGCGCGATCCGGCCCGTCCGGTCGACCAGGACGAGGGCGAGCCGGACCAGCGCGACCACCCCTGAGGGCTGGTCGCCCGGTAAGGCCCCGGACCCGGCCGTGCCGGCCACCGGACGCGGTGTTGAGTTGGGCTCGTCCACCATGGATTCGGTCTGCTCCCGCCTGGCCGCCACGCCTGGAGGTGGCCGTCTCTCTGGAGGAGGCACGCTGTGCGTACCAGCGAAGCACGGACCGGGCCGGGCTCGATAGCGAAACGGGGAGATTCATCAGTATCAGTTGAGCGGCACGGGGGTGCGCCGCCGGCCGCGCTCCTCGTCCACCCGGGAGGAGCAGCGCGCACGGAGGTAGGGTGGCAGGCCGGGCCGCCCCGCGGGGCGGGCGTGCCGCTCCCGGTACGGCGGAGGGCACGGCAGCAGGACGAGCCGGCAGGACGAGACAGAGGCGAGACGTGACCGCGCAGAGCCCCGCCCGTTGGACGGATCCGGAGCAGCAGGAGCTGGAGGAGCGGGTCGCCGCCGCCGAACTCGCCTGGCTGACCATGGACGTCGACACGCAGACGCTGCGGGTCGAGATCGACAACTTCGCGCTGATCCACCATCAGCTCCTCGGCCCGCTCTACGCCCGGCTGGACGAGCTGGACGCGCTGATCGCCGAGACGGTGGCGACCCGGACCGGGCACCCCGAGGACCTCCGGCGGGCCGCCGAGGCGCGCCTGCGGGTGGACGAACTCCCGGACCTGGACGCGCTGTTCGACAGCGTGCAGGAGCAGGACGCGGCCACCGCGCCACCGGCCGCGCCGGCCCGGGTGCGGCCCGGCCGGGACGCCCAGCGGGTCTACCGCGAGCTCGTCCGCCGCGCCCACCCCGACCTGACCACCGACCCGGCCGAGCAGCTGCGCCGGGCGGCCTTCATCGCCCGGGTCAACGAGGCCTACGCGTACGGCGACACCGAGGCCCTGGAGGGCCTGGCCGCCGAGTGGTCCACCGCCCCCGAGGCGGCGCCCGCGGTGGACGCCCCGGACCGGCTCGGCTGGCTGCGCCGGCGGCTGGAGTGGCTCACCGCCAAGATCGCCGAGACCGCCACCGAGCAGGTCAGGCTGGAGAACACCGCGATGGGCCAGCTGCTCGCGCTCGCCCCGCAGGACCCGGACGGGCTGCTGGAGGAGCTCGCCGACCAGTTGCTGGCCAAGGCCGCGGCCCAGCAGGCCGAGCTGGAACGGCTGCTCGGCGGGCAGCCGGTGGGAGACAATGGGGCCCACCGGACCGAGCCCCAGGAGAGTCAGACGATGTTCCCGCAGATCCCCACCGCCGAAGCCGCCGCCGTCCCCGCCGAGGCCGCCCTGCTGGACGTCCGCGAGCAGGACGAGTGGGACGCCGGCCACGTGGACGGCGCGCTGCACATCCCGATGGGCCAGGTGATCGCCCGCCTCGCCGAGCTGCCGGACGAGCGGCTCTACGTGCTCTGCCGGGTCGGCGGGCGCTCCGCGCAGGTCGTCCAGTACCTGGTGCAGAACGGCCGGGACGCGGTCAACGTGGACGGCGGGATGTACGCGTGGGAGTCGGCCGGGCGCCCGATGGTGAGCAGCGACGGCCGGGACGCCTTCGTCCTCTAGTCCGTCCTCCGGGGGCGCGGTGCGGCCGCCTCCCCCGCCGCCGCCGGGACCGCCGGCGCCCGGGTAGGGCAGGATGGGCGCTCGACCGAGCCGGGACGGGACCGGCGGCGTACGTCCGGCAGGGTGGGACCCCTCCCGGCCGGAGGCTGGGGAGACGATGCCATGGCCGGGACCGAGGACACCGGGGCGCCGCCCGCCGGGCGGCCCTGGTCGGGGCCGGCCCTGGCCGTGCTCGGGGTGGCCGGCGCGGTGCTGGTCGCGGGCACCGGGCTCTTCCTCGCCGCGGTGTTCCTGCACGTGGCCCCGGCCAACTCGGCCTCCCGGGAGTACCGGGAGCAGGTCGACGGCCTGGTGTACCCGGAGTTCGAGCAGAACTGGAAGCTGTTCGCCCCCAACCCGCTCCAGCAGAACGTCAGTCTGGACGCCCGGGTGCGCACGGTCGCGGACGGCGGTGCGACCAGGACCCACGACTGGACCGGGCTGACCGCCCGGGACGTCGCGGCGATCCGCGGCAACCCCGCGCCCAGCCACGCCGACCAGAACCTGCTCCGCCGGGCCTGGGACTTCTACGAGGGCTCGCACAGCGCGCAGGACGACTCGCTGACCAACCCGCGCGGCAAGCTGGCCGAGCAGTACCTGAAGCGGATCGCGCTGCAGCGGATCGGCCGGAGCGTCGACGGCGAGCGGATCCTGCAGATCGAGTTCCGGGTGACGGCCGCCACCGTCCCGCCGCCGGACTGGAGCGGGGAGGCCGCGCCGCCCGCGCCGAAGGTCCGCGAGCTGCCGTGGTGGCCGGTGGGCGACGAGGACTTCCGGGGGCTCGGGTGAACGACGTGCCCTCGACGGTCGGGCCGGAGCTGATCGACGGGATCCCCCGGCAGCCGCGGCCGGAGGCGCCGGCGCTCCCGGCCCCCGGGCGGCCCGGTGCGGGCCCCCGCGCCGCCCTCGCGAGGGCCCTCGCGACCTTCACCGGTCAGGCGCTCGGGCGCCACCAGGCGGCCGCGGTGCGGATCGGCTTCGGCCTGGTCTGGCTGGCCTTCCTGCTGCGCGAGTGGCCCCACCGGCGGGTGCTCTACGGCGACACCTCGCCGTGGTCGCTCGACCTGGCCGAGCGGCTGCTGGCGGACAACGGCGCGCTGACGGTGCTGCCGTGGTTCGGCGGGCGGCTCTGGTTCGAGCTGGTCTACCACCTGGCGGTGCTGGCCGCCCTCGCCGTCCTGCTGGGCTGGCGGACCAGGGCGAGCACCGTGCTGTTCCTGGTCACCGTGCTGTCGCTGCAGAACCGCAACGTCTTCCTCGGCGACGGCGGCGACAACGTCGTCCACCTGATGGCCGTCTACCTGGTCTTCACCCGCTGCGCGCGGGTCTGGTCGCTGGACGCCCGGCGGCCGGCCCCCGGCCGGAGCGGGGTGCTGCTCTGGGCGGTGCTGGGGGCGGTGCTGCTGGTCTGCCAGCTCGGCGACTTCTCCGGGGACAGCCTGACCTGGACGGCCGCGACCTTCCCGCACGTCGGCTGGGCGCCGGTGTTCTGGGGCCTGTGGGCGGTGGCCGGGCTCTGGTGGCTGCTCGGGCGGCTGCGGCCGGACGGCGAGCCGCGCGCGGTGCTGGACGCGCTGGCGAACATGGTGCACAACTGCGCGATGCTGGTGATCGCCGCCGAGGTGGTGCTGATCTACGCCACGGCCGGCTGGTACAAGGTGCAGGGCTCGCGCTGGCAGGACGGCACCGCGCTCTACTACCCCTTGCACCTGGACTACTTCACGCCCTGGCCGGGGCTGTCCGGGCTGGTCGGCTCGGCCCTGCTGCCGGTCTTCCTGGTCTCCTACGGGACGGTGCTGCTCCAGGTGGCGTTCCCGTTCACGCTGGTCGACCGGCGGATCAAGAACGGGCTGCTGGCGGTGATGATGGCCGAACACCTGGGGATCGCGGTGCTGCTGGGGCTGCCGGTGTTCTCGCTGGCGATGGTCGCGGCGGACGCGGTCTTCCTGCCGACCGGGGTGCTGCGCTGGGCCGCCGCGCGCGTCGGCGGCCTGGCGGTACGGTCCCGGAGCCTGGTGGCGCGTGCCGGGAGCCTGCGCTCCCGGAGGGAGCCGCTCCCCTAAGCTGACCGCTATGTCCTGGTTTGCCGCACTCCGAGACACCGCGCGGACCGGACTGACCCTGGACCGGGCGCTCACCGACCCCAAACGCGCGGCCCGCGGGGCCGTCGCCGTCGCCCTGGTGCTCTTCCCGACCCTGGCCCTGGGCGGGCCCCGGCTCGCCACCTCGGCCGCGATGGGCGCGTTCATCGCCGGGACGGCCACCTTCCAGCGCAGCTTCCGCCCCCGGCCCACGCTCGCCGTCGCGGCCGGGATCGGTCTCGGCACCAGTACCTTCCTCGGGTACCTGGCGGCCGGGGTGTACGGGGCGTTCCCGGTGCTGCTCGCGGTCTGGTCCTTCGGGGCGGGCCTCGCCTGGGCGATCGGGCCGACCGCCGGGGTGGTCGCCGCCAACACCCTCTCGGTCATGCTGGTCGTGGTCCAGCTCCCGGTCAGCGCGCCCGCCGCGCTCGGCCACGGGCTGGTCTGCGCCCTCGGCGGCGTCGTCCAGGCGGCCGTCATCACGTTCTGGCCGATCGGCAGCTGGACCGCCCAGCGCGAGGCGCTCGCCGACACCTACGCCGAACTCGCCGACTACGCCCGGCGGCTGCGCCAGGACCCGACCGCGCACGTCGACCCGGCGCCGTTCATGACGGCCCGGCACGCGGCCGCGCTGACGCCCTGGCAGGACCGCCGCCGGCCGCCCGAGCTGCGCGGGCTGCGCGGCATCGCCGAGCGGGTCCGCCCGACCCTGGCCGCGATCGCCGACCCCAAGGTCGGCGCCCCCGAGGAGGGGCCCGAGCGGGACCGGGCCCGGGCCGTGCTGGCCGCCGCCGCCGAGGCGATGGACGCGCTGGCGCGGGCCGTCCGCACCGGTGATCCGCTGCAGCTGCCCCGCTCCGCACCGGCGCTCACGCTGGCCGCCCCGGCCGACGGGCCGGAGCTGCAGGGCGCCAGCCGACGGGCCGCCCGCCGGCTGGCCGGCCTGCTGCGCAAGGCCGCGGACGCCCTGGAGCGCGGCGACGAGGACACCATCAGCACGCCGGTGGTCGGCGCCGGCGGGGCGCTGCTCAAACCGCCGCTCTCCCGGATGCTGCCGGTCGCCCTGCGAGCGGTGCGGCGCCAGCTCCAGCCGCACTCGGCGGTGTTCCAGCACGCCGTCCGGCTCACCGCGGTCGTGGTGCTCGCCTACCTGCTCGCCCGGCTGCTCGGCTTCGAGCACGGCTACTGGGCCCCGATGACCGCCGCCATGGTGATGCGGCCCGACTTCGCGCAGACCTACAGCCGGGGCGTGGCCCGGCTGGCCGGGACGATGGTCGGCGTGGCGGTCTCCACCCTGGTGGTGCAGCTGGCCCACCCCGGCGAGTGGGTGCTGGCCGCGCTCGCGGTGCTCTGCATCGGCGGCGCGTACCTCACCCTGCGCACCGGCTACGCGCTGATGACGGTCTGCATCTCCTCCTACGTCGTCTTCCTGCTCGGCCTCCAGGAGGGGAACCCGCTGGTCACCGCCTTCGAGCGGGTCGGACTGACCTTCCTCGGCGGCTCCGTCGCGCTGCTCGCCTACGCGCTCTTCCCCACCTGGCAGACCGCCCGGCTCGGCGAGCGGCTGGCCGAGTGGCTGGCCGCCGCCGGGCGCTACGCGGCCGCGGTGCTCGCCGTCTACGAGGACCCGGGCGCCCCGCGCGGGCGGGAGGTCCGCTCGGCGCTGCTGGACTCCCGGGAGGCCCGGTCCGAGCTGCTCCAGGCGATGCAGCGGGCCGACGCCGAGCCCGGCCGGCACGCCTCCGGACTGCCCGGGGTGAGCCGCCGCCAGCTGGACCGGGCCCGGGCGGCGGTCGGCCACCTGGGCCGGGTCGCCGTGCTGCTGGAGGCCCACCTGCCCACCGCCGACGCCGACCCGGTGCCGGGCGCCGCCGAGTTCGCCGAGGAACTGCGGCTGGCCACCGCGCTCGCGGCGGCCGCGCTGCTCACCGACCGCCCGGTGGAGTTCGACGCCGTGCGGGAGGCGCAGCGCGAGCTGGAGGACCGGCTGGCGCAGGCGCCGGCGAGCGTCCAGCGCGATGTCGTCCGGACCAGCAGCCGGCTGCTGCTCCAGGCGCTGAAGGACCTGGAGCGCGCGCTGCGCGGGGGCGCCTCGGCGACCCCGGCGCAGCGCGCGCAGGAGTCCACGGCGCGGTAGCCGCGGGCGGTCGGGCGGTGGCCGTCCGGCCGGTCGGCGGGCCGGCGGGCACGTCGTGGAGCCGCCGGTCGGAGCGGCCGGTCGGAGCGGCGTGGCGGGCCGGACGCCTGCGGGCCTCGGCCGGCGGTCGGCCGTCCCGGCGGGGGCGGTGGGGCGGGGGTGGCAGAGTGGGCGTCATGGACGACGAGCGGGTGCGGGAGTGGCGGGCGGGCGCGGCGGCGCCGGACACGGTGCTGTTGGACGGGTTCCACGCGCTCAAGCACGCGCTGCGCTTCGGCGGGGACGTCCGGCAGGTGCTGACCGCCGACCGGGCCGCGCTGCTGGCGCTCGCCGCCGAGCTGGCCGAGGACGTCGCCCCCGCGGTGGCCGCCCTGGCCGTGGAGCTGCCGGAGGCGACGCTGCGGACGCTGGTGCCCAGGCTGCACCCCACCGGGGTGATCGCGCTGGCCGGGCGCCCGACCAGCGCGGCCAACCTGGCGGCACTCGGCCGGCGGCCCCGGACGGCGCCGGTCGTGCTGCTGGAGAATCCGCGCAACCTGGGCAACGTGGGCGCGGTGATCCGGCTGGCGGCCGGTTTCGGCGCCACCGGCGTGGTGACCACGGGGGACCTGGACCCCTGGCACCCGAACGTGGTGCGGGGCAGCGCCGGCCTGCACTTCGCCACCGCCGTCGAACGGCTGGAGCTGCCCGAGCTGCCCGCCGGCCCGTTGTACGTGCTGGACCCGGAGGGCTCGGACATCCGGACGGTGGCCCTGCCGGACGACGCGCTGCTGGCCTTCGGTACCGAGCGGCACGGGGTCTCGGCGGAGCTGAAGGCGCGGGCGGACCGGCTGGTCGCGGTGCCGATGCAGCCCGGCGTCTCCAGCTTCAACCTGGCGACCAGCGTGGCGATGGGGCTCTTCCACTGGATGTCGGGCCGCCCGCCCGGCCTTCCCCTGTAGGGCGGGCGCCGGGAGGGCTACGGCGCGAACAGCCGGTGCCAGGTGTCCGGCCCGGGGTAGCCGTCCGCCTCGGCGCCGCTCCACCCCTGGGCGAGCTGGAAGGCCTGGACGGCCAGCCGGTCGGCCTCGCCCCAGCGCGGGCCGGGGCCCTCGGTGTAGAACCGGCCGAAGCCCCTGCGGACCAGCTGCTCGCCGAGCCGCGCCACGGACGCGTTGTCGGCGCCCGGGACGAACCGGTCGCCGCCCGGGAAGGCGGGCGCCGCGGTGTCGCCGCCGGGGGTGACCGGGGGCGGGGGGAGCCGGGTGGCGGCGGCGGGGATGTCGCGGCCCTTATGGGCGACCAGGTAGTTCCAGGTGTCCTTGCCGGGCAGGCCGTCGGCCTCGCTGCCGCGCCAGCCCTGGGCGAGCTGGAAGGCCTCGGTGGCCTTCCGGTCGGCCTCGCCCCAGCGCGGGCCGGGGCCCTCGGTGTAGAACCGGCCGCCCCCGCGCTCGACCAGCATCCGGCCGAGCTCGGTGACGTGGGCGTTGTTCGCCCCGGGGCCGAACTTGTCGGCGCCCGGGAAGGCGGTCGACGCAGAGCCGGCGCCGTCGTTGCTGCTGCCGGTGGTGGAGAGCGCCTTGGCGCGGTACGGGAGGTACGAGGCGGAGTTGCTCCAGTAGGCGTACGGGGTGTCCCGCCGGGTGGTGCCGGGGGAGGTCTGCTCGTACGCCAGGTAGCGGGTGCGGGAGGAGTCCGTCCAGCCGCCGAAGAGGGTCACGTGCGAGCCGGCCTGCGGGTTGGCCGGGTTGTTGTAGATCAGGATGTCGCCGGGCTGGAGGTCCGCCTTGGTGATCCGGTCGGCGAAGTCGGGCAGTGTCCAGGTGGTCTGACTGCTGTCCAGGCCCCAGGCCATCGAGACGAAGCCGGAGCAGTCCTGGCGGTAGCCGTCGGACCAGAAGCGGCTCATGCTGTACGGGACCTTCTGGGCGAGCCAGCTCTGCGCCCGCTCGACGATCGCGGCCCTGGTGAGCGGCTCCGCGGTGGCCCGCGGGGCGGCGGGGGAACGGGCGCCCGGCTCCTCGCCGTAGAGGCCGCTCACCCCGCCCTGCGGGGTGGTCGGCGGCTGGGCGGCGCTGGCGCCGCCGGGGGTCGGCGCGGGGGCCGCCGCGGCCCCGGCCGCCCCGCCACCCAGGGCGGTGCCGACCGCGGCCACCAGGACGGCGGCGCGGCGGCGGACGCTCCGGGCCGCGGCGTGCCCGCCCTCGTGCACCGGCGCGGCGTGCCGCCGGGCCCGGCTGCGGGCCCGGCAGCCCCCGCATATGCAGTCCTCGTCCGGTTCGACCTCGTCGAATTCCAGCAACGGGGTCGATTGCTCGGTGGGGGTCATTCTCCGCCTCTTTCCCGGTCAGTCCTGATGGCACGACAGGAGGGACGTGCCCAGGCCGGTATCGCGTGCTGTCCGACCAAACTCCCAAACCGGACGGGTGCTCGGCGCGGCAGGGTGCGCCGCCCGGGTGACGGAGGGTCGGCGGTCCGGGCGTGGCGCGGGGGAACGGCGGGCGGTGGGACGGCGGCCGCTCCGACGGACGGTCAGCTCCCGGCGGTGGTGGCCGGACGGGTGCGGGCCTGGCGGGCGCGGGCCGCCCGGCGGCGGTCAGGCGGCGGCGGGCGGGTTGGCCGGGGAGTACTCGGGACCGGTCCAGGTCAGCGGGGTGGCGTCGGCCAGTTCGACGACGCCGGTGACGGTGAGGTCGACCACCCGCTCGGCCCCCGGCAGGCCGGCCGCCGCCGCGTCGGACCAGTCGGTCCGGGCCTCGCCGGTGATCAGCAGCGCCCCGCCGGTCTCGAAGTCGGGCAGCAGCAGTCCGGCGCGCGGGTCGAGTTCCAGGTTGCCCAGCGTCATGAACATGCTGTTGCCGGCGTACTCGGGCCAGCGCAGCCGGTCCGGGCCGACGGCGCGCAGGAAGCCGGGGTTGCCGCCCCGGTGCGAGGCGTCCACCCGGCCGTCCGGACCGGCGGTGGCGATGAAGAAGGTGTCGGCGGTGGCCGCGGCCAGCCGCTGGGCGGTGGAGAGCACCGCGCCGGCGGCCACCACGTGCGGGACGCGGGCCGACGGCTGCTCCAGCGGGCTGCGGCGCTGGATGTACTTGGGGCAGTTGGCGTAGACCTGGTCGGCGGTGATCACCAGGCCGCCGCGGCCGTCCGGCGCGGAGCGGCCGTTGAGCCGCATCCGCCGCCGGCCGGCCGGGTCCAGGGCGATGGTGCCGACCTCGGCGGGGCCGGCCAGGACGGCGGCCAGCGGGTCCTCGGCGGCGGGCCGGGCCGCCACCGCGAGGGTCCGCTCGTCGGGTGCGCGCAGGAAGCCGGGGCCACCGGTGAGCTGGGTCGCCCAGAGCCGGCCGGCGGCGTCGGCGGCGCCGACCACCAGCACCCGCCGCTCCGCCAGGAAGCGGGCGGCCACGGCCGGGATGGTGCGGCCGATCGAGCGGCCCGAGTGGTCGGCCCGCTCGGTGCGGCCGGCCCGGGCCTGCACCGCGCGCTCGCCCGGGTGGTACGGCGTGCTGCTGCTGTCCGTCATGGCGGCTGCCTCCCGATCCGGCCGGGCGGGCCTAGAAGAACCCGCAGGTGGGGGCCGCGCCGGTGGGCGCGGTGGCGCCGGTCGCGTCCACGCCCTGCGGGGTGAAGATCTCCAGCCGGATGCCGTCCGGGTCGGTGAAGAAGATCCCGCCGGAGGCCGCTCCCTCGCTGTGCGGGACCACGCCGTCGTGGGCGAACCCGGCGCCCAGCTCGCGCAGCAGCCGCTCGGCCGCGCGGACCTCGTCGAGGCTGTCGACCTGGAAGGAGAGGTGGTGCAGGCCGGGCGCCGCGGTGGCGAAGGTGCCCGCGCTCTGCTGCCAGAGGGTGAGCACCAGCCGGCCGTCGCGGCCGAGGAAGGCGAAGCGGCGCTCGGGGTCGGTGCCCTCCTTCACCAGCTCCAGGCCGAGGACGCTGCGGTAGAACGCCGTCGAGCGGTCGAGGTCGGTGACGTTCAGGCCGATGTGGCCGGTCTGCAGGGTGCTGGTGGCGGTGCTGGACATGGCTGATCACTCCCGTGGCCGGGGCGCCCGGAGGCGCCCGCTCCCTAACCTGTACAAGGGACGGTAGTGGTTATCCTGATGTCCCGTCAACCAGTACTGGCCTCGGTAGCGGTTAGGTAGGTCTCGGCGAGCCGGTCCTGGAAGGCCTCGGCGGTGAACAGGTAGTCCTGGCTGCCGGCCGACTCCAGCGCGTACGCCGCCAGCACGCAGCCGATCCGGGCCGAGGCGTCGTCCGGCAGGCCGTCGGCGCGGCCCGCGAGGAAGCCCGCCCGGAACGCGCCGCCCGCGCCGGCGCCGTCCGGCAGCCGGGAGATCGGGGCGGCCGGGACGGCCAGCGAGGGCTCGTCCGGGTAGTCGATCCAGACGCCCTCCGGGCCGAGGGTGGTGACCCAGCTGCCGACCCGCCGCAGCACCTCCTCGGCGGTCCACCCGGTGTGCTCCAGCAGCAGGCCGCGCTCGCGCCGGTTGGTGACCAGGCAGTCCGCCCCGGTCAGCACGGCCTCGGCGCCGGCCGTGCCCAGTTCGTCCGTCCGGCCGGCCACGTCCACCAGGTACGGCAGACCGAGGCGCCGGCACTCGGCGGCGCGGGCGGCCATCACCTCCGCCGCGGCGGGGCCGAGGAAGACCAGCCCGATGCCCTCCGTCCAGCCCGGCGGGCCCGGGCTGACGTCCTCGGCCAGCGCCCCGGGGTGGAAGGAGGTGATCCGGTTGCGGTCGGCGTCGGTGGTGCTGGTGTAGCGGGCGGTGGCCAGCTCGGTCGAGACCCGGACCAGGGAGGTGTCCACCCCGGCCTCGGTCAGCCGGTCCCGGTAGTCGCCGAAGTCCCGGCCGGCCGCGCCCAGCAGCAGCGGCCGGCGGCCGAGGCGGCCGAGCCCGTAGGCGACGTTGGCGGCCACGCCGCCGTAGCGCACCTCCAGGTCGTCGACCAGGAAGGAGAGCGACAGGTGCTTGAGCTGGGCGGGCAGCAACTGGTGGGTGAAACGGCCGGGGAAGGTCATCAGGTTGTCGATGACGATCGGGCCGGTGACCGCGATTCTCATGGGGATACCTGCCTCACCGTGGAGGGTCCGGAGTGACGTGGCCGGAGCGGCCGGAGCGGAGCGGAGGGGGTGGACGACGGCGGCGGGACGGGCCGGTCCGGCGGCGCGTCGGGCAAGCCCTAGAGGGCCCAGAGGACCCAGCCGAGGAGCAGCAGGTTGGCGGTGCCCTGGGCGACGGCGCTGGCCAGCGCCGAGCCCGTCCAGGCGCGGCAGACGCCGAGCGCGAGGCCCATGGTGAAGACGGACGGCAGGACCCCGGTGATCACCCGGGTGTCGAACGGGTTGAGGCCGTAGTCGCCGAGGTGAACCAGCGCCCAGGCGGCCGAGGTGGCGGCGATCGCCACCACCGGACCCCGGCCGCGCTCCACCGCGTGGTACAGCACGCCCCGGTAGCAGACCTCCTCGACCAGCGGCACCAGGACGCCCATGCAGACCACCATGGCCAGGCCCGCGACCACCGGGGCGCCCGGTGCCAGCTGCCGGAACAGCTCCGGGATCAGTGACGTCCAGTTGCCCCCGCCCCGCCCGAAGGCGGCGCGGGTGGCGAAGACGGTGTCGGCGTAGGCGAGCACCACCAGGGCGGTGCCCGCCGCCGCGGGCCCGAACCGGAAGCGGCGCAGCCCGGCGGCGGCGCGGTCCGGCCGGTCCAGCACGGTCAGGACCAGCGCGCTCAGGCCCACCGACAGGACCATCAGCGGGATCGCGAACGCTCCGGCGATCCGGACCGAGGCCAGCACCGCGAACAGCAGCACGGCCGAGGCGACGGGCGTGGCGCGGTGGCGGTCGCGCAGGCGGTGCAGGGTGCGAGCCCGTCCGGTGGCGGCGGGCTCGGGGGGCGCGGGCGCCGCCACCGGACGGTTCGCGGTCATCGCGGGCCCACCTCCGCCACCGCGGGGGCGCGGCGCAGCGAGGGGAGCCACCAGTTGTAGCGGCGGAACAGCAGGAGCGTGGCCGGGACGAAGAGCATCCGGATCAGGGTGGCGTCCAGCAGGACGGCCAGGCCGAGGCCGGCGCCGTACTCCTGGAGCATCACCGTGGAGGAGAGCACCATCGTGCCGAGGCTGCCGGCCATCACCAGGCCCGCCGCGTTGATCACCCGGCCGGTGTCGACCACCGCGCCGATCGTGGCGCTCTCCTGGTCGGCCCCGCCGCGCACCAGGTCGCGGACCCGGGTGACCAGGAAGATCTCGTAGTCCATGCCGAGCCCCATCATCAGGACGGTGAGGAAGATCGGCAGGTCGTCGATGATCGCCCGGTCGAGCCAGAAGTGGAAGATCAGCACGGTGATGCCGATCGCCCAGACGTTGCTCATCATGATCGTGAGGATCAGCCGGACCGGGATCAGCAGCGAGCGCAGGGCCACCACCAGCATCACGAACACGCCGACCGAGACCAGCCCGATCATCTGCCAGAAGCTGGAGTTGAGCGCGTTGCCGTACTGGCGGTCGACCTGGGTGGCGCCGCCGACCTGGAGCGCCCCGACCTCCTTCGCGCCCTCGGTGACGTCCTGGATCCGGTCCACGGTGGCGACCGCGGCCTCGGAGTAGGGCGGGTCGGCGAGTTCGACCACGATCCGCAGCGCGCCGTCGTCGGCCAGGTAGTCCCGCCGTACGTCCGCGGTCAGCGCGTCGACCTGGTCGGCCGGCAGCGGGCTGCCGAACGGCCTGGTCACCGCGGAGACCCGGGCGACGCCGGGGACGGCGGCCAGCCGGTCGGTGAGCGCCGTCACCGAGCCGAGACCGCTCGCGGTGAGCCGGTGGGTGGCCGGGTCGACCACGCCGGCGGCCGGCCGGGTGACCACCAGGGTGGGCAGCACGGCCGCGTCGCCCCACTTCTCGGCGACCAGCTCGAAGCCGGCCCTGGAGTCGGTGGCCGGGCTGAGCGCCACCGGGTCGGCGGTCGAGCGGTGCTGGGCGGTGATCACCGCGAACGGCACCGTGATCACGGCGAACACCAGCACGATCGCCACCTTGCGGCGGCGCGCCAGGTCGGCGGCCCTGGCCAGGTGCCGGCCCAGGGCGCTCTCGTGCTCCAGATCGCTCAGCGGGCGCCAGCCGAGCGCGAAGAACCGGTCGCCGAGCAGCACCAGCAGGGCCGGCGTCAGGGTGAGCGCGGCGAGCAGCACGATCGGGATGCCGATCAGCCCGCCGTAGCCGAGCGGCGGGATCCAGTCCACCGGGGAGAGCAGGGTGGCCCCGAAGGCGAGGACCACGGCCACCGCCGCGAGCAGCATGGACTCGCCCGCGTGCGCGGTGGCGTGCACCGCCGCCTCCTTCGGCGGGCGGCCGGCCAGCCGTTCCTGCCGGTAGCGCGAGGAGAGCAGCATGCTGTAGTCGACGCCCGCGCCCAGCATCACGAAGTTCATGATCGTGATGGTGAACTGGGTGAGCGTCACGCCGTGGCCGAGCGCGAACAGCGCCGCCTGGCTGACCGTCATGGCCAGCCCGATCGCGGCCACGGTCAGCACGGCGGGCACCACGGCGCGGAAGAACAGCAGCAGCACCACGAAGATGATCGCGTAGGCGACCGTCTCCATCAGGGCGTTGTCGTCCTCGGCCTTCTTGTAGGTGTCCTTGATCAGGGCGAGCTCGCCGGTCACGTGGGCGTCGACGTCCGGGCCGGCGCCGACGGCGCGCAGCGAGCCGTCGATGGCCGAGCGCAGCCAGTCCACGTCCGGATCGTGCCCGGCCTGCTTGGCGAAGCTGACCGTCACCAGGGCCGCCCGGCCGTCCTCGGCGAGCAGGCGGTTCACGGCGTCGGCGGGCACCGGCACCGGGAAGGAGCGCCAGTCGGTGGCGGCCGCGAAGCCCGCGGCGAGACCGGGCAGCGCCGCGTCGTCGGCGGCCACCCCCCGCTGCGCCAGGTCGGCGAGGCCGGCCGGGACCTGGCCCGCCGCCACCGCCGCGTCCACCGCCTGCCGGCGGGCCTCCGGGGAGGTGCCGGCCCCGGCGGCGGTGAGGTCGCGGTCCACCTGGGTGCGCAGTTGGCGCAGGTACTCGGTGGTGGAGTCCCGGTAGAGGGTGTAGGCCGAGACGGACTGCCGGACCTCGCCGGTGCGCTCCTTCCCGGCGATCCGGCCGTCCAGTTCGGCCAGCAGCCTGCGCAGTTGCTCGCCCCGGACGTCCGGGGCGCCGATCGCGACGATCGACTCGCGCTGCGAGCGGTCGGGGAAGGACTGCTCGACGAGCTGGTCGGCCCGGGCACTGCTGGTGCCCGGGACGACCTTGGAGGCGCCCTGTTTGGTCAGGACGTCGTTCAGCTGCGAGGCGAACGGGAAGCAGACCGCGATGACCACGGCCCAGACGGCGAGCACGGTCTTCGGGCGGGCGGTGAGCACCCCGGCGAGGCGCAGCAGGCGGCGTTGCACCGCGCCGTGGGTGGTCTCCGGTGGTGCGGGGGTGACGGTCGTGGTCATGCGGTGCCGACTCCCTCGCGGTGGCGCCCGCCCGGGCCGGTGCCGGCCGAGGGGCTGCTGGGGCTGGTGCCGGTGACCACCGCGAAGGTGTGCCGCAGCTCCAGCGTGCCGTTCCTGGCCACGTGTTCGGCCAGGCCGGCGCGGATCAGCTCCAGCGCGTGGTCCTCGCGGCGGTGGTCGACGGCGTCCTTGAAGCCGGCCGCCGCGCCGGAGCGCTGGACCCACTCCAGGGCCGCCTCCGGGGTGTCGGCGGGCAGCACCTGGTGGCCGTCGCGCTGGACGTCGACGGTCAGGCCGGCCTTGGTGAACCAGCGGGCCACCGTGGCGGCGTCCTTGGGCAGGTTCACCCGGACCAGACCGGTGAGCAGCGACGGGTCCGCGGCGAAGACCTTCTCCAGCTGGGTGATCAGGGTCTTGAGCGCGTCGCCGCGGGTCTCGATCACCACCACCCGGCCGCCGGGCCGCAGGACTCTCCTGATCTGCTCCAGCAGCTTGACCGGCTTGCTGTAGCAGATCGCCCAGCCGACCACGACGAGGTCCGCCGAGGCGGTCGGGCGGGGGCGCAGGAACTCCTCCATGTCGCCCTCCTGGAGGGAGACGTCGAGCTCCGGCGCGCGCAGGGTGTCGGGGAGGATCTTGGCCTGCGCCACGGCCAGCATGCCGGGGGACTTGTCCACCGCGTGCACCGAGCCGCGGCCCTCCAGCCGGCGGACGATCTCGTGGGTCAGGTGCCCGGTGCCACAGGCGAGTTCGAGGACGTCGTCGCCCGGGCGGATCTCCACCTCGTTCAGCGCGGCGAGCGAGTGCACGCCCATCACCGGGCTGAAGTAGCTGTCGTAGCTGGAACTCGCGGCGTCGTAGTCGGGCGTGGTGTCGGCGTGGGTGCGGCTCAGGGTGAGGCGCAGGGCACGCGCGGCGAGTCCGAGGCGACTCATGGCTGGCTCCTTCTGATGTGGTCGGATTCCGAGGGCTGCGAGGCCGGTGCCGCGCAGGCGAGGAGCAGGAGGCCGGCCAGGCCGGCCAGGGTGCCGAGGACGCCGGCGGCCACCGAGGGGGCGGTGGCCCCGGCGGCGACGCCCGCGACCAGGGCGAACACCGCCGGGGCCACCACGGGCGCCCGGCCGGCGGCGGGGCGGTCCGGGCCGAGCGCCACCGCGACGGTCAGTGCGGCGACGGCGGTGACCACGGCCGCGAGGACGGGGCTCGCGGTGGTGGCCGAGGCGGGCAGGGCGGCGCTGAGCAGCAGCAGCCCGGCCGCCGGGGCCCGGTGGGGCGGGCCCGGCAGCAGGGCGGCCGCGGTCCGGCGCCGCGGCAGGGCGGCCGTCAGGGTGAGCGCGGCGCCGATCGCGGCGGCGGCGCACCAGGGCCAGTCGGGAGCGCCGCCGCCGGCCGGGGGCAGGCCGGCGCCGAGGACGGCACCGGCCGCGCCGCCGGCCAGCGCGGCGATCGTCGGGGGGCCGGGCGCCAGGGGCGCCCCGGGGCCGGCCGGCGGGCCGCCCGGTGCGCCCGCCCGGCTGCCGCGTGCGGGGTCCGGCGTCCGGTTCACGGCCGGGCGGCGGACGAGTCGGCGAGCTCCGCGAGCTCGGCCAGCTCGTCGGTGGCGTCCGGCTCGCCGTCGCGCAGGAACATGGCCGTCTCGTCGCTGAGCGCGTCCAGCACCCGGTTCAGGTGCTCGGTGGTGTGGGTGGCCATCAGGCTGAGCCGCAGTCGGGGCGAGGCGGCCGGCGGCACCACCGGGTTGGTGTAGACGCCCTTGTCGATCAGCCGGCGCCAGAGCAGCAGGGTGTCGACGACCCCGCGGGTGCGCAGCGGGATCACCGGGGTGCTGCTCTCGCCCGGGCTGATGCCGAGGGAGAGCAGGCCGGCCCGCAGGTGGTCGGCGTTCTGCTGGGCCCGCTCGGGGCGCCAGGGCTCCTCGCGCAGGATCCGCAGCGCGGTCAGCGCGGCGGCCATGCTGGCCGGGGTCGCGGAGGCGCTGAAGATCAGGCTGCGGGCGTGGTGCTTGATGTAGTGGATGACGTCGTCGTCGCCGACGACGGCTCCGCCGAGCGAGGCCAGGGACTTGCTGAAGGTGACCGTGATGAGGTCGACCCGGTCGGTGAGGCCGAAGTGGGAGCAGGTGCCCCGGCCCTGG
The DNA here is from genome assembly GCF_055564815.1 of Kitasatospora sp. NPDC028961. NCBI lineage: Bacteria > Bacillati > Actinomycetota > Actinomycetes > Kitasatosporales > Streptomycetaceae > Kitasatospora > Kitasatospora sp. NPDC028961. Next base: position 49,490 of record NZ_JBVHVO010000001.1, on the reverse strand, counting down.
TCGAGGACGCCGAGGCCGTGCGCGTCGTCGACGATCAGCCGGGCCCCGTGGCGCTCGCAGACCTCGACGATCTCCGGCAGGGCGCAGAGGTCGCCCTCCATCGAGTAGACGCCGTCGACCACGACCAGCTTGCCGGCCTGGGCCGGGACGGCGGCCAGGCCGCGGTCCAGCGCGCGGGCGTCGTTGTGCCGGAAGCGCCGGTGCTTGGCGCCGCTGAGCAGGCAGCCGTCGACGATGGAGGCGTGCGCGTCGCGGTCGGCGAAGACGACGTCGCCGCGGCCGGCCAGGGCGCTGATCGTGCCGAGGTTGGCCTGGTAGCCCGTGGAGAGCACGGCCGCCGCGGGCTTGCCGTAGAAGTCGGCGAGTTCGCTCTCCAACTGGTCGTGCAGGTCGAGGTTCCCGTTGAGGAAGCGGGATCCGGTGCAGGACGGGCCGTACCGGTCGAGCGCGTCGGCGGCCGCCTTTCTGACCCGGGGATCGGAGGTCAGACCCAGATAGTTGTTGGAGCCGCACATCACCAGCTCACGGTCACCCAGGGTGACCGTGGTGCCTTCGTGGCCGGTGAGCGGGAGGAAGTAGGGATAGATCCCCGCCGCCATGGCATCCCGGGCAGCACGGTAGTCGGATACCTTGGAGAAAATGTCCACCAGATTCCCTCGAATTCGATGATCGGCGTATTCGACGCATCGGTTCACGCGAATTTTGACCCTGGTTTGAACGGAATACCCGCCGCTGTGGGCATGGCCGGGCCGGCCGCATCGGACGGGGCCGTGCGGAAGCCTGCCCCGGGGCGGTGCGCGTCGTTGCGCAGCGGCCCCGGGCGTGGTCGTCGAAGCACGACCGGGCATGGCGGATGAGCCGACGGTGCGTTGACGCGGCGCTAACCGCCGACGCCGAAGCCTTGTTGACGTGTTGTCAGCTAGTGCTCGTGGGCTGCCGGCCTGCGCGGACATCGTCGAATCCGTATGTCTCGCATGATCCCCCGTGGATGTCGAACAGCGTTCCCCCTGGCGCGGAGAAAAATCCCGGCGCCGCTTCTTCGATCATCGTGCGCATGAATCTTCAGGTGGCCGGGCGGCGATCCCCGGGATCTCGCCTGTTTTCGGCCGAGGAAACGTAAGCACGCTCCATTCCGGGCTGTCAACACCCGTCTCTTTCGGGCCACTTGGAATTACCGGCGAGTCACATCGGTTCTGCTAGGGTGGGCGCCGACCGTCTGGACGGTCCGTGACACGGAGAGAGGGACGGAACGGTGCGTGATCATCTGCTCGACGCTGTCGAGCGGCTGCTGGTGCGGGGAGGTCTGGACGCGGTGCGGCTGGACGCGGTGGCCGTCGAGGCCGGCGTCAGCAAGGGCGGGCTGCTGCACCACTTCCCCAACAAGCGGGCGCTCGTGCAGGGGGTCGTCGAGCGGCTGGCGGACCGGTTCGAGGCCGTACTGCCCGGGCCGCAGGCGCCTCCCGGCGCCTTCGCGCTCGCCTGGTTGGAGGCGAGCATCCCGGAGGAGTCACCGGCCGGGGACACCAGCGGGGCGGACCAGGTGCCGGTGGCGCTGCTCGCCGCGGCCGGCGGTCCGGAACTGCTCGACGTGCTGCGGTCCCGCTACGAGCGCTGGCAGCGGCGGCTCGTCGAGGACGGCCTGGACCCGGCCGTGGCCACCCTCGTGCGGATGGCCGTGGACGGCTGGTGGTCGGCCCGCCTGCTCGACCTCAGCCCGCCGCACGACGGGCTGCACCGTGAGTTGCGCAAGCTGCTGGTCGACCTCGTCGGCGGCAGAAGCTAGGTCATCCGAAACGAGACGGGGGACGGACATGACGGCGTACCTGCTGGTGGGAGCGGCCATCGCGGCCGAGGTGACGGCGACACTGGCCCTGCGGGCCTCGCACGGACTGACCAGGCTCGCGCCCAGCGTGGTGGTCGCGATCGGCTACGTCGCCGCGTTCGTGCTGCTGGCCCAGGCGCTGAAGTCGCTGAACGTGGGCCCGGTGTACGCCGTCTGGTCCGGGCTCGGCACGGTCGGGGCGCTGGTCGGCGGCGCGGTCGTGTTCGGCGAGCCGGTCAAACCGGCCTCGCTGATCGGGGCCGTGCTGGTGGTCGGCGGGGTCGCGGTGATGTACCTCGGCGGCGGGCTGAGCCACGAGTGAGCTCCTGACGCGGGGCGCCGCCCGGCGCCCCGCCGCGGGGTGCGCCCCGCTACTCCCACTCCCAGCGGATGCCGACGTGGCCGGGCTGCTGGTCGGGGGCGAGCACGTGGGCGCTGGCCGAGGCACCGATCCACAGCTGCTCGCGGCGGCGGTCGACGTCCTCGCCCGGAGCGCGGTCGTAGCGCTCGCAGTGGACGGGCACGGCCGCCGGGTCGAAGTGCACCTGGAGCACGTACTCGCGCACCGGGATGGCGAACCGGCGGCTGTACTCCATGGTCGGGCCGCCGGGCGGGATCTCCACCTCGTACTCGAAGACCGTGCTGTCCCCGTGGCCGAGCGGGCGGTCCAGCATCAGCTCGCCGACCACCAGGCCGGCCTTCGGCCTGCGGCGGACCCGGCCGAGGCGGCCGTGCCGGACCGAGGTGATCTCGGGGCAGCCGGTGGCCTCCTCGTCGGCCTTGTGCACCACCAGGCAGCGGCCGACGCCGCCGACGGTGGCGCGGACCACCTGGCGCATCCGCAGCAGGTTGCCGCGGCGCTCGGCGTCGACGTAGTACGAGTCGTGGATGGAGAGCCGCTCCAGCTCGCCGACCGGCGGCGCGTCCAGCTCGGCGAAGACCTCGGCGATCTGCTGCTCGCCCGGCCAGACGTCCTCCAGCCGCAGGTGCGCGGTGTTGGCGGCGGCGGCCCAGCGGCCCCGTGGGCGCGGCGGGCCGAGCAGGGCGGAGAGGGTGGAGTGCGGCAGGCCGAGCAGTTCCTCCAGCAGGTGGACGGCGCGCAGCGAACTGGCCCGCTCGGGCTGGCTGCGGCCGCGCCGCCAGTAACTCAGCGTGGTCACGCTGACCCTGACCCCGCGTTGGGCGAGAGCGGCGCGGATCCGGTCGAGGCTCAGGCCGCTGGCCTCGATGGCCAGGTGCAGGGTGTCGGCGAAGCCCCCGGCGGGGGCGGGCCGGCCGGCGCCCGGGGCGGCGGCGGGTGTGGTGGTCGCGGCGGTGGTGACGGTCGTGGCGGGGGGCACGGCGGCGGGTGCGGGCGCGCCGGGGCGCGGTCCGACCAGCCGGAGCCGGGCGTCCTGGGGGTGTTGTGAGCCCATGCGGTTACCTTCCCCAGCAAGCGGGTTCGGCGCGGTCGGTCCGGCGCCGGAGGGCGCCGTGAACGGCTTCACCGAGCTGTGGGGAACCCTATGCACGGTCGAGAGGCTACGTCATCAGTCGTGCGTATGACAGTGGTCACGAGGGGTGGGCCACAGGGTTATCGATCTTGAAACAGAACGGAAACACGCCGTCGGGGCGGTCCCGGTGCGGACCGCCCCGACGGTGTGGGGTCGCGGAGGTGATCAGGAGACGCTGAGCGCGGCGTCGTCGATCACGAAGCTGGTCTTGAGCGAGGCGTCCTCGGTGCCGGTGAACTTGACCGTCACCGTCTGGCCCGCGAAGGCCGACAGGTCGAAGGACTTCTGGACGAAGCCGGTGGCTGCGTCGGCGTTGGACAGGGTGGCCAGCGTGGTCGAGCCCGCCTGGACGGTCAGCTTGTCGTACGCGGTGGAGCCGGACTCGGCGGTGTCGACGTGCACCCAGAAGGAGAGCGTGGCCTTGCAGCCAGCCGGGATCGACACGGTCTGCGCCAGGGTGTCGGTGTGGGCGCTGCCGTAGCCGTCCAGCCAGGCCTTCCAGGAGCCGGCGTGCGCGGCCTCGCCGGAGGCGTTGTCGACGACGCCGGTGGACGCCGTCCACGGCGCGGCGGTGCCGGTCTCGAAGCCGCCGTTGCCGATCAGCTGGGCCGCGGTGCAGCCGCCGGTGGGCGGCGTGGTGGTGCCGCCGAGCAGCGCCGCGTCCAGGGCGTCGGCGATCGGGCTGCCCCAGCCGGTGACCTGGTCGTAGCCGGCCTTGGTGGAGAAGTCCTGGTTCTTGCCGGTGGTCACGTCGTGGAACGTGGTGCCGTAGCCGCTGCCGTTGGCGACGGCGTACAGCCGCGGGCTGGCCTCACCGAGGACGGGCTGCCCGGCCGCCTTGGCCTTCTGGTTGAACTGCGCCGCGTAGCCGGACCAGAGCGGGGCGGCCGCGCTGGTGCCGCCGTAGACCTGCCAGCCGCCGGCGGTGTAGATGGCGAAGCCGCTGGCCGGGTCGGCGTTGGAGGAGACGTCCGGGACGGTGCGCATGGTGCCGCTCACCCCGGTGCCGGTCTGCCAGCTCGGCTTGGCGAAGACGGTGGAGACGCCGCCGCCGGCGGTGCTCCAGGCGCTCTCGGAGGAGTAGGCGCTGCCGGAGACCTTGAGGTTGGTCCCGCCGACGCCGGTCTGGTGCGGGCTGGACGCGGGGAAGTCGACCGCCTTGACGGAGGAGCCGCTGGTGGAGCGGGTGCAGTCGCGCGAGCCGTCGTCGCCGGAGGCCGAGAAGATCGAGATGCCCTGGGCGGCGGCCTGCTTGAAGGAGTTGTCGACCGCCGTCATGGAGGAGGCGGTGGTGTCGGGCTCGCAGGAGCCCCAGGAGATGGAGATGACCGAGACCCGGTTGTCCGCGACGATCTTGGCGGCCATGTCGATCTCGCCCTGGTCGCTGTTGGGGGCCTCGTAGACCAGCTGGGTCGCCTTGGGGGCGACGCCGCGCACGATCTCGCTGTCCAGCTCGACCTCGCCCTGGCCCTCGCCGGGGGAGGAGTCGTAGTTGGCGCCGTCCACCGACACGGTCGAGACGGCCGGGCCGGTGAGCCCGTACTGGCTGTCGTAGGTCTTCAGGTTGGTGGAGCTGTAGCCGTCGAACTCCCAGAGCGCGACGCTGACGCCGGTGCCGTCGGCGCCGGTCCTGTTCAGGTTGTACGCGCCGTCGTACTGGCTCGGGCCGAAGCCGCTGGGGGCGGCGGTGACCGCGTTCGGTGCGGCCGGCGTGGACGGCTTCACGTTGCGGGTGGTGCGGACGGTGTGGTTGTTCAGGCCGGATATGCCCTGCACCACGCCGGCGAGGTCGGCCGGCACGGAGGCCGCCGCGTCGTTGGCGAAGAAGGTGCGCTGCTGCTGCGGGTCCAGGTAGGCGCTCTCGTGGGTGCCGAAGGCCTTGGCGATCTGCTCGGCGGTGCCGTGGGCGTCGACCACCTGGCGGTTGTCGCTGACGGCGGAGACGGTCAGGCCCTGGGCCGTCAGGTAGCCGCGGACCTGGTCGACGGCGGCCTGGGTCGGGCCGAACCGGTCGGTGAACTGCTGCGGCGTCAGGTGGGTGCCGAACTCGGGGGCGCCGGGGGTGGCGATCGCGGCGAGGAAGCGGTCCAGCTCGGCGGTGTCGCGCAGCTTCAGGCTGACCGCGACGGAGAGCTGCTGCTCGGCGGGGACGTCGCCCTTCTTCTCGGAACGGGCCACCGCGGGGGTGACGGTGTTCGGCAGCGAGACGCGCGGCGCGGCGGCGTTGGGGGCCGGGGCGGCCTGCGCGGCGGTCACGCCGAGCGAGACCGCGGACAGCGGCAGGACGGCGAGTGCCGCGACGAGGGCGAGGGAGCGAGGGCGCACGGAATCCTCCTCTGGCCGGCATGTGGGGGCCGGCAGGGGCCAGGGCGTCTCTGGGGTGAAACGCTGGCTAGAACATGACAGAGCGGTTCCGGGAATTGGCTTATGGTCAAGCAATTCGTTGCTAAAGAACAGTCAACTGTGGAGAACGGAATGGAGGCGTCTTCATACAGTTAACGGCCGGAATTCACGCTCCGGACGGCCCCGATTCGGCGGCCGCGGGCGACGTAGAATCGGGTACCGGGCGAGACCGAGGGAGTATCCGATGACCGACCGGACGGCAGACCCGCGCGACCCCCGCCCGCTCACCGGCGAGCCGCTCGCGCTCGACCTGCTCAACACGCGGTGGGCGGGCAGCCCGGTGAACGACCTGCTGGACCGGCCGGACGGCTTCGGGGTCTGGCTCTCCTCCGCCGGGCTGGCGGACCGCTGCGAGGCCGACGACGCGGGGCTCGTGGCGCTGCGGCAGGCCCGGGAGGCGCTCGCCGCGGCGGTCCGGGACCTGGACGCCCGGGGTGAGGTGACGGCGCCCTCGGCGGCCGGTCTGAACGAGGTGCTGCGGCACGGGCGGCTGCGGCGCGAGCTCGGTCCGGCGGGGCCGGCGGCGCACGTCGAGGTGGACGGGCCGCAGTGGCTGGCGGCCTGGCTGGCGGTCGACGACTTCCTCGACCTGCTGGCCCGGGGCACCCTCCGGATCAAGAAATGTGCCCACGAGGCCTGCATTCTGCACTTCTTCGACACATCGCAGAACGGCCGCCGGCGGTGGTGCTCGATGGCGGTGTGCGGAAACCGCGCGAAAGCGGCCCGGCATTACGAGAAGGCGCGCGCCTAGGAGCAGCGGGGGGGGGGGGGGGGGGGGGGGGGGGGGGGGGGGGGTGGGGCGCCCCCCCCCCCCCCCCCCCCCGCTGCTCCTCAGCTCTGGTCGGGGGCGCCGAGCCACTGGGCCAGCGCGGCGCGGACCTCGCCCTGGCCCGGGTCGACGGCGGCCCAGGCGGCGTAGCCGTCGGGGCGGACCAGCAGCACGGTGTCACGCAGCTTGCCGTGCGGGTCGGCCGGCGCGACGGTCTGCAGCCGGCCCGCCCACGGCTCGGCGGCGGGCAGCTGGTCATTGCTGACCAGCACGAACGTGCCCGCGCGCAGTGCCTCGTAGAGCCGCTCGGGCGCGGCCGGTCCGTCCTCCCGGGCCTCCTCCAGGGCGGTCAGCCGCAGGTCCGGCACGCGCCGGCCGGCCAGCGGGTGGGCGTCCTTCGGCGCGGCGTAGCGGATGCCGATCCCGGACACCGTCCGGGCGCCGCGCTCGGCGACCACGTCCAGGTGGTCGGCCAGCGTGGTGAGGGCGCCGCGCAGCACCCGGGTGGGCGCGGACTGGGCGAGGGCGAGCCGGATCAGCGCGCCGGAGGTGCGCAGCACCGACTTGCCGACCGGGTGCCGCTCGGTCTGGTAGGTGTCCAGCAGGGCGTCGGTGGCGTGGCCGCGGACGGCGGCGACGAGCTTCCAGGAGAGGTTGGCGGCGTCCTGGAGGCCGGTGTTCATGCCCTGGCCGCCGGCCGGGGAGTGGCAGTGCGCGGCGTCGCCGGCCAGGAAGACCCGGCCGGAGCGGTAGTTCGGCACCTGCCGCTCGTCGCTGTGGAAGGTGGAGCTCCACCGGGCGTCGTGCAGCCCGTAGTCCTCGCCGAGGGCGGTGCGGGTCATCTCGGCGATCCGCTCCAGCGAGGGCGGGGCGCCGTCCGCGTGCTGCTCGGCGCGGTCCCAGGCGATGACCCGGTACCAGCCGTCGCCGAACGGCGCGAGGAAGGCGAAGCCGCCCTCGCCGGCGCCGACGGTCAGCAACTCGTCGGGCGCGCGGTCCAGCCGGACGTCGGCCAGGACGACGGAGTTGACCACCGACTCGCCGGGGAAGGGGATGCCGAGCAGGTCGCGGACGGTGGAGTGGACGCCGTCGGTGCCGACCACGTAGGCGGCCCGGTGGGTCTCGGTGTCGCCGTCCGCGGGCACCTCCCCGCTGCGGGCGCGGGGGCGGGTCTCGACCGTGACGCCCTCGGCGTCCTGCCGCAGCCCGACCACCTCGGCGCCGCGCAGGAGGGTCGCGCCGGCCTTCAGCGCGCGCTCCTGGAGGAGGCGTTCGGTGTGGTACTGCGGGGTGATCAGGACGAACGGGAAGCGGCTCGGCAGGGCGGCGAGGTCGACCCGGAGCCGGTCGAAGAGCCGCAGCGAGCTGAGCGGGCGGCCGGTGGCGATCAGGTCGTCGGCCAGGCCCCGGGCGTCCAGCAGCTCCAGGCTGCGGGCGTGCACCGCGAAGGCCCGGGTGAGGTTGGACTCGGTGTCGCGCTTCTCCAGGACGGTGACCCGGATCCCGGCGGTGGCGAGGTCCCCGGCCAGCAGCAGGCCGGTCGGTCCGGCCCCGACGATCAGGACGTCGGTGACGGTCTGCTTCGCGGTCATGTGTCAGCTCCCGGTGCTCGGACGGAGGTTGGACGCCGGTCCGGGCGCCCTCCCGGCCTCCATCATCGCTGGCGCGGGCGGGGCTGTGAATTCCCGCGGGACGGAACCGGGCCCCGGCGTGGTACCGCCGGGGCCCGGAACCGGATCGGCTCAGCTGTGGCGGCGGATCTCCACGGTGCGGAACCGGTTGGCGACGAAGGCGCCGTCGCAGTAGGCGGCGTTGGCGGCCGGGTTGGCGCCGGTGCCGTGCAGGTCGGAGAAGGCGGCGGTCTGGTTGGCGTACACGCCGCCGGTGAGGTTGAGCGAGAGCGAGACGCCGGAGTCGAGCGCGGCCTCGACCAGCGCGGCCTCGACCTCGGGCGAGGTGGTGTAGCCGGAGGCGGTCATCGCGCCCTGGGTCCGGACGGTGTCGCGCAGCAGCTCGACCGCGGCGGCGGTGGATTCCACCGCGACGGCGAAGGAGACCGGGCCGAAGCACTCGTTGCGCAGGACCGCGCGGTCGTCCGGCTTGTCGGCGTCCAGCTTGACCAGCGCGGGGGTGCGGACGGTCGCGGCGGGGAACTCCGTGGAGGTCACCACCCGCGGGGCGAGGGCGAGTTCGCCGTACTCGCCGCCGGCCGCGGCCACCGAGCGCTGCAGCACACCGGGGTTGACCACGGCGCCGAGCACGGCCGTGGCGCGGGCGTCGTCGGAGAGCAGGCCCTCGATCGCGCCGGCGAGGTCGGTGACCACCTCGTCGTAGGACTTGGCGCCCTGGTCGGTGTCGATGCCGGTGCGCGGGATCAGCAGGTTCTGCGGGGTGGTGCACATCTGGCCGCTGTAGAGCGAGAGCGAGAAGGCCAGGTTGCCCAGCATGCCCCGGTAGTCGTCGGTGGAGTCGACGACCACGGTGTTCACGCCGGCCTTCTCGGTGTACACCTCGGCCTGGCGCGCGTTCTCCTCCAGCCAGTCGCCGAAGGCGGTCGAGCCGGTGTAGTCGATCAGCTTGACCTCGGGGCGGACGGCGAGGGTCTGGGCGACGGTGCCGCCCTCGTGCTCGGCGGCCAGGCAGACCAGGTTCGGGTCGAAGCCGGCCTCGGCGAGCACCTCGCGGGCGGTCCGCACGGTCAGCGCGAGCGGCAGCACGGCGCGCGGGTGCGGCTTGACCAGCACCGGGTTGCCGGTGGCCAGCGAGGCGAACAGACCGGGGTAGCCGTTCCAGGTGGGGAAGGTGTTGCAGCCGATCAGCAGCGCGAGGCCGCGCGGGACGACGGTGAACTCCTTGGTCATCACCAGCGGGTCGCGCTTGCCCTGCGGCTTGGTCCAGCCGGCGCTGGCGGGCAGCCGGGTCTGCTCGGCGTAGGCGTAGGTGACCGCCTCCAGACCGCGGTCCTGGGCGTGCGGGCCGCCGGCCTGGAAGGCCATGCCGTAGGCCTGGCCGGTGGTGTGCATCACCGCGTGCGCGAACTCGTGCGAGCGCGCGTTGATCCGGGCCAGGATCTCCAGGCAGACGGCGGCCCGGGTGAGCGGGGTCGCGGCGGCCCAGCCGGGCCGGGCCGCGAGCAGCGCGGCGATCAGCGTGTCCGCGTCGGCGTGCGGGTAGCCGATGCCCATCTCGACGCCGTACGGGGACGCCTCGCCGCCGATCAGGTCGCCGTCGGCCGGGTGGCCGTCGAGGGCGAACGGGAGGTTCAGCAGCGCCTCGAAGGCGGCCTTGCCGTCCGCGGCGCCGCTCTCGCCGTAGGCCTTCGGGAACTCGGGGTAGGGCGACCAGTAGTCGCGGGACGCGGCGGCGGCGAGCGCGGCGTCCAGGGTGGCCTGGTGGCGTTCGACCAGCTCGGCGACGAGGGGGTGGGTGACCGCTGCGGACATGGTGTGCGCTCCTCAGAGGGGAGGACGGGACACGTCACAGAGTAACCGAACGATCGGTCGGCTCAAGAGGGTGTGCGGATCGGATCCGGAGAACGCGCAGGGACGCGTCCGCAGCGGACGCGCCCCTGGGGCGGAGCGGGTACCGGTCTACGGGATGCCGAGCTCGAAGATGACGTACCCGGCGTACCAGCCGGAGGCGATCGCGCCGGTGCCGAGCACCGTCGCCAGCACCGGCCAGCTCAGCCTGCGCATGGCCACCGCCAGGGCGATCAGCAGCGGGAAGGCCGGGAGCAGGTAGCGCGAGGTGTTGCCGAAGATCCCCAGGCTTCCCAGCACCGAGACGATGGTGGCCAGCGTGTAGGCGGTCAGCACCAGCGGCGGACGCAGCCGGACCAGCAGCACGATCAGCACCGGCAGGGTCAGCACGATCAGGGTGGCCAGCAGGTCGGTCACCGGCCAGGCGAACGGGTAGTCCGAACGGCCCAGCAGGACGCCGCGGATCGCCTCGAAGGTGCCGTGGCCGAAGTCGAAGTAGTGCAGCCAGGCGTCGTGCTGGAGCCGGAAGTAGCCGCCCCACTCGCCCGTCCGCCAGCCCACCCAGCCGACGTAGCCGAGCAGGCCGAGCGGGGCCAGCAGCATCGCGGCCACCGGGCGGGCGACGCCGCTCCCCCGCCGGTACAGCTCGACCAGCGCGGCCAGGCCGACGGCGCCGATCAGGGCCGCCGAGGTCGGCCGGTTGAGGCCGGCGACCAGCGTGATCACACCGGCGGCGATCCACTGCCTGGTCATCACGCAGTAGCAGGCCCAGGCCGCCAGCGCGACGAACAGCGAGTCGGAGTAGAGCGCCCACTCGGCGCCGGAGCCCGGGGCGATCGCCCAGAGCCCGGCCGCGATCACGCCCGCGCGCGGGCCGGCCAGCTGGTCCACCACCGCGTAGATCCCGGCCGCCGCGAACAGCGAGGCCACCACCGAGACCAGCATCCCGGCGCCGTACAGGCCGAGCCCGGTGCCGTCCGAGACCAGCCGCATCAGCCCCGGGTAGAGCGGGAAGAAGGCGGCCGAGTTCTGCTCGACGGTGAAGCCGGGGAGGCCGCCCGGGACGGGGACCAGCGCGGGGTGGTAGCCGAACTGGGCGATCTGCTGGTACCACCAGCCGTCCCAGCTGGCCAGCACGTCCCAGGGGTTCGCGCCGCCGCCGAACCGCGGGTGCTTCTTGACGTAGTCGCCCGAGAAGGAGAGCAGCTTCATGAAGACGGTGAAGCCGATCAGCTTGAGCACCGCGTAGCACCACACGGCCGGCCCGAAGCGCAGGACCAGGGCGCGGCCGCGCTCGCGCCAGTCGGCCCGCGCCGCGTCCCCCGGCTCCTCGCTGCGCTGCTCGGGCACGTCGGAGGCGACTGCCGGTATTGCGCTCATGAGACTGGACCCCACCCTGCTGGCCGTGGACGCTGGTCCGCAGATTCTAGGCCGTCGGCCGCGCTGTTGGTGCGGACCAATGGACCCGGGCGCATCGGGCGCAGCGGGGCCGGGGATACTCGGAGGATGGCCGATCACACCACGCGTACCGCCTACACCGTGGAGTCGCTGCTCGCGGTGACCGTCGACGTCTTCAACGAGCGCGGCTACGACGGCACCTCGATGGAGGACCTCTCCCGGGCGGCCGGGATCTCCAAGTCCTCGATCTACCACCACGTCCGCGGCAAGGAGGAGCTGCTCCGGCTGGCCGTCGGGCGGGCCCTGGACGGGCTCTTCGGCATCCTCGCCGAACCGGGCGCGGTGGAGGGCCCCGCGGTGGAGCGGCTGGAGCACGTGGTGCGGCGCACGGCGGAGGTGCTGCTCACCGAGCTGCCGTACGTCACCCTGCTGCTGCGGGTGCGGGGCAACACCGTGACCGAGCAGTGGGCGCTGGAGCGCCGCCGGGACTTCGACCACCAGGTGGCCGAGCTGCTGAGGGCGGCCGTCGCGGACGGCTCGCTGCGGGCGGACGTCGAGCCGCGGCTGGCCACCCGGCTGCTCTTCGGCATGATCAACTCGATCGTGGAGTGGTACCGGCCCGGTGTGAAGGCGGCCGACGGCGTCGCGGACGCGGTGGTCCACCTGGCCTTCGACGGCCTCCGCGCCCGGTAGCACCGGGAGGGGCCGGGGCCGGAAGATACCGCGCCAAAGGGCCACCCACCCGTCCCGAAAGGGCACCCGGCTCGGGCCCTCATCGGGCCTGGGGGGCGCTCCAACGGTCAACCCCGCCCGGGCACTACCGGGGCCCGGGGGACGCCCGCCGGGCCCTCAGCGGTCACCCCGCCCCGGCACTACCGGGGCCCAGGGGACGCCCGCCGGGCCCTCAGCGGTCACCCCGCCCCGGCACTACCGGGGCCCAGGGGACGCCCGCCGGGCTCCCAGCCGGCACCCCGGCCCAGTGCGCCCCGAGCCAAAGGGGCGCGCCGGTGCCGAAAGGGAGGAGCGAGGACGCCCCGAGGAACGAGGGGCGTTGGAGCGACGACCGTCGGCGCCGGGTCGAGCGCCCCGGAGGCGAGCGGGCGAGAACACAGCCCCGGAGGCGAGCGGGTGCCTAATCAAAGGGGCGGCACCTGGTCGGTCTCCTCGAAGACCAGCATGGTGCGGGTGCCGAGCACCTGGGGGATGGACTGGATGCTGCCCAGCACCAGTTCGCGCAGCGCGTGGTTGTCGGCGGTGTGCACCAGCAGCAGCACGTCGAAGTCTCCGCCCACCAGCGCGATGTGCGCGACGCCGGGCAGCTCCAGCAGCTGCTCGCGGACCGTCCGCCAGGAGTTCTGCACGATCTTCAGGGTGACGTAGGCGGATGCGCCCTGACCTGCCTTTTCGTGGTCCACCCGGGCGGTGAAGCCGCGAATGACGCCGTCCTCGACCATCCTGGATATCCGGGCGTACGCATTCGCCCGGGACACGTGCACCCGCTCGGCCACCGAGCGGATCGAGGCGCGACCGTCCTGCTGCAGCAGCCGCAGGATCGCCCGGTCGACACGGTCGAGTCTGGACGTCTGTTCAGCCGACATGACCCCCCACCCCCACGGATTGGACGCACTGCCACCAGTCGACCGCCACCCGGGCCGATTGTCCACCACCTTGTCACGCTTCTGGTCAAGATGAACAGACGACCGAACAATCGGTAGGGAGCCCCCGCTACCCCTGGAGGTGCCCGAGATGACCGTTCTCGATCACAGACACCACACGGCGGTGCCCGGTTGGCTGCCCGGGGCGACCGCCCCGCGCAGCGACCCGGCCCCGCTGCTTCCGGACGCCTCACCGGTCCGCGTGCTCGGCACCCCCGAGCTGGAGAAGTGCGACCCCGCGCTGCTCCGCGAGCTGTACCGCCGCCTGGTGGTCGGCCGCCGCTACAACCAGCAGGCCACCACCCTCACCAAGCAGGGCCGGCTGGCCGTCTACCCGGCGTCCACCGGCCAGGAGGCCTGCCAGGTCGCCGCCGCGCTGGCGCTCGGCGAGCAGGACTGGCTCTTCCCGAGCTACCGCGACACCCTCGCGGTGGTCTCCCGCGGCGTCGACCCGCTGGAGGCGCTGACCCTGCTGCGCGGCAACGCCCACACCGGCTACGACCCGCTGGCCACCCGGACGGCGCCGCTCTGCACCCCGCTGGCCACCCAGGCCCCGCACGCCGTCGGCCTCGCGCACGCCGCCCGGCTCGGCGGCGACCCGGTGGTCGCGCTGGCGCTGCTCGGCGACGGCGGCACCAGCGAGGGCGACTTCCACGAGGCGCTGAACTTCGCCGCGGTGCTGAACGCCCCGGTGGTCTTCCTGGTCCAGAACAACGGGTACGCGATCTCCGTCCCGCTCACCGCGCAGTCCGCCGCGCCGACGCTCGCCCACAAGGCGGTCGGCTACGGGATACCGGGCCGGCTGGTGGACGGCAACGACGCGCCCGCCGTGCACAGCGTGCTGACCGAGGCGGTCGAGCGGGCCCGGTCCGGTGGCGGCCCGACCCTGGTCGAGGCGCTCACCTACCGCGTCGAGGCGCACACCAACGCCGACGACGCCACCCGCTACCGGGACGACACCGAGGTGGCGGCCTGGCGGGAGCACGACCCGGTCCTGCTGATGGAGCGGCACCTGCGCCGGATCGGCCTGCTGGACGACGCCCTGGTGCAGGAGTCGGCGGACGAGGCGGAGGCTCTGGCGGCCCGGATGCGGGCCGAGTTCCACGCCGACGCCGAGCTGGACCCGATGGCGCTGTTCGCCCATGTGTACGCCGAGCCGACCCCGCAACTGCGGGAGCAGGCAGCCCAGTTGTCCGCCGAGCTGGCCGCCGAGGCCGAGGTGCAGCACCCATGAGCAACACCGCCCAACCGTCGCCCGCCGCCACCCTCGGCCGGCCCGCCGCGCGACCCGCCCCGGCCGGTCCGCGCACCGCCACCATGGCGCAGGCGCTCAACTCCGCGCTGCGGGACGCCCTGCGCGCGGACCCGGCCGTGCACGTGCTGGGCGAGGACGTCGGCGCGCTCGGCGGCGTCTTCCGGATCACCGACGGCCTGACCGCCGAGTTCGGCGCCGACCGCTGCCTGGACACCCCGCTGGCCGAGGCCGGCATCCTCGGCACCGCGATCGGCATGGCGATGTACGGGCTGCGCCCGGTGGTCGAGATGCAGTTCGACGCCTTCGCCTACCCGGCGCTGGAGCAGCTGTTCTCGCACGTCGCCAAGATGCGCAACCGCACGGCCGGACGGCTGCCGCTGCCGATCACCGTGCGCATCCCGTACGGCGGCGGCATCGGCGGGGTCGAGCACCACAGCGACGCCTCCGAGGCCTACTACACCAGCACCCCCGGGCTGCACGTGGTCACCCCGGCGACGGTGGCGGACGCCTACGGGCTGCTGCGGGCCTCGATCGCCTCGGACGACCCGGTGGTCTTCCTGGAGCCCAAGCGGCTCTACTGGGGCAAGGCGGAGTTCGACCCGGCGGCGCCGGTCGAGCCGATCGGACGGGCCGCCCTGCGGCGGACCGGGACGTCGGCGGTGCTGATCACCTACGGCCCCTCGCTGCCGGTCTGCCTGGAGGCGGCCGAGGCGGCCAAGGCCGAGGGCTGGGACCTCGCGGTGCTCGATCTGCGCACCCTGGTCCCGTTCGACGACGAGACGGTCTGCCGGGTGGTGCGCTCGCTCGGCCGGGCCGTGGTGGTGCACGAGGCGACCGGCTTCGGCGGCACCGGTGCGGAGATCGCCGCCCGGGTGACCGAGCGCTGCTTCCACCACCTGGCGGCCCCGGTGCTGCGGGTCACCGGCTTCGACATCCCGTACCCGCCGCCGATGCTGGAGCACCACCACCTCCCCGGGGTGGACCGGATCCTGGACGCGGTCGCCCGGCTGCAGTGGGAGGCCTGAGGATGATGCCGGTCGTACGCGAGTTCACGCTGCCCGACCTCGGTGAGGGGCTCACCGGGGCGGAGGTGGTGCGCTGGATGGTCGAGGTCGGTGAGGTGATCGCCGTGGACCAGCCGGTGGTGGAGGTGGAGACCGCCAAGGCGGTGGTCGAGGTGCCCTGCCCGTACGGCGGGGTGGTCACCGCCCGGTACGGCGAGCCGGGCGAGGAGGTGGCGGTCGGCGCGCCGCTGGTGACGGTCGCGGTGTCGCCAGCCGCGGGCGCGCCGTCCCCGTCCGCCGAGGTGGAGCGTCCGCTGGTCGGGTACGGGGTCGCGGAGCCGGACAAGGGCGGCCGGCGCCGCCGGGTCGGGGCTCCGGCTGCCGCTCCGGCCGCCGCTCCGACGGCTGCTCCGACGGCCGTCGCCGCGCCGGTGGCCGTGGTGGCGCCCTCCGCTCCGCCGGCCGTGGCCGTGGCCGTCGCGCCGGTGGTGGTGCCGGTGATCTCGCCGCTGGTCCGGCGGTCGGCCCGGGAGCACGGGATCGATCTGGCGGCGCTGACCGGCAGCGGGCCGGACGGTCTGATCATGCGCGCGGACGTCGAACGGGCGATCGCGGCGCTGGCCCCCGGCGGTGCGCCGGCGGCGGCGCCGGTGTCCAACGGGGCGAGCGCGCCGGCCGGGGCCGAGGTGGTGCCGCTGCGCGGTCTGCGCAGGGCGGTGGCCGAGAAGCTCACCCGCAGCCATCGGGAGATCCCGGCGGCGACCTGCTGGGTCGATGCGGATGCCACCGAACTGATGGCGCTGCGAAGGCAGTTGAATGCAACCCCCGGGCCGAAGGTGAGCGTGCTGGCGCTGCTCGCCCGGATCTGCACGGTGGCGCTGGCCCGCTTCCCCGAACTCAACTCCAGTGTCACCGATGACGGTTCGGGCATCCTCCGGCACTCCGCGGTGCACCTGGGCTTCGCCGCCCAGGGCGAGCGGGGCCTGGTCGTTCCGGTGGTGCGCGACGCCCAGCGGCTGAGCACCGAGCAACTCGGCGCCGAACTGGCGCGGTTGACCGAGTCGGCCCGGACCGGGGCGCTCACCCCGGCCGAGCTCACGGGCGGGACCTTCACCCTGAACAACTACGGGGTGTTCGGGGTGGACGGCTCCACCCCGATCCTCAACCACCCCGAGGCGGCGATGCTCGGGGTGGGCCGGATCGTCGCCAAACCCTGGGTCCACCAGGGCGAGTTGGCGGTGCGCGAGGTGACCCAGCTGTCCTTCACCTTCGACCACCGGGTCTGCGACGGCGGAACCGCGGGCGGGTTCCTGCGGTTCGTCGCGGACTGCGTCGAGCAACCGGGCATGCTGCTGCGGCAGTTGTGACCGGCGTCCGGGCGGTCGCCTTGGGTGGCTGCCCGGACACCCAGGGCGACCGCAGATCGAGCGAGAGTAGCGCGTACGGGGGGCGGGTGTCCGGCCTTCGCGCGATTTGTCGGATGAGCACTTCGGGCGTGCCACGCTGCCTAGGCGTCAGCAGGAACAAGCCAGGTGGTGGCACAGGCCGGCCGGAGGCGAAACGATTCTCTTGGGTACTCGAAACGTTGCGGTGAAGTCACGCAGAACTCTCCTGGTCCGCACCGGACACGGCTCGGCGGGAGCCGCGGCCGTCCCGGGGATGCCGGACTCCGGTCCGGAACCGGCCCCGGAAACCGTGCCGACCGCGGCGGCGCACGCCCCGGCGGCCGTCCCGCCGATGCCGCTGGACCCGCCGGACCTCCCGCCGGTCTCCGCCGCCCCGGTGCCGGTGGCTCCGCTCGTCCCGGCCCCCGCCTCGGCGCTGCGGGTGGCGATCCCCGACCCGCCGGCCCGGCCGCCCGCGATCCCGGCGCCGTCGACGCCCGCCGGGTCGCCGGTGCCCGCGATCGAGCCGCTGTTCTCCCGGGCCCCCGGCCTCAACTGGACGGCCGTGGACGGCGATCCCGCCCGGCCGCCGGTCACCGCCGCGGCCGGCGGGGCGACCGCACCCGAGCCGGTGCCCGCCGCCGTGTCCGGCCCCGGTCCCGCCGTGTCCGGTCCCGGGTCCGCCGCCGCGCAGCAGCCGCCCACCGCCCGGGACATCGAGCTGATCCGGGCCAGCCTGGCCGTGGTCGAGCCGGTCGCCGACCGGGCCACCGCGCACTTCTACGCGCTGATCTTCCTCCACCACCCCGAGGTCCGCGCGCTCTTCCCGGCCGCCATGGACGTCCAGCGCGACCGGCTCTTCCGCGCGCTGCTGATGGCCGCCCGCAGCGCCGGCGACCCGGAGGGCCTGCGCGGCTACCTGAGCGCGCTGGGGCGCGGCCACCGCCGGTACGGCACCCTGACCGGTCACTACGGACCGGTGGGGGAGTGCCTGGTGGCGGCGCTGGCCCGGTACTCGGGCAGCCGCTGGGACGCCGAGACCGAGCTGGCCTGGCGGCGGGTCTACCGGCTGGTCTCCTCGATCATGATCGAGGCCGCCGAGGACGACGCCCGCACCTCGCCGCCCTGGTGGCAGGCCGAGGTGGTCGGGCACGAGCTGCGCACCCCGGACGTCGCGGTGCTCACCCTCCGCCCCGACCAGGCCTATCCGTACCGGGCCGGGCAGTACACCAGCCTGGAGACGCCCTGGTGGCCGCGGGTCTGGCGGTACTTCTCGTTCGCCTCCGCGCCCCGGCCGGACGGTCTGCTGACGCTCCACGTCAAGGCCGTCCAGGCGGGCTGGGTGAGCAACGCGCTGGTGCACCGGGCCGCACCGGGCTCGGTGCTGCGGCTGGGCCCGGCGGCGGGCACGATGACCGTCGACCACACGTCCGGGGCGGACCTGCTCTGCCTGGGCGGCGGCACCGGGATCGCCCCGATCAAGGCGCTGGTGGAGGAGGTGGCCGAGTACGGCGCGGCGGGCCGCGCGGTGGACGTCTTCTACGGGGCCCGGCGGGCCGCCGAACTCTACGAGCTGGCGGCGCTGCGCGCGCTGGCCGAGCGCCACCGCTGGCTGTCGGTGCACCCGGTGCTGTCCGGTCCGGGGCCGCAGGCCGGTGGTCCGGTGCCGGGCGGCGGGACGCTCACCGGTGAACTGCCCGAGGTGGTCGGCCGGTTCGGACCGTGGGCGGACCGGGAGGCCTTTCTGGGCGGGCCGGCCGCGATGGTGCGGCGCGGCGCCGGGGTGCTGCTGCGGGCCGGGGTGGCGCCCGAGCGGATCCGGCACGACCTGGTCGGCGATCTGGCGGCGGGCTGAGCCGGGAGCCGGACCGCCCGGCTCCGGCTCCTGCCCTGGGCCCCGGGCGCTGGGCTCTTCAGTCGAAGTCGGGGGCGAGCAGGGCCCGGACGCCCTCGATGTTGGCCGCCAGGTACGCCCGCAGGCTGGGCGGGACGACGTTGACCGAGGTGACGCCCTCCCGGGTGAAGGGCACCCGGACCACCTCGTACTCGCCGTTGGGCTCGTCCACCTCCGGCCCGTGCCGGCGGTCGAGGTCCATCGACGCGAGCCGGCAGACGAAGAAGTGCTGGACCTTGACCCCGTGCGGGTGGAGCAGCGTGCCGTCGTCGTGGTGGGTGTGGCTGATGGTGTCGACGAAGGCGGGGACGAGGTCCACGACCTTGCCGCCGAGCTCCTCGTCCACCTCGCGGTGCAGGGCGTCGGTGACCGTGCGGTCCTCGCTCTCGACCCCGCCGCCGGGGGTGATCCAGTACGGGTGCGGGGAGCCGGGCCGGGTGCGTTTGATCAGCACGATCGAGGCCGGTCCATGGGGATCGGCCGGGTCCAGCTCCAGCAGGATCGCCCGCGCGGTGCGTTTGACGACGGGTCGGGGCGGGGTGCGCATGGCCACCTCCGGGGCTGGAGCGTTGTGCGGGAGTCTCCCGCACGCCGACCGGCCCGAAACTCGTACCTGCTCGGGTGCGTCCGTTCGGGGCGTGCTCACAGCGCCGATAGATCTTGGATAGTCAAGGTGGACGTTCACCTGATCTTCAAAATATCGAGCTGATCTCCGTTGATACCTTCGATCCAAAGGAATTTGCCGATCGAACGGTCGGAGAGTGATTGCAGCCGCGCCCGGCCTGTGCTGCGATGAGCGACCAGCCACCCGGCCGGGCAGAACGAGAGGTACTGGCGCCATGCAGCACAGCACAGTCCAGGGCCACCTGGTGATGAGCCTCGTGGTCTCCACCGAGCTCTCCTTCCGCCTCGTGGTCGAGCTGGAGTACGACCCCGCCGACCCGTTCGCGGTCCGCCTCACCTTCCACCTGCCCGGCGATGCCCCGGTCACCTGGGTCTTCGCCCGGGAACTGCTGTTCGACGGGGTCGACCGGCCGACGGGCGAGGGCGACGTGCACGTCCACCCGGTCGGCGAGGAGCTCTCGGAGGTCTGCGTCGTGCTGCGCTCCCCCGAAGGACATGCCGTGTTGCGCGCCTGCGCGGCGCCGCTGACCGCCTTCCTCGCGCGGACCGACCGGCTGGTGCCGAGGGGCCGGGAGCTGATCGGCGGGGAGATCGACGCGCAGCTCGCCGACATCCTCGGAGGCTGCGAGCGGTGACCGGTCGCCCGCCGGCGACGGTGGCACGAAGGGGCCCGCCCCGGTGCGGAACCGGGTGCGGGCCCCTTTCGCGTGCCCGGGCACGCGGCCGGCGGCGGGTCGCTCAGTCGTCGTCGCCGAGCGCCAGGTTGAGGCCCCAGGAGACCAGGCTGATGATGAGCGCGCCGAACAGCGCCGCCCAGAAGCCGTCGACGTGGAAGTCCAGGTCGAGCTTGTCCGAGGCCCAGGAGGTCAGCCAGAGCATCAGGGCGTTGATGACGAAGGTGATCAGGCCCAGGGTGAGGATGAACAGCGGCAGCGAGAACAGCTTGACCACGGGCTTGATCAGCCAGTTGACCACGCCGAAGATCAGTGCGACGGCGATCACCGTCAGGGTCTTGCTCTGCCAGTCGTCGCCGGTCAGCGTGATCCCGGAGACGATCCAGGCGGCCACCCAGATGGCGGCCGCGTTGATAAGTGTCTTGATGACGAAACCCTTCATGGGGCCAGCGTCCCAGGCCGGTCGGGGCGGGGGAAGCGCCCGACCGGCATGTTTGGTGTTGAATGCCCCCTGGACCCGGGCCAAGGACGAGGAGGGGCACCCCCGATGAAGCTGTTCCGGTTGGACGAACTCGACGCCGAGCGCGCCGCCAACGACGGTGCCTATCTGCGCTTCCTGCGCGAGCCGCGGATGTCCGCCGGGCTCTACGCGCTCTCCCCCGGCGCCACCGACCCGCAGACCGCGCACGCCCAGGACGAGATCTACCAGGTGGTCAGCGGCCGGGCCGAGTTGACCGTCGGGAACGAGACCACCACGGTGGCCCGCGGCACCGTGGTCTATGTCCCGGCGGGAGTGCCGCACCGGTTCCACCACATCACCGAGGAGTTGCGGGTCCTGGTGGTGTTCTCCCCGCCGGAGGACTGACGGCCGGGGCCCGCGGCGGTCCGGCTAGGGTCGGGGCATGAGCCTGAGCCTGACGGAAGAACTCTGGGCGGCGATCGAGCTGATCTACGCCGAGATCCTCGACCACCCCTTCATCGGCGGCCTCACCGACGGCACCCTGCCGCGCGAGGCGTTCCGCCACTTCGTCGTCCAGGACTCGCACTACCTGCGCGACTACGCCCGCGCGCTCGCCGTCTGCGCCGCCAAGGCGCCCGGCGAGGAGGACGTGCGGGCCTTCGCGGACGACGCGGTCGGCGCGCTGGCGGCCGAGCAGGGCATGCACGCGGAGTTCATGACGGCCTTCGGCGCCGACGCCGAACAGGCCGCCGCCGAGCCGGTGCTGCCCACCACCCGGGCCTACACCAGCTACCTGCTGGCCACGGTGTACGGCGGCTCCTTCGCGGAGGCGGTCGGCGCCGTGCTGCCCTGCTACTGGATCTACGCCCGGGTCGGCGACCGGCTGCTGGCCGAGGGCTCCCCCGACCCGCTGTACGCCAAGTGGATCGCCACCTACGGCGACGAGGCCTTCCAGTCCGTGGTGCGCCGCGTCCTCGCGCTGGCCGACCGGCTCGGCGAGGAGATCTCCCCGGCCGAACGCCGCCGGGTGGTGGAGCACTTCACCACCACCTCGCGGTACGAGTGGATGTTCTGGGACGCCGCCTGGCGCGGCGAGACCTGGCCGGTCTGACGCCCTCCGGGGCCGGCGTCCGGACCGTTCCCCGAGCCGTTCCGGGGGCCTTCCCGGGTGCCCTTTCGGGCGCCCTCCCCCGGGTCTCCCCGGGGGCCGGAGTAGGGGTGATCTCCGGGTTCTCTCCGGGCCATCGGCCCTCGTTCCGACCCGTGCGTCACCGTACGATCGACGTATCGAAGCAAGCGGGATGCGGCACCGGACGGCAGCCGGCCCGAGGGGAGAGAAGGAACGGACATGGCTGAGTTCTGGAAGTCGCTGCCCTCGTGGGTGCGCAACATCGTCGTTCCGGTGCTGGTGCTGATCCTGGCCTGGAACATCATCGGATTCGTCTTCGGCGTGGTGGGCGCGCTGCTGAGCCTGGTCATCAAGCTGCTGGTGGTGGTGGGGATCGCGGCCGCCGTGGTGATCCTGGTGAAGAAGGCCGCCAGGAGCTGAGCCGCCGGTCCCGGACGCCCGTACCCCCTCGGGGGTGCGGGCGTCAGTCGTCGGCGGACGCGCCCCGGGCGGCGGCGGTGGCCCGGTCGAGCAGCAGGACGGTGTCGAGGTCCCAGAGTGGCCGCCAGTGCTGGGTCCGGGACCGGCCGAGGTCGAGGGTGACGCCGGTGGCGAGCTGGTCGACCGCGTACGGGGTCAGCCCGGGGACGCGGCCGGTCCGGGCGGCCAGCCGGGCGAGCGGCGCCGGCACGTGGCCGATCCGGGCCCGCACGCCGTGCGCGGCGAGCACCCGGCGGACGGCGTCGTCGCGCCGGTAGTGCCGGTCGTCGGCGATGTTGTACGCGCCGGGCGTCCAGGCGCGGCCGCCGGTCAGGCCCAGGGCGGCCAGGCAGGCGTCGGCGAGGTTCTGCACGGCGGTCAGGCTGATCCTGACGTCGCCGCCGGGGAGCAGCAGCAGTCCGTGCCGCACCCGTGCCAGCAGTTGGGGCGCGAGGTGCGGATCGCCCGGCCCGTAGACGGCGCGTGGGCGAAGGACGACGGCGCCCGCCTCCAGCGCGAGCCGTTCGGCGGCCGCCTTGGTGCGCCCGTAGGCGTTGAGGTGACCGCCCTCGGTGGGGTGGTGCTCCATGATCGAGGAGCGGCCGATCCGGGGGTCGTAGACGCTGGCGCTGCTCACCTGGACCACCGGACGGCCGGCGGCGGCGCGCAGTAGCCGTGCGGTTCCGGTGACGTTCACGGCGTACTGCCCGGCCTCGCCGGCGGAGCCCCGGGGGAGGTCGGCGACGGCCGCGGCGCAGTGCACCACCAGGTCGGCGCCGGTCAGGTCGGGGTCGCCGGTGGTGGCGTCCCAGTGGACGTGGCGGCCGACCGGGCCGGGGGACCGGCCGTAGCAGAGCACGTCGAGGCCCAGCGCGGCGGCGGCGAGCGCGACGTGCGAGCCGCAGAAGCCGCCGGCACCGGTGACGGCTATCCGCATCGGGACTCCTCAAGCCGCTCGGGTGTCGTGGGACGGGCCGCCCCGGGCTCCGGTGCGCGCCGGACGGTGAGCTCCGCGTAGCCCGGGAGCGCGGACCGCCGGTCGACCCGGGCCCGGACGACCACCGGGCGGTGCGGGGCCAGTGCGAGCAGCACGTCCGTGAGCAGGGCCCGGGCGAGGCCGGCGCCCGGGCAGGCGTGCGGGCCGGCGCCGAAGACGGCCTGGGTGGCGGCCGGGCCGGGGGCCGGTCCGGGCCGATGGGCCCCGGCGGCGTGCCGGGCGACCAGGACCAGGCGGCCGCCGGCCCGGACGGGGCAGCCGGCCAGCGTGGCGTCGGCGGCGGCGACCCGGGGGAGCAGTGGCGAGGGCGCGGTCAGCCGGAGGAGTTCGGCGGCCAGGCCGGGGGCCGTCCCGGCGTCCACCCCGGTCCAGAGGCCGGCGTCGGCGCACCAGGCGGCGGCCCGGGGCAGGGCGGCGACGGTGGTGGTGACGGCGGCGACGGTGAGCATCGCGTCGAGCGGGTCCGGGAGCAGCGCGGTGAGCTCGGCCGCCCTGGCGGCGGCGGTGGCCCCGGCCCTCCGGCGGCCGGGCAGCCGAGGGCCGGGCAGGTGGTCCCGGGCGGTGGCCGCGGCGACGGCGGCGCAGGCCTGGGCGAGGGTGCGCGGATCGGCGCCGGAGCCGGTCAGCGCGGCCGCCGTCACTCCGGCCAACTCCTCTGTCAGGGTGACGAGTTCGAGTGGCCCGGTGGCCAACTCGGGGACGCGTTCGGCGAGCACGGCCTGCCAGTGCGGGCGGATCCGGTCGAGTGCTCCGGTGCCGAGGTCGGCCGCCACCGCCCGTCGCGCGGCGCGGTGCCGCGCGCCCTCCTGGTCGAACAGCAGCCCCCCGCCGGTGAGTCGGGCGGCGGCCCCGCCGGTGGTGCCGGCCGCGGTGCGGTCGAGCGGGACGCGGGTGAGCGCCTCGCGGTAGGCCTCGGTGCCGTGGACCAGGACGGTACGGCCGAGCCGGACGACCGGGCGGCGGCGGGTGAGGCAGAGCAGCGCGAACAGCACGGGGTGGCTGCGCAGGTAGACCCGGCGGTCGCGACGGCGCGCGGCCCGGTCGGCGGCGGGTGCGTGGGTGGGCGTGGGGCCGGGCGTCGGGGCGGGTGCGCGGGCGGGCGCGGGGGTGGGCGCGCGGCCGGTGCCGCGGTCGGTGGTCATGCGGACAGCTCCCGGGCGCAGTGGGCGGCGGCCGCCGCCCGGTCGGGCTTGCGGGAGCGTCCGGCCAGCGGGACCTCCCCGAAGAGCACGGCGTCCGGGCGGGCGCCGCCCATCCGGACGAGCGGGCCCCTCAGGGCGGCGCGCAGCCGCCGCGGATCGGCGCCGGGACGCGGCTGGACGAGGGCCACCAGCCGTTCGTCGCCCGGCGCGCCGGCGGCCGGGACCCCGACCAGGACGGCGAGTTCGACGTCCGGCAGGTGCAGCGCGGGCTCGTACAGGCCCGGGTAGATGTTCTCGGCCCGGCGCAGCACCATGTCCTTCAGCCGCCCGGCGAGCACGATCCGGCCGTCCGGGGCGAGGGTGGCCCGGTCGCCGGTGCGGACCCAGGGGTCGGGTTCCTCGCCGAGGTAGCGGTGCCGGGCGCCCGGGCCGGTGAGCAGGAGCTCGCCCTCCGGGGTGAGGCCGGTGCGCACCCCGGGCAGCGGTGCGCCGACCAGGTCCCCGGGCCCGGTGTGGGCGCTCTTCCCGGCCTCCTCGACGGCGGCGGCCGGGAACAGCTCGGTGAGCGCGTACACGCCCCAGGCCTGGTCGGCTCCGGCCTGCTTGACCCGGCGCAGCAGGGCGGCGTCGGCGGGCGCGGAGCCGGTCCAGACCCGGCCGTGGAAGCGGGCCCCGGCGCCGAGCGCGGCGCGCAGGGCGGGCGGGGTGAGGTAGGTCTGGGCCGGTGCCAGCCGGGCGAGTTGGCCGGCCAGCGCCCGCGGGCGCCGGGCCGGCAGGGCGACGGCGGCGCCGGCCGCCAGCGCGGGCACCAGGACGAAGAAGGTGCCGCCGAGCACGGTGCTGCCCGGGCGGGGGTCGACCAGGTCGGTGACGGTGCGCAGACCGGCCGCCAGGCCCTCGCGGGTGTGCACGACGGCGCGCGGGCGGGCGGTGGTGCCGGAGGTGAAGACGATCACCGCGTCGGTGTCCGCGCCGCCGTCGCGGGGCGCGGGCGCGGCGCCGCCGGTGACCGCGAGCCGGGGGGCGCAGCCGGGCAGCCGGCGGCCCAGGGTGGCGACCGGGCCGAGCGCCGACAGCCGGGGCAGTGCGAGGTCGGCGCGGCGGGCCAGCGGCCCGGCCCAGCCCGCCACCGCCTGGGCGGCGGCGTCGGCGAGCACGAGGTCCGGCCGGGCCAGGGCGAGCCGGGCGGCCAGCACGTCCGGCCCGGCGGTCGGGTCGAGGACGGCGGCGCGCAGGCCGAGCCGGTGGGCGGCGAGCAGGACGGCGAGCGCCCGGGGGCCGGGGCGGACGGCGACGCCGAGGGTGGCGCCGGGGCCGAGGCCGCGGGCGTGCAGGGCGGCGGCGTAGCGGTCGGCCAGGTCGGCGAGTTCGCCGCGGCGGATCAGGACCCTGGTGCCGCCGGTGCGGCCGCGGCCCAGGACGGCGGGCCGGTCGGGGTGGACGGTGCGCAGGGCGTGGGCGAGCCGGTCGAGCACGGGGCCTCCTCGACGGGGTTGCGGGGGTGGGTTCTCCGGGCGCTCGGTGCTCCGGGCGCTCGGTTCCGGGGGCGCGTGGTCAGCGGGTGCGCGGTTCCCCGGGCGCGCGGCCGGTTCAGCGGACGTCGACCGAGCGCCGGCCGGCGCCGCGCTCCAGGTACCAGCGGGCGGTGCCGACCACGCCGTAGGCGCGGATCCGCCGGGTGGAGTTCTGCACCACCATGTCGCGGCGGTGGACGATCGCGGTGGTGTGGCGGCGCACCCGGTTGATGAACATCCGGTCGGTGGGCGACGGCCGGCGCGGCATCCCGCCGACCGCCCGGTACAGCTCCGCGGTGATCGCCATGTTGTTGCCGGCGTGCATCCGGTACGGCGTCAGGTAGCCGTGCCGGCGGCGGTGCGCGGGCCGGATCCGGCCGAAGAGGGCGCCGAGCGCGACCAGCACCAGGAACACCGCGCGCCCGGCCGGCCCGTGCTCGTCCCGGCGGGCGGTCACCCGGCCGCAGACCAGCCCGCCGCAGGCGCGCATCCCGGCCCGGGCGGCCGCCGTCCAGCCGGGTTCGGGCAGGCAGTCGGCATCGGTGCGGGCCAGCAGGGTGGCGCCGTGCGCGATGGCGTACCGGAAGCCGGTGTCGATCGCCGAGCCGACGCCCTTCTCCTGCTCGACCAGCACCTCGACCGGGAACGGCGCCCGGGCGGCGAAGGCCCGGACCTTCGCCACGGTGGCGTCGCTGGAGCCGTTGTCGGCGACCAGCAGGGTGAACGCGCGGTCGCGCTGGGCGGCCAGGGCGGCCAGGGTGTGCTCGATCCTGGCCTCCTCCTGGTAGGCCGGCACGACCACCCAGAGGTCCGTCCCGGTGCTCATGACGCCTCCCAGACCATCGTCATCAGGCTGACGCCGCCACCGAGGCCGATCAGCAGTACCTTGTCCCCCGGGTTCAACTCCGGGGTTATTCGTTCGAGTTGGATGCCCAGCGTGGCGCTGGCGATATTGCCCAGCTCCGGCACGGTGAGGACGAGCTTCTCCGCGGGCACGCCGGTGAGTTCGACGAAGCGCTCCAGGTAGGGGACGGTCACCTGGTGCACCAGCACCCGCGCGTAGTCGTCCCAGCCGAGGCCGGTACGGGCCGCGACCCTGGTCAGGATGGCGCCGCCGATCTGCTCGAAGACCCCGCGCAACTCCTTTCCGCCGCCCCGGAAGTAGCTGTACTCGTCGCCGCGCGGGTGGCGCGAGCCACCGCCGGGGATGCCGCCGGCCGCCCAGTGCTCGGAGGCCGTCTCGGTCTCGATGTCCAGGATGCCGCCGCGCTCGACCGCCTCGACGACCACGGCCGCGCCGGCGTCGCCGAAGGTGTACCCGGCGAAGCCGTCCCGGAAGTCCTCCTGACCGGCCGGATCGCGGCGCATCGCCCGGCTCGGCGTCTCGCCGGTGACCACCAGGGCGCGCCGGGCGCGGCCCGCCAGGATCATCGCGCGGGCCAGGTCGATGCCGTTGAGGAAGCTGTTGCAGGCGTTGCTGACGTCCAGCGCGTGGGCCCGGGAGCCGAGTTCGGCCTGGACTAGGTGGGCGGTGGCGGGCTCGCAGACGTCCCGGGTGGCGGAGGCGTACAGCAGCAGGTCGAGGTCGAGCGGGTCCAGTCCGCGGGCCGCCAGGGCGCGCCGGGCGGCGCCGACCGCCAGCGTGGAGGCGTACTCGCCCTCGGCCGCGAAGTGCCGGGTGACGATCCCGGTCGCCTTCTCGAACATCCGCTCCGGCAGCCGGAGCCGACCGCCGGCGGTGACCTCGTCCTGGAGCTGCTGGGAGGTCAGGCGGTGGGCGGGGAGGTGGGCTCCGACGGCGGTGATGCCGATCCGCGCGGTGGCTGGAGGGTGCATGCCCCCATGCTCCGGCCGGCGCCGCCGAGCCCACCTGAGTACGGGTACTCAGGTGGGCGCGGGCGGCTACTCGACCGGGCCGGGAGCCGTCACTCCTCGACCGGGATCTGCTGGACCGGCACCACGACGGCCGCGCCGCCCGCGGCCGTCCCGGCCACCGCCGGTACGGCGGCTCCGCCCGGCGCCGCGGTGTCCGGCGCCGGGCCGGGCTGCCCCGGCCCGTGCAGGGTGGTGAGCAGCTGGCGGGCCAGGCCGAGGCCGGTCCCGCCCATGGTGAGCGCCTTGGCGAACAACTCGCCCACCCCGTCGGCGCCGTTGAGCAGCACCATGTGTTCGACGTTGCCGAAGGACTGCGCGGCGGCCAGCACGATGTCCGGCCACTTCTCCGCCAACTCCTGTGCCACCACGGCGTCCTGGTTCTCGGCGAGGGCGGCGGCCCGGGCCTGGATGCCGGCGGCCTTGGCGAGCCCGATCGCCTTGGCGGCCTCCGCGTCCGCCAGCCCGCGGGCCTCGGTGGCCGCGGCCTCGGCCTGCCCGGTGGCCCTGGTCGCCTCGGCCTCGGCCAGGGCGCGCAGCCTGGTGGCGTCCGCCGCGGCCTGGGCCGCGATCCTGACCTGGCCGGCCTCGGCGGCCGCCTTCAGCTCGGTCTCCTGGGCCTGGGCCTGCGCCGCCGAGATCCGCGCGTCGCGGTCGGCGTCCGCCCGGGTGCGGGTCTCGTACGCCTTGGCGTCGGCCGGCTTGCGGACCTCGATCTGCAGCTGCTGCTCCTTGCGGCGCGACTCCAGTTCGGCGACCTTCGTCTCCTGGACGACGACCTCCTGCCGGGAGGCGGCCTCGGCGAGCGGCCCGGCCTGCTGGGCGCGGGCGTTGGCGGTGTCCCGTTCGGCCTGGTAGGCGGACTGCTGGATGGCGCTGTTGCGGGTCGCCTCAGCCTTGCGGGCGGCGGCCTCCTGCTCCGCCTCGGTGGCCATCCGGTCGGCCGCGGCCTGGGCGATCCGGGCGTCCCGCTGGACGGCGGCGGCGTGCGGGATGGCGAGGTTCTTGATGTAGCCGGTCGGGTCGATGATCTCCTGGATCTGCAGGGTGTCGATGATCAGCCCGAGCTTCTCCATCTCCAGCCCGGAGGCGGCCCTGGTCTCCCCGGTGAGCCGCTCGCGGTCCCGGATCATGTCCTCGACGGTGAGCCCGCCGACGATCGAGCGCAGGTGGCCGGCGAAGACGTTGTGGACCCGCTGGCTGATCAGCTTCTGCTGGTCCAGGAATCGCCGGGCGGCATTGGCGATGGAGACGTCGTCGTCGCCGATCTTGAAGATCACCACGCCCTTGACCCGGACCGGGATGCCCTGCGTGGTGACGCATTCGACGTCCAGCTCGGCCTCGTTGAGGTCCAGCGAGAGCCGGCGGACGCCCTGCAGCCCCGGCGTGACGAAGGTCCCCCGCCCGGTGACGATCCGGAAGCCCAGGCCGTCCCCGACCCCCTCGGTCCGGTGCCGGGAGCCGGAGATGATCAGGGCCTCGTTGGGCTCGGCCACCCGCCACATGAGCTTGAAGAGCGTGACACCCACCAGCAGTACCCCGGCGGCGGTCCCGATGATGACGAACACCATGGTTCAACTCCCCCTTTCGGCGCATGAGATGCGCCGACTCGGATTGTCCGCCCGGGACAACCGGAGGAGAAGGGATCGCACATGACCGTCCGTCACAACCCTGTCACGGCAGGATCGGTGCCACGTAGACGGTCCGGGGCGGGTGGTACTCGATCACCACCACGGGCGTCCCGACCGACAGCCGGTCACCCGGCACGGCGAGATAGGCGAGGAACGCCTCCGTGCCCCGGCGCTCCGGGACGTGCACCATCACCTCGCCGACCAGTCCCGCGCCCACCGCTCCGCTGACCCGCCCCGTGCTCCCGATCACTGCGCTCCTCCTTCGCCGCCCGCCCCGCGTGACTGCCAGTCTGCCCGCCCCGGAGCGCCGCGGCGCCCCGTGGTGCGGATCGCCGCCCGAGGACCCCCTCTGGACCAGCGGCGATCCGCTCGCTACGGTGTTGGACGTCATGCGCAGGCAACACCGCCTGCGGACACGGGAGCTCGGAGCACCGGGCTGAGAGGGCGCTGACCGGAACGTCGCTGGACGTGCCGACCGCTGCGTCGACCGCAGGAACCTGACCGGGTAATGCCGGCGTAGGGAGTAGAGGGTCTGATGACCACGTTCGACGCACAGCCGCAGTCTGCCCGGAACCAGGCCGCCGGAAGCGCGGCCACCGGCTACCCGACCCCGGCCTGGCGCAAGGCCTACCGCCAGGGGTCCCGCCCCGACCTGCGGGTCCCGTACCGCGAGGTCGTCCTGACCAACGGCCGGACCGTCCCGCTCTACGACACCTCCGGCTCGTACACCGACCCCGCCTACGAGGCCGACGTGCGGCGCGGCCTGCCGCCGCTGCGGGACGCCTGGATCCGCCAGCGCGGCGACGTCGAGGAGTACGACGGCCGCGAGGCCCGCCCGGAGGACGACGGGATCAAGCACACCTCGCCGCGCGGCGGGAACCTGCGCAACCTGGACGCCGTCTTCCCCGGCCGCCCGCGCCGCCCGCTGCGCGGCCGGTCCGGTGCCTCCGTCACCCAGCTCGCCTACGCCCGGCGCGGCGTGGTGACGCCGGAGATGGAGTTCGTGGCCCTGCGCGAGGGCCTGGACCCGGAGTACGTCCGCGCCGAGGTGGCGCGCGGCCGCGCCGTCATCCCGGTCAACGTGAACCACCCCGAGGTGGAGCCGTCGATCATCGGCACCAACTTCCTGGTGAAGATCAACGCCAACATCGGCAACTCCGCCGTCACCTCCTCGATCGAGGAGGAGGTGGAGAAGATGACCTGGGCCACCCGCTGGGGCGCCGACACCGTCATGGACCTCTCCACCGGCCGCAACATCCACACCACCCGGGAGTGGATCCTGCGCAACTCCCCCGTCCCGATCGGCACGGTGCCGCTCTACCAGGCGCTGGAGAAGGTCGACGGCCGGGCCGAGGAGCTCAGCTGGGACGTCTACCGGGACACCATCGTCGAGCAGTGCGAGCAGGGCGTCGACTACATGACCGTGCACGCCGGCGTGCTGCTGCGGTACGTGCCGCTGACGGCCCGTCGCAAGACCGGCATCGTCTCGCGCGGCGGCTCGATCATGGCGGCCTGGTGCCTGGCCCACCACCGGGAGAACTTCCTCTACACCAACTTCGAGGAGCTCTGCGAGATCCTCGCGAGCTACGACGTCACCTTCTCGCTCGGTGACGGCCTGCGCCCCGGCTCGATCGCCGACGCCAACGACGAGGCGCAGTTCGCCGAGCTGCAGACGCTGGGCGAGCTGGGCCGGATCGCCCGGGAGCGGGACGTCCAGGTGATGATCGAGGGCCCGGGCCACGTCCCGATGAACAAGATCAAGGAGAACATGGATCTCCAGAAGGAGATCTGCGACGAGGCGCCGTTCTACACCCTCGGCCCGCTGACCACGGACGTCGCCCCCGGCTACGACCACATCACCTCGGGCATCGGCGCCGCGATGATCGCCTGGTGGGGCACCGCGATGCTCTGCTACGTCACGCCCAAGGAGCACCTGGGCCTGCCCAACCGGGACGACGTGAAGACCGGCGTCATCACCTACAAGATCGCCGCCCACGCCGCCGACCTGGCCAAGGGTCACCCCGGCGCCCAGGCCTGGGACGACGCCCTCTCCGACGCCCGCTTCGAGTTCCGCTGGGAGGACCAGTTCAACCTGGCCCTCGACCCGGAGACGGCCCGCGAGTTCCACGACGAGACGCTCCCCGCCGAGCCCGCCAAGACGGCCCACTTCTGCTCGATGTGCGGCCCGAAGTTCTGCTCGATGAAGATCTCCCAGCAGATCCGCGCCGAGCACGGCGACGGCTCCTCCGCCGTCGCCTCGGACTACGACGCCGAGGCCCTGGCGGGCATGCGGGCCAAGTCCGAGGAGTTCGCCGAGCACGGCAACCGGGTGTACCTCCCGCTGGCGGACTGAACCCACCGACCGCGCACCGTCCCGCGACCCGAAGGGGGGAGTCGCGGGCCGGTGCGCATCCGCGTCCGGGCGACCGCCCCGAGGGCCGCGTCAGTCGGCGGCGGGGAGGGCGGCCGCCGCGGCACCGGGGTTCATCAGGCCGGTGACGCGGTCGGCGGTGAGGACGCCGAGGAGGAAGCCCTCGTCGTCGATGACGGGCCAGACCACCAGGGCCTTGATCCGCATCGCGAGCGCCGCTATGCCGAGCCCGAGGGTGGGCCAGGCGAAAGGCCCCTGCTGGTGCTCGGTGTCGCGGACCTGGGTCTGCTCCGAGTACCGGAGACCGGTCAGGAGCGGGTGCAGGCCGCTCCGGGTCACCAGGCCCTCGCACCGGCCGTTGTGGTCGCGGACGAGCAGGTAGGCGACATGGGCACTGTGGAAGATGTCGTTGGCCTGCTCGACGGTCCGGTCGTCGGCGATCTGGTACTCGTAGGGCTCCATCGCGTCCGCGACGGTGAGGCCGTGCCCCGCCGGTGGTGTGTCGTAGGTGGTCATGAGCGACCCGGCCCGCCTCCGGGCGGCCCGTGGCTGCCCGGCGCTGTCCTGCGCCCAGGACGAAGCCGGAACGGGACCGGAATGCGAAATGCCCTGAGTGGCGTCCAGGCTACTCCGGTCCCGGTCGTCGGGCCGGGCGGGCCCCGGCCGACCGGTAGGGGCTCGCCGTCGGGGGCGGAACACATGGGACAGCAGCATGTTGATCTACGAATGTGTGCTCCGCCGTTCCGGCGCCAGCGCGTGAATCATGGGGGAACCACCGTGCGAAGAGCACGGACCACCGGGCAGCCCGTCACGGTGGCGTCCTGGCCCGGCACCCCCGCCGGATGTCGGCCGAGGGCACGCCGGACCCCTGTACCGGCGTGTCCTCGGCCTGTTCGTGGGCCGGGTCCGGGGCTCAGGAAGCGTCCTCGGGGTACCAGCGGAGTTCGACGGTGTTGCCGTCCGGGTCCTGCACGTAGACCGAGGTGGCGCTGCCGCGGGCGCCGTAGCGGGGGACGGGGCCTTCGAGGACGGTGAACACGCCGGAGTCGATGACCTCCTGCCAGTCCAGGGGGTCGACGGTGAGGCAGATGTGGTCGACGTTGGACCCGCCGCGCTCGCGGGCGGTCAGGTCGATGATGGTCTCCGGGTTGACCCGTACGGAGGGGAACGAGACCTTGCCGGCCCGCCACTCGTCGACGCGGACGGGGGCCAGACCGAGCAGGCCGGCGTAGAAGTCCAGCGAGCGCTCGACGTCCCGGACGTTGAGGACGAGGTGGTCGAAGGCCTTGACGCGGACGGCGCTCACTGGGGACTCCCGGGGGTGGGGCGGGCGGGTTGACGTGCTTCCATGATCGGACCGCCCCGGGCGGGGGATCAACGCTCGATCGGTCCAGGATCGTTCACCGGAAGTAAACGATGGGAGCCGGCCGTGTGGGAGCGCCACGAGATCGAGGCGCTGCTGACCCTCGCCGAGGAGCTCCACTTCGGGCGGACCGCCGAGCGCCTGGGAGTCAGCACCGGCCGGATCAGCCAGGTGATCGGGAAGCTGGAGCGGCGGATCGGCGCCCGGCTGTTCGAGCGCACCAGCCGGACCGTGCGGCTCACCGCGATCGGGCAGCGGCTGGCCGCGGACCTGGCGCCGCTGGCCGCCGGGATCGAGGAGTCGGTGCGCCGCGCCGTCGACGCCGGGCGGGGGGTGACCGGGGAGCTGCGGGTCGCCTTCCTCGGCGAGTGGACCGCGCCGGTGCTGCTCAGGGCCGTGCGGCTGTTCACCGAGCGCCACCCGGGCTGCCGGGTGGACGTCCGGGAGGTGCAGCTGTTCAACTCCCGGGCCAGCCTGCTGGACGGCTCCGTCGACCTCCTCATCGCGGCCTTCCCGTTCGACGGGATGGCCCGCGGGCCGGCGCTGGTGGAGGAGCGGCGGGTCCTGGCGGTGGCCGCCGGGCATCCGCTGGCCGGGGCGGAGTCGGTCTCGCTCGAAGTCCTCGCCGAGTACCCGGTGGTGCAGTACCCGGCGGTCACCTCGGTCGAGTTCAAGCGGGACCGGACGCCGGAGCGCACCCCGGCGGGCCGGCCGGTGCCCGCGGGGCCGGTCGGCAACACCTTCTCGGAGATGCTCTCGCTGGTCGCGATGGGCCGGGGCGTCCTGCCGGTGGGCGAGCACTCCCGGCGGTACTACCCCCGCCCGGACGTCGCCTACGTGCCGATCCACGACGCGTCGCCGATCGAGCGCGGCCTGGTCTGGTTGGAGAGCAACACCACCGAGCGGGTCCGCGCGTTCGTCCGCGCCGCGACGGACGCCGGCACGGGGGCGGACGCGGGGGCGGACGGCGGTGCCGGTCCCTCTACCGCGCCGGCGAACTGACGCCGAGTGGGCCGGCCCGCCCGTCGCCCGGGGTCAGACCTCGTCCGGCCCCGTGAAGCCCGGCCCGGTGTAGCCGGGGCCGGTGAAGTCCGGGGTGCTGAAGGAGGCCGTGCGCGGCTCCCGGCCCTGCGGGTCGGTGAGCCCCTCGGCACCGGGGCTGGTGAAGCCCGGACCGCTGTAGCCGGGGCTGCTGAAGTCCGGGCGGGCGGTGTCCGGGCGGGCGCTGCCGGGGCGGGCGGTGTCGGGTCCGGCGCCCGGTCCCGGTATGCCCGGCGCCGTCGTGGGGTCGGCGCGCAGGGCGGTGTGCAGGTAGGGCAGCAGCGCCCGCTCGCGCAGGGCGCGCTGCCAGTCGCGCCGGGCGTCGGCGAGTTCGGCGGCGAGGTCCGGGTCGGTGCCGGGGGGCGTCGGGGTTCCGGCGCCGTCCCGCAGGGCGGTGAGGATCAGCCCGACGATGCCCACCGCCATCGCGACCACGCCGGCCGCCAGCGCCAGCCAGCCGGCGGTCAGCAGCGAGCGGGCCAGTCGCAGCTCGGGGTCGGCGGCCCGCAGCGTGTAGCCGATCAGCAGCAGGACGAGTGCGGCGGCCCAGGCCAGGATCGGGGTGAGCACGGTGAGCACCGGGAAGAGCCCGGCGCCGCCGTTGGCGGAGCGCAGCTGGGTGAGCAGGCCGGGCGCGCTGGGCTCGCCGCTCCGGGCGGGCGGTGGTGTCTCCCGCAGGCTGTCGCGGAGCCGGAGGTAGTGCGTGTACTCGGTGGCCGCCGCGGCCGCGACGCCGTCGGCGGCGCGCAGGGCCTTGATGCGCAACTGGTCGGCGGTGAGTGCGCCGGGCGTGCGCAGGGCGGTGAGGACGGTGCCGTCACGCAGTGCTTCGTCGAGGAGGCGCTCGTAGTCAGGGCGGTCCTCGGCGAGCAGGTGCGGGGCGTTGTTCATGGGGACCCCGTTCATGCCAACCCCGTTCGCTCCGTCGCGGTGCACGGAGACGGGTAGGGAGACGGGCCGTCACACGGGCGGCCGGGTGTGGTGTGCCCTCGATGGTAGGGGTGGTCACGGCCGCGCAGACAGTAAGTTTCCGGAATTTCGCGCCCCGGGCCGCGCGTGCGCTACGGCCCGGGCGCCGGGAACGGGTGTTCGCCCTGGGGTCGGTGGGGCGGCCGGGGGGTCAGATCGGCAGCCGTGCGACGAGCAGTCGCCCCTCCATGGTGACCCCGCCGTCCATGGCGACGGCGAGCTCGTCGGCGTAGACGTACGGGCCCGGGATGTGCGGCGGCGCGCCGTCGTCGGCGTGCACCGCGCCGGTCAGGTACGGGATGGGGCTGTGGCCGTGCACGATCCGCGCGCCGCCGTAGGTGTCGAGCAGCTCGTGGGCGGCCGTCGGGCCGCCGTCGCCGCGGAACGCGAAGCGCTTGGTGAACCGGCGGAAGCAGTCCCACCACTCGTCGACGCCCTCGTCCGCGAGCAGGTGGTGGACGGCGTCGTTGACCTCGGCGATGGAGTCGCCGTACTCCAGGTACGCGGTGGTGTCGGAGTGCAGCAGCAGGTGGCCCTCCTCCAGCGCGATGGCGGGCAGCCGGGAGAGCCAGCTGATGTGGTGCGTCTCCAGGCGGTCCAGGTCGTGCTGCTGGCCGCCGTTGAGCCGCCAGGCGGCCAGGAAGGAGGCCGTCCCGGCGGTGGACTGGACGGGTTCGTCGCCGTACCGGGCGGCGCCCAGGAAGAGCAGTTCGTGATTGCCCATCAGGGCCCGGCAGTAGCCGCCCGCGGCGGCGGCCTCGGCGGCGAGCTGCATGACCAGGTCGATGACGCCGATGCCGTCGGGGCCGCGGTCGGTGAAGTCACCGAGGAACCAGATCCGCGAGCGCCCGGCGGCCCAGTGGCCCTCGGCGTCGATCAGGCCCTGGTGGCGCAGTTCGGCGAGCAGCTCGTCGAGGTAGCCGTGCACGTCGCCGACGACGTAGAGCGGGCCGGGCGGCTCGTTCGGGGCGGGCGCCGGGTACGGGTGGTAGGGCAGGCCGGGCTCGGGCAGCGGGGGGCCGAGCTCGATGGTCGGCGGGTCGTCGTTCTGGTGCGCGGGCGAGGGCCGGTCCGGCAGGGTCGGCTCGTACCCGCCGTGCTCGGTCTGCGCGGCGTGCGGGTGCCCCACGTCGTGCGGGTGACCGGTGTTCTGCGGGTGTCCGGCGGCCGGCCAGTGCTGTTCGAGGTACCGGGCGCCGCCGTAGCCGCTGTAGGTCTCCGACTCGTAGGCCGCCTCGGCGTACCCGGTCGGCTCGGGTTCGTAGTAGGTGCCGAAGGGCAGCACGTCGAGGTCCGGCTGGTGGCGGGGGCCTGAGTCGGGGTGTTCAGGCCCGGGGAAGCGGTCCTCGGGTGTCATTCGCCCATCATAGGAAGACCACTCTCCCGGCGTCGTCACCTGGTGGGTATCCAATCCTCCGGAGCGTCAGCCGGGCGGTCCGTCAGGTCCGTTTTGTCCTGGCTAGGTATGGTCTAGACCGCAAGATGATCACCTGCGGCCGTCCGTGGCGATGCGTGCCGGTCCGTGACAGGACCATGCCGAGCCGGGAGCCCGGGACCGGCCGCCGCACCGGTGCTCGGCCCACGCACCGGCCCACGCCCCGGCCCACGCACCGGCCCGGGCGGCCGGCCCGACCGCCCGCGCCGGCCCGCTCGGTGCCCGTCGGCCCCCTACACCTCGCCCGGCGGGCGCGGCGGGCTGACGGTGGTGCGCGGACTCCGCCGTTGGGAGGACGCGCGGACGATCAGCTCGGTGGGCATCAGCGTGCCGGGCGGCGGCCCCGTCCCGGCGGTGCGGAAGCGGGGCGGGAAGAGCCGGGCGATGTCGACGCCCGTCCCGGAGTCCACTCCCTCGATGGCGTCGATGAGCAGGTTGACCACCGTCGTCCCGATCCGCCGGGGCTTGAGCGAGAGCGTGGTGATCGGCGGCTCGGTGGTCGCGTACACATCGCTCTCGCTGCAGCAGACCAGCAGCAGGTCGTCCGGCACCCGCAGGCCGTACCGCCGGGCGGCGGCGAGCAGGTCGGTGCCGTTCGGGTCGAAGAGCCCGTAGACGGCGTCGGGCCGGTCCGGGCGGGCCAGCAGCCGGTCGGCGGCGACGGCCCCCGCGGCCGGGTCGTGCGCCGGGTAGGTCTCGTAGACCGGCTCCTGGCCGACCTTGGCGCACCAGCCGAGGTAGGCCTCGGTGGAGAGCCGGGTGTAGGTGTCGGTGCTGGTGCCGGTGAGCAGGCCGATCCGGCGGGCGCCGGCCTCGGAGAGGTGGTCGAGGATGCCGAGCACGGCGGCCTCGTGGTCGTTGTCGACCCAGGCGGTGACCGGGCAGTTGCCCGGCTTGCCGTCGCTGACCACCGGGACGCCGGACCGGTACAGCTCGCTGACCAGGGGGTCCTGGTCGGGCGGGTCGATCACCACGGTGCCGTCCAGGGCGATGTTGCCCCAGACGTCGTGCCGGGAGGAGGCGGGCAGCACCACCAGGGCGTAGCCGCGGCCGAGCGCGGCGCTGGTGGCGGCGCGGGCCATCTCGGCGAAGTAGGCGAACTCGGTGAAGGTGAACGGCTCTTCGCCGTAGGTGGTGACGGTCAGTCCGATCAGGCCGGAGCGCCCGGTGCGCAGGGTTCGGGCGGCGGCCGAGGGGCGGTAGCCGAGGCGCTCGGCGACTTCGCGCACCCGGCTTCTGGTCTCGTCGGGCAGGCGGCCCTTACCGTTGAGCGCGTCGGAGACGGTGGTGATCGACACTCCTGCGGCTGCTGCCACATCCCGGATGCCGGCCCGCTCCAGACGCCGCGAGGTGGTGGGTCGCCGACCGCTCTGGTTGGCTGCTGCTGTCATGGCGGACCGATCGTATGGCTCCTGACAAGGGTCTGTGACCGGCGCATCGGGGGTCCTTGGAGATACGTTTCTCCAAGAGTGAGCCCGTGTGCGCCCCTTCGATACCCGCACGAAACCAGCCGTCTTACCTCTGACATGTGCCAAAGGAACCCTGCAGAATGGCTGATCTGCACCAGTAACCCGACCGGGCATCTCACTCCTACGGGTGAGCCGCGGTCGGTATCGTTCAGGGCACCCGACCGGGGTGGTCCGGTGCGTTGCGAGATCCCGGGGCACGGCGGCGATCCCGTCCGGCGCGGGAGCGGACGCACCAGCGGGCCCGACGCAGTGGGCCCGACGGAGAGAGAAGGAGAAGGACCGTGAGCGGAACGGCAGCGCAGGGGCCTCGGCTGAGGTCGAGCCTGGACGGCATCCCCACCTACAAGCCCGGCAAGCCCGCCGGCGCCGACGCCTACAAGCTGTCCTCCAACGAGAACCCGTACGAGCCGCTGCCCGGCGTGCTCGAAGCGGCGGTCGCGGCGGCCGGCTCGCTCAACCGGTACCCGGACATGGCGGTCACCGAGCTGACCGCCGAGCTGGCCCGGCGCTTCGACGTCCCGGCCGAGCACATCGCCACCGGCACCGGCTCGGTCGGCGTCGCCCAGTCGCTGATCCTCGCCACGGCCGGCCCGGGCGACGAGGTGATCTTCGCCTGGCGCTCCTTCGAGGCCTACCCGATCATCACCCAGGTCGCCGGCGCGAC
Organism: Kitasatospora sp. NPDC028961; assembly: GCF_055564815.1. Lineage (NCBI taxonomy): Bacteria > Bacillati > Actinomycetota > Actinomycetes > Kitasatosporales > Streptomycetaceae > Kitasatospora > Kitasatospora sp. NPDC028961. The sequence continues at coordinate 11,119 of NZ_JBVHVO010000001.1, read as the reverse complement.
CCCCGTCCCGGTGGCGCTCACCGCGGGCGGCGACCACGACCTGGACGCGATGCTGGCCGCGGTCACCGACCGCACCCGGCTGATCTTCGTCTGCAACCCGAACAACCCCACCGGCAACGTGATCCACCGCGCCGAGCTGGAGCGCTTCCTGGACGCGGTGCCCGCCGACATCCTGGTGGTCGTCGACGAGGCGTACATCGAGTTCATCCGCGACGCCGACGTCCCCAACGGCATCGACCTCTACCGCGACCGCCCCAACGTCTGCGTGCTGCGGACCTTCTCCAAGGCGTACGGCCTGGCGGGCATGCGGGTCGGCTTCGCGATCGCGCACGAGCCGGTGGCGAACGCGCTGCGCAAGACGGCGGTGCCGTTCGGCGTCACCCAGCTCGCGCAGAACGCGGCCGTCGCCTCGCTGCGGGCCGAGGAGGCCCTGATGGTCCGGGTCGACGCACTGGTCGAGGAGCGCACCCGGGTGGTCGCCGGGCTGCGCGCCCAGGGCTGGGAGATCCCGGACTCGCAGGCCAACTTCGTCTGGCTGGCGCTCGGCGAGCGCTCCCAGGAGTTCGCGGCGGCCTGTGCCGACGCCGGCGTGATCGTCCGCCCGTTCCCGGAGGGCGTCCGGATCTCGATCGGCGAGGTCGAGGGCAACTCGATCTTCCTCACGGTGGCCGAGGCGTTCCGCAAGACGATCGACGGCTGACCTCGTACGGACACCGGCTTCACCAGGGGCGCACCGCTCGGCGGTGCGCCCCTGCGTCGTCCCGTCCGACGTCCCACTCCGCCGGTCGGGCGGGGCACTCATCCCCGCCGCAGGAAGAGCGCCGAGGCGAGGGCGGCGAGCAGCACCAGCGCGGTGTTCACGGCGATCGCCCAGGTGACCCCGGTGAGCACGGTGGTCCCCGCGGCGGCCGCGGTGGCGACCGCGCTCATCACCGGGGTGCCCAGGGTGATGCCGACCTGCTGGGTCATGGTGGCGACCCCGGTGGCCAGCCCCTGCTCCTCGTCCGGCAGGCCCGAGGTGGCCGTCACCATGAAGCCGACGATCGCCAGCATGTTGCCGACCCCGCCGACGAAGGTCGCCGCCAGCAGCAGGCCGAGCCAGGCCCGGTCGGCGCCGAGCAGGAGCAGTGCGGCGGTCGCGGCGGCCTGCACCAGGAATCCCGCGAGCAGCGCGCCCCGGCTGCCGAGCCGCCCGATCAGCCGCGGCGCGACCACACCGCCGAGCACGGTGCCGGCACCCAGGACCCCGAAGGCCAGGCCGGTGGCCAGCGCGGAGAAGCCCAGCACCCGCTGGAGGTAGAGGGTCAGCAGGAAGACCAGCGAGGTCTCGGTGGCGAAGGCCAGCAGGCCGGCCGCGTTGCCCCAGACCACCGTGCGCCGCCGCAGCACCCGGACCGGCACGAGGGGCGAGGCGGCGGTCCGCTCGACGAACCAGAACGCCACCAGCAGCGCCGCGCCCAGCCCCAGCGAGCCGAGCGCGAGCGGGTCGCCCCAGCCGTGCTCACCGGCCGCCGTCAGTCCGTGGACCAGGGCGAGCAGACCGCCGGTGACGGTGACCGCCCCCGGGAAGTCCATCCGGACCTTCCCGGCCGGCCGGCTCTCCGCGATCAGCCGGGGAGCCACCAGCAGGACGGCCAGGGCCACCGGCACGTTGACGAAGAACGCCCAGCGCCAGCTCAGCAGGTCGGTGAGCAGCCCGCCGAGTACCGCGCCCGAGGTGAAGCCGGCCGACATCAGCGCGCCGTTCAGGCCCAGTGCCCGCTCGCGCAGCGGGCCCTCCGGGAAGGCGGTGGTGAGCAGCGCCAGCCCGGCCGGCGTGACGGCGGCGGTGGCCAGGCCCTGCGCCACCCGGGCGGCCAGCAGCAGCTCCGGGGTGGTGGCCAGCCCGCCGACCAGCGAGGAGACGCCGAGCACGGCCAGGCCGATCAGGAACACCCGGCGCCGCCCGAAGAGGTCGGCGACCCGTCCGAACAGCAGGGTGAAGCCCGCCGCGCTCAGGGCGAAGGCGGTGGCGATCCACTGCAGGCTGCCGAGCCCGAAGCCGAGACCCTGGCCGATCACCGGCAGGGCGACGTTCAGGATCGAGAAGTCCACAGCCAGCATGAACTGGGCGGCCAGCAGCACGACCAGGACGAGTCGCTGCCGGCCGGTCATACCGGCTGGTGTGCGGGGGAGGGCTGGTGCTTCGGACAGGGTGGCGGTCATCGCTCCGCTGCCTTTCGCTCGACGGGGTGTTCCGGGTACGGCAGCAGCCTGCTGGGCCGCGCCGGGGGTACCCAGATCCCCGCGGAGGGTGGCACTGGCAGGGACAGGCTCGGCGCCGCCCGGCGGTGTTCACTGGAGGCATGACCGCACCCGAGACACCGTCAGCGCAGCAGCCCGTGTCGGCGGAGAGGCCGTTGTCGGCCCCCTCCTTGGCGTCGTCGGCGGGGGCGGAGAAGCCGAGCGAGCTGGGCGAGTTCCTGCGCACCCGCCGCGCCCGGCTGCGACCCGAGGACGTCGGGCTGACCACGTACGGCAGCCGGCGCCGGGTGCCCGGGCTGCGGCGCGAGGAGCTGTCCCAGCTGGCGGGCGTCAGCATCACCTACTACACGCGGCTGGAGCAGGGGCAGAGCCGCAACGTCTCCGACGAGGTGCTGGACGCCATCGCCCGGGCGCTGCGCCTCGACGGCGACGAGCACGCCCACCTGCGCAACCTGGCCCGCCCGGGCCGGGCGGCTAAGGGGCGCCCGGCCGAGCGCTTCGAGCGGGTCCGGCCGGCGGTGGGCCGGCTGATCGCGGCGATGGCCGACGTCCCGGCGGTGGTGGTCGGCCTGCGCAACGAGGTGCTGGCCTGGAACCCGCTCGGCCACGCACTGCTGGCCGGACACCTGGACGCGACGGCGCCGGACTCGCCGTCGGCGCGTCCCAACCTCTCCCGGCTGCTCTTCCTCGACCCGCGGACCCGGGAGCTCTACCCGGGCTGGGAGACCGAGGCCCGGGCCCAGGTCGCCTTCCTGCGGCTGGCCGCCGGGCGGCACCAGGAGGACCGGCAACTGGCCGAGGTGATCGGCGAGCTGTCGATGAAGAGCGCGGAGTTCGCGGCGCTCTGGTCGCGCCACCCGGTGCACGACTGCCTGTTCGGCACCAAGGAGTTCCACCACCCGGTGGTCGGGGACTTGGCGCTGGACTTCGAGGCGCTGCCGCTGCCGGAGGCGTCCGGGCACCGGATGCTGCTCTTCAGCGCGGTGCCCGGCTCGTCGTCGGAGGCCGGTCTGCGGCTGCTGGCGGCCAGTGCGGCGGCCTCGGGGTGGGCGTCGGGTCGGACGTCGGGTCGGACGTCGGCGGACCGGGAGCCGGTCGAGGACTGAGCCCGTCGTCACCCGGGAACGACGAGGGGCCCTGCCTCCGCACCGCCGTGCGGGGGCAGGGCCCCTGTGGTGCTCCGTGGGCCGGTCAGCGCTGGGGACGCAGCCGGCGCACGGCGATCAGAACGCCCGCGCCGAGCGCGACGAAGGCGGCGGAGGCGGCGGCGAGGAAGCCGTTGGGGGTGCCGGCGCCGGTCTGGGCGAGCTCGGGGGTGCCGGCCGGGGCGGTGGTGGCGGGGGCGGTGGTGGCGGAAGCGGTCGGCGTGGCCTTGGGGGTGGCGGGGGTCTGCGTCTTGTCCTCGACGGGCGCGACGGGGGCGGCCGACTTCGGGGCGGCGGGCTTGGCGGTCGGCTTGGCGCTGGGCTTGGCCGTGGTCGTGGCGCTGGTCGTGGGCTTGGCGGTGGTGGCCGGCTTGGCCGGGGCGGCGGTGCGGAGCACCTTGTAGGTGTGGGAACCACTCTGCTCGATGGGGTAGCCGTCGGCCTTGCCACCGAGGTAGACCTGGAAGCTCTTCAGGTCGGCGGCGGCGTTCGCCGAGACGGAGACGCGGAAGGCGAAGTGGGTGGCGTGACCGTCGGTGAGCTGCTTCGTCTTGAGAGAGCTGGTGTCGGCGATGATCGTGGGGTCGCAGCCGTGGCGGAGGGTGAGCTTCTTCCAACCGCTGTGCTCGCTGGCGGCCTCGACAGTGAAGTCCTCCAGCCGGTTGGAGCCTTCCGGGTTGTAGATCGCGATGACGGGGGCGACGTTCTCGTAGGGGGCGCCGGTGAAGTTGCCGACCTCAAGGCCGATCTCGGCCTTGGCGCCGCCGGCGGTGATGCTCTGGCCGTCGGGGGTCATGAAGAACCCGGCGCCGAGGTTGCCCTGGTGGGCGGAGGCGGGGGTGACCGGCTTGGTCTCGGCGGCCGTGTTTCCCGAGCCGCAGGCCGAGGAGGCCTCGGCGGTCATCAGCTGGACGGAGCCGGCGAGGACGAGGGTGGCGGCGACGGCGGCGAGCCGGCGGCGGCCGGAGGTGGCGGTGATGTTCTTCGCGAACGGGGGCATAACGGACTTACGCATGACGTGTTTCCCCAGGGTCATGGTGCTGACGGTGTGTGAAGACGACCGGCTCCGCTGTCAGCGGTAGCGCCCCCCGGCCCTGCCGGTCTCGCTCTCCGTGCCTTCATCCGTATAGACGCGCATCCCCGCCGGGGGTTGCAGGTGGTTCAGAAGTTTTTTCGAGATTCTTCTGACCAGGGCGTTCGCTGCTGTGGGGCGGCGAGGCCCCGCCCTGGTGGCGGGGTCTCCGCGTCCGTCGGGTCAGTGCGGTATGGCGTGGCGTCCGGGTTTCTTCTGTGGGGCGGTGCGGTGGTGGGTTTCGGGGCCGTAGTGGCCGGCCTGGCGGGCGATCCAGGCGTATTCGTGGGTGCCGTCGGGGCGGGTGCGCAGTTCCCAGCGGCCGTGGGGGGTGATGGGTGGGGGTGGGGGTGGGGGGTGGTGGTTGATTTTGAGGGTGGTGAGGACGCCGAGGGCGACGGTGGTGAGGGCGAGGGCGAGGAGGGTGAGGAGGGCCGCGCCGACGAGGAAGTTGGCGGTGCCGGTTCTCATCGGCGGATCCCGAGGACGCGGTGGCCGAGGTGGGCGGCGAGGTCGTGGAGGAGGTCGTGGGCCTGGTGGTGGGTGAGGGGGAGGGCGAGTTGTTCGCCGGGGCCGGTGTGGATGTCGAGGTCGACGGCGAGGCGGAGCTGGAGGGTGGCGTCGGGGACGGGTTCGACGGTGAGGTAGGCGACGGTGGTGCGCTCGGTGTGGATCGCTTCGGTGATGAGGGGGATCAGGACTCCCACGGCTGGTTCCTTCCGGTGTCGCGGGGGTGTGGGGGGTCGGGTTCGGGGGTGGTGCTCACGCGGCGGAGTCCAGTTCGAACCAGACGCGTTTGCCGTGTTTGCGGGGGTCGGTGCCGAAGCGGTGGGTGAGGGAGCGGACGAGGTGCAGGCCCCGGCCGGAGAGGGCGTAGGGGTCGGCGGGGGTACGGGGTTCGGGGAGGTGGGGGTTGTCGTCGGCGACGGAGACGCGCAGGGTGTGGTCGCGCAGGAGGACGACGACGAGCGGGGCGGGGCTGCCGCCGTGGCGCCAGGCGTTGATGTAGAGCTCGCAGAGGGCGAGTTCGGCGTCGTGGATGAGGTCGGCGGGCCAGCCGGCGAGGTCGAGGGCCTCGCGCAGCTCCTCGCGGGCGGCGGACCAGTCGGGCGGTTCGGGCAGGGTGAAGGCACACATGAGGGACCTCCGAAGAGAGGCGGAGAGGAGTGGAGTGGGTGTGGCGGACCCGGCGGATTCGTCGCCGTGAGCCAGGCCGGAACGGGACTGGGAGTGCCGCGTACGGCTGCTCTGCGGTGCGCGGGCAGCAGGCGCCTACTGCCCTGGGAACAGGCGTTACTGACGGTCCATCGGATCGATGTGAGACGACCGTAGCGCACAGGGCTTGAAGTTTTAGGCGTATGGCGAAAGATTCACCCTTAGGTGGGTGGCGAGGTTTCAGATGGACCCGCACGCCGTGAGCGCGGCAGACTGTCGTCACTGCCCGCGGAGAGGACATCATGGCTGTTCGCAGCAACCCGACCATGCGTCAACGTCGGCTGGGAGTCGAGCTGCGGAGGATGCGGGAGCAGGCCGGACTCGGTGGAAGTCAGCTCGCCAAGATGCTGGGTATCAGCCCTGGTCAGATGACTCAGATGGAGACAGCGAAGATCGGCGTCAGCCCCGAACGCCTTCGCACCGTAGCCACCGCCTGCAGCTGTGCCAACCAACCGCTCATCGATGCTCTCGCCGAGATGGCCTCGGATCGGCGCAAAGGCTGGTGGGAGGAGTATCGAGGGGTTCTGCTGACGGACTTCCTCGATATCGCAGAACTCGAAGGCCGAGCTGCGCGCCTGGCTGTCAGCACCACCACGTACATGCCCGGCCTGTTCCAAACCAGTGCCTACGCGTCTGCTGTGTTCGCGCGAGTGGTTCCGCCGCTCCCACGGCAAGAGGCTGAGCTCAGGACTGCCTTCCGCATCAAGAGGCAACAGCTCATCCGATCGGGCAGGACTCCTCTGCAAGCTTTCGTTCATGAGGCTGCGCTGCGCATGCAATTCGGAGGCCCGCGCGTCCTCGCCGAACAACTTGACGCCCTTCTTGAACACTCCGAGCGCCCCGGTGTCTCCATCCGGGTTGTGCCATTCTCTGTCGAGACCTTCCCCGGTGCCGGTGAGAACCTCACCTTCGCAGAAGGCCCTGTCCCTGAGCTGGACACCATTCAGATGGACGTATCCCAGGGCGCGCTCTACTTCGACTCGCCGGCTGACGTGGCCAAGCATCGAGTCATCTTCTCGCGTCTGGGATCGACCGCGCTGTCCGAAGACGGATCGCGAGATTTCATCCGATCCATCATGAAAGAAGTGAAAGCCGCGAATGCCTAGGTCAGAGTGGCAGAAGTCCAGCTACAGCGCCTCGAACAACGAATGTGTCGAGGTGCGCACCGTCGACGGGATGGTCGAACTCCGCGAGTCCGACACCGGCGAGATCATCGTCCGCACCACGCCGCTCAAGTTCGCCAAGTTCGTGCAGGGCGTCAAGGCCGGCGAGTTCGACCACCTCACGACCTGACCGGACAGCGCCCCCTCGCTCGACCCGAGCGAGGGGGCGCCGCCAACCGATCCACTTCATTCACACCGGCAGGTCCCAGCCCCGGGTCACCCCGCGTTGTACTCCGTGAAGGGAACCGACAGCGACATGGCGAGATCCCGCCAGAACCGGAACCGGTCGAGGTCCGGGCTCTCCAGAAGCTCTCGGCCGATCTGCGTGCCGTCCGGGGCGTACTTCATGTCGACGACCTTCTTGCCGTCGAACATCCAGAAGTCCTGATCAGGGAGACCAGGATTCTCCTTGCCGGTCAGGTCGAGGATCCTGATGTCCTCCCCGGCTTCGACGTTGTAGGCGTAAGCAGCGAATTCGTACCGCAGGTAGTCGGACAACGGCCGGGTGAGTACATGCACCCGAGCGATCCTGCGGCCCGTGGCACGGTAGTTCCGCACACGGGTGAGCCACCTGTCATCGGCATCGAGATGCAACTCGCCGGTGGCCAGGAACTGCTGGAACTCCTCGGCCTCACCCGGCATGGCATAGGAACTCCGGGTCTCCAGCCGAAACGCCTCCTGCTCGAACGAGTCGAAGAACGCCCGCCAGTCATCACCGGTCAAGCGCATGGAACGCCTCCCGCAGAAGAGCCTCCGGGATCTCCACCACGGCCTCGCCCTCCGGAGTCGGGCGGAAGCCTTGTGCGGTCACAAGCCTCCGCTCAGTCCTACAGCGGTCGTCCCGCCAGCCCGGGACACCACCTGGGATCCTCGTGAGCTTCATGGTTCTCCCTCCACACACGCTGTGGACTTCATAGGTCCCACTCTCATCGGTGAAGGCCTTCAGCCCGGAGAACAAGCCGACTCGGAGTGGGAAGTCGGTGGGTCCGACTTCCCACTCCAACCCCCGCTCGCAGGGGCAGGCTCCTGAGCATCCGGCCCCGATCCCGATCCCGATCCCGATCAGCTGAGCTGATCGGGATCGGGCGTCACATGTGGTCGTTCGCGTATTCGAGGAACGGCACCGAGTTCACGATCGCCAGCCGCTTCAACTCTCGGCACTCTTCGGCTCGTCCATCGACCAGCTCGCGGTTGATCTGCGTTCCGTCCGGGCGGAAGTTCAGATGGACGACCGAGGACTCGTCGAACATCCACCAGTCCTGGTCCGGGATCCCGAAGTCCTGCTCGGTGGCGTCGAGGATGCGGATGTCCTCCCCGGCCGCGATGTTGCCGGGGATCCCCCAGGCGAACTGGTATCGCTGGTAGTCGGTCAACGGCCTCCGCACCAACCGGACCCGGCCGATCGTCCTGCCGGTGGCGACGAAGCCCTGAACCCGTCGGTGCCAGGCCGCGTTGTGCTCGGCCGGCTTCGGTTCGCCGCGCAGGAACCGCGCGAGGTTCTCGGCCTCGCGCGGCATGGTGTACGCCGGCTGGGCCTCCAGTCGGAACGCATCCTGGCGATACCCGTCGAAGTGTTGGCGCCACTGGTCACCATCCAAGAGCACGGACAGCCTCCTCAAGGGTTGCTCCGGGCAATCGGCCCTCGGGCACGAAGTTAGGGACGGTGGGAGCAACTGTCCACTCCGAAAGGGCCGGTGTTGCCGTGTGGGGCCAAGAATCGAGTGTCGTGGTGCGGAGCAGCCGCGGCGGCCTGTTCACGGCGAGGTGGGGGCGTGGGCGATGTGGCGGTGGCAGGGCGTACCCGGCTGTGGAGAGGGAAGTCGGCGGGTCCGACTTCCCACTCCAGGCTCACTGGGATTGGCCCCGACGCGGTCGCACCGCAGCTGTAGGCGGACTTGGCCTTGCCGCGTCTAAGCGTCGAATGCGCCAGTTCGGGCGGCGAAGGCGCGTAGTCCGGGGAGGCGGGCCGAGGAGTGCACGAGGCCGGACGTGATCGCGCGAACGGACGGCCGGCGCAGTTCTTCGGGCGCCACGCGTTCCATGGCCTGCAACGCCGCGTAGGTCCGACCGTCGTCCCCCAAAGCGGTCCAGAGCCGGGCGGCGTCGGTGTAGAACCGCGCCCGCCGTTCCTGCGTCGGAAGGCGAGCAGGGTCGAGGGCACGGGCGTGGGAAACCCCGGAGTCCGGCTCGTTGAGCGTTGTGGCGATGCCGATCCGGTAGAGCGTCACTTGCTCTGGGGTGGCCTCTACAGTGAACAACTCTCCTGTACGCCCTGAGGGAATCCGCTTGGCCAGCAGTTCCGCCTCGTCGATCAGCTCGTTGGCGGTACGGCCGTCTCCTCCGGTCGCAGCGGTATAGGCAGCGGTCAGGAGCAGTGTGGTGCGGACGGCGCGTAGGTCGTCCTCGCGCCCGGCCTGTGCGTGCAGGTTGTTCGCGGTCGAGGTGAGGAGTTGGACGGCAGAGGAGATGCGTCCGGAGCGGCGCATGGTGATGGCGAGCACCCGGGCCGCCTCTCCGACCACGACGGGTGAGCCGGAGGCGCGGGCTGCGGTCAGAGCGCGGTCAGCGGTGGCCCAGGCGTAGTCGGCGCTCTCCTTGACCGCCAGCTCGGTCGCAAGCACGTAGGAGCGGGCGATGGCCGCGCACGCTCGCTCACGTGCCAGGCCGGTACCAGTGTTCCGCGCTGCCTCCGCTCCGCTGATCAATGCGGGCAAGGTGTGGCGCAGACGGGAGTAGCGGGCTGCGCGGAAGTCGGCGCGGGCGGTGGCGAGCGCGCCTGCGAGGCCGGGCAGCGGAGTGGGCGGGCCGGGGGCGAACAGCGCCTCTTCCAGTGGGTCGCCGCCGATGCCGGACTTCTTGGCAGCCGTCACCGCGTCGGCCTGCTCGGTGCCGATGACCACTGCGCCCACGCCTGCGGCTCCCGCCGCGAGGAATCGCCTTCGCCGCACCTCGTCCTCCGACTTTTGGTGACCTGTCGTCACCCTAGTAGCAACCGTGCTGCCGGGGGGTGCAGTCCGCGTGTGTCGGGCCGGGTGGTCGCGGTGGAGGCCGAGGTGGGTTGGCGGGATGTCCAGGAACTCCGCGATGCGGAGCAGGGCGCCGTCGGCCACTGCCATCTGTCCTCGCAGGATCCGGGACATGGCCGAGGCGGAGTAGCCGGCGTGCGCGCCCACTTCCGCAAGGGTCACCCGCTTCACCGCCCGGGCGGCGCGCAGGATGGCCGGTACGTCGACGACCGTCTCTGTGCGAGACACGATCCCTCCCCGGAGCCGACAGGAACTCAACGGTAGTGACGATCAGGGGGCGCTCATAAGGGCGTGCACCGCGGGCAAGGCCCCCTGCCCTAAGGACGGTTGTCCTGATTCGTTGATCGTGTCCAGCGCCCGGCCGAGGCCTCTGCCGTCAGCAGTAGCGTCCCCAGGGCGCCGCTCTCCCGGGCCGGAATCACCTGTGCGCTGATATGGGTGAAGCCGTGGCGCTTGAGCAGATCGGTCCACTGTTCGGCGGTGTACTGCCAGCGCAGGACCGTCAGTTCGGTCTCGCGGCCCTCCAGCCACTTCCCTCCCATGGCCTGGGCGCCGTATGTTCCGGCAGCCGGTTCACGGTGGGAGAACGCGAAGGTACCGCCCGGGGCCAGCCGCTTGGCGACCCGGGGGAACAATTCCTCGGGGTCGGTGAACCAGACGGCACCCCAGGTCGAGTAGATCGCGTCGAACGACCTCACCTCCTCGTCCAGGAACGCGCAGGCCTCGGCGTGGACGAACTCCAGCGCCGACAGATCGGTCCAGAACGCCCGGGCGCGCTCGACCTGGACGAGTGAGAAGTCCACGGCGACGACCTCGACCCCTTCCCTCGCGAGGAACGCCGCGTTCTCACCCTCGGCGGGTCCGAGGTCGAGTGCTGTCCCCGGATTTCCCAGGATCTCCGCACCCGGTCCGTGACCGGGGACACCGGTCCAGTCGAATTGGTTCGCCTCGGGACGGGCCTGAGGGCCGTCCCCGCGGTGGGACCGGTACCTGTCCCAGTACTCCGGGGCGGTTCGGGGCGCGCTGGACATGGGTGCTCTCCGGGGCGACGAGGTGGGCGGTGCCGTGTCGAATCCGGCGACAACCTACCGGCGCGTGCTCCCGGGAAAGAGGGGAAAGGAGGCAATTCAGTCGGATGGGGCCTGGAGGCGTGAATCGCGATGCTGTTGGTTAATTCGGGCCCGTGCGTGACGTCGGCTCCCAAGACCCGGTTGTGGTCTTGGGAGCCGATGTTGTCGTGTGGGGAGGGTTCGG